>LFSO01000032.1 GCA_001512765.1 Clostridiales bacterium DTU053
TTTAAACTCTAATTTCCTTAGGTGTTCTGGGGTAGAGCTGGACATCGCGGATGTTTGAGATTCCCGTGATATACATGAGGAAACGCTCAAGGCCGAGGCCGAAGCCGCTGTGGGGGGCGGAGCCGAATTTTCTCAGCTCCAGATATGACTTGTAGTCGTCCTCGTTCATTCCCCTGCTTCTTATGGCGCTGAGGAGCTTATCGTAATCGTTCTCCCTTTCGCTGCAGCCGATTATCTCTCCCACGCCGGGGACAAGCAGGTCGGTTGCCGCGACGGTCTTGCCGTCGGGATTTTGCTTCATATAGAAGGACTTTATATCCTTGGGGTAATTGATAACGAAAACGGGGCGGTTAAAGACGGTTTCGGCAATATACCTTTCGTGCTCGGTCTGCAGGTCAAGTCCCCATTCCACGGGGTATTTAAAGTCCGCGTCAGCTTTTTTCAAAAGCTCTAGCGCCTCGGTGTATTCGATGACTCCGAATTTTTCGGAAACCACTTTCTCCAGTTTTTCGATAAGACCCTTTTCGTAGAACTTTTCAAAGAATTCGAGTTCTTCCCTGCAGTTTTCGAGGGCGTACCTTATAAGGTACTTTATCATATCCTCGGCGATTTCGATTATGTCGGGAAGCTCGGCAAAAGCTACCTCGGGCTCTATCTGCCAGAACTCGGCGGCGTGGCGGGGCGTGTTGCTGTTCTCGGCTCTGAATGTGGGGCCGAAGGTGTATATTTTGCCCAGAGCCAGAGCCGCAGCCTCGCCTTCAAGCTGACCCGATACGGTAAGACCCGCTTTTTTGCCGAAAAAGTCCTCTTTGTAATAGTCCTCTCCCTCCGGCGAGACATAGAAAGGCGGGAGGGTTGTGACTCTGAAAATCTCCCCCGCGCCCTCGCAGTCGCTGGAGGTGATTATGGGCGTGTGGACATAGTAATAGCCGTTCTTCTGAAAATACTCATGCACCGCAAAGGAGATTTTGGAACGGACTCTGAAAACCGCGTTGAAGGTGTTTGTTCTGATTCTAAGGTGAGGCATAGTGCGAAGGAATTCAAGAGTGTGACGCTTTTTCTGCAAAGGATAATCAGAGGGGCTCTCGCCCAGGAGGATTATTTCCTCAGCGTTTATTTCAATCTGGTCATTAATTTCCGACTTTACAACGGTGCCTGTAACCTTTATGGCGGCGCCGACTTTAAGGAATTTGAGGGTATCTTCGAGGGCGGCTTTGTCAATGACAATCTGAACGGGGCTAAATGAGGAGCCGTCGTTTATTTCCGCAAAGGCGACGGTTTTAGACTCCCTTGAGGTTTTGACCCAGCCGCAAACGGTGACTTTCTTAGACAGCAGATTTCCGCTTAAAACATCTTTAATCTCGGTTCTTTTCACAGGGCACCTCCGAATAACTTTTGACATAATTATGATACCAAATCCGTCATCATTTTCAACATTTTTATTTCCCGAAATTTCTATCCTATGTGCCAGCGGCAAAACAAAACCCGCCGCGCTTAGGCGGCAGGGCGTTTGTAATTTTATTTAGAGCTTTTTGCCGAAAACCTTTTCGGCTCTTTCCTTTAAGAATTCGTTGGCTCTTTCAAGAATCAGCCTGTCGTTTTCAAATCTCAGGTTCTCCATAGCCTGCTCATAGGCGAGCCATACATAGTCCTCTATCTCGGTTTTTTGAATTACGGTTTTTGTGTCGTTTGTGCTGGCGAGGAAGATGGTGACCGATTTTTCCACCTTGCCGCCGATTTTGTACTCGGAGGTGGACACAAAGCCCTCAATAAACTTTATGTTAATGCCCGTTTCCTCAAAAACCTCTCTCGCGGCGGTCTGCTTTTTGGTCTCTCCCTTTTCCATATGACCCTTGGGGAAGCCCCAGTGGTTGCTTCTTTTGTTTTTTATAAGCAGGTACCTTATCTCATTGTTGATTTCCCTTGCGACAACCGCGCCGCAGGAAACCTCATATAAACAGTCAAGGGAGTAGTTTTTGGGGTTTTCATAGTCTTCAAGGGCGGTAATAATCTCGAAATCAATAAACCTTGTGCGCTTTGGGGCAACAACATACTTTGGGGCAGAACCGTCATAGTAATTGAGAACAGCTATGATTCTGCCCGAGAACTCTTTTTGAACATTGCTTGCTCCCAGTATATAAACATCGGCGAAATAGGAGCCGCCGTCAGAGGATTTGATGCTCACTATTCCCGCATTGAGAGTTTGTTTTAACTTGTCCTTTTCATCCTGTCTGCCCAGGTAGGCAGTGATGCTTACCTTTACATATCTACCAAGCATTACAATCTCCGAAACTAGTTTTTTCCAATCCTTCAGTATTATATCACAAAAAAGATTTTTGTAAAAGGTGAATAATTTTAAATTGCTTTTTTTGGCGGAAATAACCGTATAAATTTAATACGCTGCGCAAAGCTTTAAAAACATTAGGCTATATTATATGGTACAAATATTAGTTTTTCAAGGATTTTTGAGAATAATAGTTTACAAATATGTTTGGTCTTTTTTGGCTTGTTTAATAAATAATAACAAGATTTAAGCATTTATTAAAATTCTATAAAAAGCATTGTTTAAATTTGGGCTTTGCGTTAAACTATTCACTGTATCCAGCTCTGATAAATCCTATTTTGGGGGAAAGGAACCGCAATATGGGTGACATATATTTTTCAAAAGACAAGAACAATAAGAACTTCAATATAGACCCTGACAGCGTAACCATGGAGCTGCCGGATATAGATGAGTTTTTGGAGGCTCAAAAGGAGGAACTGGGTAAAAATAAAATGCCCTCAACCAAAAGGCGTGAGAATGTCCCGAACTTTTTCAGAAACGCCTCGTCAAAGGGCAAGAATAAGAATACCCGTGCTTCTCTCGCTTTAAAAATAGTGGCCGCCTTTTTGGCTCTGCTGGCGGTTGCCGGCGGCGGCGCCTCGATTTATCTTTACAAGTCAATCCTCGGAGAAATACAGTATGAGCAGAATGAAAAACACGAAAACGAGTTTGTTAAAAACTCGGAGCTTATGTCCTCTAGGCATGTAAAGAACATTCTGCTTATAGGAATTGACAGCGATTCCACAGAGGATGTCGCCCGCTCCGACTCCATGATACTCGTCAGCATCGACAGCAAAAACAAGGCTATAAAACTTACATCGTTTTTAAGGGATATGTGGGTCGAAATCCCCGGCAAGAAGACCGCAAAGCTGAACGCCGCGGCGTCAAGCGGCGGCCCCACTCTTGTAATGGACACCATTGAGTACAATTTCAAAATCGACATTGACAACTATGTAATGATAGGCTTTGAGGCCTTTGAGAAGATTATTGACTCCGTGGGCGGCATTGAGGTGGATGTCAGCCAGAGCGAGGCTAAGGAAATGGCTAAGTTCGGCTGCGTGGTAACCGCCGGAAAGAATGTTCATCTTAACGGTGAGCAGGCTCTTTGGTTCTCAAGGGTCAGAAAGATGGACTCGGACTTTCACAGAACAAGCAGGCAGCGTCTTATTTTTGAAAAGGCTTTTGCCAAGGCTAAGAAGATGGGAATTCCGAAGCTCCTTGAAATCGCGAATAATGTCGCTCCCCTTATAAGCACCGACCTTGACAAAAACGAGCTTTTGAAACTGGGCGCAAACGGCATTGTTAAGTATTTGAGCTATGATATAATGCAGGGCAGCGTTCCCGTTCAAGGCTCATGGAGCAACGCCAGGATAAGCGGTCAGGCTGTGCTCAAGGTGGATTTAAAGAAGAATATTGAGTATTTAAAGGAATTCATCTTTGAAAGCAAGCCGGAAGACAACAAAAAATAATCAGCGTTGCGGCAAATGTTGAAAAATGGTTAATTTTTGTGCTATTATGTCTTAGCTAAATTAATAAGAGAGGTGCAATATGGCCAATTGTCCGCATTGCAACTACAAGCTGAGATTTTGGCATATAAAAGCTGAGTGTCCCTCCTGCGGGGTCAATATTCCCAACTACAACTGGGAAGAACGCCTTGAACAGGACGCGGACATAGCTGAGGCCGCCTTAAAAAAGTTCAGGCTTAAAGTCGCCGCAATTAAAAGCACCCTTTTCGGCAGCGCGGTGAGGATAGTTAGATTCATAATGACATTTGTACCGCTGATTATCTTCCCCTTGCCGTTTATAAAATTCGCGCTTTACATACCCTTCCCACGGGAGCCGAAGTCTTATTCATTAATCAACATTGCAATGGGAATAGTAAAAGAGTACAATATCAAAGCTATAATTAACACTTTAAACACCACTTACTTCAAGGTTCCCGCGGCTGTGATTCTGGCATCGCTGATATTGGTTGCGGTTGCGGTGCTTTTCGGGGTATTAAACTTTGTGTTTATGCTTACAAGCTCATTTTCGATGAAAAACACAAAGAGCATATTCTGCTGCGCTGTGAGCACTCTGGCATTCTTGGCGCTGCTTATTATGCTCTTGGTATTTAAGGCAAATGTGCTTTCGGCTTATGCGGACATAATACATTTCGGTTTAGGCCCCGCAATTTATATAGGTCTTGCCCTATTTATAACCAATTTGACACTTAACATAATCATTCACCCGTCACTAAAAAGACAGAGAAAAGAGCATTTTTCACTTTGATTTTAACAGCGGCATTGCCGCGAAATATACACTCCCTTTCTGAAAGGACGATATTGATGAAAAAAGAGCTGGCAAAGCAGTATAATCCCCGCGAGGTTGAGGATAGATTATATGCTTTTTGGCTTAAAGGCGAATATTTTAAAGCAAAAGCAGACAAGAATCTGCCCACTTATACCATAGTTATTCCGCCTCCGAACATTACGGGTCAGCTTCATATGGGACATGCCCTTGACGAGACGCTCCAGGATATTCTTATCCGCTGGCGCAGAATGCAGGGCTATGACACATTGTGGCTGCCCGGCACAGACCACGCTTCCATAGCAACAGAGGTTAAAATCGTAGAGAAGATGAAGGAAGAGGGTCTTTCCAAAGAGGATGTTGGCAGAGAAGGTTTCCTCGAGAGAGCGTGGAAATGGAAGGAGCAGTACGGCGGCATAATTATTGAGCAGCTTAAAAAACTCGGCTCCTCCTGCGACTGGAGCAGGGAGCGCTTTACCCTTGACGAGGGCTGCAACCGCGCCGTCAACACCGTATTTGTAAACCTTTATAAAGAAGGTCTTATTTACAGGGGCGAAAGAATGATTAACTGGTGCCCCGACTGCCTGACTTCAATCTCCGACGCGGAGGTTGAGCACGAGGAAAAGGGCGGTCACTTCTGGCACATCAAATACCCCGTAAAAGACAGCGACAGATATATCGTCATCGCCACAACCCGCCCCGAAACAATGCTGGGCGATACCGCCGTCGCAGTTCATCCCGATGATGAGAGATACAAGGATTTAATCGGCAAGACTCTTATTCTCCCCCTTGTCGGCAGGGAAATTCCCATTATTGCGGACACCTATGTTGACATGGAGTTCGGTACGGGCGCAGTTAAGATTACTCCCGCGCACGACCCGAACGACTTTGAGGTAGGTCTCAGGCACAACCTGCCCGTCATAGATGTTATGACCGATGACGGCAAGATGAGCGAGCTCGCCGGCGAAAAGTACGCGGGTCTTGACAGATTCGAGTGCAGAAAGCTTGTTGTTAAGGACCTTGAAGAAATCGGCGCGCTCTTAAAAACTGAGGATATAACACACAGCGTGGGAACATGCTACCGCTGCAGCACGGTTGTTGAGCCGAGGATTTCAATGCAGTGGTTCGTTAAGATGGAGCCCCTTGCAAAGCCCGCAATCGAGGCTGTTAAGAAGGGCGACATCCGCTTTGTTCCCGAGCGTTTTGAAAAGATATACTTCCACTGGATGGAGAATATAAAAGACTGGTGCATTTCCCGTCAGCTCTGGTGGGGTCACAGGATTCCCGCTTGGTACTGCGACGATTGCGGTCACATCACCGTAGCGGTTGAGACACCCGACAAGTGCGAGAAGTGCGGCAGCGCAAAGATTCATCAGGACGAGGATACCCTTGACACCTGGTTCTCATCCGCTCTCTGGCCCTTCTCCACGCTGGGCTGGCCCGATAAGACATTTGACTATGAGCATTTCTATCCCACAAATACCCTTGTAACCGCATATGACATTATCTTCTTCTGGGTTGCCAGGATGATATTCTCGGGACTCCACCATACAGGCAAGGCTCCCTTCAACACAGTATTCATTCACGGCCTTGTAAGGGATGAGCTGGGCAGAAAGATGTCCAAGTCCCTGGGCAACGGCGTTGACCCGCTAAAGATTATCGAGGACTACGGCGCAGACGCTCTGAGATTCTCCCTTGCCACAGGCAACAGCCCCGGAAACGACATGAGATTCTCCGAAAAGAAGGTTGAGGCCAGCAGGAACTTCTCCAACAAGCTCTGGAACGCGGCAAGGTTCGTTCTTATGAATCTATCCGACGACGAGCCCGCTCCCCACATCCCCGATGAGCTGAATCTCGAGGACAAGTGGATAATCAGCCGCTACAACACCGTTCTCAAAGAGGTTACCGAATCCCTTGAGAAGTTTGAGATAGGCATTGCGGTTCAAAAGCTCTATGACTTTATCTGGGACGAGTTCTGCGACTGGTATATTGAGCTTTCAAAGATAAGGCTCCAGAAAGAGGGCAAGGAAAAGGAGAACGCAAAGGCTGTTCTTGTGTTCGTTCTGAGCGAAACGCTGAAACTCCTGCACCCCTTCATGCCCTTCATTACCGAGGAAATCTGGCAGACCCTGCCCCATGAGGGCGAGACAATAATGCTCTCACCCTGGAGGAAGTTTGACGAGTCCCTTTCATTCCCCGAGGCAGAGACGGAAATCCAGAGAATCATGGAGGCTATAAGGGCTATCAGAAACCGCAGGGCTGAGATGAATGTTCACCCGTCAAAGAAGGCAAATCTCTTTATCAAGACCGCATATAAGGATACCTTCAGCTATGCGGATGAGTTCTTTAAAAAGCTGGCGGGCGCGTCAGAGGTCACTTTGGTTGACGACTACGACATAGAGGGCGCCGTTTCTGTTGTTACCACCGACGCCGCTATCTATATCCCGATGAGCGAGCTTGTGGACTTTGAGGCAGAGCGCAAGAGGCTTGAAAAAGAGCTGAAAGCAACTGAGGAAAAGCTGGCTCAGATAGAGGCAAAGCTGTCTAACGAGGGCTTCCTCGCAAAGGCTCCCGAGCATGTAATTAACGCTCAGAAGGAGGCAGCGGCGGGTCTTAAAGAAAAAATCGCCATGCTTAAAGAGGACCTTTCAAAGCTGGGCTAAATAATCAAAATGAATTATAATAGAGGAAGTGGCTTATGCCGTTTCCTCTTTTTTATAGTCAGAGGTGCTGAGATTGGAACCGTTCGAACCCTATGAGTTTTTTGAATCCCTTTTACAAAGAGGGATAAACCCAGGTCTTGAGGGCATAAAGGCTCTTTTAAAGGAGCTTGGAAATCCTCAGGACAGGCTTTGTTTTATCCATATTGCGGGTACTAACGGCAAGGGCAGCACCGCCGCATATATCTCTGGGATTTTAACCGAGGCGGGAATCAAAAACGGACTTTTTACCTCGCCCTTTGTAACGGACAGACGGGAGAGCATACAGCTTGATTCCGCTTATATTCCCGAGCCGGAGTTTAAAAGGGTCGGATTAGAAATAAAAAAGGCTGCGGACAAGCTCTCGGCGGACGGCATTGAAGTTACCGAGTTTGAGGCTATGACCGCGGCGGCGATTAAGTTCTTTGCCGATTCGGGATGCGCTGTCGCCGTGCTTGAGGCCGGAATGGGCGGCAGGCTCGACGCCACAAATATAATAGAAAACACTGCTGCTGCGGTGCTGACAAGCATATCCCTTGACCATACGGACTTTCTGGGCGATACTGTCGAAAAAATAGCCGGCGAAAAGGCGGGCATAATTAAAAAAGGCTGCGCGGTGGTAACCTCAGCTTCTCAAAGTGAAGAAGCGTACGCCGTTATAAAGGAAAAGGCGGAAAAAGAAGGAGCGGAGCTTTATACCGTAAAGCCCGAATCTGAGGATTTGAAATTTGACAGAGTTTGCTTTTCAAAGACAAATGAAAGCGAGTCGGAAATAAAACTTGCCCAAGCAATCTCCGTTTCGAATAAATATCAAAAAGAAAACGCTATGCTGGCTGTAATGGCTGTAAAGGCACTTGAGGGAAGGATAGGAAAAGTATCCGACGGCGCGATAAAAGCGGGAATTGAAAAAACCTTTTGCCCCGCAAGGCTTGAGGTGATTTCTAAAAAGCCCTTTATCCTGCTTGACGGCGGGCATAATGAAGCGGCGATTACGGCTTTGAAAGATTATCTGGAGAGCAAGCTCGGCGGAAAGCGGCTTTTGGGTCTTGTGTCTATGATGAAAGATAAGGACTACAAAAGAGCGGCAGAGCTTATTGGCAATAAATTTGTAAAGATTATTGCCGCACAATGCGCAAATCCCAGGGCGGTTGACAGCTCTGTTTTGGCTGATGTCTTTTCGCCATATTGCAAAACGAAGGCTGTCCCCTCCCCCGACGACGCTCTTAAAACCGCTTTTGAGGAATTGGAAGACTACGACGCACTTATTGTTTTCGGCTCATTTTATCTGGCTGCCGAAATCAGACCGAAACTTACTAAAGAAGCCAAAGTTTATTCCGATGAGGAAAATCTTGAAACTTGCCTTACTTGACATAATCTATATAGAAATATATGCTAAATCAGAAAAGAGTCAATCTTTAGCAATCGGAGTGTTTTATGAGAAATATTTGTGAAATATCGGATAAAACCTTTGGCGATTTGCCCGAAAAGGTGCTTCAAATCGGCGAAGGCAATTTTCTTAGAGCCTTTGCGGAGTGGATAATAGAAACCGGCAACAGGCAGGGCGTGCTTTCAACCAGCGTGCTGGTCTGTCAGCCCATTGAAAAGGGCAACTGCGACCTTATCAACGCTCAAAGCGGCATTTATACCGTTTACATGCGCGGCATCTCAAAAAACGCGGTCTTTGAGGATATGCAAAAGATAACCTGCATTTCCCGCTGTATAAATCCTTACAGGGAGTATGAGGACTTGCTGGAGGCGGCCCGCAGCGAGGATTTGGAAGTCATTATTTCAAACACCACCGAAGCGGGAATCGCCTACAAGGAGGGGGACAGACTGACAGATACTCCCCCGTCGTCATATCCCGCTAAACTTACCGCGCTGCTGTATGAGCGTTTTTCCGTTTTCCCGAGCAAGGATAAGGGAGTTTTGATTCTGCCAGTTGAGCTCATAGACGACAACGGCGCGAAACTGAAATCCATTGTTTTAAGGTACGCGAAGGAATGGGAGCTGGGCGATGAGTTCATCTCATGGCTGGAGGAAGGCTGTTATTTTGCCAACACATTGGTTGACAGGATAGTTACGGGTTTCCCCGCAGACGAGTACGCGGAGATTTGCGCAAAAATGGGCTATGAGGATAAGCTCCTAGTAACTTGCGAGCCCTATCTCTTCTGGGCTATCCAGTGCCCGAAGGAGTGGGCTGAAAAATTCCCGATTGA
>LFSO01000028.1 GCA_001512765.1 Clostridiales bacterium DTU053
CAACAGCATTTGTCTATAGGTTGTGCGCAGACTTTGCATTTCGGCTTTTCGCAGCAGCAATCATCATATTTTGAGTAATTGCCGCACGAACAAGACGGATCGTATGAGTAATCGGTACCGTAATAGTATCTCATTTTATCCCTACCTTCTTGTAGTATAGATTAGCAGTCTGTTACCCCAAACCTGTATTACTTGAGGATATAGGCTATGTTCCTATACATTTTCAGTATATGCCTTTTCTTCCAAAGGGGGACTACCTTATATAACTGCTTCATTATAGGTTACTAAGCAAATGTAAATTAGGTGATTGTTTTTTAAGATTTAGCTGAGATTTTTGATAGACACGCTTTCTTTGAACTCGTGCCCGCTTTTGATTTTGGATGGTTTGAGAAAATTATTCGGAGAGCAAGCAATCCAACGATTAATACTATTGTTGAGTAAATAAAAGCTTTAAATGACTTTATCTGCAAGGATGAATTCCTCGGCATATGTAACCGAATTGTTGTGCTTGTCCGCCTTGCGGTCGGGCAATTCAAGACGGTAATTTACAAGGCTTTTTAGAGCTACATGCCCGCATTAACCGAAAATTGTGCCCAACGGCGAAAATAAAGCAATCAATTATTAGTCTCTTCTTCGAGCTCCGCCGCCCTCCTAAGAATATCCCTTGCGTCTTTGGCGGTGATTTTTCCGTCATTGTCAAGGTCTAAGAGTCTGTAATCTTCCTCTGTCGGCGTTTCAAGCGTTGCCGCTATTCTTAAAGCCCTTCTTGCGTCTTTGGCAGTGTATTTATGAGGTACGGGCTCGGTATATACTCCCTTTTTGTTCTCAACGCCGCAATACGGGGCAGGGTCAACACGGGTCTTCGTCGTTGAGCCTGTGCGCACCTCAAAATGGACATGCGGACCGGTGACATTGCCCGTGCTGCCCATAATACCTATGGTGTCGCCCGGCTTGAGCTGTTGGTTTTTCTTTACGGCAATACTCTTGAGATGGGCGTAATAGAACCGCTTGCCATCATGAGTAACAATTACAAGGTTTCCGTAGCTCTGGCTGCCGGTTTTTGTTTTGCCGTCCCAATACTGAACCGAATATACTTCCCCATCGGTTACGCTTCTGACGGTCGGGTCAGTGTCGCCAACAATGTCTATTCCGCCGTGGCTGCCGCCGTAGGTCTGCGTTACACGGTTAATGCCTTTGAATATCATCATTTGCATTATCCTCCAATCTACGATTGCAAAAATTAAATATGTCAATCAAAGCCTGCTTTTTCCCGCGGCAGACTTAAATTGCGCGTCTGTTCTGCAAACTCTTATTTATGTCTGCTTTATATTCATATGTCGTAAAGGCGGGTATTGTGTAAGCTATTTGCAGATAAGACAAGCTAAAAATTTCGACCAAAAGCGGGGAAAGGAAGCGGTGTGCGTAAAGAAAAATCTACGCCTTAAAATGGTGCGATTTATTGGGCATCACCCTTCATTAAATCGCGGAATCACACAAAAACAAAAAGGAGGGCTATTAAAGCCCCTCTTAAAACAAGGAAATACAAAATGCGTACTTGTACCTGTTCCCGCCGATAATCGTGGATTTTTCGTGTATTCACAAAAAGAGAGACCCGTAAGCCTTGATAAATATAGGCTTACGGGTCTTTTGGCTGGGATGGCTGGGATCGAACCAGCGATGACGGAGTCAAAGTCCGTTGCCTTACCACTTGGCTACACCCCAAAAGGAGTTATAAAAATAAAAGCAAGTTTAAAACTTGCCGTCTTAAAAAATAAATGGGGTGGATAATCGGACTCGAACCGATGGCCTCCAGGGCCACAACCTGGCGCTCTAACCAACTGAGCTATACCCACCATATGTGGCGCGCTTGAAGGGATTCGAACCCCTGACCCACTGCTTAGAAGGCAGTTGCTCTATCCTACTGAGCTACAAGCGCAGATGTAAAAATGCATAGCGAAACTGGTACGCCAGGAGGGATTCGAACCCCCGACCTTTTGATTCGTAGTCAAACACTCTATCCAACTGAGCTACTGGCGCAGATACAGTGCCGCTACGCATTTTTTACGACGGACTCAAGGACCGTCGCCAAAGTATATTATCACCAATTAGCTGTGTTGTCAATATGTAATACCAGAATTTATATTTTTCCAGATGCTTTTAAATTGTTTACTATGCTATATTAGCACACAAAAGCCGCCCTCTTTAAGAAGGCTTATTTTGAAACCTTTATGTAGTTCATAAGGTCATCGTTTAGTATTCCCAATATATTTAAAAGGTTTGCTGTAGCCTCATTATTCGCAAAAATGAAAGCCAGAGCCAAGAAAGTGCTCCACGACAGCTCCCTCTTTTTGCTTTCCACTGAAATTACGGTATGCCTGCTAATACCGGCAAGGTTTGAAAGCTCCTCTTGTGTAAGACCGAGCTTTGCTCTGAGTACAGGCAGATTCTCTGCCATATTTGCTGTGAGCTGTTCTTTGTTGATGAATTTGTTAAGCGTCTTTTCCACGCTCTTCTACCTCCGAAACCTATATTGCCAAGCCTTATGCAAATAATTCTCAAGCTCAAGGCTCAGCCTTCCTACTAGCTTAAATCTAACTAATTCGCTACTAAACTAAAGCCGAAATGCCAAAAACCGACGCATTTAGCGGCTGGGATTTTTATGAGTAATTATACACTGCTAACCTTGCTATGTCAATGAAAACAAGACCAGAAAAACTAAAATTTAATAAAAATTCATACTTTGCAAATCGCATATGACACAAAATTCCTTTAGTTGCAAAAATACCAATTTTCTCCTGTGCGGCGGCAGGTTTTTGATTTTGCCCCTGTATCAAAATGCAAAAATATTCTGCATATTTGCTAATACTGCGTATTTTTATTCACTGCATCAAGCAAAAAGAATTTGACATGAGTTTATTCCATTGGCACAATTTCAGCTTGACCGCATATACTGTAAAGAGCGGTAAAATTTTTGCATGCGGTGATTTTTTTGAACAGAAGATATGGCAGGAGAAGGCCGATTACTGTAATACTATATAAATTTGTAGTATTCTTGCTTATCTTTGCGATAGGCTTTCTTCTTGTTGACGCTCGGCTCAGGCCTCTTGTCAAAACTCTTGCCGCAAACCAAGCCAAGAACATATCCATAAGAATAATCAACGACGCGGTTATTGATATACTTCAAAAAACCTCATATACATACGACGATTTGGTATCCCTTGAAAAGGATGATTCGGGCAGGATTACGGCGATTAAGACGGACAGTATAAAAATGAATCAGCTCAAATCCGTTATCAGCACCGCAATTACCGAGGAAATAAGCAAGGTTGAGAAAAGAAAGGTAAGCATACCCATGGGCAACCTTACGGGTCTTGATTCATTGGCGGGCAGGGGTCCGAGAATAAGTCTTTACATCACCCTTTCTGGCAGCACCGGCGCTGCGATAAAGAATATATTTGAAACCGCGGGCATAAACCAGACAAGGCACCAGATTGTGCTTGAGATTACCACCTACATATACGCCATTATGCCCGGAATAAATACATCGACCGAAACCAGCACAAACATCACAATTGCTGAAACGGTAATAGTAGGTCTTGTACCCGAGATTTACGCGGGGCCGAACGACAATTTGTGGCCGGACCTTGTAAAATAACTTTCAGAATTAATATCCATAAACCGACCGTTCTTTCAAAGAACGGTTTATTATTTTTTATATCGGTCAATAATCTTTTTGAGTTTTTGCTTCGCTCCATGACTCCGATAGGACAGAAGGGTAAATTTAATCACTTGCGCTTAGCAAATTTTGGAGCTATAATTATTTAAGCTGGATTATTAGAAATGGTTGTTCAAATCGGAATGGAGCTTTATATGACCGGCATAGGAACCATAGTAAACTCCCTGGCGGTGCTCGTAGGCGGCAGCCTCGGAGTGTTGTTCAACAAAAACTTAAAAGAAAAGTATCAGGAAATTCTTCTTCAGGCTCTGGGTATTTCGGTAATATTCGTAGGTCTCACAGGCAGCCTTTCGGGTCTCTTTTATGTGGAAGGCTCTGTTATTAAGACTAAGGATATAATGCTTTTGATTCTTTCCCTTGCGATAGGCTCATTATTCGGTGAGCTTATAGGCATTGAAAAAGGCATTGAAAATGTAGGCGAGAAGATAAAGAAGAAGTTCAGCAAAGGCGGAGAGAACGACACCTTTATAGAGGGATTTGTGTCCGCTACTTTGCTGGTATGCGTGGGAGCCATGGCGGTTGTCGGCTCTTTTGAGGATGGATTAAAGGGCGACCCCACAATGCTTTTCACTAAGTCTATTCTGGACTTTGCCAGCATTATGGTCATAGCCTCCGCATTGGGAAAGGGCGCGGTTTTCTCAGCCTTCCCCATGTTCCTTTATCAAGGCTCGCTGACGCTTCTCGCAAAGATTGTGGCTCCCCTTTTAACCGACGCCATCGTGGGTTCATTGTCCACGGTCGGCTCGGCTCTAATCTTTGCGATAGGCATCAATATGTGCTTTGGCAAAAAGTTTAGGGTGGGCAATATGCTCCCCTCCCTGCTCGTGGTGCTTATCTACTACGGCGGCAAGGCATTGTTCGGGCACTTCTTTTCTTAACAGGTAACAACCAATGTTTACATTGGCATTTATACATCTAATATAAGGAGGAATAAAACAATGGAATTCAAAGGCAGCAGAACTGAAGCCAATCTTATGGCGGCATTCGCAGGCGAGTCTCAGGCAAGAGTAAAGTACGGATATTATGCTTCTCAGGCAAAGAAAGAAGGCTATGAGCAGATTTCAGCAATATTCACCGAAACATCCGACAATGAAAAGGAACACGCAAAGCTTTGGTTCAAAGAGCTCCACGGCGGCAAGATTCCCTCAACAATGGAGAACCTTCACGACGCAGCCGCAGGCGAGAACTATGAGTGGACCGATATGTACAAGGAGTTTGAGCGTGTAGCAAGAGAAGAGGGCTTTGACAGAATAGCTAACCTCTTTAAGCTCGTCGGCTCCGTTGAGCAGAACCATGAGAAGCGTTACCGCAAGCTGATTGAGAACCTTGAAAAGGGTCTTGTATTTGAAAAGACCGGTGAGGTTGTCTGGAAGTGCAGAAACTGCGGTTACATCCATGTTGGCAAGGCAGCTCCCGTTGTATGCCCCACCTGCGCACATCCCCAGGCATTCTTTGAGGTTCTTGCTGAAAACTATTAATCCCAAAATTAAAATGCTCTCCCGTATGGGGGAGCATTTTTTCTTGAGATCAGGCTGAGAACTTTTAATCTGTTGAATTAAATGCTCTACCGAAATGGGGAGCATTTTTTGCGCTTAGCTTTTCAAATTCAGAAATTAGGAACCTTTAGGCATACTGCTGCGTATAATTAAATTAGACACTGAAAAGGAAGGCAGGCGATGCCATTGAGATTCAGGCGTGCGAACTTTGGCACCGTTTTGATCGCATTCGGAGCCGGTCTTTTTTTGGCGTTCTGCTTTCCGTCTCATTATCTTGTAATAATTCTTGCAGTCATAGTATTCTTATGCGGTCTTTTGATTAACAGAAATTCATGTGGGGGTTAATTTATGAAAGTTGTTGTTATTACAAGTCCGAAGATATTAAGGGGCGTATTAAGACTTATTTTCGGAATAAAAAAGCAGGCATCGCCCGGACAGTAATCTGTAGTTAAACTTACATAGCTCTTCCAAAGATAAAACGGCAAGTCTTAAAAACTTGCCGTTTATCTTTTTTATTTAGGGGCTATTCAAATTCTTTGGATTCTCTAATAAGCACGAGAAAATCCTGCTTTATTTACTTGAAAACTATAGATCTTGAAACAACAAAATAGATAAAGCTAAAGTATATGCAAAGCGCAGCGATAAAGCCCGCAAGTAC
>LFSO01000002.1:0-5896 GCA_001512765.1 Clostridiales bacterium DTU053
GTTTTGTGCCCGCGTTTTTTTTATGAGGACGCTGCGGGCGGCGAATGGGTTATGCGGGCGGGGGAGGGGTAAGGCAAAAAAAATAGGCAGCGGTGCTGCCGATACCAAAACCTTTCGACAATTATGTCGAAGGCTGTCTGTTTCTATTTTTGGAAGGAAAGCCGCAAGATGAGAAAACGAGGGCAAAAAAACGAATTCTAAGGAATTAAAATCTTTTGCAAACGGGAAAGAAAAAAGCTCAAATTTCAAAATTTAAGCGTAAATAGGCCTTATTTTGCTTTTTGGCCCGAATAAATATTTTATACTCTTTAAAAAAACTTGCAAATTTAGTATATTTGTGCTAAAATATTATAAGTAAGGCAAATTCCAGGTGCAGGAGTTTCTTAATAAAAAACTTTACCTATTACAATAATATCACAAATCTCGGCGACAGCAAAGCCCCTTCTTTGCTGTCGGTCGGATTTTTGTCGGGCTTGGGAGGGCTTGATAGATGGAATCTTTGTCTGATATATGGAAACAGGCGCTGGAAAAGTGCAGGGGAGAGGTAACGGAAGTTTCCTACAATCTGTGGCTCGCGCCTTTGGAGTTTATAAATTTTGAGAATTCAACCTTTGTGCTCAGCACCTCGTCGGCTCACAAGGCCTTGATTTTTAATGACAAGTTCAAGGACCTTGTAAAGAAAAATCTCTCGGAGCTAATGGGCTTTGATGTTGAGGTGCAGGTAATAGTCGCGGCTCCGATTCCGGCTGAGCCGGAAGAGCCTCAAATTTCCGTAAACGACAACGAATACACCTTTGAAAACTTTATAGTAGGCTCATCCAACAAATTCGCTCACGCCGCTTCATACAGGGTCGCCACCGCTCCCGGCGTAGAGTATAATCCTCTTTTTATTTACGGCCGTTCGGGACTGGGCAAGACCCACTTAATGCTTGCCATTAATCACGAAATCAAAAAGAGAAGGCCGAACGCTGTTATCCTCTATACAACGGGCGAGAGTTTTACCAATGAGCTTATTACCTGCATAGCGGAGAAGAACACAAAGGCCTTCCATAACAAATACAGGAATGTGGACATTCTTCTGGTAGACGACATTCAGTTCATACAGAACAAGGTTTCTGTCCAGGAGGAGATTTTCCATACATTTAATACTCTGACTCAGAACAGCAAGCAGGTAGTTCTTACTTCCGACCGTCCGCCGAAAGAAATGGAGCTGCTTGACGAGAGGTTGAGAACCCGCTTTGAGTGGGGACTTATGGCGGACATTCAGCCGCCTGACATAGACACAAGGATGGCTATAATCGTCAGGAAAGCGGCTTCTTTGGGTCTGACTCTCAGCGACTCCATTGTGGAGTTCATAGCGGAGAAAATCAAGCACAACATAAGGCAGCTTGAGGGCACCGTCAAAAAGCTTCACGCCATCAACACCCTTAACGGCACGCCCATCACCATGGAAGTGGTGCAGGAGGTTGTCAAGGATGTGGTAACCGACAACGAGCCCGTTTCGGTCACCGTGGACAAGATTATCGAAAATGTCTCCAATGTCTACGGCGTGTCGGTAAGCGACATTCTCTCGGAAAAGAGAAACGCCGCCATCTCCACCGCAAGACAGGTTTCAATGTATATAATCAGAGAAATTACAGACCTTTCACAGCAGCAGATAGGCGAAAAATTCGGCGGCAAGTCCCACTCAACGGTTCACCACTCCATCAGCACCGTTGAGGACAGAATCGCAAAGGACATCGCCTTTAAAAACCAGGTCTTCGATATTATAAAGAATATTCAGGATAAATAAGGCTGTCGGTTTTAAACAATCTTTAGACAACGCACCGTTAAAAACAGCTTAAAAGTTTTGAACAAGTTTTAGGATTTAGACAACGGGTTTTGAACATTTTCGAAATCTTTCCTTTTCCGAAAATTCTTTTAGACAGCCGCTAAAAAGTTTTGAAAACCTAAAATTTGCCCGAAAGCGTGTCTGCTCTTGAGTTTCGGAAGATTTCGAAACTTTCGACAGCCCCTATTACTACTACTAAAATATTATTTAATTATTTTATATTGTCTTATATTGTTGCCGCTATGATAACGGAAAGGAATGGTCTTAAATGAAATTAGTCTGCAACACAAGCGTACTGTCACAGGCTTGTCAGAATGTCCAGAGAGCAGCGTCCACAAAATCGGTTCTGCCCACTATTGAGGGCATCTTTATAAGCGCCAAGGAAGGCTTTGTGGAGCTTTGCGGATATGACCTGGAGTTCGGCATCAGGACCAAAATAGAGGCGGAAATTGAGCGTGAGGGGGCAGTGGTAATAAACGCCCGCACCCTTTGCGATATTTTAAAGCATCTGCCCTTTGACACTGTCACAATCGAGAATGACGAGAGGAACAACTGCCGCATATACGGCGGTGAAACCAGCTATACCATTTCGGGCATTTCCGCCGCGGAATATCCCGAGATTCCTTCCGTCAAGTCCGAGACAAGCGTCAGCGTCAAGGGCGAGTCACTTCGCGACATGGTAAGGCAGACCATCTTTTCCGTTTCCACAGACGACAGCAAAATGGTTCACAGAGGTATTAAGTTTGAAATAGAGGACAATGTAATGACCCTTATAGCCCTTGACGGCAGGAGACTCGCTTTAAGGCGGGAGACCGTTGAATACAAGGGCGAGAAGATGAGCTTTGTTGTGCCCGCAAAGACCATGTCGGAGGTTACAAAGCTCATTGACGAGGAAACGGGCGATATAGAGATAAACCTCGGCATGAGGCACATTATCTTCAAAGTCGGCGGATACAGCGTGGTTTCAAGGCTGCTTGACGGCGAGTTCCTTGACTACAGGTCCGCTCTGCCCAAGAATAAGACCACAATAGTCAGGATTAAGACAAAGGACTTTGCCGACAGTATCGAAAGAGCGTCCCTTGTTGTTACAGAGAAGTTTAAGAGCCCGCTTAAATTCATATTTGACGATTCCTCGGTCAAAATCACAGGCACCACAGCCCTCGGCACCGCCAGCGACAGAACCGACGCCGTTATAGAGGGCAGCAGGGTGGAAATCGGCTTTAACTACAGGTATCTTACAGAGGCTTTGAGAGCCTGCGACACGGACGAGGTCGTAATAGAGCTATCCGGACCCCTGTCCCCCATATGCATTGTTCCCACAAGCGGCGACAGCTTCCTTTATCTCATCCTCCCCGTAAAGCTCAATAACTAATCTCATAAATTTTGGAAATAATATAAGGATTAGTTTTAGGAAAAGGGAATGTTATGGAGAAAAAAAGAAAAGTCATAAAGATTAAGGCAATTCCCGCTGAAAGAGTTGAAAAAGAGCTGATTATAACCACCGAGTTTATAAAGCTGGACTCGGCGCTTAAACTTGCGGGCGAGGCTGAGACCGGCGGTCACGCGAAACTCATGGTTTCCGAAGGCAAGGTATTTGTAAACGGCGAAAGGTGCCTTCAAAGGGGCAAAAAGCTCTTTGACGGCGACTCCTTCAGAGTAGGCGCCACCGTCTACAAAGTCGTGCGGCTCAGGTAAGACTTATGTTTGTAAAGACATTAAAGGCTGAGAATTTTAGAAATTTAGAACGCATTGAATTAGAGCCGTCGGAGGGCGTTAACATCATCTACGGCGAGAATGCCCAGGGCAAAACGAATCTTTTGGAGCTTATCTGGCTCTTTACGGGCTTTAAGAGCTTCAGAGGAGCAAAAGATTCCGAGCTGGTGCGCTTCGGCGAGGATTTCTCAAAAACGGAAGCGGAGTTTTTCGACGGCAGGAGAGTGCAGAAGGCGCAGCTTGTAATCGTAAAAAAGAGAAAGGCGACTTTAAACGGCGTGGAGCAAAGCTCCCCGTCGGCGCTGTCGGCTGAGTTCAGCGCGGTCGTGTTCTCACCCGCCCATCTTTCCCTTATAAAAGACGGACCGGCGGAGAGAAGAAAGTTCCTGGATTTGGCGCTCTGCCAGCTCAGCCGCTCATATCAAAGCGCGCTTTATTCCTACAACAAGATTCTGAGCCAAAGGGCAAGGCTTTTAAAGGACATTTACATGCGCCCCTCCCTTGAGGACACTCTCGATGTCTGGGACGAAAAGCTGGCCGAATTTGCGGTGTTTTTAATCGACAAAAGGCGAAAGTATGTCGAAATCTTAAGCGAGCACTCGAAAGCCGTTTACGAGGGAATTTCCTCCGGCAAGGAAAGTCTTAAAGTTTCCTACTCCCAGGGCGATTTTGAAATAAACCGCAAAGAGGATTTTGTAAAGCGGCTCAGAGCGCTCAGAAAAGAGGATATACTCGCCGGCAGCACAAGCGTAGGTCCCCACCGCGACGACATAAAAGTGGAGATTGACGGCATGGCGGCAAGGACCTTCGGCTCACAGGGTCAGCAAAGAAGCGCCGCCATAGCCCTGAAACTCGCGGAAGCGGAGATAATCAAGGAAATCAGCGGCAAATCCCCGATTATACTCCTTGACGATGTTCTGAGCGAACTGGATATATCACGGCAGGATTATATACTTCGCTGCCTTGGCGACAGGCAGACCTTTATAACCTGCTGCGACCCCTATTCAATACTCAGAAGCTGCGGCGGCAAGACATTTTATGTGGAAAACGGCACACTGACTGAAAAAAGTCGTTTTGATATAGAAGTGAAACCCCCGCCACAGTGCGAAGACAGGGAAATATAAGGAGAGATTATGTTTCTTCATCTCGGTCAGTCCACCGTAGTGACGATGGACGAAATTATAGGCATATTCGACCTTGAAAGAACAACTGTCTCAAAGCGCACCCGAGATTTTCTCGCGCACGCTGAGAGAGAAGGCAAGGTAATCAATGTATCTTACGAGCTGCCTCGCTCCTTTATAATCACAAAAAGAGAGGGCGAGGAAGAGAAAATTTATATATCACAGCTTTCCAGCGCAACGCTCTTAAAGCGTTCCGAGCAAGAAAGGATAGGATAGAATTGTCTGAACTGGATAACAAACTTCAAAACGGCACCTTAGACACACAGGTAAACGGCGAGTATGACGCAAGTCATATTCAGGTCCTTGAGGGCCTGGAGGCTGTCAGAAAGCGTCCCGGCATGTATATAGGCTCCACCGGTCCCAGGGGTCTGCATCACCTTGTCTACGAGATTGTGGACAACTCCATTGACGAGACCCTTGCAGGCTACTGCGACCATATAGAGGTTCAGATTCTCCCCGGGGATGTCATCTCCGTCAAGGACAACGGACGAGGCATACCCGTTGACATCAACGAGCAGTACGGACTGCCCGCCGTCACCATAGTTCTGACGGTTCTTCACGCCGGCGGCAAGTTCGGCAACGGAGTTTACAAGGTTTCTGGCGGTCTGCACGGCGTCGGCTCATCGGTAGTTAACGCCCTCTCCGAGTGGCTGGAGGTTGAGATTTCTCAAAAGGGTCATGTTTACTTCCAGCGTTTTGAAAAGGGCGACCCCGTCACCGAGCTTAAAATCATCGGCGACACAAACGAGACGGGAACATTAATCAGATTTAAGCCCGACCCCGAAATCTTTACCGAGACCACAGTCTTTGATTTCGAGGTGCTCCAGAGGAGACTCAGAGAGCAGGCGTTCCTCAACGCTGGGCTTAAAATCACCCTTTCGGATTTAAGGGACGAGAACAACATCATAGAGGAAGTCTACTGCTACGAGGGCGGCATCGCCAGCTTTGTGGAGTTTATAAACGAGAGCAGGGGACTTACCCCCATCCACCCGAACGCCATCTATTTCAGCGCCGCATCGGGCGACCGCTGCGTGGAAATCGCCCTTATGTATAACGACGGATATAACGAGAATATTCTGAGCTTTGCCAACAATGTCAGAACCGTTGACGGCGGTACCCACGAAACGGGCTTTAAAACCGCCCTCACAAGGGTTTTCAACGACTACGGCAG
>LFSO01000002.1:5904-18709 GCA_001512765.1 Clostridiales bacterium DTU053
AATCTCTCCGGCGAGGATGTGAGAGAGGGTCTGACTGCGGTTATAAGCGTAAATCTCACCGATGCTCAGTTCGAGGGTCAGACCAAGAGCAAGCTGGGCAATACGGATATTACTCAGCTTGTGTCCCAGACGGTTTACGAGAAACTGATGATATTCTTTGAGGAAAATCCCTCAATAGCAAGGGATATCTTCGGCAAGGCTCTCGACGCGGCGAGGGCAAGGGAGGCCGCGAGAAAAGCAAGAGACCTGGCAAGACGCAAATCCGCCCTTGAAAGCAACTCGCTGCCGGGTAAACTCGCCGACTGCGTTGACAAGAACCCCGAAAACACCGAGCTTTACATCGTAGAGGGTGACTCCGCGGGCGGCAGCGCAAAAGAGGGCAGGGACAGAATGACCCAGGCAATCCTCCCCCTCTGGGGCAAGATGCTCAATGTGGAAAAGGCAAGGCTTGACAAGGTCATAGGCAACGACAAGCTCATGCCCGTCGTGACAGCTCTGGGAACGGGCATTGACGAGGATTTTGACATAACAAAGCTTCGCTATCACAAGATAGTCATCATGGCGGACGCCGATGTGGACGGCGCTCACATAAGAACGCTGCTTCTTACCTTCTTCTTCAGATACATGCGCCCGCTTATTGAGCACGGCTATGTCTATATAGCTCAGCCGCCCCTTTACAGAATCTCCAAGGGCAAAAAACACGCTTACGCCTACTCCGATGAGGAGAGGGACGCCATAATCGAGGAAATGGGCGGCAACTGCGATGTTCAGCGATACAAGGGTCTCGGCGAGATGGACCCCATCCAGCTTTGGGAAACCACCATGGACCCGGCAAGGAGAACCATGCTCAGAGTATCTTTAGAGGACGCGAGCCAAGCGGATGAGACCTTCTCAATACTCATGGGCGACAAGGTCGAGCCAAGGCGCGAGTTCATCGAAAAGAACGCCAAGTATGTTCAAAACCTTGACATTTAATTGTTCAAAACTCAGCTTGTTCAAAATATTGTTCAATGCTGTCTAAAACTTAAATGTCGAAAACTTCTTTCAAATTCGGTGAGAAACTCTCACAGAAAGGCACGGTCACTTAATGGATAACGAGAACATTGTTACCACATCCGGCGGCGGTAAGATTATTGATGTTGAAATAAACAAGGAAATGAAAAAATCCTTCCTTGACTATTCCATGTCGGTAATTATGTCAAGGGCACTGCCTGATGTAAGGGACGGCTTTAAGCCTGTTCACAGAAGAATACTTTATACAATGTACGAAAACGGGCTGACTCCCGACAAGCCCTACAGAAAGTGCGCCGACACGGTCGGTTCCGTTCTGGGCAGATACCACCCCCACGGCGACGCGTCGGTCTATGACGCTATGGTGCGACTTGCTCAGAACTTCTCAATGAGGTACCCCCTTGTTGACGGACACGGCAACTTCGGCTCTATTGACGGCGACCCGCCCGCAGCCTACAGGTACACCGAGTCCAGAATGAGCAAAATCGCCCTTGAGATGCTGACCGACATCGACAAGGAAACGGTTGAGTTCAGACCCAACTACGACGACCGCTTAAAGGAGCCGGTTGTTCTGCCTTCACGCTTCCCGAACCTTCTTGTCAACGGCTCCATGGGCATTGCCGTCGGCATGGCTACGAATATTCCGCCCCACAACCTTACCGAGGTTGTGGACGGCATGTGCTGCCTTATTGACAACCCCGACACTGACCTTGACGAGCTGATGGAGCATATCAAGGGTCCCGACTTCCCCACAGCGGGCATAATTATGGGACGCTCAGGCATCAGAGCCGCTTACGGCACAGGCAAGGGCAAGCTGATTGTAAGGGCAAGGGCAGAGATTGAAGAAGGCAAGAACGGCAGGTACAGAATAGTCGTCACCGAGCTGCCCTATCAGGTAAACAAGGCAAGGCTTATCGAGAGCATTGCCGAGCATGTAAAGGAAAAGAAAATAGAAGGCATTGCCGACATCAACGACTACTCCTCCAGAAACGGCATGCAGATTGTAATAGACCTTAAAAAGGACGCGAATCCCCAGGTCGTCTTAAATCAGCTCTACACATTTACCCAGATGCAGGTAACCTTCGGCGTAATTATGCTGGCTCTGGTGGACGGAGTGCCGAAAATCCTGACCTTAAAGGATATTCTGACCCAGTACATCGACTATCAGTGCGATATCATAAGGCGCCGCACAGAGTTCGATTTAAGAAAGGCCAAGGAAAGAGCCCACATAGTGGAGGCGCTTCTGAAGGCCCTCGACTTCATTGACGAGGTTATCGCCATACTCAGAGCCTCCAAGAGCATACCCGAGGGCAAAACGAACCTTATGGAAAGGTTCGGCTTTGATGAGATTCAGGCAAACCACATCGTCCAGATGCGTCTCGGACAGCTCACAGGTCTTGAGAGGGAAAAGCTGGACGAGGAGATGGCTACCCTCAAGGCAAAGATTATAGAGTACACCGAGATTTTAGGCTCGCATGAGAGAGTCCTCGCCATAGTCAAGGAAGAGGCTCTGGAAATCAGCAAGAAGTACGGCGACGAGAGAAGAACCGAGATTGTAAATGTCAGCGGCGAGGTTGATGTGGAGGACCTTATCCCCGAGGAAACCTGCGTTCTGACACTTACAACCATGGGCTACATCAAGCGTCAGACCGTGGACACATATAAGCTGCAAAGGAGAGGCGGCAGGGGCATAATCGGTCTTACCCGCCGCGAGGAGGATGTGGCCGAGACCATGTTCACCTGCTCCACCCATGACCATATAATGCTCTTTACCACCAAGGGCAGGACTTACAGGCTTAAAGGCTACGAGATTCCGGAGGGCAGCCGCACCAGCAAGGGCATTAACATCGTCAACCTCCTGCCCCTTGAGTCCGAGGAAAAGGTTTCCGCGATGATTAGAGTCGCGAAAGAGGATGAGAGCAAATACATCTGCATGGTCACAAAGAAGGGCGTTATAAAGCGCAGCGAGCTTGAGGAATACAGGAATGTCCGCAGAAAAGGCGTTATAGCCATAAATCTTGACGAGGGCGACGAGCTTGCCTATGTGCTTTTGACCTCGGGCGAGGATAATCTCCTTGTAGCCACAAGGCAGGGCATGTGCATCGGCTTTAAGGAGACCGACGCAAGAGCCATCGGCAGAACGGGCAGGGGAGTCAAGGCAATCACCCTTAAAGAGGGCGACGAGGTAGTGGGCATGACGCTCCTCAGAGAAGGCGGCAAGATTCTCACCGTCAGCGAAAAGGGCTACGGCAGAAGAAGCCTTTCCGAGGACTACCGCATCCAGACAAGAGGCGGTCTGGGCGTCATAAACTACAAGACCGACAGGTTCGGACTTGTCTGCGCCGTAAGAGAAGTAAAGGACGATGAGGATGTAATCCTTATCTCCGCAGAGGGCATAATAATCCGTATCCCCGCAAGCGAAATCAGCATCTTCTCCCGTCCGTCAAAGGGCGTAAGGGTCATGAGAGTAGGCGAGAACGACAAGGTGGCAACCATCACCACCGCCGAGCACTCCGACGACGAGAACGAAGTTGATACTTTGCCCGCCGATGACGGGGAGGAGGACACAACTCCCGAAGAGGAGATTATTTCCGAAAAAACAGAATAAAATATAAAGCGGGGATAAATTCCCCGCTTTTTGCTGGAATAATTCACAAAATATGCGCCGATTAGTGCTTATAATTTAAAAATTAACAGCTTGATTTTTCACATTGTAGTGATATACTGAAAAATTGTTGGGCATTTTATACTTTGAGCCCGAAACAAAAGTCTTTTCATCCCAGTCTATATAAACGAATATTTAGCGCTTTAAGTCAGGAAGTGTGTTTGTGGAAAGAAAAACCGTAGTTTACAGGCAAAAGCGAGGACAGGTGCCGCTGAAAAAGAAGCAGATTTTCCTTGTATCTGTTGCGGTTTGCATCATTTGTGCGCTGACCGTCAGCGGATATTCCTTTGTCCGCCTTTCGGGAATAAACTTTGTGAACCCCAACTCACCGGGAAATACCGATTTCTATGACGACTTTGACGAGGATTTCGGCGAGGACGAGCATTTTGAAAGCATGCTGGGCGTGTCGGGAGCGAGGAGCCTTAAGGAATTCCTTAAAAAGTGGTCCACCAACGGCGGACAGCATTTAAGGAGCAAAAAGGTACTTAACATCCTGCTTTTGGGACTTGACAACAGAGACGGCGACGCCATATCGGGCAACTCCGACGCTATAATTCTGGTGTCGTTTAATAAGGAAACCAAAAAGATTACCCTTGTTTCGCTTTTCAGGGACAGCTATACCTACATCAACACTCCCAACGGCGAAAGGTACGCAAAAATCAACGCCGCGTACCCTTACGGCGGTCCCGAGTGCCTTATCGAAACCATCGAGAACGACTACAAGATTGACATTGACTATTATTTTGCCGTCGCCTTCAAATCATTTGAACGGGTTATAGACATGATAGGCGGCATCAATGTAACGGTAAAAGAGCACGAGGCTAAGTATATAAGGAATAAAGCCGAGTACAACTGCAAGGATATGCCCTACGGCGAGAATGTGCTCTTAAACGGCAAGCAGGCTCTGCTCTTTGCCAGAATCAGAGGCAGCGACGCCGACGGAGACATCAGCCGCACCAGAAGGCAGAGGGATATTATAGCCGCCCTTATAAAGAAAAGCTCTCAGGTCAGCACCTCTCAGATTACCGACCTTGTAAAAGAGCTGGCAAACAATGTGGTGACAAACTGCCCCGCAACGGAGATTATCCGCCTTGCCACCCAGGGCATTGTTAAGAAGTGGTACAGCTACGAGATAGTTGACATGGCGGTTCCCGAGGAGAAGGACAGAATGGCGTACAACGGCGACGCTTGGATTTGGGTTGTGGATTATCCCGCAGCGGCGCAAAAACTTCAGCTCGCCCTTTACGGCAAGACCAATATTGAGCTTACCGAAAACAGAGTCACCGCCATGGATGTGGTGAAGAAGTATAAAGTGAATTAAATATATGCCGCAGGCGATGAGCTTGCGGCATTTTTTGATGAGCATAAGAAAAGCCGCAAAGCAAACTTGCGGCTTTAATTTTGCTGAGAATAAGTTTAAAACATTATTTCAAAAAGTTTCTTATAATCGGCAGTTCCTTTGCCCTGCCCTTCCAAGCGTCGATAAAGCCAATTATCATAACCACAAAGAGGATTATTACAAATACGGAAGCGGCAATTATAGGGATAATCAGCCAGAAGAATACGAGACCCAGAATCATGCTGACCATGGCCAGAAGGTAAATCTTGAGCGCCTGACGGACATGGAAGCGGACATATTTTGAGGAATTTGCCGCAAGCAGTCCGATGATGATTCCCATAACGCCGAGAATATAAACGCAGGCGGCGAAAACCTTGTTTTCGGAGATTTCCTCGGGGCTGAACTCATGGGTATGGTCAAAGGGGTCGGTGGGAATATAGGGCTGCTGATAATAGTCGCCGTAAGTGTTGTCGCTTGTGTTTTCAGCGGGCGAGGCTGAGCTCTGGGGCGCGCCCTGCGTATTGTTCTGAGAAGGCGCGCTGTCGGAGGTAAGGCTCATTCCGCAGTTGGCGCAGAATACAGCGTCGTCGCTGACTCTTGCCGCGCAGTTATCACAAAACTTCATAAAAACACCCCTTACATCTTTGATAGCCTTATTAAAGCATATTTTTCCCGATTGTAAATATACGCATCCAACATTTTTGACAAAATTTAGAGAAAATTTAATAATTCCCTGTCTATTTTGCATAAAGCTTTTGAATTTTCCCGCCCCAGTCCGTGATTCCCGCCCACCATAGGCGGGAGGGAGAGGGCGGAGAGTCCGCCCCCGCGTTTTATTGAGAACCGCCCGCTGAGCGGAGTGCGCCGCCGAACTGCGGGNNCCGCCGCAAAGGATGTGCCGCCCGCCGAACTGTGGGGAGAGCCAGCCGCCGCAAAGGATATGCCGCCCGGGAGGGGAGAGTCAGCGCTCCTCTGATGGGAAGTTCCCACGGCGGAAGTGTCACACCCCTTAAAATTAGGGGAGCGGTGACCCGCTGCTTTAACCTGTTAAGCTCAAACAAAATACAATTATATGCTGCCTTTTTACTTCCACCTTTTCTCAGATTGTGATATACTGCATACATAGAAAGGACTGGTTTTGTGGCGGAGTTTTTGGAAGCTGTTATGGTTATTTGCTTTGGCGTTTCGTGGCCCGTTTCAATCGCCAAGTCTTTAAAGGCGAAGACGGCCAAGGGCAAGAGCATTGTTTTTCTCTGCTTTATCATCGTGGGTTACGCCGCGGGTATCGCGTCAAAGCTGATTTCCGGCAGAATCACTTATGTTTTCTTTTTTTATTGCCTTAATCTCCTTATGGTCTCGGCCGACGCTCTTATCTGGGTCAGAAACCGCAGGCTGGACAGGGGCAGAGAGTAGGCTTTACTTTTTGTATTAAATCGTTTAAACTGATATTTGGAATTTCTTGAAAGGAAGATAAAAGTATGAAGATGACCTTCAGGTGGTACGGCAAGAACGACCCCGTGTCGCTTTCCCACATAAGGCAGATACCCTGCATGACGGGCATAGTCAGCGCCGTTTATGATGTCCCCGTGGGCGAGGTCTGGCCCGAGGAGAGCATAAACGCGATTAAGAGCGCGGCGAACAGCCACGGTCTTGAGTTCGAGGTTGTGGAGTCCGTTCCCGTACACGAAAATATTAAACTGGGCACCCCCGACAGCGGCAGACTTATCGACAACTACTGCGAAAATGTCAGGAGGCTTGGCAAAGCGGGAGTTAAGGTAATCTGCTACAACTTCATGCCCGTTTTCGACTGGCTGAGAAGCGACCTTGAAACTCAGCTCCCCGACGGCTCCAACGCTCTTTCTTACAGGCACTCCAGAGTTCTCGAGATGAACCCAGCGGAGAGCGAGCTGTCGCTGCCCGGCTGGGACGAGAGCTACACAAAGGACGAGCTTAAAGGGCTTTTGAAAAAGTACGAGGATTTGGACGAGGAGGGGCTTTGGAGGAATGTAAAGCGATTCCTTGAGGCGGTCATTCCCGTTGCCGAGGAGAGCGGCGTCAAGATGGCCATTCACCCCGACGACCCGCCGTGGTCCATTTTCGGTTTGCCGAGGATTATCACAAGGATGGAGAATTTAAAGAGATTCTTAAAGCTTGTCGACTCCGAGGCAAACGGCCTTACCTTCTGCATAGGCTCACTGGGCGCGGGCAGATTCAACGACCTCCCCGCCATGATTCGTGAAATCGGCGGCAGCAGGATTCACTTTGCCCACCTCAGAAACATAAAGCTCACGGGCGAGATGGACTTTGAGGAGTCCGCCCATCCCACCGAGTGCGGCTCCCTTGATATGTACGAGATTATGAAGGCTCTTTACGACAGCGGCTTTGACGGCTACATACGCCCCGACCACGGCAGAATGATTTGGGGCGAAAAGGGCCGCTACGGCTACGGACTTTACGACAGAGCCCTGGGCGCCACATACCTTGTGGGTCTTTGGGAGGCAATCAGCAGGGCAGGAAAATAAATACAAAAATCAAAGGCAGGTTTTGCGCCTGCCTTTTTATTTTCGAAATCCAGGAGCGGAAATATCCGCTCCGTTTTTATTTGTAGTAAATACTGAAATCCTCGTTTTCCCGCCAGGGTCCAAAGGCTTCGTTCAGGTCATCGTTTAAAAACATCGGCATATATTCGGGCATTCTTGTCTCCGCCTTGCAGCTTAGGAGTTCTTCAACGCTTACCCACTTGTTTTTTCCCTCGTCGGAGAATTCTTTAAGCTCACCCTCGAACTCGCTTGTCTTATAAAGGAAAACAATATACCTGTCTTTTGTGTCTGTATTCAGCCAGTGTATGACGCCGCAGTGCTTTAAGTTTTTAACTTTCAGCCCCGTTTCCTCGTATGCTTCCCTTACGGCGCTGTCATAAAAGCTCTCGTCGTCCTCTATATGTCCCCCGGGGAGAGAAAGCCCCAGGGGGCTTTTTATTCTGTCTATCGCCGCGACAAGTCCCGTTTTCGGGTCTTTAATCATTATCATGTTCGTAAGCTCGAATTTCGGCATGCTGTCACCCTTTCTTTTGCCCCATAATTATACCCTAATCGGGACAAATTGTTAACCTATTTCGGCGCTTTTCATATGATGTCTTGACCCCATTCTGAAAGGAAGGAATTTAATATATGACCGAATATTTACAGCTTATCAGAGCAGGCGGAGGATTTATTGAAGATACCGCCACTCTTGGTTTTGATAGTGTAGCAGAATCATCAGAAAATATATCCTACGACAGTGGTACAGGAATAATCACCATAAACCGCATAGGAGTTTACGACATTAAGTGGTCGGTGGCAACCCAGTCCGCGGGCAATGTCCCGAGCATAGTCTTCGCTGTTCAGACCCAGAATTCGGGCACATTCCAGGGCAGCTCACAGGTTAAGACCGGTGAAATTTCAGGCTCCGCCACCGTTGTTGTTGACGACGCCAATTTGCCCTTGAGTTTGTGGATCGAAAATCAGAGCGGACAAAGGGTATATCTCGCCGATTACCTGCCCGTAAAGGCAAGTCTCACCATTAAGATGGTTGAGGGCATCGGCGCTACGGGCGCGACGGGAATAACGGGCGCCACGGGTCCTGAGGGTCCTCCCGGCGTTGGAGCCATTATACCCTTCTCCTCGGGCGGAGCGATTACGCTCACCACTCTTGTGGGCGGACTTGTGGGAGCCCCCAGCTTTGTGGGCTTCGGCACCAATTTTATAGGTGTTAGCGTGCTGGGCACCACCATAAACCTTGAGGGCGACCTTCTCGGCACACCGCTGAACTTTGCCTACATTGTGCCCAGAGACAGCACTATTACCAACATTACCGCCCTTTTCAGCGTAACTGCCGCCATCGATGTATTGCTTGGCGCCTTTTACAACATCTACGCGGCCCTCTACCGCTCCGACTCGTCCACTTCGAACAATTTCTCGGTTATACCCGAAAGCGTCGTAGAGCTTCAGCCCGCTCTCGCGTCACCCATCGCTCTCGGCGATATAGTGCAGAACTCGGTTGACACGAATATTCCCGTATCGGCGGGCGACAGACTGCTGTTGGTCTTCTATCTCCAGCCCCCCACCGCGGGTCTCGCAGGCACGGTTACGGGATATGCCAGCGCAGGTCTTTTGATAGAGTAAAACTTTCCCAATATAAAGCGGCTGCTTTAAGGCAGCCGCTGAAGTTTTTTAGGCAGAGCTCGGACAACTCGTGACCGAGAATTATTTTTCTTAAATGATATATTGGCAAACCGCGGCGACAGGCTGATGGTTGTATTTTATCTTGAAGGCATTACGGACCATTGGGAGCCTCGGATAAGCGGCTATGGATTGAGCAGTCGCTTCAGCATAAAAATTTGCCCCCGCTTTCCGCAGGGGCAGAATTTATATTATCTCAAGATAATCTCTGTCGGGGAGCTTGGGGAATTCGGGCACGGGGAGGGTCTGATACCAGAACGCGACGGAGGAAATATCGTCCTGAAGGGGGAGATACGCTCCGCCCTTTCTCCAGCCAAGAGCCTGAATGGTGACCTTAATATCCTTTTCAAAGCGGATGGGGTCGGCTATGTGCCAGCGGTACATGGAGAACCTCTGCTGGGTAATGTTCGCTCCGTCGGGCTTTATGACCTTGTGCAGACCCGCGTAGGGTGTGCAGTACTCGGCGTACTGGTTGTTCACCGCGAAGGAGTAGGAGCCGCAGAAATAGTCCTCTGTGCCTGTGCCGCAGATGGTGGGGAATTCCTTGTCGCCGTCAAGGTAGAACTTGATTTCGCCCTCGCCCCACCAGCCGTTGTTGTTGACGCCCCAGAACATATAGGTGCCGACATAATGACCCTTGCCCCGCACATTGTCAAGGATGGTGTAAACCTCCTTGTAAGGCAGGGGGTTTACCCTGCGGAACTGAGCGTGGAAGTATGCGCAGTCGTCGGGCACCTCGGTTAGACAGTAGTCTATCTGATAGAAAAGGGTCATTTCCTTGTCGGATATATTCTCAATGGTGATGTAGGCTCTTTTTCTGAAGGGCATTTCCCAGTAGCAGTTAAACGCGCTGCCGGGATTTACGCAGACCGCGAGGGAAGTCAATTGCCTGAAATCCCCCGGCTGCGGGTCGCAGAAGAAGTCTCCGACGGGGCATTCTACGCTGGGCTTTTCGCTGTCGTCCCAGTACATTCTGAGAATGGCAAAGCGGTAGTAGCCCGCAAGGGTCATCCAGATGTGCTGAATGGCGCCCATGCCTTTTATGTCGGCGAGAACTGCCGTCTCGCCCGGCTGAATTATTATGTAGGGGGAGATTTTCCAGCCCTGACCGAGCCCCGCCCGCTGAGCGTTTTTAAGCGCGGGACCGTCGGTGCTCATGCCGCCCTTGCCCTTTTCGCCCGTAAAGTTTTCGGGGCTGATGGACCTTGTCTGAGCGTTGGAGAGTCTTGAAAGGTTGCCCATGTTCATACCCAAACCGTTAAACATAATTTCACCCTTTATTGTTTAGTTATGGATAGGATAACACAGCCCCCGACCGTTTTCAATATGCCAAAAAGGAAAAAGGGCATAGCGCCTATGGGGGAGGTGACCCTGCGTGGGCGTGTGCCGCAGCCTGCGGGGGAGGGGGAGCGGTCATCCCTGCGACTGACGGGGTGCGGGCGGGGGAAAAGTTACCCCTGCGGGCGGTGGGGTGGGTTTGCTTTCCTCAGCGGCGTGGGAGCGGTCACCCCTGCGACTGACGAGGTGCGGGCGGGGGAAAAGTTACCCCTGCGGCGTGGCTGTGAGCTCGCCCCCTCTATTTTGGAGAGCCCTGTGTTCCTGTTCTCCCAACCAACGGGGCGGGGAGCGGGGTTGACGCCCTTTTGCGTGGCGGGGGAGGGTGCGCAAAAAATGAGTCGGGGGTTTCCCCTTGTTTCGGCGGGTATCCCTTCGGGGGGTGCGGGTATCGCCCCTTTTCGTCCCACCCTGCGGGCGTTGGGGAGCGGTGCGACCTCTACATACTGGCCGGCGGCGTCCCCCTCCTATGGCGGAGAGTCCTATTGCGCGGGCGGTTATCTCCCGCTGAGGGTGTGGGCAACGGTCTGACCCATTGTGCGGGCGGGTATCCCTTCGGGGGAGGTATCCACGGGCGACCCCTATGCGCGGGGGTGTCACCCACCGTTTTGGGCATAAAAAAAGGGAGTACGGTTTGTACTCCCTAATTTTTTTACTTCCAAAGCTCCTTTACGGGGACGCTTACTGTCTGCTTTTTGAACTCCTCCAGCTTTGCGACCTTTCTGAGAATCAGTCTTGCGTCGGCGGCGTTAATCTTGCCGTCGCCGTTTACATCGGCCGCCATCATGGCCTTTGAGTCGGTGATTATCTCAAGTATCGCATAGTGGCGGAGAAGCTCTCTGGCGTCCTTTGCGTTGACCTTGCCGTCAAGGTTTACATCGCCCATCGGGAACTCCTTGGTGCCGCGCTCGATTGCTATGCGGTCTATGCTTGTCAGCTCGTCGCCCTCTACGGTGTAGGCGTCTATAAAGAGGTTGTCGCCCTCAACAGTAATGGCGGTGAACATGGGCTTTAAGCTGGAGTAGCTCTTTACGCCTCTGGGTATGTACTGAATTGTCTCGGAGTCGGGCACTGTCGTATTGCCCCTTGCGCCCGCGGGACCGCTGTTGAGGTAAATGGTGCCCATGGGGTTAAGTACCGAGGTGTACATCTTGCCTTCGGAATTTGTAATGATGTGAGCGTCGGAGCCTGCGTCCCTGTTGGCCCTGATGGGCTGTGAGCGCATATATACTCCGTCGTTGCCCTGAAGAACAAGGTCCACTCTGTACTTGTAGAGGAGGTCACCTATCTGGTTCCTGAGAGCTATTGTCTCGGGGTCGCCGATATGCGGGCCGCTGGAGTAGGGTGACTTATTCATCATTACTATCTTCCAGGGCTTGTTTGTCTCCTCAAGGTCCTCTTTGAGCCACTTAATCTGAGCGTCGCTTAAGGTTCCGTCGGCCTTCTGGTCGTTGGTGTTCAGAACCGCGAAGTGGACATTGTTGTAGTCAAAAGAGTAGTAAAGACCTGTGCCGGAGCTCTCCTGATAGAGGTCGGGCAGGGGCAGGTCAAAGGTATTGAGCATGCTGTTGATGCCCCTTGCGTCGAGTCTGCCCGCGGCGGGCATGAGGATTGTCTGAGAGAGCTCTGCGGGTGTGTCAAGAGCCCACTGCCAGTGCCTTGTGTTGGCGCCGTTTGCTGTAAGGCTGCCCGCATGCATTATGAAGGAGGTCTTGGGATATGCCTTCAGAGCCTCTTTAACGGTGTTGGCGAAAATCTCGTACTGAGCCTTGGTCTTGCCGCCGGATTCGCTCATGTAGAGGAAGGTGAAGTTGCCTTCTCCGGCTCCCGTTGTGAAGGAGCCGATTTCGCTCCACCAGCCTCTGGAGGCGTCGCCCACGCGGTAGAAGTATTTCTTGCCCTTCTCGAGACCCGTGAGCTGAATCACATGGCGCCTTGTTTCAACTTCGGAGCTGCCGAAGTCAAAGATACCGAAGCTGCCTGCGGGATAGCTCCTCTTTACAACCTGTGTGAATTTCCTGATTCCCGCGCCTGTTGTGGGCGTTCCTGTGAACATGGGAGGATTGTTTCCGTTTGCGGGATAAATCTCAATATCCGTTCCGGTGACGGAGAGCTTGGTGTACCAGCTTATATTAACGCTTGTCTGTGTATTCTCGCCGAAGGTTACGGCCTTCATTGAGGGCAGACGCAGCTCTTCTTTGGTGGGAACGACTTTAACCTTGCCGTTGTAAGAAA
>LFSO01000006.1 GCA_001512765.1 Clostridiales bacterium DTU053
GAGCCCACAACAGGCCCGACCACAGAGCCCACAACAGAGCCTGTAACATTTGAAATACCTGAAATCCTTGACAAGATTCTCGGTGAAATCGGCCTTGACCTTAACGCATGGAACAAGTACCACGAGAATTACGATTGGGGCTTTGAGGATGGCGACAGAGACGGATTCATGGGCGCTCTTAACGAAGTGCTGAAGCCGCTGTCACCGGTTCTCAACCTGCTGCTTGCCGGCAAGAACATAAATCTCTTCAAGGGCAAGAGCGGCAACCCGTTCATCTCCGTACTCGGCTACAGCGGATATGCTTACGGTCTTGTACCGCTGCTTGAAGCACTCGGCACAAAGAACCTGATGACAAAGGCCGAGTATGAGGCAGCAGTAGCAGCAAACCCGACAGCAGCACTTGAGCTTGTTATCAACCCGCTGCTTGGAAGACTTGATGAAATCGCAGCAGACCCGATAGGCGAAGTACTCCAGATACTGCCTTCACTGCTCCACTTCATCGACAGCGGCGGCGTTCAGACAACAATCAACAATGTACTGTATCCGCTCTATGTACTGCTTGACACAGTACGTCCGATAATTGACATTACACTTGAAGACCTTATCGACGGTGGTCTTCCCGATCTTGACACGGATGTCATTCTTGAAGGCCTCGGCGCCGACCCGGGCAAGGGTATTGCGGTAATTATCGAATTACTCAACCCGCAGAGATATGACATGGCTCAGATGGATTGGAAGTACACCCAGAACGCAGATCCCGAAGCTTCACCTTCAGTGGTTTACCTCACCTACGGCAACCGCTGGACCAAGACAAAGGCTACGGATGTCTACAACAACATTGAAGACATCGTAAAGACCTTAATAGACGATGAGGACTTCACCTCACTGTCCGACCTTATCACAGAAACTATCAACGGTCTGTTCGAAGTTGACACAATTAAGAGCCTTGCTGAGACTCTGCGTGATCTTGTCGGTTCGCTCTTTGATGACGACGACGATGATGACGACGAAGAGCCCTCAGAGACAACAACAGCTGATCCGACAGATCCTACCGAACCGACAGAACCCACAGAACCCACAGACCCCACAGACCCGACAGAGCCCACAGAGCCTGAGGATCCTGAGGAACCCGACGATGACTTCAAGTTCGAGTTCGG
>LFSO01000007.1:0-1534 GCA_001512765.1 Clostridiales bacterium DTU053
CCTTGCCCGTTAAGTTGGCTCTGATAGGGGATACGATATAAAGTCCGCTGAAAACAGATACGCAAAGAACCGCCGCGATAAGCGCAGAGCTTACGGCCTTTCGGCTTATATTCACGGTTTTTGCCTTCTTGTACGCCTTGAAAAGCGCCAGCGCCAAAGCAATGGCGACGAAAAGCATGAAAGCGAGGAATACCGCCTTTGTGCCTATAAACAAAGCGCAGAATACGGTTTCAAGGCAGAGGAAAGAATAAAGGGCAAAAAGAGGATACTTTTTCTCTTTCAGAGCCTTGATTAAGCCCTTAACGGAATTCACAAGCAGATACGGCGCCAAAATGCCGATTATGGCTCCGATCTCGTTGGCGGCGTAGAACCAGCCCACAAAACCCTCTCCATGCTTGTACGAGGGGTAACTGGTGCCGGTAACAAAGGCTATTACGATGATGCTCATATACAGAGCCGCCGTAATAGACAGAACCGTGTCGCTGACGGTGAATTTGTACTCCTTGTAAATAAGGTAGAAGCCCAAAAGCAGAAATACAAAATAAAATACCTTTACCGCCTCTTTTATGTTGGTAAAGGCAAAGAAAAGACCGCCCGTCTTAAAGAAATGGGCGAAGTAGAACATAAGGTATCCGCCGGTTGCTATCATGTAAAGGGCAACGCCCAGTTTAAGCTTTTTGTCGGTCTTGGAGAGAAGAATACAGTACGCGGTGATTACCGCCATAAAAAATGAGCGCACCAAAACGCCCAAGGAGGCGCCCATGCTATTCCTTATGGCTAATGAAGTAAATACATCTATAAAGGGCTGAAGCAAAACAAATACAGCAATAAAGCCCGTAACAAGTCTTTTTCTGTCTTTGATAAGCTGCATTTTCTTCCTCTTTCCGTCTATCTTGCCAAAACCCTTTTTGCCTTGAACATAAGGCCTATAAGCGTATATAGCTTTAAATCAAGAAGTCTCATCACTATCTTTTTGTTCCTTGACAAATGAGACCCTATATATTTGTTATTCTTAAAATCTTTAAACTCTTTATCCATGTAGGATTTAATTTCCTCAAGGGCCAAGAGCTTGTCCTTTTTATCCGCGTCGGCGTTGATTATCCTGACGCTCGCGGCGCTGTAAGCGTGAAGCAGAGCCAAAAACTCTATTTCGTCATAATATTTTTCCAACAGATTCCGCTCTTTGCAGAATTTAAGAGTTTCGCTCAGAGCCTCAAGAATTTCAAGATTTCTTATAAGGTTAGAGTTATTCATTATGGAGCCTTGTCTTTGAAGGTAGTAATAAAAGGCGTCCTCCACAACCGAAATCCTCTGAGCCGACAAAAGCACCTTAATTATAAAATCAAAATCCTCGTACCATTTTTGAACTCTGAATTTCGCGCCGATTTTTCTTAAAAAATCCGCTCTGTATATCTTATTGCAGACGCCGATTGAGCTTAAAAGCACATCTCTTGTTTCATCGGCGTTAAAGCACTCTTTGCCGTAGGAGAAAATCTCCTCTCTGAGAACATCGCCGTTTTCGTCAACATAGATG
>LFSO01000007.1:1774-37397 GCA_001512765.1 Clostridiales bacterium DTU053
CTCAATTATACTTTAAATACATAATATTTGCAACATTTATGCAACAATTTATTAATACTGTAACTTTTTATACACTCCGCCAAAGCTTATTCGCATATTAATCCCCTTGTCCTCATATCAATTAAAAGAGGATATTTGCGAATTTAGAGGTGAGTGCCTTGGCAGAGGAGAAAAGAACGGGAATGCCCCATAACCTTGTGCTTGAAAACAGAAGAAAGCTCAGCATCTCCGGCGTTTTGGATGTGGACAGCTTTGACGAAAGCACGATAATTGTCAATACGGAAATGGGCGAGCTGACTATCCAGGGGCAGGACCTTCATATCAATAATCTCAGCATAGAAACGGGAGAAATGTGCATAGAGGGCAGCATTTCGACCCTTCATTATTCCGAAATCGAAAAGAGAAGCGGCGGCTTCTTCAGCAAGGTGTTCAGATAGTGTACGGAATAGAGCTTGCGCACCAGACAAGACTGTTTTTCATGGCGGTTGGCATAGGATTTTTTGCGGGCGCGGTATTCGATATATTCAGAATACTGCGCCTCGCAGTAAATTTCGGCAAAATCGCCGTTGCCATACAGGATGTTATATACATCCTTTTTGTTTTTGCCCTCTCTTTCGCTTTTCTGCTCTCCAAGAACATGGGAGAAATCAGAATGTTCGCCGTTCTGGGCGAGCTTCTCGGCTTTATTATCTACTACCTTACTTTCGGCAGCTTTGTTTACAGCATTGGGGATAGGATAATCGAATTTTTAAGGAGGCTTTTCATTAAAGTTTTCAGGATAATATCCTACCCCTTTATAAAGCTTTTCGGCCTTATTCGCAAATTATGCGAAAAAATTGGCGCGGCTCTTAGAAAAACGGCGATAAAAACCAAAAATAAATTAATTTTACGCTTGCAACGAATTAAAGCACTATTGTATAATGTATTCGGATTTTACTTTAGCCGAAGAAAAGCCGCCGCGGCGGCTGAAGGCCCGCCGAAACCGCTGAGCCTTGAAGAGCGCAGGGCGAGAATCGCTCAGGAAATGGAAATGTTCATGCGCGGTGAATTGCCGCAAACGTCGCCTCCGGCTAAACAAAATTCGGGACCGAGAAAAAAAGGCAGCAAAAAAGGAAGTAAAGATTATGAAAAAAAACGGCATAAGAAAGCATAGTCTTATCCTCTTGTTTGTGGGTCTCATCGGTGTCTGCTATTTTGTGTTTTCAATGATTCGGCTCAGCTCCGACATTAAGGCAAAGCAGAACGAGGCGGAATCCTTATCTCAGGCTTATCAGCAGCAGCAGATTGAAAACGAGGAAAAGCGCAGGATTCTTGCCGATGGCAACGAAAAAGAGCTGATTGAAAAATACGCCCGTGAAAACAGGGGCTATGTTTACCCTGACGAGAGAGTTTATTACGACATCACTCCCGGCGGTTGATGCCGGGCTTTTAATAGGAGGAAAACATCTTTTATGCAATTACAGGTTGGCGACATTGTTGAGGGCAAAGTCACCGGTATTACAAACTTCGGCGCTTTTGTAAAGCTTGCCGGCGGAGAAACGGGAATGGTGCATATCTCTGAGGTATCCACATCCTACATTAAGGACATCAAGGAGCACCTTTCCGAAAATCAGGAGGTAAGGGTTAAGATACTTGCCTTCGGAGAAGGAGGAAAGATTAGCCTTTCCATCAAGCAGGCGCTCCCGCCTGAGGAAAGAAACAGAGGTCATCAGCATCAGGGCTTCAGAAACAACGCTGAAAGAAGCGCGGACAGCGGCGAGCAGCAGTCTGAGAATCAGTCCTTTGAGCAGATGATGGCCAAGTTCAAGCAGGCAAGCGAGGAGAAAATGTCCGCCCTCAAACGCTACACCGAGTCAAAGCGCGGCGGCGGATACTCAAGACGAGGCAGATAAACAAAAAAACCCCGAATAAACGAGGAGAGTTTTTTTGCGTCTTTTACAGAGCGGTTCGCCGCTCTTTTATTTTTTCTTTTTCGGGACCTTTCGCGTATTAGACTAAGAATGGGCGGATTTTGTCCCAAAAAAAACACATTGTGAGATAACTCCCCGCTGTTTCGGCGCGGACAGCCCTTTCCGCCGTTTCTGCGTTTTGCTCCCACTTGCAAGGAGCAGATTTAAGTTATACAATATTTGAGAATGCATTTAAAGCTAAGTACAAAAACCCGTATATTAAGAGGTAGGAAGATATGCTTTTTATAAACGCTGTGATACATACAATGGCAGGTTCCGTTATTGAAAACGGCTTTATCGAAACCGAAGGCTCCGCAATTAAAAGGGTCGGAAGCGTATCTGAGCTTTCCGAAAGCGAAAAGTCGGACGCTATTGACTTGAGAGGCGACAGCGTCTATCCCGGCTTTATCGACACCCACACGCATCTCGGTCTTGTGGGCGACGCTCTGGGCTTTGAGTCCGACGACATAAACGAGATGACAAACCCCCTTACCCCGCATCTCAGAGCCATTGACGCCATCAATCCCCTTGACCTTTCTTTCAAAGAGGCGGCTCAAGCGGGCGTCACCGCCGTTGTCGCTTGTCCCGGCAGCTCCAACCCCATTGGCGGTCAGACCGCCGCAATAAAAACGCACGGAGTCTGCGTTGACGACATGATTATCAAGGCTCCCCTTTCCATCAAGATGGCTCTGGGCGAGAACCCCAAAACCGTCTACCACGAGCGCAAGGAGAGCCCATCCTCCCGCATGGCGACCGCCGCGGCGATAAGGGGAATTCTCAATGAGGCGAAAGAATACCTTGCTAAAAAGGAAAAGGATGAGGACCAGGACTACAATCAGGCTCTTGAGGCTCTTATCCCCCTTCTCAAGGGCGAAATTCCGGCCTACATCCACGCCCACAGAGAGGACGACATTCTGACCGCGGCGAGGATAGCAAGGGAGTTCGGCTTTGATTACATAATCGTCCACGGCACAAGGGGTCATCTTGTCGCCGAGAGGCTTATAAAGGAAAATATAAAGATTATGAGCGGGCCGCTGCTTTGCGACAGAAGCAAGCCCGAACTTAAAGACCTTACCCCCGCCGCCCCCGCTATTCTTAAAAAGGCTGGGATTGAAATCTCTATCGTCACCGACCATCCCGTCATCCCCATACAGTACCTGCCCCTTTGCGCGGGTCTTGCCGCAAGGGAGGGTCTTGCGCATGAGGACGCTCTGAGGGCAATCACAATAGACGCGGCGAAAATGGCGGGCATTGAAAACAGAGTCGGCTCAATTGAAGTTGGCAAGGACGCGGACTTCAGCGTTTTCTCAGAGGACCCGCTGACTATAAGCGCCAAGCCCAAGATGGTAGTTATAAACGGCGAGATTGTCCACAAGGCTTAAAGCCCCTTTCGGGAAAGAGAGGAAGAATATGAGAGAGATTGACGCAAGGGCAATAACAAAGGCGGTAAGGGACGCCTGCATAGAGGCAAATTTAAAGCTCCCCGCCTGCCTTCAAAGAAGAATCGAAGAAGCCTATCAAACCGAAGAAAAACAGCTCCCCAAAGGCGTTATGGGCGACCTTGCGGAGAACTTAAAAGCTGCCGAGGAGCTGAGTGTCCCCATTTGTCAGGATACAGGCATGGCCGTAATCTTTGCCGAGGTCGGTCAGGATGTCCGCATCGTGGGCGGGGATTTTGAAACCGCCATAAACGAGGGCGTAAGGCAGGGCTACATCGAGGGCTTTTTGAGAAAGTCCATCGTAAAGGACCCTTTAAGGCGAGTTAACACCGAGGACAACACCCCCGCCGTTATTCACACAAGAATAGTCGCGGGCGACAAACTGAAGCTCACCGTATCCCCCAAGGGCTTTGGCAGCGAAAATATGAGCGCGCTTAAAATGATGCTCCCCACCTCCACTAAAGAGGACATTATGGAGTTTGTTATTGACACCGTTAAAAAGGCAGGCTCCAACCCCTGCCCGCCCATTGTGGTGGGAGTAGGAATAGGCGGCGATTTTGAGTATTCCGCCATCCTTTCCAAAAAGGCTCTTTGCAGGAGCGTCGACATACGGCACCCCGATGAGTTTTACAGAGAGATGGAGGAGGAGCTTTTAAAGCGCATAAACGAGCTGAACATAGGACCCCAGGGATTTGGAGGCAAGACTACCGCCCTTGCGGTGAATATAGAAACCGCCCCGACACATATCGCGGGGCTGCCCGTTGCGGTGAACATCGGCTGCCATGTTACCCGCCACGCGGAAGTTGTTTTGTAGCTAAGTCGATTTTAGATATAAACAATAAAGCAGAAAGAGAAAACTCTTTCTGCTTTTTGCTTTTATTCGTGGGCTTTCTTCCACTGAGAGTATTCGGGGCAGAGGTATCTGCCGTTTTTCTCTGTCTTTCCCTCTATGTTCACAGCTTCCGTCGGGCAGCGGTGTATGCAGCCAAAGCAGCTTATGCACTTTTCGCCCATCTGAGCTTTGCCGTCTTTAATCTCAATGTTGTTTACGGGACAGAACTCCGCACAAATTCCGCAGGCGCCGCATTTATCGCTTGCCGTGGGTTTCATGTACTTGCCAGCGAATTTTGTGAAAAATTTATTTACCACGCCCGAAACCAAAAAGGTAAAGGGGGTTTTGTCGGTCTTTTCTATTTTCTCGCCGTTTTTAATTTTCTCGGCAATGCTCTCCAGAGCGGGGATAACTTCATGAAGATTCTCCTCGGCAACGGCTTTATTGGGCATTACATCGCCGATAAGATAATTGTTCTGCATCTTAACGCCGCAAAAGCCCATGAACTCTAAACCCTTTTCGCCGCAGAGCTTTTTAAGGCAAGTATCGGTTTTGCCCGAATTCTCGCCCATGGTGCCGACAAAGTATATCTTGCGGCTGCCTTTAAGCTCTGCCCGCTTTACAATCTCCTCTACTTTCAGCGGGAATCTCCATGCGTGAATCGGGGCGACGACTATGTAGGGCTTTTCGGAGTTTTCCTTTATATCCTCGCCCTTTTTTATTTTTTCGTTAAGGCTTAAACACTCGTCACCCAGATACTCCGCAAGAAAATCGGCGGCGAATTTGCTGTTGCCCGTTCCGGTAAAGTAAAGAATCATTTGCTCACTCCCCTTTCTCTTTAATATAAAACCTTGTTAACAAATTTTTCAAGTTTATTCCCAATTTTTCTCTTTAAGCCGCAAAAAACTTAATTTGACACTTTGAAAGCGGCTGTTTTGAGTCAAAATGCACCTCCTTATTTTCAAATATTTAACAATTCTTTAAAGTCTTATTAACGGAAAGCCCCAAATCTTTGTCGATATTTATAAAAATTTTGAAATTTACTTAAATTCCCTGTAAAAAACGCCCTGAAGTTTACAATTTGTTCACAATTTATGAATAATTTCGTTATATTATTATAGCACATAGGTCGGAAAATTCGGATTTTAATGCGGCCTTTGACAGAATTCGGATTCACTTTCCGACTTTAGTTAACTTTGGGGGGAAATAAAATGAAAAACAAGATGGCAGGTACTGCGTACGATTTAATTCCATCGCAGCAAACCATGCACTACATGCTCAAGTACAGTCTGCACAAACAGGTTATGCAGATACCCATGTCGCTTACGGTCAGCGAAAAGCTGGATTTCGACACCCTTCAGAAGGCCGTTGAAATCGAGTGCCGGCGAAACGACTGCATGCGGCTGCGCTACTTCAAGGAAAAGGGACAAATTCGGCAGTACTTTACGCCCGACTGCAAAATAGGCAAAATTCCCGTAGTCACCTTCAAAACCAAGGAAGAGCAGGAAAAGCACCTCACCGCCGACGCTCAAAAGCCCATCAGATTTCTTAAAGGCGAGGTTTTCCGCATAATCTTCTTCCGCTCTTATAACGGCGGCACAGGAATTTACATAAATGTCTGCCACCTTTCAATGGACGCGACCGCCGTATTCCTTTTCTTCACCGATGTGCTGAAAGTTTACAACGCTTTAAAAGACGGCACCGAGATGCCCGAGCCTCTTTACAGCTTTAAGGACATCATCGACAAGGAGTTCAAATACCTTGCCGACAAGGAGCGTTACAAGAAGGATGAGGAGTTCTACAGAGAGTACTTCCTTAAAGACGGCGAGCCCTTCTACGCCGGAGTTCACGGCATGGATTTGCTTCTGAAAGAGAGAAAAAAGAAGAAGAATCCCAACATCCGCGTTCCCTCCGCCTTTGACCCGATTCACGACAAGGCGGACCTTATAAAGATTACCCTTGACAAAAAGGACGCCAAGAAGATTTTCGACTTCTGCGGCAAGCACAACATCTCTCCCGCCTGCATAATTCAGATGGGACTTCGCTCTCATGTTTCAAAAATCAACGAGCGCAATCCCGATGTATACTTCATGGAGCTGTGCAACAGGCGAGTAAGCTACAAGGACAAGCAGACGGGCGGCTGCGTAACCCAGCCCCTTCCCGTAAGAGCCGTTATCCCGGAGGAAAAGACCTTTATGGAGGCTCTGGAGCAGCTCTCCGGCATAAGACTTCAGGTTTACAGGCACATGAACTATCCGTATATGGACTCAAGAAATCTTGTCAGAGAGCTTTTCGGCTACGGCATGACGGCAAGCCCCTCCTCAATGATGTTCACATGGCTGCCCCTTGAGTTTGACTGCGGCAAGAACTGGTCATATGAATTCAGCGGATACAACCTTGGAAGATACATCATGCCCCTTTACACCTTCTCAATGCCCAATCTTAAAAACGGCGGCATAGACTTCTACTATATGCACAGGACAAACACCATCTCCGCCGAGCAGATAAGAGCTTTGCACACGGGAGCCGTAAAGGCAATCTTAAAGGGCATTGAAAACCCGTCCATCACAGTGGGACAGCTTCTGAACGAGATATAAGAGCAGGGGGGGAAAGAGATGACCAAGGAATTTGAAATTTGGAAAGAGCAAAACCCAAAGCTTTTCGCGCAGCCGCCTCTTAAAGACATGAAGCAGCTTGTAAAAAGAGCCGCCGAAATGCACGGCGAAAGAGCGGCGGTAAAAGAGAGAAAAGGCGGTGAAGCAATAAGCCACAGCGCGAACGAGCTGAAAGAAAGCATAGAGGCAATCGGCACCGCCCTTATAGACATGGGACTTGAGGGCAAGAACATAGCCGTTTTGGGCGAGAACTCATACCACTGGATTCTGGCGTTCCTCTCCATAATCGGCGGCGTGGGCGTCGCCATCCCTCTTGACAAGGAGCTTACCGACAAGGACCTTGCCCGCCTTATGGCAAAGGGTGAGATTGAGGCGGTATTCTCCAGCAGAACATACATCGGCGCCGTAAAGCAGCATAAGGAGGAAAGCGATAAACTCCGCTATCAGTTCCTTATGTCTTCCGACAGCCCCGCGGAAGGTTTTATTACCGTAGATGAGCTCATAGCAAGGGGCAAGGAGCTGATAAGTAAGGGCGACAGACGCTACATAGACAAAGCGGTTTCTCCCGACGATTTGGCTGCGGTATTCTTTACCTCCGGCACAACGGGAGCCAACAAGGGCGTTATGCTGACCCACAAAAACCTTGTTACCAATATCGAGGGCATGGTTCACAATGTTGTGTTCAGGGATTCCACATTCTCAGTGCTCCCTATGAACCATATTTACGAGCTTAACTGCAACATACTGCCCCTTATTTACATCGGCGTTACTATCTGCATTAACGACAGTCTTAAAAACCTTATGAGCAATTTCCAGTTATTTAAACCCCACATGGTCATGCTTGTTCCCACCTTTGCAGAGAACTTCTATAACGCCATTTGGGCTGAGGCCGAAAAGACGGGTCAGGCTGAGAAATTAAGGCAGGCAGTGGAGTACAGCAACAGCCTTTTAGAAAAAGGCATAGACAAGCGCGCGGAGATTTTCGGATTTATCAGGCAGAAATTCGGCGGCAATCTTGACCTTATGATTTGCGGCGGAGCTCCCTGCAATCCCAAATTCATAAAGGGTCTTGCCGATTTCGGATTCAGGTTCTATCTCGGCTACGGTCTTACCGAGGCGGCTCCCATCGCGTCGCTCAATCTCGACGGCGGCAAATATCCCGCGTCAACGGGAACGCCCTTCCATAAAACCGAGTACATCCTCCACGACACCGACGCGGACGGCATCGGCGAGGTCTGGCTCAGAGGAGATAACATAAGCTGCGGATACTACAAGGACAGCAAGGCAACCTCCGAGTCCTTTATGGACGGCTGGTTCAAGACCGGAGATTTGGGCAAGATAGATGAGAACGGTCATCTCGTGCTTGTCGGCAGAAAGAAGAGCCTTATAGTCCTTGACAACGGCAAGAATGTTCACCCCGAGGAAATCGAGGACCTTGTAAAGGACGAAATCCCCTATATCCGTGAAATCGTGGTTCTTGAGGCCAAAAAGGAAATTTTGGGCTCCAATCAGAGCATAATAGCGGCGATAGTCTTTATAGACATGGCGGACTTCCCCGATAAGTCAATGGAGGAAATCTGGCAGATGGCTTCATCGGATATAAACAAGGTAAACAAAAAGCTGCCCGGCTATAAGATGATTCGGGATGTCACCGTTGTGACCGAGGACTTTGAAAAGACCTCCACAAAGAAGATAATCAGGCAAAAGGCAATTGAAAGATACAGGCTTGTAAGCTCAAGGTAAGACGCAGGAGAGGATAATATGATTGACAGAATTAAAGAATTAATTTGCGAATTTGTAAAAGTTAACCCCAAGGATTTAAACGAGGAAACCAATCTTCGCAGCGATTTGGGACTCAGCTCCCTTGACCTTGTAAACCTTGCGGTCGCCATCGAAAACGAGTACGGCACCGTAATTTCCGACAGGGAAATCGCAGGCATCGCCACAATCGGGGATATTATCGCATACCTTAACAAATAAGAAGGCAAGCAGAAGTTTCCATAACACCAATAGCGAAATCGCCATTCTTTCACACTCACTCAAGCACTACACCCCGCTTAAAAACCGTCCGACAGGGCGGTTTTTAAGCTTTTATTGCCTTTAAAGGTCTGCCGCCGAGAAAAGCAGCTCACTTTAAAGGTCGCCGCCCAACCGGCGGCGGGCGGGGTGTGGCGGCGGGAACTCCGATTGACGCACACGGGGCAGACCACACCGCAGCGTGGGGTGGACTCTCCGCTCCCTTTGCGCCGAGCGTGTTCCGCTCCGACCGAGTGAACTCCCCACGCAGGNNACTCCCCACGCAGGGGGCGCCGCCGCACATGGAAAAACCCTGTCACCCTCAGCGGAGGCGGGGCGGCGGGGAGTGCGCACCGCCGCATTTTTCAGCGGCAATCTGGGGGCAATCTGCTCCATATTTTGCTCGCCCACGGCTGGGGCAGGGAATACCCGCCTCATTTTCTCAGCGGCAATCGGGCGGGGGCTTGTCCGCTCCCCGACTGCGGACTACCCCCGCAAAGAGCAGCCGCGCTCGCCAACAGCGCAAGGAATAAGCTCTCCCCCGCTTCCTGCCCGCTCCCGTCCGAGCAAGCGGATTCGGGCTTTCTGCCTCTCCCCGGCGGGCAAAACTTTGTTAAAAAATTCTTTATTAAGAATAAGTAAACATTATCTCATTTCGGTTTACAATCCGCTCAACTGATGGTATACTTTAATCAAGACGGTAATAAAAAATATATAACGGAAGGCGGTGTTGGGAGAAAAACTCTCAGGGCAGCCTTCCGTGTGTTTTTAACCGTCATTGCCAAGAAGGGGGATGTATTTATGAACATTACCATTATAGGTCGAAAGTGCACGCCTCGTGCATCCTTCAAAGAAAGGGCCGAAAAAAAGCTCAAGAAAGTTGAACGGTTCTTCGGAGAGGATGTAACAGCCAAAATCACGGTCACAGTTGAAAAGAATGTCCAGACCGTTGAGATTACCCTCATCAAGGATGGCATGATTTTCAGGGCTGAGGAGAAGGCTGAACACATGAACGAAGCTCTTGACCTGTGCGTGGATGTTCTTGTTCGTCAGATACGAAAGAACAAGACAAAGCTGGCAAAGCGCTTCAAAGCGGCAGGTCTTGAGGATCTTAACGGAGGCGACAGCGCCGAGGTGCAGGAGGAGTTAGACTTTAACATCGTCCGCACAAAGACCGTTCCCCTCAAGCCTCAGACCGTGGATGAGGCAATCCTTCAGATGAATATGCTCGGACATCAGTTCTATATGTTCCTCAACGCCGAAACCGACAAGATTTCGGTAGTCTATGTAAGGCATGACGGCGGCTACGGCATGCTGGAACCCGAGCTGATATAGAGAATTACGGCAGCCCCCTGCCGAAACAGCGCCCGACCGCCCGCGCGGTCGGGCTTTTTGCGGCGTTTTAACAAAAGAAACAAAGGCAAAAGCTTTTATTACAATTATTACATTGGTTTACATTCATGTTACTTTCCTTTACTTTCCATTTTTCAGAGCCTATAATGCACATTGGCGGAAATATTTTACATAATCAGCGGGACTAAAATGCGCTTTCGCTTTTGCGCCTTATGCTTATCTATTTGCATTATATAAAAAAACTCAGATGAAACTGAGCAAACCGCCGCTGCTCAGACAGAACCCGCAGGCAAAGCCGATAAGACCCGTTCTTTTAAAGCCGCAAGGAAATTCGCATGTCACCTGCGATACGCCAAAGAGCTTTTTTCTCCGCCGAATTTTACTGTCTCGGCGACAGCCCTCAGCAACCTGCGTTTTAGACAATGTCACGGGCGAGTATTCAGAGCCTTAGAACATCGCCCGTCAGACATGGCTTTATTACTGCAATAAGAACAAAAAGTTACGAAAGTAAAATATTTATTAATAATTATTACTATTGATTTACATTCGTGTTACTTTCCTTTACTTCCCAATTTTTTGTACCTATAATGCACAATGGCTAACGATTTCAACAACATTTTTTAGGGGGATTAAGATGCGTTTTCGCAAAACTTTATCCGTTGTTCTGCTTTTGTGCCTTATGCTCACTTTCTTCACTTCATGCAAAAAGGGGGAAAACTCTCCCACCGAAAGCGAGACCGAATCCATACCCTTAGAGCGGCAGGCGGTCAAGAACAAGGTAAAGTTTGAAAAATACATCACCGAAATAAATCTCCCGTACGCCTTTGTGGATTGGCCGTATCTCTGCGGAGACAAGCTCTACTTCTGCGCCGCTGAAAAAGGCTCTTTTGTCAGATTCAAAAACATCGTGGGCTGCTATGACTTAAAGACAAAGGAAACCGCCGTTCTTTACGAGATGACAGGCGGAAATCTCGACATTCAAAGACTCTGCGCGAACGAAAAGTATCTTGTCTGGCTCTCCATGGCCGAATCCGGCGAGACCGCTTTTTATCTTATGGATTTGGAGAGCGGCGGCGTCAAAAAGATTTACGACGGAAACCGTCCCTTTTACAGCGTTAATCCCTGCCTTGCGGGCGAAAGTCTTTACTTTATTGAGCATCGTGAAAAAGAGGACGGCACCCTCTGCGCGGCGGTCGCAAAGATTGACTTGGCGTCGGGAGCCAAGTCCGAAATCGCGAAGCTAAACTACGCCGGCACGATAAACGGTCAGCTCCACGAAAACGAGGGCTATCTTATCTGGACCGATGTGCTGAAAGACAGCGCCTTTTATTTCGTCTACAACACAAGCACGGGCGGCACGGTATCTTACCGCGCGAAACACCCATACGCCGGCTATGCCCTTTTCGGCAAGGGTCTTATCGTTGGCGCCGAGTATGAAGACGAAAAGCTTGAAAGCAAGAAAATCCGTATTTTCCACGCCGCATCGGGTGAGGATTTGGTTTACGAGGATACCGCCGATGAGCGCTTCTTCCGCTTTGCCGGCAGATTCCTCGCCACCGTCTGCAATATGCCCCTTCTTTACAAAATCGAGGACGGAAAACTCCGGCTCCTTGGCGAGCTGCCCTCGAAGTTCGGCTTTAAGCGCATATACGGCGGCGACGGCGAGGTCATGGTTTTCCTTGAGGCGCAAGACTCCGATACCGATTACTCCGAGGAGTTTTTGGCTCGGGACAAAAAGGTCTTTATACTTGACCTCAGCCGCATAAAATAGTTAAAATTTTAACTTAATGCCGAATTATTGACTTACCCCTTCCCGCGGCGTACAATGCTTTAAAGATTTTACACGCTAACGCCAAACTCAGGGAAAGGGGTATAGTCATGTTTTTAAAGAGGCTGTGCGGCGTATTGATAATTCTAAGCATGATTTTGGCTTTCGCGTCGTGCAAAAAAGAGCCGTCTGCCGTTGAGACCGCCACAGAGGCGGCAACCGACGCCGAGCCTGTCTTTAACAGAATAGATTATGAGAATATAGCAAGGCGGCTTGATTTGCCCTACAAAGCCGTGGGCAGCCTCACCAAGTACGGCAGCTTTGTGTATTTCAGCGCAGCCGAGGACGGAAATGCCGACTCCCCTTATAACCTTCTCATAAAGGCGGACGCCGAAACGGGCGATACCGAGATTATCGCAAAGCTTGAAAGCGACACACATATAGACTACATAGGAGTCAACGACAGCTATCTTGTTTACAGCGTTAAAAGACCGCCCTACAACAAAACTAAGCTCTTCCTTACAAACCTTAAAAACGGCGGCGTCAAGGAGATTTACCCCGAGGAGTCCGACTCCTTCGGCAAGCTGATTCCCCGCCTTCTGGGCGACAGCATTTACTGGCTTGAGAAGAATCAGGCTCTTGAAAACCTGTCGGTAAAGAGCGTTATTAAGTACGGCTGCGAAACGGGCGCCAGGGTGGAGCTGCATAGCCTTTATAGTGACAACAGCAAAAAAAGCTGCTTTTATCTGGGCGACGGCTATGTTTTGTGGGACAGCTACATAAACGGAGAGCTTTCCTATTTCCTCCACTCTATCGAGGAGCGCAAAACCCGCTCTATCAAGGCAAAGGGCGACTGTGCCGAAGCGGCGGTCTATGCGGGCGGTTACATTTTCTCCGCCGAGGCGGATGAGGAAAGCGGCAAAACGGTCGACTGCATTATAGACGCAGAAAGCGGCGAATATCTCAGCGACGAGGTTTATATCGGCGCCGCCGAAAGCATACGGGCATCGGGGGCTTTTATATACGCCGAGACCCGCTACACAAAGAGTTTTTACAAAGTGGAGGAAAAGAGAATTCACTCCCTCGGAAGACTCCCCGACAGCTTTAAAGGTGAGGTTTTCCCCGCTGAAAACGGATTTATGATACTCCAAAAAGGGGAAGATAACAAAAGCACCGTATTGATTCTCGATTTTTCACAGCAATAAAAAAGCCCTGCCAAAGCAGGGCTTTTAATATTTTAGCTTTATCCATATCAAAGAAAGGCGTTATTGCGGCGGCCTTTTCAGAAGAACGGCTTATTTGCGCAGAGCAGACTTTCTTATGCGCCCCCGTTTTAAAGGCAAGGCCGCAAAACTTATTCTTTCTCTTCCTTTGGCTTTCTGAAAAGGATTTTGCTGAAGGGGAAGTAGGCAAAGAACTGTATGCAGGCGCAGGCCATCGAGGAGATGTTCGCCGAGAGCTGACCGTCAAGCCCCGCGGCAAGGAGCTTTTCCTGCAGGAAGGGCGACAGCCAAGCGGAAAAGCATACAAGGAACAGTGTAAAGGCTATGTAGATGGGCAATGTTACGGCTATGTTAGCCGAAGAATTGAAGGTTTTTTCACGGTTTACAAAGAAGGCGACAATCTGCGCCAGAATGTTGGAGATGTTGAATGCTATAAAAAAGCCGAGACCGTTGGCGTCCGCCCCGTAATTGAACACAAACCAGTGGAACGGCGTGTTGAAAAGCTCTTTTATCGGGGGCAGAAGGTACAAAAGGTTTAAGGTTCCGAACTGCACGATAAAGGCAAGCAGGCTTACAAAAATAAACTTTACGAACTGCCAGAGAGTAAGGGTGCCTTTGCCCTTCTCAGCGGCTGCCTTGTCAATGCTTTTAAGTCCCATAACGCACCTCACAATTCAGTTTCTACCGCAAGTATACCAATTCTTGACGAATATAACAAGGCAAAAATGTTTGATTTTACCAATGCAAGGCTTTATAATTTATAATACAAAGCAAGCTGTTGGAGGGGAAAACATGGCCGAAAAATTAAAGCCTCGAATTTACACCGTTGCCACCGCTCACCTTGACACCTCATGGAACTGGCCGCTTGAAACCACCATTAAGGAGTATATTCCCAAAACTTTAAAAGAGAACTTTAAGCTCTTTGAAAAGTATCCTGAGTACAAATTCAGCTTTGAGGGCAGCTACCGCTACGAGCTGATAAAAGAGTACTACCCCGAGGATTTTGAAAGGCTTAAAGAATACATAAACAAGGGCAGATGGTTTGTCACAGGCTCATGCTATGAAAACGGAGATGTGAACATTCCGTCGCCGGAGGCGCTTTTCCGCAACATTCTTTACGGCAACAACTACTTTAAAAACAACTTCGGCAAAAAGTCCGTGGACATATTCCTGCCCGACTGCTTCGGCTTCGGCTATGCCCTGCCTTCAATCGCCCATCACGCGGGACTGAAGGGCTTTACCACTCAAAAGCTGGTCTGGAGCAGCGCATACGGCATACCCTTTGACATCGGAAAATGGTACGGGCCCGACGGCAAATTCATTTACGCCTCCCTTGACGCTCAAGGCTACACCAACGCCTTTGTCAGCGCAAGGAACAGCTACGGCGCCCGCTACAAGCTGTGCGAGAATTTAAGAAAGTACGACCTGCCCTTTACATACAAATTCCACGGAGTCGGCGACAGGGGCGGCGCCCCGCCGGAAAGCTCCGTAAGGGCGGTCTGCAAGGATATAAGGAAGAATCACAAGTCCAAAATAGATGTCCTTTCCGCTCCCGCCGACCAAATTTTCAGGGACATCGATACTCTGCTTACCGAAAAGCAGAAATACAGCCTGCCATCATGGCGGGGCGAGCTTGTTTCCACCGACCACGGCGTGGGCTCCTATACTTCAAGGGCGATAGGCAAGCGCTGGAACCGCAGAGGCGAGCAGCTTGCCGACGCCGCGGAGCGTTTCTCCGCAGCCGCCATGAGCCTTTTGGGAAGGGAGTATCCCGCTGTAAAGCTGGAGAGGGCTTGGAAAAGGCTCATCGCCCACCATTTCCACGACGATATTACCGGCACCTCTTTAAATGTATGCTATCAGAGGAACTGGAACGACTATATTCTCTCGCTCAATGAGCTGTCGGCGGAGTATGAAGGAGCCGTCAAGGCTCTTGCCCGCCATATTGACACATCCTTCTGTCAGGGCGTGGCTGTAATAGCCGCTAACCCGAATCAGACAGACGGCGAAAGGTATTATTGCGTCAGCGCAAGAATTCCCCTCTCAGACAATGTAAAACACATCAGAGTCTTTGACATTGAGGGCAAAGAATACCCCGCCCAGATAAACCATAGAGAAAAGGGCTTTGCCGAGGTCGCTTTCGCGGCGGCTCTCCCGTCGGTAGGTCTCAAAGCCTTTGACATAAGACCCTCCGACGAACCTTGCGGCATTAAGTCAGAGCTTAAAGTCGGCAAGGATTTGCTCGAGAACGAGAAATACATTGTCCGCATTGACGAGGCGGGCGACATCCGCTCCGTTTATGACAAGGAAATCGGCAGGGAGCTGCTCTCAAGCCCCGTCAGAATGGCGGAGCTGAATTATACGGGAAGTCTTCAGTACCCCGCATGGGAGCTGGACTATAACGATGTTACGGCTCCTCCCAGGGAGTACGCCGCAAATCCCGCAATTGAAATCATAGAAAACGGCCCCGCAAGGGTGGCTATTAAAATACGCCGCAAAAGCTCAAAGAGCATATACACCCAGATTATTTCCCTCTTTAAGGGCTCAGACAGGGTGGAAGTCTTTAACGAGGTTGACTGGCGCAGCACCCGCAGCATCTTAAAGGCTCAGTTCCCCCTCTCGGCAAAGAATAAAAAATGCCGCTTTGACTTGGGGCTGGGCAGCATTGAGAGGGGCGTTTCCACGCCCAAACTCTACGAGTTCCCCGCTCAGATGTGGGCATCCCAGACAAGCGAGGACGGCAAATACACCGTGGCTGTGTTCAGCGACTCCCGCACCGGCTGGGACAAGCCGGACGAGAGCACAATACGCCTTACCGCCGTGCATACCCCCAAGGCAAGATACAGGGAGGAAAGCGCCCAGCACCTTATGGATTTGGGACTAAACCGCTTCGGATTTGCCCTTTACTCCTGCGAGGGTGATTTCACAAACGGCGTTCAGCAAAGCGCAACAGAGTTCAATCAGCCCCCCGCCGCCTTTGTGACAACGGCGCATGAAGGATCTTTGGGCGGCAGCTTCTCCTTCGCCTCCATTTCCGACGCCGCTGTGGCTGTTAGGGCTATTAAGAAGGCTGAGGAAAGCGACGAGATAATTGTCAGGGTCAACGAAACCTCAGGCAGACCCAAGAAGAATATAGTTCTTGCCTTCGCTTCCGATATACTCACCGCCGCCGAAACAAACGGCGCTGAGGAATATCTCAGAGCCGCCAAAACAGAGGGCAATAAACTCATATTCGACCTCGGCAAATTTGAGGTTAAGACCTTCTCGCTGAAACTCAAACAAACGGGCAAAGAAACAGCGCCCGAAACAGAGAAGGTCATGCTACCGCTTAACATAAAGGTAACCTCTAAAAACGGCGAGAAACTAAAAGGCCCCTTAAAGGGCGGCAGTTTTATACCGAGAGAAATTTACCCCGAATCAATTCCCGTCAAGGGTCTTAATTTCCCCATTGACAAATCGGGCTTTGCCCTTCTTTGCGACGGCGAAACCCTGACTCTCCCCGAAAACACCGAAAAACTCTATATCCTTGCGGCGGCAAGGGACGGGGACACTGAGTGCGAGTTTATTGCGGGAAATCAGAGCGTCAAGCTCACAGTCGCCGATATGTTCGAGAGAGTCGGCAAATGGGACCTTTATGCCCTGAACGAAACCGCCCATATTAAGCGGGACACCCTTGCGTGGAACTTTACACATACCCACAACGAAAAGGGCGACGAGGCGGCAAGGTACGCCTACCTCTTTATGTACGAGCTTGAAATCCCGCCCTTTGTGAGAACGGTAAAGCTCCCCAAAGGAAAGAAAATCTTTGTGTTCTCAGCTCTTGCCGTTAAGAACGACATTCCGTTCACTCTCGCCAACGACCTTTATGACAGAGCTGAGAAGCGTGATTCCTTCGGCTTTGAAGTCCCCGCTGAGGTACATGAGGAGGCAAAGCTTACAGCTAAAGAGAAGAAACAGGCTCGCAAAAAGTTTGTGCGCAATTACACGAAGAATCGCCTCCAAAGGGAAATCAGCGCAAGAAAGCCATGATAAAGGAGTATTAATATGAAGTTTCTTAAAGCCGCGGCGGCTGCCCTCCCGCTTCTTTTGCTGCTTTCCTCCTGCTCAAATTCCCATAAAGCCGCAAAGGACATCGCCGTCAGGGCGGTTATGGATGTGCAAAGCTACGAAAACGGCAGCATTGTGGAAATCCCCCGCCTTTATTACAACAGCGAAAGCAGATTTTTATCCGAGCAGGGCGGGGAAATTCCCGACATTAAGCTCATTAACAGCAGCATTGAAAAGAGCTTTAAGGCAAACTACGAGCAGTTCCGAAAGGAGAAGCGCAAGGGCTGCATTGATATACGCACCTACCCATTTGACAGCGAGCGCTATGTTCAGCTTGTCATCACCTACAACGAGTACCCCACCTACGGCACGGACGGCTTTTTGCAGAGTTTCTGCTTTGACAAATTAAAGAACGAGCTTATCACCGCCGAAGAAAGACTGAGGCATGACAGCATCACCCTTCCCGAGCTTAAAGAAAAAGCAAAAGAGCTTTATACGCCGGAATATGAGGGGGATTTCCTCTCCGACGCCTCTCTCTCGGGCTTTGTGATTCTTGAGGACCGCACCTTGTACCTTATGACCCTTACAGTCAGAAACGAAAACTCCCCCACCCGCATTTTGTTCTATTCTCTCAGCCTGTCCGAAAACTCCCTAAAGCGGCTTGACAAGGATATGCTGTTTGACAAGGGTCTCCTTTCACGCCTTGACCCGCCGCTTTATTACGACAGGGAGGAGGGCGCTAATAAAAGGTCATTCCCCTTAAAGCTGATTCTGAAAGCAGAGAACCTTAACGAAAGCGGAGAAAATAAGTACAGCCTTGAAGGCAAAACCGAAATCACAATTAAAAGCTCAGAGCCAGTGCCCGTATTCGCCTCCCATATCTCAGAGCTTGTAAAGAACGCCGAGGGCGGCAAGGCTCTTGACATCACCTGCGAGTACGATTTGGGGCTTACGGAAAAAATCGAGTATCCCGCCTTTGTTCTCGAGTATAAAAAGCCTTTGTACGGCAGGGAGCTGAGATGCCTCGATATGGTGCTGGTTACCGAGTCGGCGGCGTTCAGAGTTCACACCGAAACCGACGAAAAAGACTATTACAGAATAAAAGACAAAATCATAGAGGCTTTCGGGAGCGCGGATTTTGTGTATTAGCAAGACAAGCAAAAATTTAAAAACAGACGCAAGCGTAATTCGCGTCTGTTTTTTTATTGCGGAAATTTAGCTTTCTGCACAAGCGTCATACAGAAAATTTTGGATAATCCTAACAGAAATACTTTGGAGCTTTGTCAAATTTTGTAGATATTATGGACAAGCTGTCATTTTTCTGTTATACTCACTCCGAATTGGAAATAATTAGGGAGTTTGACTTCAAAGAGCAGTCAAAATTTGCTTCCCAAAGAAAAGAGGAGATTATTATGGTTTGCCCCAAGTGCAATTCCGAGATTATGGACGAGGCGGTGCTCTGTCCCGAATGTATGTGCAGGGTAGGCTTTACAAACCGTCCCACATACCGCCTCAAAACCAACAGGAGCCTAATTAAGTACATCCTTCTATCCATTGTCACATTCGGCATCTACTCTTTGATTGCAATGTCAGGCGTCAGCTCCGACATTAACATCATAGCCGAAAAGTACGACGGCAAAAAGACAATGCATTTTCTCCTTGTGACCTTTGTTCTTTCGTGGCTGACCTTTGGAATCTACCCCATAGTATGGTTCCACAAGCTCTCCGACCGCATAGGCGACGAGCTGGACCGCAGAGGAATAGGCTACGACTTTGGCATGAAGGATTACTGGCTCTGGGCAGTCTTGGGTTCGCTAATTGTAATAGGCCCCTTTATTTACCTGCATAAACTGCTTGAAAGCATGAACCTGATCTCAGCGGACTACAATGAAAGAGGTTAACATAAATAAAAAGCCGCGCCTTAACGGCGCGGTTTTTTTAATTTTTTGCGCAGATTTCCAGCACCAGCTTTTTATAGTGCCTGCCCTTTTCCTCAAAGCCTTTATAGAGGTTATAGCTTGCCGCCGCGGGAGAAAGAAGCGCCGCCTTGCCCTTTGGAGTAAAGTCCTTCGCGTGTCTTACGGCGTCCTCCATGTCCTTTGCGTAAATTATGCGGCTTGTCGCGCCCTTTGACTCCATCAGCTTTCCTATGCTGTATCCGGTGTCGGGCAGGCAGATTATATTGTCAATGCCGGATTTAATAAGCTCATCGGCAAAGTCCGTATAGTCAAGACCTCTGTCAAGTCCGCCGATAATCAGACTTCCCACATTTCCTAAAGCCTCAACGGCGCTGAGCACAGCCTTCGGAATGGTGGCTATGCAGTCGTTGTAGTACTCCACATCGTCAAAGGTGCCAACATACTCCATTCTGTGCTCTATGCCCGCAAAGTTGTCAACAGCTCTCTTTATCGCGTCGTTGCCCACTCCCAGGCAGCGCACAGCCTTTGCCGCCATCATGGCGTCATGGAGATTGTGCCTGCCCTTTAAATGCGGGTTGCCCTTTGTGAGATTGTTTAAAAATTCCTCGTCCGACACTGACGGGCAGGGGATTTTCTTTGACTTTACGGAGTCAAGACTTATATACTCCTCCAAGTTCTGGTCGGGGTTATATATAAAGTAATCCTTTTCGGTCTGGTTTCTCACGATGTTGAGCTTTGCGTTTACATAGCCCTCAAAGCCGCCGTCGTAGTGGTCAAGATGTTCCTCGTAGATGTTTGTAAGAACGGCGATATGGGGGGAGGTCCTTGTAAACTGGAGCTGATGGGAGGAAAGCTCAATGACCGCAACGGCGGAGTCGGAAATATCTATATCCTCAAAGACGGGTACTCCGATGTTGCCGATAAGACAAGCGTCAAAGCCCGCCTCTTTAAGCATAGAGTAAATCAGCGTTGATGTGGTGGTCTTGCCCTTGGTGCCGGTGATTCCGACGGCTGTAAAGTCGGAGAACCTTAAAAACAAGTCGGTCTGGCAGGTAATCTCTGTGCCGTCGGGGATTTTCACGCCTTTAAAGGGTATGCCGGGACTTTTGAGCACAAGGTCGAACCGGGCAAGGCAGGAGAGGTAATCCTCGCCGGTGATGAGCCTTACATTATCGTCACTCAGCTCAATGTCCTTCATGTCGGCAATTGCAAGGGGTTTATTGGGCAGCACCCTTCTTATAAACTCATAGCTGGACCTGCCCTCCTTGCCAAAGCCTAAAATGAGGATGTTTTTATCCTCGAAATATTCTTTAAGCCTCCTGCTTGTGTTGGACAAAGGAATACATCTCCCTTACGGTGTTCATAAATTTTTCGGGTATATTGTGCTCACTGTTATAGTGGGAAAGTATGCTCTCTATATCGGGAACCTTGTACGGGGCGCTGTCGCCGCTGAAGCACTCTTTGTGCCGCCTTAAAAGGGGCGGCAGTGCTCTGCCCGCTGACTCGCACTGCCTAACGGTCTCGTTTAAAGCCGCGGCGACCTCCTCAACGGTGCCGACGCACTCAAAGGGTTTCAATTTTATGACCCCATTGAGTCCGTCGAGAATCTCGCTTAAATGCTCTTTTTCGAAAAGGTCAGAGCCGAAAATTTCTATCAGCTTCTCATTCGGCAAAAAGGGCGAGAGAATCGAGTAAACAAAGAGGCATTTTGCGCACTCGCCGCACCAGATGTTCTGTTTGCTGCCTCTGTTGCAGCTTCTGAAAATGCTGTGGAACTGAGGCAAATCCGAAAATTCTTTCGCGATCTGCAGCTCATTGAAGGGTCTTAACATACTGAAATACTTTATTTTCTCGGTGAAATTCCTCTTTGTAAACTCGAAGAAATCCCGCTCGAACTCATAGGACTTGGAATACTGATGATTTACCTCGCTGCCCTCTATATTGGGGGCGTTGGCGCTTGCCTCGTTTGAGAGAACAATATGCTCCGCGCCGATGATATATGCGCAGTAATGCGAAAGAAAAGCCACAATGGCGGAGAAGGGGGTATGTCCGTTTAAAAAGCCCTTTTTGTTAAGCTCCAAAAGCTCGGGGTCTATCTTGCGGTATGTTCTGACTATTCTGTCTTCGCCGTAGCCCGCGGCGGTGACGGTTTCGGTCCTCGCCTTTTGGTCGTTTATAGTAAAGAACATATTCTTGTCCCTGTGATGCCTGAGCAGATTTGCCGTAACCGCCGAATCCTTGCCCCCGCCCACGGGGATAAGATTTATTTCTGAGGATTTGAATTCTTCGCTTTCTGCGCCTTCAAAATCCTCCCCGCCCTTATATTCAAAGCTCAAAAGCTTATCCTTTTCTATATTTATATTATTGGTATAAAAGAACTCGGACAAACCGTTATGGTACAGCTTAATGAAAAATTCCTCATCAGCCTTGGTCATTTTTCCGCAGGAGATAATAACCTTCGGGCTCAATACCGCCTTATAGTAGCTGACAAGCTCTGTCATGCCGATAAAGAAGGCGATTTTTCTCGCCATGGGGCTAAAGGGGTCGTTGAGGATTTTCAAATTCTCCGTCACAATCAGCGTATCGGGGCAAAAACGACAAAGCCCTTCTATCTCAAAATCGAAAGAAAGGCGAATTCCCCCCTCAGCTTTTTCCAAGCTGAAGGAGTTATATTTAAATACAGGATATTTCTCTCTCAAAGCATTATAATCTTTAGCTTCCATAGACTCTCCGTTTTAAGTCCTTTTGTTACACATAGTTTAGCACATTCCTTTATTTAACTCCATACCGAGTTTAAACTTTAATAAAAAAGGGGGAGGCGAGGGGGTCCCCGCCCCCTTTAATATGTTCAGATAAACGAAGACATACCTATTGTTAATATGCCTATATTGTCGTTATATATTTTGTCGAATTGGCTGAGCGGCAGCGGGCTTTCGCCGAGACCCACCTCCACCGTATAGCCGGGGCGGTTGAACTCCTGAATGAACCAGTCTTTGTAGCCGGCGTAGCCTGAGTACTCGGGGGTAATCTCCAAGGGATAGCCGCTTGCCTGACTCATTCTCTCGCCAATCTCCCTTGCCCTGGGCGGGTCATAGTCCATGAACTTCCAGTAGATTATCTCACCCTGGGTATGGTAGGCGAGAATCAGGGCAAAGTCATGGTTTAGGGTAAAGTTGTAAACCGCGGCGCTTTCGGGAGCTGACAATGGAGCGGAGCCGACATAATCCCTCGGAGCGGGGGATACAAAGCCCGCCGCGAACTTTTGCTCCCTTGCCCTCTCCCATTCGGCGGGGTAGTTAAGATTTAAGTCGGTGCCGGCTATATTTGCCTTCCAGCCCGAAGGGAAGGGGATGTTCGGGTAATCCGAGGAAATCCTGACAGCGTTCTCATAGAAGGTTCCTCGGTTAATGGCTCCCGTTACAAGGTCCACTCCGTCGGGGTTTACAAGGGGAGCCACATAAAGGGTGGTGCCTCTGTATAGGTCGGCGGCTCTTGTGCCGAATATGCTGCCGTTTTCGGAATAAGCTCTTGCGTAGTCCTCCACATACTTTAGAAGAACCGGAGTTGTAATCCACTCGTTGGCGTGGTGGGCGGCGTTGTAGAAAACCTGAGTGGCGCCCGTGCCTATGGATATGTAGTGCAGGCTCTTGCCCATGACGCTTCTGCCGAAGTTGCCCGTTCTCAAAAAGGGATATCTTGCCTTTAAGCCGTCAATAATAAGAGTAGTGAGGGTCGAGGTGTAATCGATGTTTGTCGGCACCGCCGGGAAACCGAAGGGTATTACTATGGTCTGACCCGGTCTTAGACTGTCGGGGTCCAAAGTGGGGTTGGCGGTTAGAATAGCCCTTACCGTCGTGCCGTACTGCCTGGCAAGGCTCCATAGTGTGTCGCCGCTTCTGATGACCCTGTAAAAGTAGCCTCTTATGTATGGCAGTATATGTCCCCATGTGGCGGGACCCACAACGCCGTCGGAGGTAACACCGAAGGCGCTCTGGAAACTGAATACCGCTCTTTGAGTCTGATAGCCGAAGATTCCGTCAATTTCTCCGCTGTAATAGCCTGCCCGAGCAAGGGCCAATTGCAGCATTTGAACCAGCGGCCCTCGCATCCCAAGTCTCAAAACTTCCAAAACGACCACTCCTAAACATAGTTCTATCTAAAGTATATGGCGCATTGTCTGTCCTCAATTCCGACTAATATGCGAAAAGGGGGAAACTTTGCCGAAAACGAGCCTTGCATTAATTTCAGCGCGAATTTTAAATTTTTCTCCGTTTTGCCCAAAAATGGATGAAAGTTTAAAAATTTTCCGTTGCAGACGATGACAAAAACATAAGATTTTGCACAAAAAAGCGGCATAGAATCCATGCCTTTTAACAAATTAAAGCATTTCCCTTGAAAATTCTCAGAAAATAAGCTATAATTTGTTTGTAATTAATGTTTAAATTGCGCACATTCTGCCCTTTTTTGCATAAAATATTCATTTGGAGATTTTTTATTTTTGGCACAAAGGCAGGAATCGCGTAGGAGGGTTATTTTGTTAGCGGATTTACATTGTCATACCAAACTGTCGGACGGTTCGATGGGTATTGAGGAGCTGATTCTTCTTGCCGCGGGCCGCGGCGTTTCAACCATCGCGATTACGGACCATGACTGCCTTGCGGGAAATGTGAGAGGAAAGGTCATAGGCGAGCGTCACAATGTCAGAGTCATCCCCGGCGTTGAGCTTTCCGCCACAGACACTCTAACGGGCAACGAGGTCCATATTTTAGGCTATCTCTGCGACTGTCCCGACAGAATAGAGGGGCTTTGCCACAAGAACTCCATGGCCAGAAGGCGTGCGGGCCAGTATATGATGCTTAAAGCGGCAAAGAAGTTCCCCATATCTCCCGAGTTCGTTTTAAGGTGCGCCCAGGGCTCCACCAACATATTCAAGCAGCACATTATGCACGCCCTTATGGAGATAGGCTATTCCTCAAGCATGTACGGCGAGCTTTATGAACTGCTCTTTTCTCCCGAGAGCGAGGAGAACATCATAGTCAACGCCAAGTACTCCCCCGTTGAGGAGGTTATCGCAGCGATTCACTCCGCGGGAGGAATCGCGATACTTGCCAACCCCGCTGTTTACGGCGGTCTTGAGCTTGCAGAAAGGATGCTTGAGCACGGTCTTAACGGCATTGAGGTATGGTCCTCTGACGCCAGCGAGGAGGACACAAAGAAGTTTTACGAATTCGCTAAGAAAAACAAGCTCCTCATGACCGGAGGCAGCAACTTCCACGGAATGTATAACAAGGGCATTTGGAGCGTAGGCGACTACGGAGTGCACGAGGACCAGGTTCAGGAGCTTTTACAGTACAAGGCAAGGCTCAGGCGTCAGCAAAGCAAGACCGAGACAAAACAGGAAGTTACCGTTTAGAAACCACCACCGCCACAAGGCAAAGGCGCCGCTTGGCAAATTGCCCGAGGCGGTTTTTTTATAAAGAAGCCCCTTGCATTTTTACGGAATTTCCCGCATATTGTAATTAGGACAAAGAGTTTAGGGGGAAGAGCATGAGAATAAATGACGACAGCGATATAAAAATCTTTGGGGAAAAGAAAAAGAAGGACGACTTTGACCCGATGCTTCTGCTGGAGGAGATAAAGCGCCACCGCAGCAGCGGCAACACCGCTAAGGCAAAGACAATCGCCCATCACATGGCGGACAGCATTGTGGAAAGTGACATAGACGAGTCCGTAAAGAGCTTTGCGGACAGGTACGAAGTTGAACTGACAAGCGAAGTCATGCATCAGGTCAGGGTGCTCTCCGTCTTTTCCGCCGAGTATGTGCTGAATAAATACCTTCCCTCACCCCTTCTCTCCTCGGTCGCGATAAACGAGCTTTATGAGAGCATACTCGCAGAGGCTCCGGAGTTTTACGACAGACTTGAAAGCGGCACCGCGTTTACTTTTTATTATCTCGCAGTCAGAAGCGGCGGCAACACCCCCGCCGAAATCGGCAAGGCCTTCGCCAGCCAGTGCGGGAGAGAGGACGACGGCAGCTGCGCACTTTTCGGCACCGCCGTTTTCACCCTGAATGTGGAGACTTTCCAGAATCTTATATTCAGCTTTAATTTTGAGGAATGAAACCCTTTAAAAGTCAGAACAAGAGCAGGCATTCAGCCTGCTTTTTTTATTATTGTTTTCACCCGCCCCCGCAAAAGAGCTCGCCGCCGCGTGGAAACCCACACGCCGCACCGCCCCCGCAGGGGCGAACTCAACCACCCTGCCCGCCGTGGAGAGGGCGCAAGCGCCACCACAGAGCCCACCCCAGACCGAACTCAACTCAGCCGCCGCTGCACTCCCCGCCGCGCCGCAGGAGTGAACCCCGCCCTCCTTCCTGCTAAGAGGCGTGGAACGCCGAGAGAGCGCCGCCGCGCGGGAATGCCCGCCACACCTGGCGCAGAAGGGCGCACACGCCAAACAAAGATCGACCACCGCCCCACCCATCGTTGGGCGTATCGCCGAGAGGCAACCGCCCCGCCCGCCGCGCCGCAGGGGTGCGCCAAGGTGATAGCACAGCCCAAGCGAGTGAAGCCCGCCACCGCCGTGCCGCCCCACCCCTCAAGGTTGAACCCCCGCCGACCAACCGACCGCAGGTAAGTGCTCGTCGCAGCCCGACGGACGAACCATAAAAAAGGGGGACAGCCACGCTCCCACGGGCGCATCAAAAAAAGCAGGCACGAGCCTGCTTTTTATGTATTCTGTATCTGCTCTAAACCGCCGTTCTTCTGCCGTTTTCGGTGCGCTGGAAGTGGAACATATACTGCTGGGCGAGTCCCTCAAGACCCTTAACGCACTCGGGCAGGCCGTCGGGGTAGGCACTCTTTGCTATCCTTAAAATATGCCTGTCCTTCGGGAAGGCGGACATATGCCCGAGACCGAAAAGCAGCGTACAGTCCGCAACCTTAACGCCCACGCCCTTGATTTTCATAAGCTCCCTGCGGGCGTCGTCAAGGGGCGTTACTTTCAGCTTCTCCAAATCAATCTCGCCCTCGGCGACTTTCCTTGCGGCGTCAATGACATACTCCGCCCTGTAGCCGCACCTTACGGGGTCCAAATCCTCCGGCTCCAAAACCGCCAGCCTTTCGGCAGAGGGAAACGAAAACTCCCCTCCGCCCAAATCCTCGCCGAAAAGGGCGCAAAGCCTTTCGATTATGCCCTTGATGCGGGCGATATTGTTGCAGGAGGACAGTATAAAGCTGCACAGCGTCTCCCACGGTTCCTGATTTAAAATCCTGATGGTACCGTATCGCTCAATGGTATCCTTTAAAAGCTCGTCTTCGGAAAGCCGTTTCAGAGCTTTGTCATAATCCCTGTCAAAGTCGAAATAGTGATAAAAGGTATTTATAAATACATCTTCCGACATTCCGAGGAAAATAAGGTCCTCGCCGTCCTCGATTATCCTGACAGCGTGGGAGCCGACAACGCCCTTCCATGCGCCGTCGGCGAGTTTTTTCCATCTGAAGCACTGACCGCAGTCGAGGGTAAGACCCAGATTAATTCCCCCGAAATCGGTCAAACGCAGTCCGAAAGTGTTTCTTGCTATGTTCAAGAATTTTCCTCCAACCTAAAAATCTATGCATAAATTTGCCTTCAAATTACTCAATATCAGAAAAAATCAATAGAAAAACCTAACAATTTTTAAGTAAATTTTTTATGCAAATTTTATTCCAAAGAGTATAATCTGTAAAGTTATTAAAACCCGTAGTATATGGAAACAGGCGTCTAAAAGTTATGAACAATTAGAAGATTTTTGAAAAAATGCCCCCATATCAATGAATTTTAGCTTAGTTATAGACACTTTCGACGGAGTTTTGAACAATTTTATTCAAAAACTCATTATACAGAGCGTATAATTATCCCGCGGAAAATTTTTGCAATTGAAAAACAAACATTTTGTTGCGAGGAAAGAAAAATGTAAAAATTTGCCATCGTTTGTCAAAGATTGAAAGTTCCCCGATTTGTCAAAAATCCCCGGTTTCCGCATAAAAATATCATATTTATTCTTCGATTTCTGACCCGGTTTTCCAAAAAATTACACACAGATTTTAACTGTATTTCTTTCCCTTTTCGGAATAGGCAAGTTAAAAAAGGCAACAATAGGAATGCCAAACACAAAATGCTGGGAGGGTACCGAGTGATAAAAGGAGTCAACAGGCAGGTTGTTGATGTTTTGGAGACGGGCAGCGAGTATTTTGAGAGAGCCCTGTTTTTTGTAAAACCCGAGTTCTCCTATGTGAGCGAAGGCAAGCTGAGGGAGAACGCCCGGCAGATTTTGAAGAACGCTTCAGCCCCGCCTTCGACCAGAACAAAAAGGGGCAAGATGTACTATTTTTTAAAGGTGCTTAAATACTGCGCGGCCGCTGCAGGCGGCGCGGCGGCGACACTGATACTCTCCGCTGTTTTGTAGCTTTGAATAAATTTCCGCATATCGGACCCCTTAGGGGGTCTGTTTTTTTGTGCCTTTGAGCCCGCTCGGCGCCGGGTGGGGTGTCGCTCGCTGTGTGGGCATGCCGCATTTTGCGGGGCGCAAAACCATCGGCGGGGCGGGGTGTTCCCGCTGCCCTTATTCTGTGGGTGCTCGCTCCCTTATTACGGTTTGCCCGCTCCCGTTTGGGCGCGCCGCATTGTGCGGGCGGGGAGACAGTCTGCGGGCGGCGGTGGGTGTCCTGCCGCTATGCTCGGGGTGTAAAACCATCGGCGGGGCGGGTTGTCCGCTCCCCTAAGCGGGTTGTCCGCTCCCTCCGGGCGGGAGACCCCATTTCTGAGTGAGCCGCTCCCTGTTGAACGGGTGTATTTCGGGGCGGGGCGCTCCTCCGCTATGGCTTTTCCTGATTATTTTCTTTTCTTTATCTTATCCCAATACTCCTTCGCCGCCTGTTCGTTCTTGTTGTCGCCGTACTCGTAGTATTTTACGCCCTTTAGGGTATCGGGCAGATACTGCTGAGGCACATAATGTCCCTCGTAGTCGTGGGGGTACTTGTAAAACTGCCCCTTTACAGCGGCGTCCTCGCCGTCATAGTGCATATTCTGAAGGGCTCTCGGTATGGGGCCGCTCTTTCCTTTTCTTATATCGCTTATAGCCGCGTCTATGGCAAGGTACGCTGAGTTGGACTTGGGGGAATTGCAGACCAGAACCACCGCGTCGGCAAGGGGAATCCTTGCCTCGGGCAGACCTACCTGAAAGGCCATGTCCACGGCAGCCTTTACTATCGGAATTATCATTGGGTACGCAAGTCCCACATCCTCGGCGGCGGTCACCATAAGTCTTCTTGCCGCTGAGGGCAGGTCTCCCGCCTCAAGCAGTCTTGCCAGATAGTGCAGAGCCGCGTCGGGGTCGGAGCCCCGCATGGACTTCTGAAAGGCGGAGAGCAGGTCATAATGCTCGTCCCCCTCCCTGTCGTACCTTATAAGGCTCTTGTCAAAAAGCCGCTGTACGCCGTCAAGGCTGATACTCTTATGCTTCGGGTTCTCTTTATCCGGCAGAGCGGACAAAGCCGCCATCTCGGCGGAGTTAACGGCTCGCCTTACATCTCCGCCCGACGCCGCCGCTATGTGCTCTATGACCCCATCCTCTATGGAGTAGCTCTCTCCCCTCTCCTTCTCCAGAAAAGCGAACGCTTTCCGAACCGCCTCTTTAGCCTCGGCGGCGGTCACCGCTTTAAACTCAAAGACAAAGCAGCGGCTTAAAACCGCGGGGTAAACATAAAAATAGGGGTTCTCGGTGGTGGCGGCAATCAGGGTGATGTCGCCGTTTTCTATATGCTGCAAAAGCACCTGCTGCTGCTTTTTATTAAGGTACTGAATCTCGTCAATGTATAAAAGCACGCCGTTCGCGGCGGAAAGGGAGTCAAGGCTCGCTATGACATCCTTAATGTCGGCGATGGACATACTGGTGCCGTTGAGCTTGTGGAGCCTTTTCTCGCTGTTTTTAGCGATTATGCCCGCAAGGGTGGTCTTGCCCGTTCCCGGAGGGCCGTAGAAAATCAGGTTCGGGCACTCCCCCGACTCAAGGACATTCCTTAAAGCGGCGCCTTCCGAGAGGAGATGCCGCTGACCTATCATATCTTCAATTCTTTCGGGTCTCATTCGCTCAGCCAAGGGCGCAGACATAAACTTCCTCCCTTCCTGCCTTAACTGTTTTGCTCAAAATAGTATAGGCAAAAATCCTTCATGACGCATTTCTCGCACCGGGGTTTTCTGGCGGCGCAAACCGCCCTGCCGTGGAGAACGCATCTGTGGCAAAAATCGTTGCTTTCGGCGGGGTCAAGAATCTCTTTAAGTTTCATTTCCACCTTATAAGGGTCCTTGACGGAAACCAGCCCCAGCCTGTTTGAAATCCTGATTAAATGGGTGTCCGCCACCACAGCGGGCTTTTTGTAGACATCGCCTATGATGAGGTTCGCTGTTTTTCTGCCCACGCCGGGGAGTTTTGTTAATTCCTCTATGGTGTCGGGCACTTTTCCGCCGTATTCGCTCAGAATCATATTCGCCATGCCCACAATGTCCTTTGCCTTCTGCCTGAAAAATCCGCAGGAGTGTATGAGCTGTTCAACATCGGCCACATCCGCATTCGCAAAGTCCTCAATCGTGGGGTATTTTGCAAAGAGGGCGGGGGTTATCATGTTGACTCTGGCGTCTGTGCACTGGGCTGAGAGCCTTGTGGCAACAAGAAGCTGAAAGGGCTCATCCGCTATTAGCGAGCAAATTCCCTCGGGGTATTCTTTTTTTAGAGCATCTATAGCCAGCTCTGCCCGTTTTTTATCCGTTAAGCCGTCCTTTGCTTTTTTCATATGTACCTCTGCAAAAAATTCTTTACACCATTATACCACAGTCGAAAGGGCTTGACTATAAAGCGCCGCTGTAAAAAAATCTCAGCTTAAAGTCTCCTGTCAAGCCGCATTTGAATAACATAAAGTTAGAGCAACATTTTGTCGGCAAAATATGCGGGAGGATATTTATGATTGACTTTAAAGATACTGTGTTTTTTCTGGGAGGAAACACACCGAAGGGGTTTTATGCGTTCTTAACGGAACTGTATAACCCCTTTGACAAATGGAGGATGTATATAATTAAGGGCGGTCCGGGAACGGGAAAATCCTATTTTATGAAAAAGATAGCAAGGGAGCTTGAAAGTCTGGGCGTTTCGGTGGAGAGGATACTCTGCGCCTCTGACCCGAAGAGCCTTGACGCTATTATCTGCCATGAACTGAAGCTCACAATCGCCGACGGCACCCCTCCTCATGTGCTGGAGCCAAGGTTCCCCGGCGTTGTGGAGCAGATACTTAATTTCGGCGACTTTTGGGATGAAACGCTCCTTAGAGAAAAAGGAATGGATATCAGAAGCGCGGCCCTCATGAACTCGGAGGAGCACAAAAACTGCGCGAGAATCTTAAAGGCTGCGGGAGCGCTGGAGGAGGAAAGCAGGAGACTTACCGAGGACATAGTGCTTAAAGATAAGGTAAAGCGTTTTTCACAGCGTCTTGCGGCAAGGGAGTTTGTAAGGAAAAAGGGCGTCCCCTCAAGGGAGTATCTGAGGTTTTTAAGCGCCATCACGCCCGAGGGCATTACCTTCCTACATGAAACGGTAAACACACTTTGCAGCCGCGTAATAGCCATAAACGACCCCTTGCGGGCGGTATCGCCTCTATTAATGGCGCACCTCAGAGAAAGCGCCCTGATGCACGGGCTTGACATAATCTCCTGCCCCTGCCCCATGGACCCTGAAGGGGGTCTGGAGCATCTCTTAATCCCCGAAATCGGTCTCGGCTTTGTGACCGTAAATCCCTATCACCCGCTGCCCCAAAAGCCCCAGAGAACAATTCACTGCGAGAGATTTATCAGCGAAGAAAAGATGAAGAGCGTCCACGGAAGACTCGTGCTGAACGCTAAGGTCAAGACGGAGCTTATTGAGGAGGCGGTCTCCCACCTTAAAAGCGCGAAGGAATGTCACGATATTCTGGAGTCTTTCTATATTGACGCGATGAATTTCGGGGAGCTTAAAAACTTTGCCGAGCGAACCCTTGAAAAGATTAAAATGGAGCAGAACCTTATTTAAAACCACCGCTGTTCTTGCCGACTTTTCATACCCCCGCCAAAAGCGGGGCTTTATTTTTGCGGGTATGTTAAAGGAAAGCTGCCCGCAAAGCGGCGGCGGGGGTGAGGCAATTTTCACCGCAGGCGGCGGGGGGGTGGGGGCAGGTTGCGCTAGGCGGGTCGGGGCGGAGTACGCTGCGGGATCACCTAAAAAAGAGGCGTCCCCTCCCCGTACGAGGGCGGGGGTAATCTGCGGGTCGGCGATGAGCGGCTCTGCGGGACTCTCCTCGGCGGCGGGGTGACCACTCTCCTCGGCGGCGGGGCGGGTTCGCTCGGTGAAGGGTCGGGACTCCCCTCAACGGCGGCTCGGCGGCGGGCAAGCGGCGGCACTCCCCCTCTGCGGCGGCTCGGCTGGTAGGCGAAGGGCAGGGCAGACGGGCGTGGTTCTGCGGGTGGTAAAACACCTCTTTGCGAGGGCGGCGGGGGTAACCCTCTCGGCGCGGCGGTGCGGAGCGGGTTGGGAGGTGTCCCTAAAATGGCTCACCCGCCTGTGTGTAAGGGGTATACTCTCCCCATCGGGCGTGTCCCTCATTTAGCCAACCCCTCCCCGCTGGGGCGGGGCTGGCTCTCTAAGCGGGGCGGTTGCCCTCCCACAAAAAAACGCCCTGCCTTTGACGGGCCGGGCGGCGGACATTCCCCCTCCAACGGGGCGAGCTGTCTTATTTTGACAGAAATTAAGACTAATATTGAAGTGGCGGGAGTAATATGGTAATATTTTTATGCTGTTCAGAAAAAAGCAAAGGGGAATTAAAATGAAATGTCCTAAATGCGGGGAAGTTTTTGACGATAAAACTATATGCCCCAATTGCAATGAGCCTTTGACAGATGAAAATATAGAAACCGCAGGAAAAGAGCCTGCCGAGGAAGTTAAGCCGCAAGCCGAAAACGCCTCCGAAACTAAGAGCGAAGGCGAAAGCGCAGAGAGCGCCGCCGCGGAAACCGAGGCAAAGCCCGAACAAGAAATAAAACCCGCAAAGAAGGCGGTAAAGCCCGCCGCTGACAAAAAGCACTTTAATGTAAAGAAAACCGCCTCCGGGCTTATCACCGTTTTCAAAAACCTCTCGCCCTTAAAGAAAGCAATCGCCTGCGCTTGCGCCGCGCTGGCAGTTTTCCTTATAGTCTTCGGCATCTGGTACGCCGCGGGCGTGTCGAGCACCAAAAAGACGCTGATGCAGGACTGGGTTCTGGTCGAGCAGAACAACAATGTCTATATCAGGACTTTAGTTTTTGAAAAAGACAAAGCCGAGTTCTGCTTTGAAAGCCGCTTTGCGTGGCTTAACAACACCATAGCCGTTTATGAATACAAGGTTGTTTTCCCCTCAAGGGTCAAATTTAAAACCGATGGATTTTCAAAGACGGTGAAGATAGATTTCAGCGAGGACAAGCAAAGCTTTACCATAACCCCCGCCCTTAGCGGCGACGACGAATCCCAGACCTTTAAGGCGATAGAAAAAGACAGAAGATATATCTGGAAATAAATTAAAAGCACTTTGGATTTCTCCAAAGTGCTTTTTTTACTCAGCTTTTTCCTTTTCCCTTTCGTATTCCATAAGCTCCTCATCTGAGTAGTCGGGGAACTCCTCTATCTTGACCGCTCCTTCAGCGTAGAAGCTGTCCAGCTTCTGAAGCGCCTTCGGGCGGTTTTTCTTTATAAGGAACACAAAGAGGGCAATAAGGAGAATTGTAAAGAAGGAAATTACCGTTCCCGCGATGAGTCCCTGCTGGCTGAAGCTCATTTCAATTCTGTGCGCGCCCGCGGGGAGCTTGAAGGCAAGCAGCGCGCCGCCGACCTTATAGATTTCCTCCTCTGTCAGAGCCTTGCCGTCAACCTTTACTGTCCAGCCCTTGTCGTAGGGGATGGAGGTATAGACCAGCATATTGGAGCTGAGGTTTATATCGCCAGCCAGATAGGTCTCCTTAAACTCGGTAAGATTTAAAGTGCCGTTTTTCTGAAGCCTCTCATAGCCCTCCCGGAACTTGGCGAGGTCCAGACCCACGGCGTAGAAGTTTGCCACGCCGCTGGAGTTCTTGGTTATCGGCACCTCGATGTTTATGACATCGCCCGCCTTGTGGCGGCCAAGGTCAATAATCATCTCTCTGTCAAAGCTCCTTGTCTTTGAGAAGGCGGAGCCTGAAATCATATACTTCTCGGCTCCGGAGCACCTAAAATACACATAAACATTCTGAGCCTTTGTGATTTGAACCTCAATGGTAAAGGAGCCGTCCTCATTGGAGTTAATCTTGCCGTAGGAGAAGCTGCCGCTCTGGAGCGAGCTGTCGGCAATATCCCTCATGTTGGATGAGTCGCTGATTGTGGGCATAAGGTACTCGAACACATCGGAAACACCCGTTGCGAGTCTGAAGAAGTCGGCCTGTACTTTGAACGGGTCGTCGTTTTCTATGCTCCAGTCAAGCACTCTGGCGCTGACGCCGAAAGCTAAGGGCATATCGTAAAAATTCTTGTAAGCCGTAAACTTCTGGGTAGAGGGGACAAGCGCCCTTTCAAAGAGCTTTGGGTTCATCTCAATCTTGTCGTCGTTGTTTACGATGTATCTGAGACCCATCATGGCGTTGTAAACGGGGGTCTGCATATTGTAGGTAAAGCTGTTGATGTTGTTGCCGAACATTCCCAGCTTTTTCTGCATCTTTGCAAGGTCCTGCTTTGCCATGGATGAGAATACGGAAACTCCGTTGTAGAAGTACCATGAGTTGTCCATTCTGGTCCTGAGGTTAGTCAGCTCCATTCTGTAGAATGGCGTCTTGTCGTACTTGTCAAGGTCAGCCTTTAGCTGCTTAAACTGGTCGTAGTCGGAAACATAGTGCTCTTTAGCCTGGCTCATGGAGAAGTTGGTGCCCTGACCAATTACCATATCGGTCGAAACGGCTATGAGCACCAGCATGCAAAGGGCCGCTCTGTTGTACTTGGGGTTCTTTACAAGGGCTATGATGATGACGAACAGAACGGTAAGGGCTATGCTTAGCCAAATTGAGGTTTCGTCAACATTCTTGGAGCCCAGTTTCTGAACGATTACAATGAAGGCCAGCAGCGCCGCTCCCGAAAGGGCGACAGCCTTCATGGAGAACTCATAGAGCCTTACAAATACCTTGTACGCAAGGAGAAGGAGTATAAACGAATAGGCAAAGGAGAAGCGGTACGGCAGGTCGTTGGGGAAGTGGAATCCGTGCCAGATGTAGTTCAAGTAGTTGGTGTTAAAGCTGAAATAGAACACCGCAAGTAGAACGGTGGACATTACCTTTTCGCGGAAGCTGATTTTCTTGGAGAGCATATAAAGGGGCAGAAGAATCAGCGTCAAAATTCCGCAGTAGACATTGGGAAGCACATCGGTGCCGCTGGAGCGGATTGTAGGCTCCACGCTTGCCAGATGATTTGCGAGGAAGTCGAAAATCTTAAAGTATGACTTAAACTCCGACGGGAAGGTACCCGATGTGGCGGAGCTTTCTTTCAGAATAAAGAACACGGGCACAAGGGCAAACGCCATTATAAGAGCGGAGGCGACGCCGCTGACGGCAAAGGTAAAGCCTGAGTACAAAAAGCGCTTGCCCAAGGTGTAGTTGGAGAGATAGTAGTAAATAAAGTAGAGAACCGACAGAATGCATACCATGTATGCCATGTAGTAGTTTGTAAGGAAGATGACAGCCAAAGAAGTTATGAACAGCGCGGGCTTGCCCTTGTTGATAATTCTTTCGATGCCCAGAATCACAAGGGGGAAGAGCGCCATGGCGTCAAGCCACATTACATTCCAGTAATACGCCACAAAGTAGGAGCAGAAGGCGTAAAGAACGCCGAACGCGCTTGTTACATAGCTCTCTTTACCCACGGACTTTTTAAGATAATAGGTAAAGAAAGCGGCGCTGAGGACGCATTTTACAAGTATCATTGCGGCGATAGCCTCGGGCATGTTCTTATGTCCGAAAAGCAGCATAATTATGCCGCCGATGGGGCTTGAAAGATAGTTAAAGTAATTGCCGAGGAACGGTGAGCCCAAACCGCTTGTCCAGGAGTAAATCAGGGACATGCGGTTTACGATTCTCTCATACAGCTCGGCGAAAAGCGGGCCGTACTGATGATAAAGGTCCATTCTTAAAATGGTGATGTCACCGAAGGGCTTCATTCTAAAAGCCGCGTAGATTACAAGCATTATGATGCCCGCGGCGATACCGCCGACAATGGGGTACTTGTTTTCTCTGCACTTTTCTGCAAAGCGGCTCTTTTTCACTTTAGCTAAAATCTCTGACATTTCAAACTCCTTAACTCCTAAAGTTCTTGCAATATTTGACATTTTAACATTTTTAACACTCAATTTCAACC
>LFSO01000007.1:37474-39936 GCA_001512765.1 Clostridiales bacterium DTU053
TTGAGGCGGTGACGGGGCTGTAGGCGTAAAAGTCGAAAATTCCGCCGATTAAAAGGGTAAGGTTTAAGATTTCAGAGAGGTTTACCCCCGGCTCAAAGCCGTTTTTCTCTATTACCTTGTCAATGAGCCTCTTTTTTATATTGATGGCGTTTTTCGGCTCGCAGTTTTCGGGGGAAAGGCGGCGGCAGATTTCTCTGGAGGAATCCGCGGCTAAGACAAGCCCTAAACTAAACTTTTTCGGGTCCTTTAAAATATCCTCATACAAAAGACCGCCGGCGGCGTCGATAAGGCTTTCCACATACTCATCCGCCCACTGCTCACGGCAGTCGTATATGTCCATGAAATGAAGATAGAATGTGCTTTTTGAAATATCCGCCTTTTCGCAAAGCTCCGTTACGGATATGCTGTCGGGCGATTCTCTGCTTAATAGAAGTGAGCTTAAAGCGTTAAACACATTGGTTCTGGTTTTTCTGATTCTGCGGTCCGTCACTTTTTTCCTCCTTTGCCCATAAAAGTACAAATAAATTATAATGGTATAATAATAGAAATACAAGGCGGATTGGTAAAGTTTTGAACTAAATCTTGTAATCTATATTATTGGCAAAGGAAAAAAGAATATAAAAGGGCGAGAAACCTCGCCCTTAATTTATTCCGCGAATTTAAGCTTTACAAATACCTGATTGTGGTCGCTGGAGTACGCTCCGCCGTAGGTTTTGTCTATGACCCTGAACTCCTCAACCTCAAAGGCGTTCGGAGTTACCATTATGTAGTCAATAATGACCGACTCACTTTGACCGTAGGCATGGAAGGTTCCCGCTTTGCTTGAGAGCTTTGCGGCGTAGCGGGCGTCGGTAAAGTGCTCCGTCGCCATTTTGTAGGTTTCCGAGTCCTCATAGGCGTTAAAGTCGCCCATTAAGAGGGAGGGTCTGCCCTCGAACTTCTTAATCCTGTCCAGAACCACCTCAATGCCCTTGATCCTTGCCTCCTCGCTGACATGGTCAAGGTGGGTGTTAAAGACTATAAACTCCTTGCCGCTCTGCTTTTCCATTAATATAGCGTAGGAGCAGATGCGGTAGCAGGCGGAATTCCAGCTCTTGCTCATTACATCGGGAGTTTCGGACAGCCAGAAGGAGTCCTTGCCAATAAGCTCAAAGGCGTCAGCCCTGTAAAAGACGGGGCATGCCTCCGAAATGGGCTTGTCATCCCTGTATGTAATGATTGAGTCATAGCCTATGAGTTTCTCCTGAAAGAACTTATAGTGCACGGGAGTTACCTCTTGGAATCCTATAATGTCGGGAGAGGCCTCCTTAATGTTTTGCAGCAGCAAATCAGCCCTGTAATACCAGCTTCTTTTTCCCGTATCCGACGGCGACAGGGTCCTAACATTACAGCTCATAGCGGTAATCTGACCCGGCGTCCTTTGTACCTCCGCTATGTTAAACACCTCCGAACTCAGCTTGTAAGCGAAATAGTACCTAAAGTTAAAAATAATTAGAACGGCGGCAATCAAAATGACAACCGCGAGGATAATAAGAGCAATCTTCCATCCCTTTGCGAGATTGGTGAGTGCCATAACACCGCCTCCTAAACACTTTAAGATGAGTAAATTATATCATAATATACTGCGTTAACAAGCGGGAAATTACAATATATAACAAAAAAAGCGGAGCTTAGCTCCGCCATTTTATTTTGAGTAGTCAATCTGACTGCGGCTTGCCCAAAGATAAGTTCCGCCCGAAATAATGGTCAGCACCGCGGTTATCCAAAGAAGGATATTTGAAAGCAGCGGGAAATCGAATGACGCAGGCAGCGAACCCATCTCATTAAAGCCCGCAAGAATCATAATGGCTATGGAAAAGACCATCTGGGAAATCGTCTTGATTTTGCCCCATTGGTTGGCGGGGATAACCACGCCCTGGGAGGAGGCGACCAGCCTGACCGATGTCACAGCGAACTCCCTTGCCAGCACTATCATAATAACCCAGATGCTGCAAAGCCCGTGCTGCATAAAGACCAGCAGCGCGGCGGTGGTGAGCATCTTGTCCGCCAGCGGGTCGGCGAGCTTGCCGAAGTTGGTTATTAGGTTGTGCTTTCTGGCTATCCTGCCGTCAAGGAAATCGGTGACCGAGCCGATTATGAAAATCACCGCGGCGATGAAAAACCTGTAAGGGAGCTTATCCCAAAGCACAACCGCCAGAAATATGGGGGTGATGAGCATTCTTATTATTGTAAGCTTGTTGGGTAAATTCATGTCAGACTCCGTTTTAAGTTTTCTATGTATTATACACCTATATTAAAGGCGAAAACGGCAGAAAAAGTTAAAATAGTCTGTGAACAAGAATATAAGATTTGAGAAAAATTTCAGTTCCGCGGGACTGCCAAACCCCAAAAAGGGCACGCCGCGCGGGGCTGGGCGAGTGTTGTTCGCTGATGGCAGCGCAAAACCGCCGATGGGGGCGGGG
>LFSO01000009.1 GCA_001512765.1 Clostridiales bacterium DTU053
GATGCCAGAGTAATTATCATCTTAAATATCACATTATAGACTCCGCCATAGACCTGAAGTACGGGGTCGGGGAGGTTCGTAAATTTGGTCTTGGTGTCGCTGGTGGCGGCGTAGAGCAGTAACGCTTCAACAAGCTCGGGATACCGGCAGGCAATATTCATGGCGACTGTGGTGCCCATTGAGTGACCGGCAACATACCATTTCTCTGCGGGAGCGAGTTCCTGCATAAGCGAAGCAACAATCTCCTCCCTGGGGATAGGATGAACCTGCGCTGTTTCCCTTGTGCTGTAGCCGAAGCTGGGCAGGTCCACAAGCAGGCAGTCGTAGCCCTCTTGAATAAGACGGTCGGACAAGGGTTTCCATGATACGGTAGAGCCTAAAAAGCCGTGCAGGAATACAAATCTGCCTTTATGCTCTGATGCGGCAGAGGGTCTGAATCTGTAATGTATGGAGTAATCGCCTATTTCAAAAAATGCGCTGTCGGGAAATGGCAGCTGGGTTACGGTTGCCGCGTTAGCGGTAAAGCACAGAGGAAGCAGCATTGAAAGTATGAGCAAGACAGAAATGAGTTTCTTTGCCTTTTTCATATGTATCCTCCTAAAAACGGGCGTTTAATTTTCCCAATTTGAATATACAGCCGCTGGTGTATATTGTCAAATAAAATTTTAATAAATTATGAATAGGCGGGAGAAAGCAAAAAAAAACCCAATTAAAGGATACCTTTTACTTCATTAAAGGCAAAAGTATTGTCGAAATGACGCAAATAGTAATATAATATAAAAATGAATGAACAAATTACGATGGAAACTTGCCCGACACGCTCGGGCAGTAAAAAGCCCACCATGATTTAAACATGAAAGGATGACCCTATGAGTGACACAATGATACTTGTAGCTGGACTGCTGCTTCCCCTTATCGGAACAACCCTCGGTGCGGCTATGGTCTTTTTTCTGAAAAATGAAATGAAGCCAAAAGTACAAAAAGCTTTGCTCGGATTCGCGTCAGGCGTGATGATAGCGGCGTCCGTTTGGTCGCTTCTTATTCCCGCTATTGAAATGACGGAAGAGCAGGGCGGCGTAGCTTGGATTCCGTGTGCCGTCGGATTTCTTATTGGCATTGGTTTTCTCCTTTTAATGGATACCCTAATCCCGCACCTTCACATTAATACGGACAAAGCTGAAGGACACAAATCCAAACTCAGCAAAGCACTGATGCTCATTCTCGCGGTTACATTACATAATATACCCGAAGGAATGGCAGTCGGTGTTGTACTTGCGGGATTCTCTTCCGGCAACGCTAACATTTCGGCAGCAGCCGCACTTGCGCTTTCGATAGGTATTGCGATTCAGAACTTTCCTGAAGGCGCAATTATCTCTATGCCGCTGGTCGCCACCGGAATCTCTAAGCGCAAGGCTTTTTCATACGGTTTTCTTTCCGGTGTCGTAGAACCCATCGGCGCGATTTTGACTATTTTCCTGACCTCGCTTGTTACATCTGTTCTTCCGTATATCCTGGCTTTCGCCGCCGGAGCAATGATTTATGTTGTTGTTGAGGAATTGATTCCTGCAGCTCAGGACGGCGAGCACAGCAATGTCGGTACAATCGGCGTCGCGCTGGGATTTACATTGATGATGATTCTTGATGTCGCGCTTGGTTAAAAAAGTGAAAAAGCACTGTATGGAGGTATAAGCAATTCAGCTTTACCTCCGTTTTTTATTTGCGAACAAATTCAGGAGTTATATAAACTGCGGATGGGCAGAAAAGCTGATTTAATTTGCAGCCTTAAATTTAAATTTAAGAAATGTCAACAATTTTTAAATACTATAACTGTGAGCCTTTATACCGGTAATGTTCCGTATATAACTTGCTTCAGCAATATAGAAACCAAAAAGATAAGATAAGCAAAACCTATATAAATCCTTTCTGCAATCCTTCTTGCAGCCAAGCTCAGCAAAAAGAAAAACATCAGCATTAAATCAATGCTGATGTTTTTTATGGCGGAGAAGGAGGGACTTGAACCCTCGCGCCGGTGTGACCCGACCTACACCCTTAGCAGGGGCGCCTCTTCACCATCTTGAGTACTTCTCCAGTTAGTGAATTAACTTTAATTATTCAGTTTAAAGTGGCGGAGAAGGGGAGATTCGAACTCCCGAGGCGCTTTTGACGCCTACGCGATTTCCAATCGCGCGCCCTCGACCAGACTAGGCGACTTCTCCGCATTGGTATTAAACTGCCGCGCTGTGTCGAACAGCTTTTATATTATAAAAAATATATTTATAAAATGCAAGTGGTAATTTTATTATTTATCTTAAATTTTCCGTTTGTTTTCTAAGTGAGAATTTAAAAAATATTATAAAGTCTTACCGCAATGCTGTCAATGGAAGTTTGAATATAAGCAATCATTTCTTCCGTTTTCTCTTTAAAGTTCTCTTTGTCCCCCGACTCAGCAAGCTCGCGAATCAAAAGGAACAAATGCCTCATCTCGATTTTAGTCTGATGGCTGTAAACGGAGCCGATGAGCCACTTGCTTTCGTCCCATGTCTTTTCAGCTTTGCTTAAATGCTCAAAAACTCCTTGTTCATCCTCTTTCTCAAGAGCTTCAACGCACTGCTTTAAGTCCTCGTTTATCCTTTCAAAATTCCTGTAAAGAGTCACATGGCCGTATATGCTGAAGGCGATGACAGACGCAAGCATGGCGAGAGAAATATAAAACCTTTTCATATATTCTTCTCCTTGTCAATTACAAATACATTGCCCGCCTTGTCTATGGTCATAAGCATAATGTCTTCAGGTCTTTTGCCTAAGGAATTCAGTTTTTGAACCAGCTTTTCATATGTCATGCCGCATTCCTTAAAGTCGGACTGAATTATCTTGCCGTCGGATACAACAACGGATGGTATGCCGTAATCCGGAGCGTTAATTTTGCCGTCCTCTTTTGTAAAGCTTCTTTTTTCGGGTTTGAGCAATACGCTTAGGCTGCCATCGGTTTCGGCAATCGCGTACTGCACATCTTCTATTCTGAAAACATCCTTTTTTCTCAGCGCCTCAAGAATATCGTCAAGGGTAAATCTCAGCCGCTTTATCTGCGCCTGGTCCAAAACGCCGTTTCTTATGATAATAAGCGAGTTGCCCTGCATAAGATTTCTGAATGTTACGCTTTTCATGCAAAGGGTAGAGGCTATAATCTCTAGGCTTACAAGAATAACAAGAGTGATTATGGGCGTTACGAATGAAGCCTCGTACTGCGTCAGTGGCTGAACAGATATTTCTGAAAGAAGTATCGTAATTACAAGCTCAATGGGCTGAAGCTGTCCTATTTGCCTTTTTCCCATAATCCTTAAAAGGATATTGAGTATAACAAAGATGACCAAAGCCCTAATTACAACTATTAACATCTGCCGAACCCCTCTATATAGATTTCGCTAATATCTTTTGCCTAATAGACTTAAATATTCCAAGCCGCCGAGCCTTCAGTGCCTTAAATGAATTAAACACAGCAGTATGCAAATAATAGCCGTAAAGAACTTTCTATTAAGGTGCGGTATGGATATTCTACAGGTAATTCTGACAAGCGTATTTTCTTTTATAGCCCTGTTTATCCTTACAAAGCTGATGGGACATAAGCAGGTTTCTCAGCTTGATTTTTTCGACTATATAACCGGAATTACAATAGGCTCAATCGCCGCGGAGCTCGCGACAGACCTTGAAGCCCCGTGGAAGTCGACTGTTGCGATGGTTATTTACGCTCTTGCGACGATTATTATAGGTGTCGTTACAAGAAAAATACCCAAGGCGAGGGAGTACTTAAACGGCGCGTCCGTAAAGCTCATTGACAACGGCAAGCTCATTAGAGAGAATCTTAAAAAAGCAAAGCTGGACCTTAATGAATTCCTTATGATGTGCAGGGAGAAGGGCTATTTTGATATTAGAAACATTCACACCGCATTGTTTGAGAGTAACGGTAAACTGACTATTCTGCCCTTCAGCTCCCACCGTTCTGTGACGCCCGATGATTTGCAGATTAAGGTGCCTCAGGAAAGCCTCTTTGCCGAAATAATTATGGACGGACGCGTTATGGAAAAGAACCTAAAGCAATTGGGGCTTGATTTAACTTGGCTTTCAAAAAAGATGGATGAGCATAACATAAAATCGGCGTCAGAAGTTTTCCTCGCCGTCTGCGACAGGAATAAAAACATCGCTTTTTACAAAAAAGACTCAAAATCCGGCTCATAACTTAGAAAAAAACTACAAAAGTCCGTGTTTTTTTCTTGCCCCTCAAGTTTCCCGATGGTATAATATTACAAAACAAACGGGAGAGGGGCATAGCTATGCTGCTTGAAAAACTTGCCTGGCGGCAGGTTCAGGCTCTTAACAAAGGTAAAAAGGCATTATGGGACATTATTAACGGCAAAAACCTAATAGCATCTTTAGTGGTACTCGCGGAGGTTCTTGGGTGTCTGTTTTTCGACCTGCCCATGACTCCGAGCGGCCCTGAATTGGACCTTACGGGCTATGAGCTTGTCTTTGAGGACGAGTTCGAAGGCGACGCTTTGGATTTGACAAAGTGGACCCACAGGGGAGAGGGCAGGCAGCGCGGAGGTTTCTCCGCCGACCATCAGGTCAGGGTCGAAAACGGCAATATGATTATTAAAGGCGAGTACCTTGAAAACGGCAAATTCGGTCCCGGCTGGTACGCCGGCATGGTCAAGGTAAAAGACGATTATAAGTTCGGCTACTTTGAAATCCGCTGCATATGCAATCCCGGCGGCGGCTTCTGGAGCGCCTTCTGGCTGCAGTCTAACTATTCCTACAACCCCGAGATTTCCAGAGGCGGAGTGGGCGGAGCCGAAATAGACATTATGGAGGCAATGTCTTATAACTCAAGCTTCTTGGAGAGAAACGGAATTCACCAGACAATATGGGTCAGCGGAATGACTGGCGACTCGACAAACGGAACGGGTCTTAACAAACTGGCGGTAGGCAAGTTCTACGGAAACAACATTTACGAGGAGTACAACACCTACGGTCTTAAGTGGGACGAAAACGAGTACATCTTCTATGTAAACGGTGTTGAAACCGCCCGCACCTCCTTTGCTGACGGCACATCAAAGGTTCCCGAGCAGGTTATAGTTTCTCTCTGCGTGCCGCAGGAGATAAATCACAGCAAGGACTTTACAACAGAGTTTATTGTCGACTATGTAAGGATTTATCAAAAGGCAGACTAAATAAAATTGAGGCACCGTACATAAAGCGCGGTGCCTTTTTATTTGTGTTAACGAGAAAACAAAAGGTTTTGGCAGCTTTAGGCAAGATAAAAATCTAAATATTCTTAAAGCAAACCCCTTGACTGTAAAATTGACTTGTGCTATAATTCCGAATGTCGCGAATGCGGGTGTAGTTCAATGGTAGAACCCCAGCCTTCCAAGCTGGTCGTGTGGGTTCGATTCCCATCACCCGCTCCAGTTACGGAATTTACAGGTAAATGCCTTGTAAATTCTTTTTTTATGCGCAGTAAACCCCATAGCAAAGGCTATGGGGCTTGTTTTATTTTATATACTTTTCGGGCTTCAATGTCTTTACAAATGCCGATATTACTTCCGATACGGTAGAAACAATAATGATTATCACAATAATGTCAATGATTATATAAATTCCTCTGTCCGCCAAAATCGGAGCGTTTTTCAATGTATTAAGTCCCAGCGTGTTCAAAAGCTCAATTAATTCAGCGCTGAAAACAGGGTAGGTAATAAGCAGATGAACCGACGCGACCATGCCAACAAGCGAGGTAAGCACCGTTGCCAAGCAAACCGCAAGGTTCCATTTCCTGAATATGATTCTCACGCTGTGCTTAATAATTCCGAGAATTGCCGTAAGTATGATTATGGGTATCACCGCGTCCGAAAACTCGGGCGAGAATATGTTGTTTACCTTAGTTCCCTTAATGACAATAAAGTTCCCCGCGAAAATCAGCCCGCTGAAAAATCCTATGCCGATAATCGCGCCGACGATAGTCAGCACAAGCTCCGCAATGCTGTCGGATAGGGGAATGGTCTTGTTGGTCTGCTTTACAATCGGGGGGAGGTTGTGCGGATTCCATTCACCTTTAATGTTAATATCCTTTCCGTTAACCCTCTCGTAAATGAAGAAACCGATTGTAATCCAAATGCCTGCCTGAACGGCGCCCGCAACAGCCGCCTCGATTCCGTGGGCAAAGGAACTTGCGATAAGACTTATCGCGTCTGTGCCGCCTGTCTTAAGCAGGTCAACCGATTCCGAAATAACGCTGAGCACAAAAAGGACACCGGCGACAATCGGAATAATCAGTTTTAAAAAATAAACATAGCTGTCAAAGCTGGCGGGTGAGATGAGATATCGGGGATTTACCCTGTATTTTTCCGCAAGGGACGCGGGGTCGCCCATCTCTTTGAGCACTCTGACCACATCTTCTTCAGTGTAGTTTTCGGGCAGCATATCGTAGATGTTCGCCCTCAGCTCCCTTTCAATCTCCGCTCTGTCCTTTT
>LFSO01000033.1:0-2691 GCA_001512765.1 Clostridiales bacterium DTU053
TCATAATTAAAGTGTTCTGTTAACAAATTCAATCATTAAAAAAGAAAGACCGACTCCGCAAACAAACGGAATCAGTCTTTTTGTCTTTCTATGGGCATTCAGAAATTAATAGATAAATTAGGTTTTCCACAAAAAGAATTCGCTATTTAATGCAAATAAGGTTTTCATAGGATTGGAGTTTTAATACGCTGTAACCGTTTTCGTCGGTGTAGCCTGCGGGGAGGATGATTTCTCCCTTAATGCCCTCGGGTACTGTGACGGAGAGCAGCACTTTTTCTCCATCTCTTGCCCACTTGACCTTGATTTCGCCGGCGGGAGCCTTGTGCCAGCCCTCCGCCCAGTCAAGCTCTGCAATAAACTCGGGGGCGATTCTCACAAAGTTTACATCCTCCGCATGGGGATTGAGCTTTATGCCGCAGATGCCCTGAATGAACCAGTTGCTGATGTCGCCAAGGAAGTGATGATTGTATGATGTGGCAAAGTCGGTGTAGTCGGGGCGGAACTCCTCGGGGAGAGATGTAAAGCCCTGCTCAACCCAGTGACCGTATGACGGCGGGTCTTTCCTTGCTATCATCTTGTAGGCTATATCCGCATATCCCGCGTCGGAGAGGACATGGAAAATCACTCTGAGACCGTGCATGCCCACATCGATATAATAATCCTTTTCTTCAATCAGCTTTAAGAGGACCTCGATGGCCTTCGGTCTTTCGGACTCGTCAAAGACGCCGTAGGCGATTGCCAGGGCTTGAGCGGTCTGGCATCTGCCCAAAACGGTCATGGTGGAGAAGTTTACAAGGTGTTTTCTGATATTGTTCCTCAGCTTTTCCTTAAAGCCCTTTGCGAACTGCCTTTGAAGCTCAAGTCCCAGAACCTCGAAAACCCGCTCGGACATAGCGGCTATGTTCATTGAAATTATGGTGTTGGATACCTCGATGGGGCATACGGGCTTGCCCGCGTCGCGGTTTGCGTGTACCCAGTCGCCCAGACCAAAGTCTATAAGACCCTTTTCGTTAAGGTTCCTGTCAAGATAATCCAAGTACCTCAGTATTGCGTGGGCGTTCTCTTTAAGAATCTTCTTATCGCCCCTGTACTTGTAGACAAAGTAGGGAAGGACTACGAGCACCTGGTCCCAGCAGGGGCCGTTGCCCCACTTAAAGCCCCAGCCGCCTGTGGGCACAATGCCCGGCAGCGCTCCCTCCTCGTTCTGGGCGGCTCTGATGTTATACAGCCACTCTCTGTAAAGGTTTTCGGGGGTAAGGTTAATGAGCATATGCTCGGCGGAAACGGCGGCGTCGCCGGTCCAGCCGTTCTTTTCCCTGTGGGGGCAGTCTGTGGGGAAGTAGAAGAAGTTAGCAAGGTCGGAGACCCTGACCATGCTCTGAAGCCTGTTTAAGCTCTCGTCGGAGCACTTAAAACCGCCGACCTCCTTTAAATCCGAGTGCATAACAAGGTAGGTCAAGAGGTCCTCGGTGGCCTGCTCCTCGGTAATGCCCGTTACATAGGCGTATCTGAAGCCGTAGTATGTGAACGAAGGAACAAAGACTTCCTCGCCGCCGCCCTTTAAGGTATAGACGGTCTTTTGTGAATAGCCTTCGGGGTAGAACCTGTTGTAATTCTCCGTGCTGAACAGGCCTCTGTGTAGCCAGTCGCCGTGGTCGACGGTGATGGTTTGACCCCTCTCGCCCTTGATTTTTATCCTTGTCACGCCCGCGTAGTTGACGCCAAAGTCATAAAGGTAGCCGTCCATATGCTTTGTGACGGAAACGGGCTTTAGTTCCTTGCTTACCACAATTGGCTCGCACTCGCAGATTTTTGCCTTGCCGCGGGGCATTTCGGCTATAACGCAGTTTGCCCACTCGGAATCGTCAAAGCCCGGCTCGCACCAGCCTTCAATCTCCAGCCTTGCGTCGTAAATCACGCCGCAGCGCAGAGAATCAAAGAGAATCGGCGACGGGTGGGTTTTAAATGCGGTATCGGCAGTGAGAAGGCAGTTATCCTCCTCTTTTGCCTCGTCAAAGATTGAGAGGGCGACTCTCGGCGCTCCCCTGTGCTTTGCGGTATCAAAGTCCCAGACATAGCCGTCAAAGCCGTTTGTCATGCCGTTGCCGAGGATAATTCCTATGGCGTTCTCGCCCTTTTTTATGAGCCCTTTCAAATCGTACTTATCAAAATAGGTGTAGTCGTCGGGATTAGAGGTATAGGGCGCAAGGGGACCCTTGGTGATTTCCTTGCCGTTAATAAAGACTCTGTAATAGCCGAGTCCGCAGATTAAGAGCCTTGGCTCGGCCGGCTCATAATCGAGGTTGAAATTTTTTCTTATATACGGGGCGGGTATATGATTTTCAAAGCCGCCGTACTCTTTTGACGCGCCTATGAAAACAGTCGGGAAGTCCATAATTTTCCTCCGTTTTTAAAAATCTAAACTGAGTATACATGAGCGGCATATCAAAAGCAAGAAGAAAAAGGAAATAAAGAAAATGCCGTTATAGTACCAATCAAGGGACAATTACGGAAAATTACAGGAAAATTGAGAATTTGCAGAAGCCTCACTATTGACAACTACCCCTTTCGCCGATACAATAAAATTGAACCGAACAAATGTTCGTTTTGCAAACCGAAAATGGGAGGACCGCCTCCCGTCATTTGAGGCGGCGGGCGCCGCCGAAACAAAACCCGATATTGCCCCGTATG
>LFSO01000033.1:2795-18157 GCA_001512765.1 Clostridiales bacterium DTU053
CTGGAGGCTCTGAGAAAAATCGAGGAGGACTGCTCCGACTGCGAATCAATAGGCAAACGCAGGCTCAGTCTGACGGAGCTTATAAACATAGCCATACGCGACGAGCTTACCGAGGCGGAAAGAAAGGCGGTGGAGCTTTTCTGGTTTAAGGGTATGAAGGTCAGCGAGGCGGCAAGGTATCTGGGAGTCAGCAGCGCGACTATCACAAAGACTCTTGACAGGGCAAAGCTCAGGCTCTTCAACGCCCTTAAATACGCGGTTCTGTATAATCTTGACCTTTCCGACTGCCCTGAAATCACCGAAAACGCCTCGGAGATAGCAAAGAACGCTGAAGTTTTTTTAAAGCGCAAACTCAAGGACATTTAAGCAAAGGGGCGAATCAATTTGAGCGCGAAAAGCCTTACTGCCTTGGCGGACGAATATCTCGAAAGCGCAAGGCTGCAAACGGAGATTATAAGGAAATACAACGAAAGAAAGCTAAAGGCCATAAAGAGCCGCAACAGGGATGAGCTGCTTATCTGCTCAAGGGCGCTGAGCGTACTGTATTCCGCAAGGCGAGACCTTTTGGACACAGCCGAACTCCTTCGCGGCTACTATGACCGAAGCTGAAAAGAGGTTTTGATATGGCGATGAGAGAGATAAACATTGAAATCAAAGGTGAANNAATGGCGGGTGAGCACAATGCGGCGTGTTTAGTCTTTACCCTGCCCGCCGCTTTGAGAAATCAGGATTTAAAGTTCTATGCGGAATATCAAAGCAGAACGGGCAGAACGGTAAGGAGCCGTTATCTCGAAAAGGATGCCTCCGGAAAAGTCATTTTCCCCATACCCGCGGAATTAAGCTCTCAGATAAGAGCGGAATGCACCTTCAACGCGGTGGCTTTTGAGGAGGGAAAACTCGTTCAGAAAATAAAACCCGTAAAGCTGCTTTTAAAGTTTACCCCCTCCCCCGACTGCGCGATAATCTATGAGGAATCCGCCAGAGTGAATTTCGAGGAGCTTTTGGAGTTTTTGAGAAACGCGGGAACGGGCATTTTCAGGTACGAAAGGCAGGTTGACGCTCCCGACTGGACTTTCCAAAGCGGTATTTTTAAAACCGTCGTTCCCGAAAACGAACATAAACTGGGAACAGGGGCATCCCTTGTCCTTTCGGAAGCCTTTGACGGAGAAAGATACAAACCCGTGACCTGCACATATTACAGGGACGAAGGCGGAAATGTAACGGTGCTCTCCCATGTGCCCTTCAAAGGCAGGCTCATCTTGTCCCTGTCGGAACAGAAGTTAATATGAAAGGAGGCGGCTTATGATAAAAGAAGTAAAGCTCGGAAAAGAGCCTTTGGAGAATATTGAAAATATCAACTCGAATTTCAGCGAGCTGAGCAGCAGCATAAATAATCTGAAGCCCGGTCAGCCGGGAGGAGTCGCCACGCTTGACGAAAGCGGAAAGCTGAACAGAAATCAGCTCCCCCTAATCGACCTTATCCCCATAGAGGACAGCAGCGTAATTTACCTTGACTCTTTCTCCTTTGAGCTGCCCGCCTCCGCTCCCGACGGCACATGGGGCTACAGAACGGCTAACAACAAGCTGTATCTCCGCAAGGACGGGGCATGGACGGGACCATTTGAGCCGAGCCCTTCAAAGCTGTATCTCTGGCCTCAGGGCAGGCAGATGTACTACGCGGTTCAGGGCGTAGGGCTCATGCCTCTTATTTTCCAGTTCCCCAACCTTGAGACCCTGCTGATGCTGGAAACCTCGGATGACCCCTTTGGTCTCGCCATAGCGGGTGACCCAATGATGCAAAAGTACAGGGACTTTTGGGAGTACAAGGACATTACAAGCGTGAGGATGGTAAGCGGCATGCCGACAAGTGACGGCAAGGTGGGCGACGCCGCATACGACCCGCAGACTAAACTTATGTACCTTTACGGCATATGGGGCTGGGAGGTGCTGAGATACGACATTTACACCGGCGGTCTTGAGCCCTATCTTATCGCGGACTTTGTGGAGAAGAATGAGAATCTTATCTTTCTGGACAAATCAAGTTCCAAGCTCTATTCGTACACAGCGGACTATATCCGTGACGGGAATAATCAGATTACAAAGATAGAGGTTACATTACACCCTCTGAACTGACTTTTAGCTCTTTTTGCGATTTATTTTTTTAAAGGAGCAAGCCCGATGTTTAAGAATAATATAGAATTAGCAGCGTGGAGCATCTCAAAGGTGGGCTGCCCCTATTGGTACGGCACCTTCGGACAGATTGCGTCCGAATCGCTGCTTAAACAGAAGCGAAAGCAGTACCCCTCCCACTACACAGACGCGAGACTCGCCAAAATGCGCAGCCATTTCGGCAAGCAGGTCTTTGACTGCGTGGGACTCATTAAGGGGTATATGTGGGAAAGCGGCGGCAGAATAGTTTACAACGCCGCTCAGGATGTAAGCGCCGACACAATGTATAAGCTCTGCAAGGAAAAGGGGGATATAAAGGACATTCCCGAAATAAAGGGCCTGCTAGTGTTCAAAAAGGGCCATGTGGGAGTGTATATAGGCTCAGGCAAGGTAGTGGAGGCCAAAGGCTTTAACTACGGCGTGGTAATATCAAACCTTAAAGGCAGCGGCTTTACCGCCTGGGGAAAATGTCCCTTTATCTTTTATGCGGAAAAGTTTGATGTTGACGGCGACGGCAAAGTTACTGCCGCGGACGCGAGAGCCGTTTTACGGCACAGCGCGAAGCTGGAGACTCTCAGCGCCGCGGAGCAATATTCGGCAGATGTTAACAATGACGGCAAGGTTGACTCTAAAGACGCAAGAGAGATACTTAGACAATCTGCCGGCCTTGGTTAACCGCATAAACGAGGTGGACAGATGGAAATTTCGGAACGACTTTGGGAAGAAAGCATGCGGAGCATAGACGCCCGCTTTGCAAGAGCTGAAAGAGATATAGACGAGCTCTATTCCCGTCAGTGCGAGATTGAAAAGCTCTCGATTCAGATTGGAGAAATGCTCAAGCACCACGAAAAGACTCAGGAGAAGCACGGAAAGCGCCTTGACAATCTTGAAAGCAGGCCCGTGAAATACTTCGATAAATTCATCAGCGGCATTATCGGCGCCCTTACAGGTTCTTTGACGGCAGCATTGATATCTCTGATACTGAAATAGAGCTAACTTTACTTTTTAGGAGGTTCCTATGGATATACTTCAATACCTTACGGAAAAATCCCTTGTGCTGATTCCGGCACTTTTGATATTGGGACAAATCATCAAGGGAATAGAATGGATACCCGACAAATACATTCCTTTGATTCTTCTGCCCTTCGGCATTTTGGGCTCCGTCGGCCTTAACACATTCTGCGCCGACACTGTAATTCAAGGAATTCTGGTAACCGGAGCGGCGGTTTTCGGCAACCAGATTGTAAAACAGCTTAAAAAGAAGGAAGAATAAAAATAAGGGCGGGGTTTTCCCCGCCCTATTCCTTTTTAGTCTAACTGCATTTTAAGACCGCTTAGCAAGTTTTTTAAATCCGCTATGTTCTCCTCCGTCGGGTAGTCGTTTACAACGGCCATGCCCTTACTGCTCAGCTCCGGATAAACGGAGGCGATATTCGGCATTGTGGAGGCTATAATGTCGAAACTTTCGGGCGGCGGCAGCGGCTCGCCCTTGCCGAGATAGAAGGGTATTGTCTCAACCTTGCGGCTCTTCGCGCCGTTTATGTTCTCCTCAATAAAGTTTGCCAAGAACTCGGTGTGCAGCTCGCTGTAATCGCCTATCACTAGGAGCTTTTTCTTAATGGTCACGCCCGAAAAGTCGGGGATTCTGACGCAGAGCCAGAAAAGAATCTTGTGGAAATTAAAGGTAAGGTTTACCCCCAGCTTTGCGGACATTATCTCGGTTTCGCGGTAGAGGTAATCATAAACCGCTCTGTTCTTTCTCTTAAAGAGCTGAGCGAAATACTCCACTCTGTCAAAGAGGGTGGACGCCTTAATATTGAACCAAAGCCCCAGATTATACAGCTTGCCCAGAACGGTGTAGGCTTCCTCCAGCCAGTTTTCCTCGGCGGGCACGCCAATAATTTTAAGGGCGTTGTTTAAGAATGTGTCAAAGCAGGGGCGGATTTTATGCCAGTCCCTGTCTTTTCTTATATCCGTATGGTGGAGCTTTAGACCAATGCAGATTGCGTTCAGGGCGTTTTTGGTGACTGCGGGGAATTTTTTTCTAACAAGCCTTAAAAGCTCCTCGGTAATCTCCGGCTCGTAGTCAATGGGATAGGGCTCGGCGTGGAAACCCTGCAGCTCCCTTATAAGGGACACAAGGAAGAAGGTGGCGTCGTACTTAAACGCCCTGTCGTCGTAAAACTCGTCTATGTTGGGATTAATGCGCCTTATAATCTCGTTTATGTAGTCGTCGGCAAAGCTAATCTGATACTCTTTAAGCCACTGCTCGAAAAGGCTCTTGTCAAGCCCCTCTATCTCAAGGGTAAAGCAGGTGCAAAGTCTCCTGAACTGCTGCTCGTCCGGGGCATAAAGGTAGTAACCCGCCTTGTTTTTGAGTATCCTGATGCCCGTATCGTCCACCCTTTTGCCGTTGAACTTCTTTATCATCCTTGAAAGGGTGGAGTGGCTGGCAAATACAATTGCCTCATGGAACTCGTTATTCCTGTACGGGTTGAAGAATATGCCCTGGAATAAAAGGAGAGATTGGGATTCGTTAAAGATTTCCTTGCAGATTTTCTCAAAGGTGAAAATACTGCAGCCTTTAACGGAAATACCGCTTTTGGGCGAAACCTCAATACTGAGCTTGTCGCCCCATCTTTCCTTTATGCGGGCGATGTCGTCGTGAACCGTTCTTACGCTCGCCTTTACATGCCTTGCTATATCCTTGAAAGAGAGATTCTGCTCGCCGAGAGCAAAAAGCTCAAGAATTTTAATAAGCCTTTGCGATGAAATGTCCAGCAGTCTGCGCATTCCCATCATCTCTTCCCTTAAAGAGTAAGTGAGCTTTAAGAGCTGCGAATTCAAGGCTATTGTACCACAACACTTAAATCTGTCAAATCGGCAATCGACACGAATTTACGAAATATTTACTTTTAAGCGTTAAGTTGGTTTAAAATGCTAAAAATTACCCATCCCTATTATAATACCTAAATCGAAAAAACCAGTACTTTTTTGTAGAGAACAAAAAAGGCGCCCTTTAAAGGACGCCTTTTGATAGTTTTGTCAGGACTCTTGATTGCCCCTGTATATCGGGAGGCATACCTTAACTTTAAAGAGGTCGCCGTCAATGGTGATGGAGAACTCTCCCTTCTGGAGCTTGCAAAGGCTCTCGGCTATCGACAGACCCAGACCGCTGCCCTCGCCGCTTCTTGCCTCGTCGTTTCTGACAAATCTCTGCGTCAGCTCCTCGGCGGGGATATTAAGGGCGTCGGCCGAGATGTTTTTGATGCTGAAACAGCCGTAGCCGTTCTCTATGGTGGTGTCCACATAAACCCTTGTGCCGGGCATGGTGTACTTTTTGACATTGGAGAAAAGGTTCTCAATTATTCTCCATGTCTGCTGGCTGTCGGCCCAGACTATGGGCTCGACTTCGGGCTTCGCGATTATTATGTCTATGCCCTTTTCCTCAAGCACATCGCTGTGCTCGCCGCTTATCTGCATCGCCAGCTCATAGAGGTTTACGGGGGAGAGATTTATCTTTATATTGCCCGTTGATACCTTTGATGCCTCCATAAGGTCATCGATGAGAGCTTTGAGACGATTGGATTTTTCCTTGAGTATCTTAATATACTCGTTGGCGGGCTCGCCGTACTCGCCGCTGCGCTGGAGCAAATCCACATAGTTCACTATAGATGTCAGCGGCGTTTTAAGGTCGTGGGAGACATTCGTGATAAGCTCAGCCTTTAGCCTTTCGCCTTTAACGGCGGTTTCTACCGCGGCCTTTGTGCCGGCGTTGATGTTGAGCAAATCCGAGGCAAGGCTTTTTAAAAGGCGGGGCATTCTCGGAATGTTAAGGGCGATATTGTATCTGCCCTGAGCTATTTGGGAGGCGGCGAAAATTATGCTGTCGAGGCTTTCAAGGAACATAAAGACCTTGTAAAGCACCACGGTATTAAAGGCGACGCCGATTAACATAGTAAAGAACACTGACCCGAATGTGCCGCCCTTTGAGACATTGACAGCAGACGCGATGAAGAACAAGACAAGAACCGCGTTAATGCCGAAGTAAAGAAGGGAGTAGAAAAGAAGGCTCTTTGTAAGCGTCTTTAGTTTATTGGTTGTAAACATCGACGCCATTTGCATAAGACCTCTGAAAGGCTTCAGCACGAAGTTTATTATCCTCTTTATAAACTTCCAGAACCTTCTGAATATCCCCAGAATAAAGCCGAGTATCTTTGCCGCCAGAGTGTGGGAGAAATACCTTTTAAGCCTTGTATTCCTTGAAATGGAGCTTAAAAGCTCAAGGGAGGCTGCCGCGGAAATCATCATGGCGGCGGGCACGATTATGTCGTATGCTCTGTTCAGCTCCGCAAAGCGGTAAACGGGGGAACCGTCGCTGGTAAGCACCAAAGCGCCGTTGGTCATAAGCGCTTTTAACAGGACAACCGTAGTTATCGCAAGGGACACTATGACCGCCGATGACGCGGCAAAATGCACATCGTTGAATATTCGGTCTATAAAGTACAGTCTTCCGCCGTCCTCGCTCTCTCCCGATGTTAAACTGAACGCGATTGTGAAAACAATGGAGAGGAGCATACCCACTATAAATGTGGTGAGATTTTTATTGAAACTCTTTGAGAGAACCTCAAAGTCCGAGGAATAGTCGCTGATTAAGTCAGAATTTACGAGAGTCTTTGGCAGGGCGAGATACAGAATATACCTGTTTGAGCAGTAGCCCTTCAGCCTGTTCTCCGCCTGCCTTGTAAGGTCGAACTTGCTGTACGGGGAGGGGGTTATTGAAAGCTCGGAGGCGGTTTTGTTCTCGGGCTTTCCTATTTTAAGCCCGCTTTTTTCGCTGTAAACCATGAGCCACGAAAGCTCGTCGGCGTTGAGGCTAATATTCAGGGGGTTTTCGGGATTTACAGCGCCCTCATAGAAATTGCTCTCAAAGTTTCCCGTCTTGGTGTCATAGAAGATGTATTTAAAGTTGGAGTAGCTGCCGAGAAGCTGCTGAGCGAGGTAGAAGTCGGCATTCAGCTCCGCGGCGACTTTGTTCTCCGTCGTTTTCATTTGCTCCGCGTAGTAAGCGATAATTTTCTCGGGGGAATAATCCTCCGCAAAATCTCTGCGGGCGAAAAGCCTTACGGTTTCGGAATACAGCTCATAAAGGGACTCCGCGTATTCCTCGTTAGACTCATGGTCGTCGGAGTAAAACTCGTCAAAGCGTTCCAGCAAATCCTGAGCCCAGCCGATATTAATGGGTCCCACTTCCTTGCCCGATATGACCACATTGTATTTTTTAAGGTAATAGTCTATTTCCTCGGCGTTGAATCTGCTCAAATCGCCCCAGAGGTCAATTGAGTGCGCGTTTTGAGCGGAGCGGTATGTTATGCCTTCGGTGAGATTTTCGTTGGGAGAGGTATGGTATTCGACTTTATACTCGAGGGCGGGGGCGGAGTGAAGCTCAGCATTACCGCCGGCGGGGGATGTGGCGCGGAAACCGTCGTCATGGTCTTCGCTTTGCGGCTCCGTTTCCTCATCGCCGCTTTTGATGCCGAAAAGCCTGAATGCAAAGTCCTCATAGGGCACGGCCTTGCCGTCTTTTGACTTGCCGGCTTTTTTCTCAATCTCCGCCAGAATCTCCGCAAGGCGCCGCATGGAGGCGTATTCATAGTAGGTGTCGGCAATCTGGCTGCCTTTGCCTTCGTTTATAAAGTAATCTATAAAATCCTCGGACTCGGTGTTTATTTCATCGCCTTTAAATTTTAAATATGTGGTAAGGCTGTAGGCGTAGTCGCCGAGCTGGTCGTAAAACTTCCATGTGTCGGTGTAGGCTGAGCCTTCGGGAATGGGAAGATTGTAGACGAATATAGACTTCACAAGGGGCGCAAAGCCGAGGGATGTGACAAAATAGACGATGAGTATCACGCCTAAAAATACAGCCCTTTTTATATCAAAGCTCTTTTGATTGCCCTTTTCCATAATAACCTCCAATAACCTCCGAAATATCATTAAATGCAGTGAGCAGGCGGCCGATTTGCCGCGGGCGATTGGGGGCTTAATGCCGTTGGGTTCTGTTTTTATTAATAGGGTTTGCGGCGCGCCCTCTTTTTCGGGCGGGGTGAAATTTAAAGTACCGCCCGAAAAAGGGCGGAGCGTGTTCTGAAAATAGGTTTTGGTTTGGAGCGGTTTGCCGCTCCCGTCGATTGGGTTTTCGCCCTGCCGACGGGCAAGCGTTGAAACCTTTCATAATGGCGCAGGGGTGCGGGGGCTGCAGGATGAGATTTGCCAAAGGAGTGTGAATTTACGGGAGTGCGCGAAAAAGTCGGTTTTACTTTCTACTGCTTCTCTATTTTATATCCCACACCCCATACGACCTTTATGTAGCGAGGTTCCTTGGGGTCTATTTCAATCTTTTCTCTGATGCGTCTTATGTGCACGGTAACGGTTTTTTCGCCCGCCACAAAGGGCTCGTTCCAGACCGCCTCGTAAATCTGGGCGGTGGAGAATACCCTGCCCACATTCCTCATAAGGAACTCAACGATTCCGTACTCGGTGGCGGTCAGCTTCACAGGCTCGCCGTCCACGGTAACCTCATGGGCTTTAAGGTCAACCACAAGACCGCCGTTGACGAGCACATCCTCCTTGACCTCTATGCTGCCCAGAGTGGTGAACCTTCTGATTTGGGATTTGACCCTCGCCATCAGCTCAAGGGGGTTAAAGGGCTTTGTCACATAGTCGTCGGCTCCGAAGGACAGTCCCGTAATCTTGTCGCTGTCCTCGCTCTTTGCCGAAAGCAGGATGATGGGAATATTTTTGGTTTCCCTGAGTTTCAGCGTAGCTCTGAGTCCGTCCATGCCCGGCATCATGATGTCGAGAATCATGCAGTGGATTTCGTTCTCCGAGGCAAGCTTTAACGCCTCCTCGCCGTTCTCAGCCTTCAGGACATTGTAGCCCTCCAGCTTCAGATATATCTCCAATGCGTCAAGTATTGCCTTGTCGTCGTCGCAAACAAGAACAGTATACATGTAATTCCTCCGCCCAACAGATTCCCGAAATCACAAAGTTTTCGGTTATAACAATTATACATGAATTTATCTCAAAGTGCACTGATTTATCTTCGTAATTATTATCCAATATGATTTCTAAGAAAGAGGGCGTAAAATTATTAAGATTTGGTAACATTCAGCGACAAAATGTATCTATATGTCGAAAAAGAAAAATCGGCATAAATGCCGATTCTTTCTTCTTTGGATATAAAGGCGTCAAACATTCCCGTCCTGCCCTATATTCAGCTCCGCGTAAGCATAATACCCATGCCTTCCGCTTTGCCCGATTTGTCCAGTGTTTTCGAGACATAGCTCGCGACGAAAAAGACAAAGAAAACGGCAAGGACTATGAGGAATACCTTCAGCCTTTCCAAAGTGTCCCTATGCATCAAGTATCCTCTTTTCTAAAGATAGTGCAGGCCAAATAATACCATGAAAAGAAAATAAAGTAAACATAACAGCGGGAATTCATAAATTGTTTGCAGTTTGTATTTATACAGTTATTATAAACATAACTTTTAGATAAAAAAGACCGAGTTTTACTCGGTCTTTTATTTTGCTTTTATCGCCCGCAGCCGATTAAGGCTGCGAATCTCGCTCGCCTTAGATTACGCCCTGAGCTATCATGGCGTCGGCGACCTTTTTAAAGCCCGCGATGTTGGCGCCGGCAATAAGGTTGTAGCCGAAACCGTACTCCTCGGCGGCGTGCATGCTGTTGTCGTGGATATTCTTCATAATATCCTTGAGCAGCTCGTCGACTGTGTGGCTGTCCCAGATCCTGCGCTCGGCGTTCTGGCTCATCTCAAGAGCGGAAACCGCTACGCCGCCCGCGTTTGCCGCCTTTGCGGGAGCGACCGCCATAAGGTGCTTTGAGAGATAAGCGAGAGCCTCATTGGAGGTGGGCATATTGGAGACCTCGACATAGTACTTTACGCCGTTCTCAACAATTCTTTTTGCCTCTTCAATGCCGACTTCGTTCTGTGTCGCGCAGGGCATGATGATGTCAACCTTTTCGCCCCAGGGTTTCTGACCCGGATAGAAGGTAGCTCCGAACTGTTTTGCGTAGTCGGCAAGCGTTACATCGCCCACATAGCGGAGCCTGTTCATGTACTCGAACTTCTCCTCGGTGCAAATGCCGTCTTTGTCAAGGACATAGCCTGTCGGGTCGGAGATGGTGACAACCTTCGCGCCAAGCTCTGCAGCCTTTTTAGCGACGCCCCATGCCACATTGCCATAGCCGGAAATCGCAATGGTCTTGCCCTCTACGCTGTCGCCGAAGTGCCTGAGAACTTCGTTGGCGAAGTACATGGCGCCGTAGCCCGTTGACTCGGGTCTGAGAAGAGAGCCGCCGTACTCAAGACCCTTGCCTGTGAATACGCCGTTTTCGAAATTGCCCTTGATTCTCTTGTACTGTCCGAAAAGATAGCCTATTTCTCTGCCGCCCACGCCGATGTCGCCGGCGGGAACATCGGTGTCGGGTCCGATGTGGCGGTAAAGCTCGGTCATAAACGCCTGACAGAAGCGCATAACCTCGCCCTCGCTCTTGCCGATGGGGTCAAAGTCCGCGCCGCCCTTGCCGCCGCCTATGGGCAGGCCTGTAAGGCTGTTTTTAAAGACCTGCTCAAAACCGAGGAATTTGATAATGCCCGGATAAACCGAAGGATGAAAGCGCAGTCCGCCCTTATAAGGTCCTATGGCGCTGTTGAACTGTACTCTGTAGCCTGTGTTTACCCTTATGTTTCCGCTGTCGTCCGTCCAGCAAACCCTGAAAGATATAAAGCGCTCAGGCTCCACCATGCGTCCCAGAATATTGTACTTTTCATATTCGGGATGGCGCGCGATTACAGGCTCGAGGGAAGTTAAAACCTCCTCCACAGCCTGCAGAAACTCAGGTTCGCCGGCGTATTTTTTTCTTGTGTCGCTGATAACTTTCGCAATGTACTGATTCATTTTGAAATTAGCCCCTTCAAATTCGCTGAATGAAATAATACCAACAATAAACCAACCATAAAACAAAATTCCGCAAAATACGCAGATTTCGGCAATCTGTATTGTACCTTTATTTTTCTTAAAATACAATGAAAAACCAAAGATTGTATACAATTCGTATAAAGCTACAAACCATGGGGTTGATTTGAAAAAAATTTTATATTTTTCACAAAAAGATTTAACATTTGCGGCGGAATTAAATGTAATTCCACACATTTTCTTCTCTTTGACTTTCGGATGACGCTTTTTCCTGATAAATCGCCGGGAAATTTTAATTTTCATATTGAAAAATTTCCTTAATTTAGATAATCTATATATAAATGAAAATATGATATAATTAGCTTAAATTTCCGCTTATTTTGCCAAGTTTTTATGTTTTTTAACAGGATTTTCTGGAATAATGTAAAAGTATAAGTCTCAGTATTTACAACGGCTCAAAAAGGTGTTAAACTATCTTTGTTATAAAAATAACGGTCGGAACGAAATCGTTTTTCCCCATATGGGAGGCTGTTCTCAGTTCCGACATCTTTGTGTGTTCAATTCCCGTTTTGGCCTCTCTGTGAAACCGAGGGGCGGCGCAGGAAATAGATCAGTCAGCAAATCAAAACAGGAGGAAACAATATAAAATGGCCAGAAAAATGAAGACAATGAAGGGTAATTCTGCGGCCGCGTATGTATCATACGCGTTTACTGAGGTCGCGGCAATTTATCCTATCACTCCTTCTTCGGACATGGCGGAAGAAACCGACAAAATGTCCGCTGACGGAGTGAAAAACATTTTTGGACAAACTGTCAGGGTTGCTGAAATGCAGTCCGAGGCAGGCGCAGCAGGCGCCGTTCACGGCTCCCTTGCGGCAGGCGCTCTCACCACCACCTACACCGCATCCCAGGGTCTGCTTCTTATGATTCCGAACATGTATAAAATCGCAGGCGAGCTTCTGCCCAATGTTATACATGTTTCGGCACGCGCAGTCGCCAGCCACGCGCTGAGCATCTTCGGCGACCACTCGGATGTTTACGCTTGCCGTCAGACAGGCTACGCAATGCTCTGCTCCGGCAATGTTCAGGAAGTTATGGACCTGGGCGCAGTAGCTCACCTCGCAACAATCAAGAGCCGCGTTCCGTTCCTGCACTTCTTTGACGGCTTCCGCACCTCCCACGAGATTCAGAAGATTCATGTTTGGGACTACAATGAGCTGAGAGAAATGGTTGACATGGACTGCGTTAACGCATTCCGCCGCCGCGCTCTTAACCCCGAGCACCCCGTTCTCCGCGGCTCCGCTCAGAACCCGGACATCTTCTTCCAGGCCAGAGAAGCTGTTAACCCCTTCTATGACGATGTTGTAGCCGCAACAGAGAAATACCTTGAAGAGGTTAACAAGAGAGCAGGCACAAACTACAAGCTCTTTAACTACTACGGCGCGCCCGACGCTGACAGAGTCATCATCGCAATGGGCTCTGTTTGCGATACAATAGAAGAAACCATCGATTATCTCAACGCAAACGGCGAGAAGGTCGGCCTTGTAAAGGTTCGTCTCTATCGTCCCTTCTCCGCAAAGCATCTTATCGAGGCTCTTCCCGACACTGTTAAGAAGATTTCCGTTCTTGACAGAACAAAGGAGCCCGGCTCCCTTGGCGAGCCTCTGTATCTTGATGTTGTTGCGGCTCTCAGAGATTCCAAGTTCAAGGATGTTGAAATCTTCGCAGGCCGCTACGGTCTCGGCTCAAAGGACACCAACCCCTCCTGCGTATTCGCCGTTTATGACAACATGAACGCTGCTGAGCCGAAGAAGAGATTCACCGTAGGCATCAACGACGATGTAACAAATCTCTCACTGCCCATCACAAACCATGTTGACACCACTCCCGAGGGCACAGTTTCCTGCAAGTTCTGGGGTCTCGGCTCCGACGGTACCGTCAGCGCAAACCAGAACTCCATCAAGATTATCGGCGACAACACAGATATGTACGCTCAGGGCTACTTCGCATACGACTCCAAGAAGTCCGGCGGCATTACAATATCCCACCTCAGATTCGGCAAAAAGCCCATCAAGTCAACCTACTACATCAACAAGGCTGACTTCGTGGCATGCCACAACCCGTCCTATGTCGACAAGTACGACATGGTACAGGATCTCAAGAAGGGCGGCGTATTCCTTCTGAACTGCGGCTGGACACTGGACGAGCTCAACACTCACCTCCCCGCAAAGATGAAGAAGTATATTGCCGAGAACGACATTAAGTTCTACACCATCGACGCTACCTCAATAGCAAAAGACTTGGGTCTCGGCGGCAGAGTCAACACAATCCTTCAGGCAGCATTCTTTAAACTGACGGGCATTATCCCCGTTGACAAGGCTGTTGACCTTATGAAGGAAGCGGCAACCCGCTCCTACGGCAAGAAGGGCGAGAAGATTGTCGCCATGAACCACGCCGCTATCGAAAAGGGTATTAGGGGCGTTGTAGAGGTTAAGGTTCCCGCCGACTGGGCAAACGCTGAAGTTGAAGAAGTCAAGCACGAGGTTAAGACAGACCGTCCCGAGCTCAAGAAGTTCGTTGAGGAGGTTCTTATCCCCGTTAACGCTCAGAAGGGCGACACCCTCCCCGTTTCAACATTCAAGGATGCACCCGACGGAACATTCCCGCAGGGCAGCGCCGCATTCGAGAAGAGAGGCATTGCCGTCGATGTTCCCAACTGGATACCCGAAAACTGCATACAGTGCAACTTCTGCTCCTATGTATGCCCGCACGCGGTTATCCGTCCCGCGGTTCTTGACGAGAACGAACTGAAGAACGCTCCCGAGGGAATGGAGACACTCCCGATGACAGGCGTTCCCGGACTTAACTTCGCTATCACAGTATCCACGCTCGACTGCACAGGCTGCGGCTCATGCGCAAGCATCTGCCCCGGCAAGAAGGGCGCAAAGGCTCTTGAGATGAAGCCCATTGAGCAGCAGATGCCCAAGCAGAAGTACTTCGACTACGGCATTGAGCTGCCCGCAAAGCCCGAGGTATTCGAGAAGTTCAAGCCCACAACCGTTAAGGGCAGCCAGTTCAAGCAGCCGCTCCTTGAGTTCTCCGGCGCATGCGCAGGCTGCGGCGAGACTCCGTACGCAAAGCTTGTAACTCAGCTCTTCGGCGACAGAATGTATATCGCCAACGCAACAGGCTGCTCATCCATCTGGGGCGGCAGCGCGCCCAGCACACCCTACACCGTCAACAAAGAGGGCAAGGGCCCCGCATGGGCAAACTCCCTGTTTGAGGACAACGCTGAGTACGGCTACGGCATGCTGCTTGCAAACACTCAGATCAGGAACAGGCTTGAGGAGTGCGTAAGAATCCTTGCCGAGGCCAACATCACCGAGGCTCTGACCGATGCTGCCAACAGATGGCTCGAGACCAAGGAAAACGGAAACGAGAACACCGCCGCTTCCAAGGCTCTCCTTGCGGTTCTCTCCGACGCTCAGAAGGGCGACGAGAAGGCTAAGGCAGCAGCTGAGGAAATCCTCACAGACGCCGACTTCCTCGCTAAGAAGTCCGTATGGATTTTCGGCGGCGACGGCTGGGCATACGACATCGGCTTCGGCGGTCTTGACCATGTAATCGCAATGGGCGAGGATGTAAACATCCTTGTATTCGATACAGAGGTTTACTCCAACACAGGCGGTCAGCAGTCCAAGGCTACACCGACAGGCGCAATCGCCAAGTTTGCCGCGGCAGGCAAGGGCGGCAAGAAGAAGGACCTTGCTCAGATAGCTATGAGCTACGGCCATGTCTATGTAGCACAGGTTGCCATCGGCGCCGACTACAACCAGACAATCAAGGCTATCACAGAGGCTGAAAGCTATCACGGTCCGTCAATCATCATCGCATACGCCCCCTGCATCAACCACGGCATTAAGGGCGGCCTAACCGCAGGTATCCACGAGGAGAAGAAGGCTGTTGAGGCAGGCTACTGGCATATCTTCCGCTTCAACCCCGAACTCAGGAAGGAAGGCAAGAACCCGTTCACACTCGACAGCAAGGCTCCCACAGGCGATTATCGCGAGTTCCTGCTTAACGAGGTTCGTTTCGCTTCGCTTGCAAAGGCTATGCCCGAAAGAGCAGATGAGCTCTTCAAGGCTGCCGAAGAGAGCGCAAGAGACAAGTATGAGAGCCTCGTAAGGCTGAAGG
>LFSO01000033.1:18162-30460 GCA_001512765.1 Clostridiales bacterium DTU053
CTGTTCTTTAAAGATAAAGAAGAAGGCACGCTCAAAAAGCGTGCCTTTTTCTTTTGCTCGCTGTGCCCGACATAATTTTGTCCCGGGGTTCCCCCGTCGGGCGCATCTACCTGACCAATATAGGGGAAAGGAAATCATATTCGGCGTAGTGCCGCTCCCGTCCAGCGCAGAGTTTTCCACGGGCGGCGGCGGGGCGTGGATGCAGTTTTCAAGACGGGCGTTCCGCTCCCCCTCGGCGGGCGGGTGGCTTGCGGCTTAATTTTCGGCGGGTATCCCTCGGCAGGTCGGCGGGGTGGTGTGCGGTTTTTGCTGAGCGGTGATTGCACTCGGCGGTGGGCGGGGGCGGTAGTCGTCCTCAGCGGGGGCATACCTTACACAATAGGGCATAAAAAAAGGGACGCAGTGCGTCCCTTTAGTCCATTATATTTTAGAGGGGGAGGATGGTGAAGCTGAATTTGACTCCCTTTGAGGCGTTGATTAAATACTCGGGCAGGGTGTCGGGGCCGCAGCTGCCTGTGCCTGTGCCTCTAATAGCTCCGTCGATTGTCAGGACCGTTGTGTTCATGTCCTCAAGGTCCTCCTGATGATGGGCTTTATAGAGGGCGTCGACGGTGTAGTTATGGGCGTTGAAAGCCAGCTTGTCGTCTGCGTAAATCTTTAAGCCCTTGCCCTTATCATTTGTAATGCTGAGCCACTTGACCTCGGTTCTCTCGCCGTTGTCCTGCGGGTAGATATAAGGCTCGTGCATATCCTCGACGGTGGTTTCGTAAATGCCGACGGGAGCGTGAACCTTAAAGTCGGGCAGGTTCTCTTTATCTCCTCTGCCGTAGTATTTAACCTTGTTAAACTCCCTGCCCAGCTGGAGGACAAGTCCGAATCTGGGTATATCGTCGGGAGCCTTGCTGTTCTTGGGTCTTACAAGCTCCGAGCTTACCTCGATTGCGCCAAAACCGCTAACAATGTACTTTGTCTTTACTTTGTAGAGAATTCTTCTCTTGGCGACTATATCGAACTCGGCGACTACCTCAACCTCGCGCTCAAGAAGGCGGGTTTCGAAATTTGTGAGGACGGGCTTTGCCTTGTCAAGACCCGCTGCCAGCCACTCGCCGCTTATCTTTCTGTCGTTGTCAAGGAGAGCCCTGAATACAAGGGGCAGAAGTCCGGTCAGTCCCTCGGCGGGTGTCTTGTTTATATACTCGGTGCCGTCCTTTACATAGGAAGTAAGCTCGCCAGTCTCGGCGTTGAATACGGCCTTGCCGCCCTCAAAGTTGACTGTAAGGAATTCGTTTTCCCTTGAGGCTGAGATGGAGTCGGTGATTTCGAACTCATACTCAATCGGCACATCCCTGAGCGTCAGCTGCTCGGTGGCAACATGTCTGTCGCCGTCGTGGTAAACAAAGTTAATATGCCAGCTGTTCTCGTCGGTAAGCGGCGGCAGGTCGATTTTGACCTTCCGGGACTCAAGGGCGGGAATGTCGAGGTCCAGAGCGCCGTCGGCTTTCAGCTCGCCGTCGCGGTAAAGCTCCCACTTGATGTCAAGATAAGCGGAGGACTTAAAGCTGTTGGTGTTTGTGAAGATGAACTCATCGTCGGAGACTGCCTTTGCCATGAGGGGTCTGTAGATGGTTTTCATCTCATAGGCGCCTGTATGGGGTCTTCTGTCGGGATAGAAAAGACCGTCAACGCAGAAGTTGCCGTCGTGATGCTTCTCCCCGTGGTCGCCGCCGTAGGTGTATCTGTAAGGGTATTTGGGGTCGTCGGGGGCGTGATAGACCGCGTGGTCAGCCCACTCCCAGATGAAGCCGCCCATGAACTGGTCACTGGAGTAGAAGATGTCCCAATACTCCTCCATGCCGCCGGGACCTACGCCCATGGCATGGACATATTCGCAAAGGACTTCGGGCTTGCCTGTAAACGCCTTGCCCCTCTTTTTGCTGACCATCTTTCTGAGCCAGTCGTGGCGGGGGTACATCTCGGAGATGACATCATAGGAATGACGCCTTGTATCGATTACTCCCTCGTAGTGAACGGGAATGTCGCTTACGGATTTAAGATAGCTGTAGCACTTGTCGTGGCACTTGTAGCCGCCCGCCTCGTTGCCCAGTGACCAAAGGGTGACCGAGGGGTGGTTTCTGTCTCGGTAGTACATTCTCTTGACTCTGTCCACATAGTGCTTAGCCCATTTAAGGTCGTGGCTTATGGTATCCCTTGAGCCTGTGAGCCTGCCCACACCGTGGGTTTCAATATCGGCCTCGTCAATTACATAAAGTCCGTAGACATCGGCAAGGGTGAGGAAGAAGGGGTCGGGCGGATAGTGGGAGGTTCTTACCGCGTTCACATTGAACTCCTTCATGAGCCTTATATCCTTTTCGATATCCTCAAGACTCATGGCGTAGCCCTTGACGGGGTGGGTGTCGTGGTGGTTGACGCCCTTCATCTTTATCTTTCTGCCGTTAAAGAGGAATACCTCGCCGTCAATCTCTATGGTTCTGAAACCCGTCTTATTCCTGATGCTCATTACCTCTCTGCCGCTCTGCTTTAAGGTGATGAATACATCATAAAGCTCGGGAATTTCGGGGTTCCATTCCTTAACATCAAGGTTCTGGAACTTTATTACCGTCTGCTCCTTGGCGTCCGCTGCGGCGGAGGCTATAACGGCGCCGTCTTTTACTATTTCAATCTCCACATCATAGCCTTCGGGCTGACCCTTGATATCAATCTCGGCGGTGAGATTATAAAGCTCGCCCTGCTTTGCGGTTTTGAGGCAGTAGTCGTAAATGAAAACGGGCTCGTACTCGGTAAGAAGCACATCACGGAATATGCCGTTCTCTCTGAACATATCCTGGCACTCAAGATAGGTGCCGGTGCTCCACTTGAAAACAACGGCTACAATCTCGTTCTCGCCCTTTTTGAGGAACTTTGTAATATCGAATTCCGCGGAGTTGTGGGAGCCCTCGGAGTAGCCCACAAAGCTTCCGTTTACATAAAGGTCAAGGCTTGAGGCGACGCCAAGGAAGGTGATTATATAATTCTTTGACAAATCCTCAATGTCAATGAGCTTTCTGTAAAGTCCAACGGGCATATCCTCGGGGATTGCGGGCGGGACTGCGGTGAACTCGTAGGCTACATTGAGGTAAACGGGGTCCATATAGCCCGTCCTCTGCCATGTGGAGGGGACCTGAACCTTGTCAAACTTTATTTTTGAGGTATTGATGCTGCTCGGCATCTTTGACTTTTTGGGATAGAACTTAAAATCCCACTCGCCTGAGAGCACCTTTACCATATCGCCGGAATATCTTTCTTTTCTTATATCCGTTTTCTCAAGAAGCTTTCTGTCCTTAAAGGGAATAAAGTAGGCTCTGGGTGACAGCTTGTTCTTTTCAAAAAGCGGAAAAGTACAATGATTTGTTTTGTTAATCTCGTATTTCAATTTTTTTCCTCCCCTTAAAATTTTAAAGGCGGTTTCCTTTAGAGATAGTACCACAGCGGACAGAATAATTCAACAAATATGACTTTTAATAAGAATATAAACCTTCCCTCGGTCGAAAAAAAGAAAATGCCAAAGAATGTTAACATATGGCTCATATTTCCACTTAAAGTTTGTTCAACTTTTTGTGAATTAAAGACTGAGGTGACAAAAAAAGTCTTGATTAATACATTTTTTTTGTTTATAATTGGTACATACCATAGTGCGAATTTGCAATTGTGGCTGAAAGGAGGCTTTTTGATGAGTCGAATAGCATGGGTTGCAAAAATGGCGGCTAAAATAGCAAAGATAATCTGGAAACTCTCCAACATTCCTTTCTTCCAGTTCCTTATTTCTTACTTTGGCCCCGCCGGCGGCGATGCTGAGGAAGATACCACAGCAGCTGATTAATTTTTGAGTTTAGTGTGCGCGCATAATTAAAATGGCAACGAGCTATCGTTGCCATTTTAATTTTTACTCTTTTTCAGCTAAGAGTGCGCTTCGCGGTGCAGGTCCTCAACTGTTTTATTTGTAACCTTGCCCTTATGAACGGGTTCGACTATGGCGGGCAGGTAATCTATAATCTTTTGAGCCAGCATTACAACGAACTTGTTTGAGAAAATATCCTTCGCCCCGTCTTTTATAAAGTTTGTGATGTTCTTTACATCGGGGGTGCTGGCGGGTGTCATTACGACCTTGTTCTTATCTTTAAAGGTAAAGAACAGCCTTCTCTTTGCTATGGTTTCAACGGGTCTTATGTCCAAAATGAGCTCGTTGTCGCTCTTCCATTTGGCGGCGGCGAGTACCTTGTATTTGATACCGCCGAGGTACATAAGACCTTCCCTGTATTTGCCGTCCATTCCGCAGGGGATTTTGTTCCTTTCGTCGCCCTCTGACCATGAGAACTGGCATACATCGTCGCCGAAGTTAAATATAATATTATCAATATTGCCCGCTTTGTCGGTTGTCATGTATGTAACGGTAAGGGGCAGAACGCTCATCGGGTAGCCGACTAAATTCAGAAGGAGCTTTTTGCGCATCTTTATGACCTTGCCTTCGAGCCTCTTTTCCATGCCGCTTCTGTCGCCCGCGGAGGGTCTGTCGAGAACCAGATTTGATATAGCCTCACTGAAGTTCTCAGCGACAAAGCCCTCTTTGCCGGCGTTGTCAAAGGCAGCGGGGAAGTGGCGCCAGATGCAGTCAAGGGTCTTTTGGGTCATGGGCTCCGCGCCCGTGAATACAAGAACGGCGTCGTAATCCTTAAATACAATGCCGAACTGGGAGAACATGCCCTCGCAGCGGTATGCGGGAGTGTCGGTGCCGCAAATCCAGAAGCAGTAGCCGTAGCCGGAGCTGGCGTCCTTGCTGGTGCCAAGGCTGTTGTCGGCGTGCTTCATGGTGGCGACTTTCGTCCACTCCTCGGGAATAATCTGCTTGCCCTCGAATTTTCCGCCCTGAGCGTAGCAGAGCATAATCTTTGCTATGTCCTCTGTCTTTAGGTAGATGCCCCAGCCGCCTGCCTCTATGCCGTTTTGGTCGGTCTCCCAGAAGGGATAGTCAATGCCCAGGGGCTCAAAGAGGCGGGGTCTTAAAAAGTCCCTCATGTTCATGCCCGTGAGCCTGTGCAAAGACGCGCTGAGCATATAAATGTTCTCGTTTACATATCTGAAATCGGTGCCGGGCTTTGCGTACCACGGGGATTTCATATAGTCGTCTATCCAGTCAATCTTTGCCTTGTTTTTAAGAATATCCGTATTCTTGCCCGAACGCATTGAAACAAGGTGCTCAATGGTGAGCTGCTTTAAATTCTCGTCCGCCTTTTCCTTGTACTCGGGGAAGATGTCGATAAGGCGGGTGTCAAGGCTTAAAATGCCTTCGCTTACCGCAAAGCCGATTGCGGTTGAGGTAATGCTCTTTGATATTGAGTAGCATGCGTGGGGTCTTTCCGCTGAGAAGGGGTAATTGTAGCACTCGGCGGCAACCTTGCCGTGCCTTATAACCATAAGGGAGTGCATTTCAATATCGCTGTTTTTGAAATCCTCAATCAAATCCAATATGCACTTGGAGGAAACTCCAACCGCTTCCGGGCTCTCGGCTCGCGGAATTATTACATTAGACATAAGAACCTCCTTGAAAACCTCAAAGGAACTCCTGAAAGACAAATTCAACTACATTTTGACATTGTAGTACCCTCATATTTAAATTTTATGAACAAAATATGAACAAAATTCTAATTATCTGAAAAATTTGGATATAAAGTTTGCACATATCTGCAATAATTTCCGAATGCTAACATAGTAATTCAAAAAAATAATATTTTTTGGCTTGTACTATTATCTCTATGCGGTTAAAATGATTTAATAAACACTGCGAGGCGTGAAATGTCAAGACAGTTAGAGTTCCTGATCGGCGACGAATTTGACGGTAAAAAGATTCAAAGCTTTCTCAGGGGACATCTTAAGATGTCCGCCCGTCTTGTTACTTCTTTAAAGCGGATAGAAAACGGCATCCTCTTAAACGGCTGCCATGCCCGCACCATCGACATAATGAAAAAGGGAGATGTACTGACTTTGTCCATTCCCGACGAAGAACCAACCGTTATCCCCTCAGGCGAGATGCCCGAGATTATATATGAGGACTCAGACATACTGGTTATAAATAAGCCCGCTTTAATGCCCATGCACCCGAGTCACAATCACCTGGAGGGTACGCTGGCAAACTCTGTGGCGGCGTATCTTTTAAGCAAGGGAAAGGCCGCCGCGTTCAGGGCTGTAGGCAGACTAGACAGAGGCACTTCGGGGCTGGTTATATGCGCTCTTAACCGCTTTGCGGCCGCCGCCCTTTCGGGAAATGTGGAAAAGGAGTACCTTTGCATTGCCGAGGGCATTTTTGAGGGCAGCGGCACCATAGACAAACCCATATACAAACCCGACCCGATGAAAACCCTTAGAGCCGCTGGAGAAAGAAAGGACGCCGTTCCCGCTGTAACTCACTGGGAGTCTGTTTTGACGGGCAAGGGCCATTCCCTTTTAAGAATCAGGCTGGAAACGGGCAGGACGCATCAGATAAGGGTGCATTTTGCCTCCATGGGCGCGCCCCTTGCGGGCGACGATATGTACGGCGGCAGCACAGAGCTTATCTCCCGCCCCGCCCTGCACTGTTCCAAAGCCTCGTTTATACATCCGGTAACAAGGGCGAGCCTTACCTTCTGCGTACCCGTTCCCGAGGATTTCGAGAAACTCAGAGAATACATATCCTCGCCGTAACCCCATAGGGTCGGAGGTTTACAGGCAGATTTTCCATACCAGAACTATCCTTGGCATTATATTGCCGCTTTGCTTGATAGGGAAAAATCAATGTGCTATCATAATAGTGAATAATTTTAGCCTTTCCTCCACCCCGAAAGGACAGAATGAAATGAAAATCAAATGCGTTTTGCTTTCGATAATTTTAATATTGATGACTCTGCTGCCCGCATGCTCCGTCGGCGGGGGCGCCACCGCCATTAAGGCGGATACGGGCACTGTGCTCAGCCCCAAAGCCGCGGACCCGAGGTACCACACCATTGACTTGGGTTCACTTAAAAAGGTTGCCTCATCGGGTCTTTTGGAGCTTTATATTGACGAGGTCTCTCTGGCGGTTGCCGTTAAGGAGACGACGGGCGGCAAGATGTGGCTTTCTATGCCCGTAGAGAACAATACATACGCCTCCGTCTTAAGCCTTAATGTGCTTACCAAAAACGGCATTTTGTATTTAAACTCCCAGGACAACAGCGTCGCCATGGGGGGAGCCGGCTTTGAGCAGACGGAAAACGGAGTTAAGATAAATTATGTTTTCAGCCTTGACGAAAATACGGCCAAAATCTTCCTTAAAGGAAACAAGGACGCCGTAATTAAGGCTGAGGTTGAGTTTACCCTTTCCGACGGCAACTTTTATTTCACCGCGGACTGCTCTAAGGTTACCGCTTCCGACGGGCTGTATATTGAGCGATTAAATCCCCTGCCGTACCTCGGCAGCACCTTCGGCGGCGCGGGTGAGGATTATTTCCTCTTGCCCGACGGCCCCGGAGCGCTTATGTTTACCGGCAAGGTGGACGACAGCACAAATTTTGTAAATCTCCCCGTCTACGGGCCCGACCCGGCCTCCCTTTACAGCGTGTCGGCAGACACCTCACCAACGGTCATAATGCCCGTTTTCGGCGTTAAGGACTCGGATAACGCCTTTGCCGCTATAATTGAGGACGGCGACGCCTTGGCGGAAATTCAGGCTCGCAGAGCTTCCGCTCTCTCCCCCGCAAGGGTATCCGCATCCTTCGTGCTTCGCTCCCAGAACAAGCTGGACAAAAAGTCCTACATATCCGAGCAGTACGACGGTAATATCAAAATCTGCTACCGCTTTATCTCTGGCAAGAGCGCGAATTACAGCGGCATGGCAAGAGCGGCAAGGGAGCAGCTTATAAGAGAGGGCGTGCTCTCCACAAAGAAGGTAAATTACACCGACAAGTTCCCCTTTAACCTAAGCGTTATAGGCGCAGGCAAGAAGAAAAGCGGCTTTTATCAAAGCCTTACTAAGATAGACCAGGCTCAGGACCTTGCCGAAATCTTAAAGGGCAAGGGCATAGACAGCATCAATATGCGCTATTCCGGACTTTTGTCCGGCGGCATTGTTCAGCACGACTCCGCAAAGGCATCGGTGCTCAAGACTCTGGGCGGAAAATCCGCTCTCGAGAGACTCAGCTCCTATCTTGAAAGACAAAAGTCGGGTCTTTACATTGATGTAAATGTCATCACCTCGGGAGGACTTAAAGGCTATCTCTCCTCCTTCTGCGCCCGCACTTCCTCAGGAGATGTGCTGACAATCGAAAACCAGAATCCCCTCTATCCCCATGTCGGGGCTAAGACTTTCTATACCGAAGGCTTGAAGCTCGAAAAGCTGGAGGTCAAGATAGTGGACCTCCTGACCAATTTAAAGGATACATCCTTTACGGGCTTTTCCATAAAGGACGCCGGCAAGCTCCTTTATTCCGACTTCGGCGGCGGCTACATAAACCGTCAGGAGGCAAAAAAGCTGGTCGCCTCCCACATTCAGGCCCTTGCGACACAGCGGGGTCTAATGGTCGATACGGGCAACTTCTATCTTGTAAAGAACGCTGATATCATAGTTAACCTGCCCGTTTCCACCTACTACAAGGAGAGCGCAGCCTATGAGCCGGTGCCCGCGGCTCCGATTATCCTCCACGGCATCGCCGACTATTCGGGCAAACCCGTAAACCTCTCGGGCGACAGGCAAAAGGCCATGCTCAAATCCATTGAGTACGGCATGCTGCCCTACTACGAATGGGTATTTGACAGCGACAGCACCCTTTATTATAATCCTTATATAACCGAAGCTGTTGAGTTCTACAAAAAGAGCGAGAAGATGCTCTCCGACCTTAGAACCTCGGCAATTACAATGAGCCAGACGGTGCAGCCGGGCGTGCGCTGTACCCAGTACGACACAGGCGCGGTAATCTATGTAAACTACAATTCCTACCCTGTTACCGTAAACGAAATTACGGTTCCCGCTCAGGACTGCATCAGGGTAAGCTGATAAGCAAAGGAGAGTTGCTATGCCGATTAAAATTCCGTCAACACTTCCCGCAAAAAAATATCTTGAGGACGAGAATGTTTTCGTTATGACTGAAGAGAGGGCGCTGACACAGGATATACGCCCTCTTAGAATACTTATACTGAATCTCATGCCCACAAAGATTGTTACCGAGACTCAGCTTTTAAGGCTCCTCGGCAACACTCCGCTGCAGGTTGAAATAGAGCTTATGCACATGGAGAGCCATGAGAGCAAAAACACCAGCAAGGAGCATCTCCTCAAATTCTACAAGACCTTCAGAGAAGTAAAGGACCAGAAGTTTGACGGGCTGATTGTAACAGGCGCGCCCGTCGAAAAACTGGAGTTTGAAGAGGTTGACTACTGGGAGGAGCTTTGCGAGGTCTTTAAGTGGTGCAGAAAGAATGTTTACTCCTCCTTCTACATCTGCTGGGGCGCTCAGGCGGCTCTTTACTACAACTACGGCATAAAGAAGTATCCTCTTGAGAAGAAGATGTTCGGCGTCTTTCCCCACAGGAATCTTGACCCCTATCATCCTCTCATGAGGTGCATTGACGATATTTTCCTCGCTCCCCATTCGAGGCATACGGAAATAAAGATGTCCGACATAGCCCTTGTTAAGGATTTGCAGGTGCTCTCCTACTCGGACATCGCGGGGGTACATATAATCTCCGACATGGCATGCCGCCACTTCTTCGTGACGGGTCACTCGGAGTATGATGCGGATACTCTTAAACTGGAGTACGAGAGGGATTTAAGCCGCGGGCTCCCGATTGAGATGCCCCAAAACTACTTCCCCGACAACGACCCGACCAAAAAGCCGCTTATGACCTGGCGTCAGGCGGGCAGCCAGATTATGGCCAACTGGCTTAACTACTTTGTATATCAGCAAACTCCTTACGATTTATCAACTCTTTAACAGGGTGATTTTATGCTTGGCGGTGACTCAAACAGATTTGACGCTTTCTCCGACGGCATTGAGCCGGGCGGTCTGAGAAATCGTGACGAAATTAAACTCTTAATTTGCTATATGCTCAAAAGCCTTGGCAAGGAGATACCCAAAAAGCTGATTTGCGACAGCTTGACGCTTGAATCCCTTGCGAATTATTTTGAGATAAACAACGCCATATCCGAGCTCGAAAAGGCGGGGCATGTAATTAAGACCGACGAGGAGAGCGAGAGCTACGCCGTATCCGAAAGCGGCGAGACCATAGCTCAGGGTCTTGATGTGATGCTCCCCCGCACAGTAAGGGAGAAGGCTATTTCCGCGGTGCTGAAACTCACCACCCTTGCCCGCAGGGAGCTTGAAAACAACATCCATGTTGAAAAGAGCGGAAGCGGCTATCACATCACCTTCAGCAGCGTGGAAAACGGCGAGGAGATTATAGGAATCAGGCTCTTTGCCTCTGACATGATGCAGATTGAAAGGTTGAGAGAAGGTTTTCTCCTCAACCCCTCAAGGGTGTATGAGGCGGTTATAAACGCCCTCTCCGAAAACGCAAAAGAGGACATATAAATATAAAGGACTGCGAGGGCAGTCCTTTTATTTTCGGCAATAAAAAAGACCGCATAAGCGGTCTTTTTGTTTTTAGAGCAAATCAAGGAGGCCCTTTTTCTTAACCCTGAACATATAGGAAACATGGGAGGCGTCGCAGAAGGGGGTATTGTCCGACTGCCCGCAGCGGCAAAGAACGCTCCTGCCTCTGTGCTCGTAAAGCGTACCGTCGGCGGACTCAATTTCAATATCGCCCTTTACATAAATTCCTCCGCTGCAGCCCCTGTCAGGGTCCTGAACAATGATGATTTCAGGCTCCAGCTCGGGCTCTATGAGATTGCCCTGCTTGTCGGCGGCGATGAGCCTGCCCGCGGGGCATTCGGAGGCCGCCTTGATTGCCTCCTCCTTTAAAAAGGGGTTGTTTGAGTTGCGCACAAGCTCCCAGACATTGCCCGTATTTCTGTGGCAGAAGCGGGCAAAGGCGCAGCGACCGTCGTCGTAAAGGTCCAGCTCGGCGCCCTCATAGACCTTGGCTCTTTCCATAAAGGTGTTTTTCTCTGCGGTTTCGGTGCCCTTAAAGCCGCTCTTCACATGAAAGCCGTCGCAGAATGGGGGATTTTTGCTCTTTCCGCAGCGGCAGAGCGCGTAAACCTCGCTTTGCGGCAGCGGCTCTCCGTCGGTCCAGGCATAGCCGTTGCCTACGGGGGTGATGATTTTTTCGCTGAGTTTAACCCCGCCCGTAACTATGTAGGGGCCGCCGTCCGTAATCTTAATCTTCGGCTTTGCTTTGCAGTCAGACATACAGTCCTCCGTTAAACTGTTTTGCTAATTATAACTCTTTAAAACTTGTTTATGCAAGAAAAAAATCAAAGTTTCAATTACCGCAGAGTTCACAAAACCGTCGCAAGGCATTGGGGGCGGGGCGTGTGCGGCGTCCTATCCCCACTGCAGTCGAGCAACGGGACGGGGCGGGCTGCCCTCACCGTTTGGCAGGCAGAAGCCGCTCCCCACGGCGGGGTGGGGCGGCTCAGCGGGGCGGGGCGGGCATAAAAAAAGCAGGGTGTTTAGCCCTGCTTTCATTTTGTTTTACTCTGCCTTGATTTCCTTCCATGCCTGGCTGTAGTAGTCGGCGATTTCCTGTCCGAGATATTTAAGACTATGGCAGCGGGCAAGCTCTTCATCGTCAAGGAACAGCTCGGGATTGTTCCTCAGCTCGTCGTCAAGGCTGTCTATAACCGCCTGATTGGGGGTTGAATAGTAGATGGCCTCGAAATTAAGCGTGGCAATATCCTTTCTGCACAGGAAGTTGAGGAACATCTCCGCGCCCTCCTTGTTCCGGCAGGTGTCGGGGATTACCCATGAGTCGAACCAGAAGCTGGAGCCTTCTTTCGGGATTACGAATCTGAGGTCGGGGTTGCCCTGAGTGCCGATATATGCCTCGCCCGAATATACAACCGCAAGGTCGGCGTTTTCGGCTATGACCTCGTCCCTTGCCTCGTCAACAAGGTAACGCTGAACAAGAGGTTTTTGCTTTATGAGCATTTCCTTGGCTTCGTTCAGCTCGTCAATATTGGTTGTGTTGATGTCATAGCCCAAGATGATAAGGGGCACTATGAAAGCCTCTCTCATGCTGTTCTGCATGATGATTCTCTGGGAATAAGCCTCGTCCCAAAGCACATTCCAGCTCTGAACCTTCTCCTCGTCCACCTTTTTGCTGTTGTAGAGAATTCCGA
>LFSO01000033.1:30487-67472 GCA_001512765.1 Clostridiales bacterium DTU053
TCTCGCCTATGTTCTTCTTAGCTTCGGGGAGGTTGTCAAAGTTAATCTCAAGCAGTCTGTTTTCTTTGATAAGCCTTTCAATCATATAGTCGGAAAGGCAGAGGACATCGTATTTTACCGACGATGTCTGGAACTTGGTATAAATATCCTCGTTGGTGGGAAGTTCGTCGTATTTGACCTTGATGCCTGTTTCCTTCTCAAAGGTCTTGAGAATGTTCATGTCAATGTAGTCGCCGAGGCTGAGCACATTGATGCTGCCGTTTGTTTCTTTTCCGCAGCCGGAAAGGGCAAAAACACCGATAACCATTGCAAGAGCAAGTACAAGGCTGATAACTTTCTTCATTTCACTACACTCCATTCGTAAATTAATAATAGAGAATAATAAGCCTTATACCCTGACTCATCTTCTGTAGCGCATTGTCTGCGCGTGTTTTTTGCCTCCGTTCTTGGCGTTGGCAAAGGGCTTTGAGAGCATGGGCGAACCCTTGAGGTTCACTATAACAAGCAGAATCAGAACCGCAAGGAACATAAGCGTTGAGAGCGCGTACATCTCAGGCTTTACGCCCTTTCTAAGCTCCGAATATATCATTGTGGGCAGTGTGGAAACGCCCGGACCCTTTGTAAAGTAGGAAATTGTAAAGTCGTCAAGGGACATGGTGAGCGCCATGATAAAGCCCGTTATGATGCCGGGGAAAATCTCCGGCAGTATGATTTTAAAGAAGGCATATAAAGGAGTCGCGCCCAAATCCAGCGCGGCGTTGTACGCGTTTGTGTTAATCTGCCTCATGCGGGGCATGATGCTTAAGATAACATATGGCAGCTCAAAGGTTATGTGGGCAATAAGCAGGGTCGGGAAGCCCGCGTTGAGAAATCTTGAGAAGAACAGCATAAGGGAGATACCGGTAACAATATCCGCGTTCAAAAGGGGAATGTTGGTGGCTCCCAGAACTATCTGCTTGTTTCTGCGGCGCATTGCCTCAATGCCGACGCAAGCCGCGGTGCCGAGAACGACCGCGATGGCGGCGGAAAGCAGCGCGAGGGTAACGGTGACGATAAATGTCTCCACTATGATGCTGCTGTTGAACATTCTCGAATACCATTTGAGGGTAAAGCCTCCCCAAATGACCCTTGATTTAGAGTCATTAAAGGAAAGCACCATGAGAACGATAACGGGGGAATACAAAATCAGGAAAATTATCGCTACATAGAACTTTTGAATAAAAGAGAAAAGCTTTTTCACCACAATGCAGCCCCCTCTCCGTCGCCGTCATATCTTTGCATTATGACCATGCTTGCAACAATGAATACCATGAGCACTACGGAAAGTCCCGAGCCCAGATTCCAGTTGCTGCCTACGGTAAACTCTTGCTCGATTACATTGCCTATGAGCAGAGTCTTGCTGCCGCCCAGCATATCGGCGATAACGAATTCTGAAATGGAGGGTACGAATACCATTGTTATGCCGCTGATTATTCCGGGCAGGGACAAGGGCAGAATGAGTCTTCTGAATACCGTAAATCCGCTGGCGCCCAAATCGTACGCGGCGTCTATAACTCCGTCGTCAATCTTTGCAATGGAGTTGTATATGGGCAGTATCATAAACGGCAGGTAGGTGTAGACCATACCTATTATGATTGCGGTCGGAGTATTCATTATATTAAGTGTGGGAAGGCGCAGAAACTCCAGAATGCCGTTTATAACGCCCGTGTTGGAAAGAAGGTTCTGCAGAGCGAGTGTGCGGAGAATATGGTTCATCCACATGGGCAGCACGAAAAGAAAAACCACAAACCTGCCCCTGCCGTTTTTGAGCTTAGAAAGGATATATGAAAGCGGATAAGCCAGCAAAAGGCAGATAAGGGTGCTGAGGAAAGCTACCCAGAGGGAGAGAACCAGAGCGTTAAAGTGTATGGGGTCGCGAATAGCGAGTATATTTTTAAAGGTAAAGCTGTTTGTGCCTCTTTCTGTAAAGGCGTAGTAGATAATTGTAATAAGGGGCAGAATCGTAAAGCCTACAATCCAGACAAGATACGGGGCTGCCACAAGACGCCTTAATCTGCTACTCTTCATCGGATGACGCCTCCTCATCCTCTGAAATCGGCTTATGCATTATCTGGATATTGTAGGGGTCAACGAATATGCCCACCTCCCTGCCGACGGGAACCATATCAGTGCTGTGGACAAGCCATTCGTAGCCGTTTGCCAAAACATCCATTTCATAGTGCACGCCTTTAAACAAAAGGGAGGTGACAACGCCCTTTATGGTGCCCTTTTCGGGCTCCACAAGGTCCACATCTTCGGGTCTTATGACCACATCGACGGGCTTATTTCTGCCAAAGCCGGTATCAACGCACGGGAATTTGGCGCCGAGTATTTCTACCAGCTTATCTTCCAGCATAATGCCGTCTATTATGTTGCTCTCGCCTATAAAGTCGGCTACAAAAGCATTCTTAGGCTCGTTGTAAATATCCTCAGGGGTGCCTATCTGCTGTATGTTGCCCTTGTTCATGACGACTATGGTGTCGGACATTGTAAGGGCTTCTTCCTGATCATGGGTTATATAAACAAAAGTTATGCCCAGCTCGTTTTTAAGCCTGATAAGCTCATACTGCATGCTCTGGCGCATCTTAAGGTCAAGGGCGCCGAGAGGCTCATCAAGCAATAAAACCTTGGGCTCGTTCACAATTGCCCGAGCGATGGCGATTCTTTGCTGCTGACCGCCGCTGAGCGATTGCGGCATACGATTCTCAAAGCCCTCAAGGTTTACAAGCTTCAAGGCATACTTTATTTTGTCTTTGATATACTCTTTGCTCTTTTTCTTGATTTTAAGGCCGAAGGCGATATTTTCGGCGATTGTCAAATGCGGAAACAACGCATAATTCTGAAAGACCGTATTAAGTTGCCTTTTGTTGGGAGGCAGGTCGGTAATGTCCTTACCTTCAAATATCACCCGTCCGGTGTCAGGTTTTAAAAACCCGCCTATAATCCGAAGGGTTGTGGTCTTTCCACATCCCGACGGCCCAAGCAGGGTGATGAATTCATTGTCGCGAATATAAAGGTTGATGTTGTTCAGAACCGGCTCGCCGTCAAAAGACACGGAAATGTCTTTCAGATCGATGATGATATCTTTTTCCAATTATGCAGCCCCTCTCGAAAAAAATTGCGTTTACGACATAAGCCGTTGACAAATTACAATATAGAGTTTATTTAACGGAATGTCAATAATTTTAATTAAAATATATTCCCCCGTGAACTTTTGTAACTCTAAGGCTCGGCTCGATTTTTTAGGCACGCCGAAATTGCTCTTGAGAGAGCCAAAAATGAAGAAAAAATCGAGGAAGTTTTATTATTGGGCTTACTGAATATTTATGAAAAATATTCCAAAATATCCTGTATTTTTCTGCAAACCTTTATTTTTTTACAAAATGCGGCGAGCCGTCTTTATATAGTTTGAATAGGGGGCGCGAAACTTATACCTAAAGTTTATAAAAACAAAAAACCGCCCTTTAAAAAGAGCGGTTTTAATGTGTGAAGGGGTTTATTTTTTTATTGCGGGGCGGAAATTAAAGAAGTAAGGGAGAAGTGTACTCTTTTTCGGGGTCGGCCGTAATATCCGCCTTGATTTTTACAAAGCCGGGCATTCTGAGGCTCTCCGTTATCCTCATGTACTTTATTTTTCCGCTGCCGATTTCCACAATATCAAGATTTGTGTTGAAAAGCAGAAGGTCGGCGATTTCGGAGAAAATTTTGTGGCAGGTCATTCCGCCCTGACGAACGGGCATGTGGATTGTTATGTCTAAAGCGGCGGTCATTTCCTTGACACCGGGGACATTCTCGCCGTTTTCGTCCTTTTTCTGTTTTATCTCAGACGATTTAACGCCGATTACGATTGTGGGGACTCTTAACGGAACCTGTTTATACATATTCGGAAACTCGGTCATGAACACATAGCCCTTAGAGCTAAGATGCATTGTTAGCCATGTTCTTAAAGTATTGGGCAATGAATCAGTAATATACACGCTGCTCCTCCGCGTCCTTCAGGACAGCCCAGATATAGAAAACCCTGCCGCCCTTGTAGATTTTTTCGAATCTGTCTATGACATACCTTTTGCCCATTGACTCAAGATAAAAGCCGGGGGCAAGGTGCTCAAAGCTGTGCTCGGGGGGACCTATATAAAGATAGTAGCCCGAGTCCATGACGCCGATTTCCGTCGGAGTGCCCTCAAGATACATTTTGTTTTTGTATCTCAGCGGCTGAATGAACGCCTTGAAAATTTTTGACTGCCAGCCCGTAGTGTCCTTAATGCAGATGTCCCTGCCGTATTTTGAAAGTATAGCGTTTACCGCCAAAAAAACACCTCCCCGCGGCTAAAAGCGCCTGAATACGAATTCGTCGTCCTTTAAAAGATGGGCGGCCTGCTCAAAGGCGTCGTCTTTAAGTTTCTCCGCGGCCTCAAGAGCCTCCTTGTAGGACTTTTTAACCGTCACATCTCCCGCCCTGAAGCCCGTAAACTCAGTGTCCGCCGCTGAGCGGGCAAGCAGGAATTTATAAAGGGCGGTCATGGCGCAAAGCATGATAATAAGCTGATTTGCGCAGTCCTCTTTCTTTCTGAGTTTTCTCTCAAAGCTCTGAGCCGCCGCCTTGCAAAAGGGCAGAGCCGCTGCCGCCTCATCGTCATCGAGGGTCACTGTTTGTCTCAGTCTCTCAAGTACCTCCCACTGACTTATCATCAAATCACCTCTTGCCTTTTAAGGGAGCCTGCTCTATGCAGGCTCCCCCTTTTTACTACTCGCCAAACACGAATACCTTGCAGGCGTCGTCAAATATCTTTGAGAAGCCTGTGGTGCAGGTGATGGCAGCCCTTTCAAGCTGACGGTCTATGAGCTTGTCGTACTCGGTTACGACGCCGCCGGCTCTGACCATCTCAAGGGCGCAGTTCCTGTCAATGCCGATAAGGAAATCCTCCTCGAAATTGGGAACCTTAATAAGCTCGGCGCCGAGAGGTGTTACCATCTTGCCCGTGGCGTGGAAGGAAAGACCCGCCGCGGAGTCTTTAAACTCCTTCATGCTGAGTATTTTTCTCATTGTCTCGCAGGAAACAAGAAGGGTGTTGAGCTGATAGGGGTCGAACCTGCTCCAGAAATCCACCAAATCCTCATATGTAAGCTCGTTGCCTTCGCTCTTTCTGATAATCTCAGCGGGGTTGTCGTTGCCGTCGCCGAGAATAATTGCGGCAAGGGCGTCGTTAACCTGACTTCTCGCAATCTGAGCGCCTATCTGCTTTAAGGTTACGGTAAACAGGTCGATTCTCTGGAAACGGATTGCCTCATAGGAGGCTACCAGCATCCTGCCCCTCTTTTTGAGGCGGACAAGGTTTTCCTTTGTCTTTATAGTGGTTTCGGGGATGAATGAGCCCTCCGCTACCATCTTGAGCTCCTTGTCGTCCTCTGAGGGTACGGAGGTGATGGTTCTGTAGTCAAGGGCGTCAATGTCCGTTACCGTCGCCACGATTTTGGGAAGGATATTCGCCTCCTCCATGCCCTGCCTTACCGCGCGGGAAACATATTCGGGGAAGAGAGCCGCGGAGTCGGCGGTGCTGAAGAACTTTTCAACTCTGTCGCTGGCGGGACCCGCAACCTTTATATCAAACCTTTTAAGCTGGCGCTGATAAGCGTCAAGACCCTCAAGCGCGGTGCCCTTGTAATTTTCGGAGGGGTCTAAAGCCTCAAGAGCCGCGGTAAAGCCGCCCTTTGCGGCGTACATGCCTTTTTCGAGCCTTATTTTTTCAAAACCTGACATTCCTTTTCTCCTCTCTTAAAGAATAATTCCGATTTTTCCTGCCGCCTTGTCGACGCTGACGACAAAGACCTTTCTGCCGCTTTCGGCAAGGGCGATTTTTCCCTCATCAGCGCCCTGAATTGCGCGGTAGCCCACATAAGCGTCCTCTATACCTTCGCAGGGCACTGTGATGAAGCCGCTGACCTGAACCGCGGCATAGCCGTCCATGACGCTTATGGCAAAGCCGAAAATATCGGTGCCTTCGCTTGCGGGAGAAACCTCCAAATTGCCGGAGAGAGAAACCGCGTCCCCCGCCTTTAAGCCGTCTACGGCCTGCAGGGTGATTACCTTTTCGTTAAAGCCTTTGAGTGAAACTGACAATTAAACCATCCTTTCTTTAAATTCTAAAGCCGCTGTTGTCGCTTGATTTAGCGCACGAATCGGAGCTTAGCTGCGGAGCGAAAACGGAATCGGGCTCATCCTCGGAAAAGCCCTTAACAATCTTTTCGATGTCCCTTGCGGGCATCTTTAAGAGAACCTCCTTAAAAACCGCCGTATCCATCTTGGGGAGCTTCAGAGCCGAGAGGCTCAGCGCCTTTTTAACAAGGGCGCTTTTGTAGTGCTCTCCGTCATCGGCAAGGCTCTTCAGATTCTCTATGTAGCTTTTGAGCTGAAGGGCCTCCGCGGAGCTTAAACGCAGCTCGTCTTTATCGATGTCGAGCTTTTTAAGAACTTCGGTCAAGCTGATTTCACCTCTTTGCGTTTTTGTGTACTGCTTTGTAACCCTCGCCCCTTTCTGAGCGGGAACGGCGACAAACGACCACTCATAGGCGTCCGCCGCGTCGCAGAGAATCCTGTGGCAGACCTTGCCCTCGATTTCAGAGCCGGGTCTGTGGGAGCAGGCGCCGTTTTCCTTGCCGCAGACGGAGCATACGGCCCTTTTTACGCTGCATGATATGCTGACCTCACGCTTAATACCCGCCTCAATTTCTGCTATAAGGTTCTTGTTTTTTTCGCTTCGCAGCATATAGCAGTGCGCCTTGAGATAGGTGTAGGGCTCACCCGCCGCGGTGGTTCGGTCGCTGTCCGTCACAATCTCAGTATCAAAAATTCTCGCGGTCTGGTTTTCCGCCCTCATGTTATGGTCAAATATGCCCGTCACGCCCTTAAAAAGCTCTTTAAGGCCATGAAGGCAGTCGGCAGAAAACCGCTCGTAGTCCCTGTCAATCTCGTTGTCGCAGAGAATGACGCTGAAGACAAAGACATCCTCCTCTTTAAGGGGCTTTAGAGAAAAGCAGTTTATCTTTTCCATGTCCGATTCTATCGGGGAAAAGACGGCGTCATCAAACCTTTTTTCCTTTTTCAATCGGAAACCTCCTTTTGACTGTCGGGGGCAGCGCCCAGCCTTCTTTCAACCTCAAGGGCCTTTGCGTTGTTAAGCCTTGCCTTTGACAGCTCTACCTCGTCCTGCATGCTGATTTCGTCCCACAGAATTTCAAAGCCGCCTTTAAGACCGTTGAACCGCATAAAGGTGCTTATAATCCTGCCGATTACGGGGGTCAGGAGCTTTCTGTAGAACTCCAGTTCGCTTGTCAAAATGTCGGTCTGCTGAGCCGCCATGCGCTCGGTTGTGGACCAGTTAAGCCCCAGCATGAAGGGCGGCAGACCCAGCTTCGCGACAATCTGCTCCAGCATCTGCCGTACGGGTACCTCGCTGTCAAGGATTTGGTTATCGGCGCCTATGACCTTAATGTCCACATCGCCCACAGCGATAAAGTCCTTTATCTCGCTGCCGCTCTGCATCGCCGCCGACCACTCGGAGGCTATCTGCATAGCCCTTTCCTTGGCATAGAGCTTGTCGGCGGAGCCTTCTTTCGGTCTGTAGGTCACAGCGTAGCGGACATTGCCCACACGCTCGAAATTAAGCCCTATTGTGTTGTAAATCTTCATCAGCACAGAGCTTATAAAGGGCAGACCTTTAAGTATCGAATTGCCGTTAAGACTGCCCGCTTCGGGATTGAGAACCGATAAAAGTATCAGCTCCTGATGCTTTACGGGAACGGGCTCCGATCCTCTTGAAACGCACACAAGGGTTTTGGAGCTGTCGTTTTTGTCCCGCATCAGAACAATATCCCTAAGGTCAGCTCTGTAAAGGGACATATCCCTTGGGGAGCCTTTGCTCGGCAGAATCTCCGCCACAGCGGTGCCGTAGGTCAAAAGCTGCTCAAAATAGGCGTACACAAAACTGTTTATGCCCCTTGAGCTGCCGTCGACAACCACATTCTGAAGGAAATCTCGAATCTCCCTCTGGGCAAAGCTGTCGTCGCAGCGCACCTCAAAGCTGCCGATGAGCCTTGCCAGCTTTCTTATGCCCGCGTCAATAATAGGCACGCTCTCCCTGAGCGTCTTGTAAAGGCTTATGTCGCCGTGAAAGCTGTACATGCTCTTGTAGTCGTCAAAAAAGCTGCTCTGACCCGCCTGTCTTGTCTGGGGTGAGGACACAGCCGACGCCGACGGCTTTTCTTTTTTGCTGAAGAGTCCCAAATTCTCACCTCTTGCCTTTTAATTACCGAACCATCGTTTTGCAAACCTTTATATCCGCCCCTTTGGGCTCGTCAGAACCCGAAATCCTGACGCCTTGAACGCTCGGAGGCGATGGCGAAAAAGCCCTCATCCCCGCCGCCTTCCAGAACGGTGCTTACAAAGTAGCGCATATCGTCCATGGCGTGGTCGTGCTCCTTTCTGACGCTGTCCCGCGCGGACGCGGAATCCCAGCGATAGAGCCCGAACTCCCTGATAATGTCCTTGCAGGCGGGTGCAATCTTGATTTTGCCGCTTTTTATCGCCTCGGCGGCGCGCCTTATGCCGTCAAGCACATCGTTTTTAGCGGGGATTACATTGAACTTGCCCTTGCGGCGAATGCACTCAATAAAGCTGACGGCGGAGGGATCGACTATAACCGCCTCAATATCCCTATCCCCCGCGAGCTTTTCAAGGTCGGCGTAGTACTCCTCGTCGGTTTTCTGATAGCCTTCCGCCCTTGAGTCAAAGTAGAACTCGTCGATTCTGTACCACACACCCCGATACTCGCCCCAGAGCCCAAAGGATGCGGGATTCACTGTGCCGTAGTCGCAGGAGATGTAAAAGCTGCGGCACTCCCCCTTTGGCAAAGCGACGCATGCGCTCTCGCTGAAGAAGGGATATACAAGCCCCTGAGCCGCCACCCATTTGCCCTCCACAAACCGCTCGTAAAAGGCTCCGCTGTAAAGGGACTTATACCTTTTTATAATTGCGGGTGAAAGGGAGGGGTTGTCCTCCATGGTAAAGTGGAGATACAGGCAGTTTTTCTCCTTTGCCTTCAAAATCCATTCGGTGTGGAACCAATGCTGGGGGTTTTCCGGATTGCAGTTGAACCACATCTTGGAGCCCTTGACGGAGCATCGGGCTAGAGCCTGCTCCACAAAGGAGCGGGGCATCAAGGCAACCTCGTCCAGCATTACGCCGCCCAGGGTCATTCCCTGAATGAGAGCGGCTGAGGACTCGTCCCTGCCTCCGAAAACATAGAACCTGTTTTTGTTGCCATTAAACTCAATCTCCACAAGGTTTTGGGAGAGTTTCTCAGTGCAGGCAAAGCCCAGCTCTTTAAGAACGGGCAGCAAAGGCACAAGGACATTGCGCCTTAAAGAGGCGATGGTTTTGCCGCAGAGGGCAAAGGATATGCCGCTGAAGCCGGTCATAGCCCAGATTACAAAGGACAGCCCCATGCAGATTGTCTTGCCGCTCCTTACCGCCCCGTCGCAGATAATGGCGTCAAAGTCTTTGTAAGGGCTGCCCTCGCTCCACCACGAGAGTACTTTAAGCTGCTTTTCGGAAAAGCTCTTAAACTCCAATCAAACCACCTTTTCGTAAAGTTTTGCCCTGCCCGCCCCGCCGCAGAGGGGTGAACCGCCCGTGGGGGCGCATCCTGTCGGGCGGAGTGATCTGCCCCCACGACCGCAACCCCGNNCCCGCCGCAGTGGGGGTGTATCGTCCGCGCCCGTCGCTGAGGGGACTTCGCCATCCGCTTGTAGGGCAAACGCCGCACAGCCCGCAGGGGCGGGAGCTGCCGCAGTCGTGGGCCTCAGCCCGTCTGGGCGGGTCGGCAAAATGGTTCGGCTTTGGGGCGAATGTCGGGCAGGCTACTCACCGCTAAAGACGGCTTTTGCGCTTTTTTCGATTGCCTCCACGAAGGGGTTTTTGTCCGCCTCACGCTCTGTCTCGGCAAGGCTTTGCAGCTTTTCCAGGGCCTTGAGCCTGTCAATAAACTTTATCTCCATGCCGCCGCCTTTGGGACGCTTAATCTCGGAAACGCAGAAAAGGTCCAGCCCGTCAAGCTCCTCGGGATTAAGATTCTCGTCAAACATAAGCCTAATGGCGTCCGCTATGCTGCCGAAAGCGGCGCGTCTGAGTCCCGCCGAGATGTCCGCCGTCTTTGCCTTTCTCATCTCGTCAAGCTGGGAAATCATCTCCCTAATATCCTTTCGGCTCATGAGCTTTTCCGCCGCCCGTTCAGGAAGTATCCTGTAGCCCGCCTTAAAGGCCGCCTCCCTGGAGTTTCTCGTTTTCGAGTAATAGTCGCAGAAAAGCCTCTCCTTACGGCTTAGCTCCTTGCGCATCATTTCCCTCCCGTAAAAGATTTTCTCAACCATAGCTGAAAAAGCGGCAGAAATTAGCCCAAACAGGCAAACAAACCGCCCATTTTGCGATTTGTTTACAAAAAATTTACATATTTCGGAAATCCAGGGCAGAATAAATTTGGCTTATTATTTTTTGTTACAGGCAAAAACTTATAGTTTTTAAAGCAGTTTGCACAAAAATTCCGAATAATTTCATATTTTGACTTTGCAGTTTTGTCAGAAATACTTGCATTTGCTTCCTATATTTGGTACGCTTACATTGGAAAAGTTTAGGGGGTGAACGGTATGAAATATGCGGACTTGTCTGAACTGAATGAAGCCCTTAACAGATTCGTCTCAGGCGACGCCGAGGACGCTTACGAGTTTATGGGCTCTCATTTTCTTTCCGATGACACCGCGGTTTTCAGAGTCTGGGCACCTAATGCCGAGCGCGTGAGCCTCTGCGGCGACTTCAACGAGTGGAACAAAGAGGCCCACCCGCTGGACCCGATCGGATTCGGCGTTTGGGAAATCATCCTGGAGGGCGTGAGGCTTTACGACAACTACAAATACTGCATTTACACCCGTGACGGCAGGCAGATTTTAAAAAGCGACCCCTATGCCTTCCATTCGGAGACCCGCCCCGCCACCGCAAGCAAGCTGTATAAGCTGGGCGGCTATACTTGGACGGACGACGAGTGGCTTAAAAAGAGAAAAGCCGAGCCCATTTACTCAAAGCCCGTAAACATTTACGAGCTTCACGCGGGCTCATGGAAAAGGCACGAGGACGGCAGCTTCTACTCCTACAGAGAGCTTGCCGACAGTCTGGTGCCATATATTCTCGAGATGGGCTACACCCATGTGGAGCTTTTGCCGCTGGCTGAGCACCCCCTTGACGGCTCATGGGGCTATCAGGTTACGGGCTACTATTCCGTCACCTCCCGCTACGGCACCCCCGAAGACTTTATGTATTTTGTGGACAAGTGCCACAATGCCGGAATCGGCGTTATTCTGGACTGGGTTCCCGCCCATTTCCCGCGGGACGAGCATGGACTAAGAGAATTTGACGGCGGGCCGCTTTACGAATACGCCGACCCCAGAAAAGGCGGGCACCCCCAGTGGGGCACCTGCGTTTTTGACTACGGCAGGAACGAGGTCAAGAGTTTCCTTATCTCCAACGCTCTGTTCTGGTTTAAGGAGTATCACATAGACGGTTTGAGGGTCGACGCGGTCGCCTCCATGCTCTACCTTGACTACTGCAGAGGAGAGGGTCAGTGGACTCCCAATATCTACGGCGGCAACGAGAATCTTGAGGCCGTCGCCTTCCTGCAAAAGCTCAACACAGCGGTTTTCGCTCATTTCCCCGATGTGATGATGATTGCTGAGGAGAGCACCGCATGGCCGTTGGTCACAAAGCCCGTTCACTGCGGGGGGCTGGGCTTTAACTTTAAGTGGAACATGGGCTGGATGAACGACATTCTCCGCTATTTCTCCCTTGACCCCTATTTCAGAAAATACAATCACGACCTTATCACCTTCTCCTTCTTCTACGCCTTCTCTGAGAATTTCATTCTCCCCATCTCCCATGACGAGGTTGTCCACGGCAAAAAGTCGCTGCTTGACAAAATGCCCGGCACCTATGACGAGAAATTCGCCTCGGTAAGGGCATTCATGGGCTACGCATACGCCCACCCGGGCAAGAAACTCATGTTCATGGGTCAGGAGTTCGGACATTTTATTGAGTGGGATGAGAAAAAGCAGCTTGACTGGTTCCTTTTAAACTACGACAGGCACCGTCAGCTCAAGGAGTATGTCGCCGCTCTCAATCGTTTCTACAAAGAGAATCCTCCCCTTTGGCAGATTGATTTTTCGTGGGACGGCTTTAAGTGGATAGTCAGCGACGACATAGACAATTCCGTGCTTGTATTCAGACGGATTGACGAGGATGACAACGAGATTATCGCCGTCCTCAACTTCACTCCCGTAAAAAGGGACATTTACCGCTTCGGAGTTCCCGAAAAGGGCGTTTACGATATTGTTTTCAACTCCGACGAGGAGCGTTTCGGCGGCACGGGCTGCCTTAAAAAGACCTCTTTCAAGGCGGAAAAATACTCTATGCATGATTTAAGGTACAGCATAGAAATCACCGTTCCCCCGCTCTCCGCCCTGTTTCTTAAAAAGCGTGAAACAAAAAAGAAAATAACAAGTCAGAAAAAACAAAGGCAAATTAAAAAAAGCGGCTTTTGCCGCTTGTGAAAAGGAGGATTAAAATGCCGAGAAAACAAGAATGCATTGCCATGCTGCTTGCGGGCGGTCAGGGCAGCAGACTCGGAATCCTTACAAAAAACATAGCAAAACCTGCGGTTCCCTACGGCGGAAAGTACAGAATTATTGACTTTCCCCTTTCAAACTGCGTAAATTCGGGCATATATACGGTGGGCGTACTCACCCAGTATCAGCCCCTTGAGCTTAACGACTATATAGGCAACGGTCAGCCCTGGGACCTTGACAGGGCTGAGGGCGGAGTGCACATTCTGCCGCCTTATCAGCAGATTAAAGGCTCTGAGTGGTACAAGGGCACAGCTAACGCCATCTATCAGAACATTCACTTTATAGACAGGTACTCCCCCGACTATGTGGCCATTCTCTCGGGCGACCATATCTATAAGATGGATTATGACAAGATGCTGAGTTACCACAAGGAGAAAAACGCCGACTGCACCATAGCCTGCATTGAGGTTCCGTGGGAGGAGGCGTCCCGCTTCGGTCTTATGTTTGTCGACTCCGAGGGCAGAATCACCGACTTTGAGGAAAAGCCTAAAAACCCCAGGAGCAACAAGGCCTCCATGGGCGTTTACATTTTTACATGGAGCAAGCTAAGGCAGTATCTTATTGACGACGAGGCTGACCCCAATTCCTCCAACGACTTCGGCAAGGATGTCATCCCCAAGATGCACAGAGCCGGCGAGAGGATGTACGCCTACGAGTTCGACGGCTACTGGAAGGATGTCGGCACCATCGACAGTCTTTGGGAGGCTAACCTAGACCTTTTAAATCCCCAAATCAACATCGACCTTGACGACGCCTCATGGAAGATATATTCCCGCAACGCCGCCGCTCCGCCCCACTATATCTCCGCCGACTCAAAGGTGGAAAACTCCCTTGTTTCAGCCGGCTGCGAGATTGAGGGCGAGATTGACTATTCGGTGCTTTTCTCCAATGTCACCGTAGAAAAGGGCGCGTGCGTAAAATACTCAATCATCATGCCCGGCGCCGTCATTAAGGAGGGCGCTGTGGTTCAGTACTCCATAGTCGCGGAGAACGCGGTTATCGAAAGCGGCGCCGTTGTGGGCGAAAAGCCGGAGAGCATGAAAGACCCCAGCGCATGGGGCGTTGCCGTTGTGGGCGCGGGCGTGACAATAGGAAAGGGCGTCACCGTCCCGTCCAAAGCGATGATTGACAAAGACATGAAGGGGGGAAACTAAAATGCGCGCAAGGAATATCTTAGGCATAATCTTTGCCAATATGTACGATGACTGCCTGCATGAGCTGACGGCTCTCAGGACCATGGCGTCAGTGCCCTTCGGCGGCAGGTATCGCCTTATAGACTTTCACCTTTCCAACATGGTCAACTGCGGCATAGACAAGGTGGGCGTTGTCACAAAGGGCAATTACCGCTCGCTTATGGACCATCTGGGCAACGGCAGACCCTGGGATTTGGCAAGAAAAAGGGACGGGCTTTTCCTTCTGCCGCCCTTTAACGCGGACTCCTCCCGCAGCCGCAGCTCAAGACTTGAGGCTCTTATTGACCTTCTCCCGTTTATAGAGAGCGCGGACGATGAGTTCGTGATACTTACCGACTGCAATGTGGTCTGCTCCTTTGATTACAGCGGGCTCATCGACTTCCATAAGAATACGGGAGCGGACATCACGGTCTGCTGCAAGAGAGGAATCAGACCCAATCTCAACGACCTAATGACCTTTGAAACCGACTCTGACTGCAGAGTTACGAAAATCGCCGTTTCCCCCAAGCTGACTGAGGAGTGCCTGTATTCCCTCAACATCGTGCTTTTGAGAAAGCCCTTTCTTGAGCGGCTTATAGCCGAGGCAAAGAGCCTTAACTACCGCAGTTTTACAAGGGACATAATGCAGAGCAATGTTGAAAAATTCAAAATCTACGCATATGAGCCGGAAGGCTTTATAAGGACTATCGACTCGCTTAAAAGCTACTACGACATCAGCATGGAGCTTTTAAAGAGGGAGAACAGAAAAGAGCTGTTCTCCGCAGACAGACCCGTATTCACAAAGGTTAGGGACGACATGCCCGCCATTTACGGCATAAACTGCAAGGCTAAAAACTCCCTCATAGCCGACGGCTGCCACATTGAGGGAGAGGTGGAAAACTGCATGCTCTTCAGAGGCGCAAGGGTGGGCAAAAACGCCGTTGTCAAGAACTCTATTCTTATGCAGGGCACCATTGTCTCAGAGGGCGCTCATCTTAACTGCGTCATAACCGACAAGAATGTGACGGTCACCCATGGCAAAAACATTTCGGGCGCCGAGAGCTTCCCGATTTATATATCTAAAGGCATCAGAGTATAGCTCAGAAAGGCGGGATTATTTTGAAAGTACTTTATGCGGTCAGCGAGGCCCGCCCCTTTGCCGCAAGCGGGGGTCTTGCGGATGTAGCAGGCTCTCTGCCCCGGGCTCTTAGAAAAAGGCTTGTGGGCTGCAGGGTCGTTATGCCCCTTTACGCCAGCGTTCCCGAGGAACTGAGGCAGAACATGAAATTCATCACCCACATCAGTGTACCCGTGTCTTGGCGGAGCCAGTACTGCGGCATTTTTGAGGCAAGGCACGGCGGTGTAATTTACTATCTCCTTGACAATCAGTATTATTTCAAGCGGGACAACTACTACAGTTACTATGACGACGCGGAGCGCTTCGCGTTCTTTGCCCGCGCCGTGCTGGAAATCATACCCCACATAGGTTTTGTGCCCGACATTATCCACTGCAACGACTGGCAGACAGCTTTGACACCCGTTTATCACAGCTGCTTCTACGCCAACAAAGAGGGCTACAGCCATATAAAGACCATTTTCACCATTCACAATATCCAGTATCAGGGCGTTTTCGGCAGGGAGATTCTCCACGATGTTCTGGGACTCGGCGATGAGCATTATTCCCTTCTCGAATATGACGGAGCCATTAATCTGATGAAGGGCGGCATTGAGTGCGCCCACATGGTCACCACCGTCAGCCCCACATACGCCAAGGAAATCCTTGACCCATGGTACTCCCACGGACTTGACTCCATACTCCTACAAAGAGCGTGGAAGATTAAAGGCATACTTAACGGCATTGACACCGACTACTACAACCCCGAAACCGACCCGGACATTCCCGCGAACTACTCGTGTCTTAGCCCCGAGAACAAGGCTTTGAACAAGGCGGCTCTTCAAAAGGAGATGGGTCTTCCCGAAAAGGAGGACACTCCTTTAATCGGCATTGTCAGCCGGCTTGTGGGTCACAAGGGCTTTGACCTTGTTAAAGCGATTCTTGAAGGAGTGCTCCAAAATGAGGATGTGCAGCTTGCCGTCCTCGGCTCGGGCGAATGGCAGTATGAGAGCTTCTTTAAGGAGATGCACGAAAAACACCCCGAAAAGGTGGGCGTATTCATCGGCTTTAACCCCTCACTCGCAAAGAGGGTCTATGCCGGCTCCGACCTCTTTCTTATGCCGTCAAAAAGCGAGCCTTGCGGACTTGCGCAGATGGTCGCCCTCCGCTACGGCACGGTGCCGATTGTAAGGGCTACGGGCGGTCTTAAAGACTCTGTCTTTGAAGGCGAGGAGGGCAACGGCTTTGTATTTGAAGGCTACAACCCCGAGGAGCTTTTAAAGGCAATCGACAGAGCCCTGAGACTTTATGAGGATAAAAAGAGCTGGCGAAATCTCAGGCAGAGAGCCTTTGACTCCGACTACAGCTGGGGAAAGTCGGCGAACGAGTATATAAAGATATATAAAGAGGTAATAAAGAAGTACTAAACAAAAAGACGGAAATCTTTCGATTTCCGTCTTTTTTATATTCAGCCTTGTCAGGCCGGGCTAAACTTTAAGATAAAAGCAGCTTGTCGTCCGCTTCATCGGAGCCGCTGGCGGTGGTGAACATTTCGAGCAGTTTCTCCACTGTCAGCTTTTTCTTTTCCTCGCCCGAAACATCTACCGCAATCCTGCCCTCATAAAGCATTATCAGCCTGTCGCCGTGGTTAATGGCGTCCCTCATGTTGTGGGTAATCATAAGGGTTGTAAGGTTGTTGCGGCGGACGATTTCCTCAGTCGCCTCAAGAACTTTGGCGGCGGTTTTCGGGTCAAGAGCCGCTGTGTGCTCATCGAGCAGCAGGAGCTTGGGCTTTTTAAGGCTTGCCATAAGCAGGGTAAGAGCCTGCCTTTGACCGCCCGAAAGGAGACCCACCTTTGTTGTAAGGCGGTTTTCAAGGCCGAGTCCAAGTGTCGCGAGCTGCTCTTTATAAAACTGCCTTTCCTTATGGGTGATGCCCCATTTAAGGCCTCTGAACTGTCCTCTGCGGTTCGCCAGAGCAAGGTTCTCCTCAATGCCCATGCTGGCGGCGGTGCCCATCATCGGGTCCTGAAAGACCCTGCCTATATATTTCGCCCTGCGGTGTTCCTCAAGGCGGGTAACATCGTTGCCGTCAATTATTATTCTGCCGTCGTCCACAAAGAACACGCCCGCGACGGCGTTCAGCATTGTGGACTTGCCCGCTCCGTTGCCGCCTATGACCGTCACGAACTCCCCGTCCTTAATGGTGAGAGAGAGGCGGTCAAGGGCGAGCTTTTCGTTGACAGTGCCGGGGTTGAAGGTCTTTGAAATATTTATAAGCTCAAGCATTGCTCTTTCCTCTCTTTCTCTGCTGGATGGGGGTGATGTACTTTGCCTTGAGATAAGGCATTCCGAGGCAGACAGCCACGACGAGCGCGGAGAATAGCTTTAAGTAGTTCGCGTCTATATTCAGCCACAGCACCGTCTGCATGACTATGTAGTAGATTATGGAGCCGAGCACCACTGAAAGGAGTTTGAGCGCGAAGTTTCTGAATATCTTTGAGAACAGCACTTCTCCTATAATTACGGCGGCAAGACCTATGACGATTGCGCCGCGTCCCATGTTGATGTCGGCGAAGTTCTGATACTGAGCCATAAGACTGCCCGAAAGGGCTACCATGCCGTTTGAAAGCATAAGTCCTATAATCTTGTTTACATTGGTGTTGATGCCCTGCGCCCTTGCCATATTAATGTTTGCGCCCGTCGCTCTTATGGAACAGCCCAGCTCCGTACCGAAGAACCAGTACAGAACGGCTATGATGACAATTACGAAGATTCCCACGACGAAAATCGGGTGATTGTAGAAAGGCTTCAGACCCTTCTTTACATCGTCAAGGAATCTCAGAGCGACAAGAAGTTTGTAGTTGTTGGTGCTTATGGACTGATTGGGCCTTGTCATAATAGCAAGGTTTACGGACCATAGACCCAGCTGGGTTAAAATTCCCGCCAGAATCGGCGATATGCCGAATACGGTATGAAGAAGTCCCGTGGCAAGACCCGTCAGCATACCGGCAAGGAAGGCGCAGATTATTGCCACCCAGACGCTGTGACCGTTTAAAATCATCATAACGCAGACAGCCGCTCCCGTGCAGAAGGAGCCGTCTACGGTCAAATCGGCAAGGTCAAGTATTCTGTATGTAATATAAACGCCCATGGCCATTATGCCCCATATAAGCCCTTGGGCAACGGCTCCGGGCAGCTGGCTTAACAGGTTCATTGGATTTAAAGACAAAACAATTCCTCCCAAAATCAAAAAACAACTTAAAACGGCAGAAAAGTTTGTGCCTTCTCTGCCGTTTTAAGACACTGGCATACTATGGATTATTCGCTCTCCGGAGGAATCGGCTCATAACCTTCAGGGATTGTGATGCCAAGGTCCTCGCAGATTTCGGCGTTATACATCTTTGTGAACTTGGGCGCGTACTCAATGGGCATTGTTGAAATGTCGGCCTCGCCTTTGAGTATCTTGGCAGCCATCTTGCCCGTTGTGTAGCCCAGGTCATAGTAGTCGATTGAAAGGGTTGCCACACCGCAGCCTCTGCAGATGCCCTGCTCACCGGCGATTACCGGAACTTTTGCGGGACGGCAGATGTTGTCGATTATCTTAGCGTTGGAGGCTGCCGCGTTGTCGGTGGGGATATAGATAGCGTCGCTGTTCTTGGCGGCTGTGGTTGTAACAGCGGCTATATCGTTGGAGTCTGCGAAGGGGTAGAGAGTTACCTCAACGCCCTTGCCTTCAAGATACTCCTTAACGATGTTTACCTGATAGATGGAGTTGGGCTCGCCGGAGCAGTAGATAATGCCGACCTTCTTGGTCTCGGGGAACAGGTCGAGAATCATCTGAGCCTGCTGATCCAGAGGAGGAAGGTCTGATGTGCCTGATACATTGCCGCCCACTACGCCGTTGAAGTCCTGAATCTTAAACGCATCGGCGTATGATGTGATGGAGGTGCCGAGAATCGGAATCTCCGATGTTGCGGCGGCCGCTGCGATAAGAGCGGGAGTCGCGTTGGCGAGAATCAGGTCAACCTTGGAGGAAACAAAGCCGTTGGCGATGGTTGCGCAGGTGTTGGGATCGCCCTGGGCGTTCTGCTCAAGGAAGGTGATGTTGTCGCCGAACTCCTCGGTCAGATAATCACGGAAGCCCTTTGTGGCAGCGTCAAGAGCAACATGCTGGATTAGCTGCACAATACCTACGGTGTACTTTGCGCTGCCGCCGGCGGGAGCCGTGTCGGAAGGCTCTGCGTCTTTCTTTGCGCATGCGGCGGAGGAAAGCACAAGTGCAAGAATTGAGAGCACTGCGATAATCTTATGTAGCTTTTTCATATTTTCTACCTCTCATTCAATTTAGCGCGTTGTCGCTTTGTCGCTTTGTCGCATAAAAGCGGTAAAGTGATGTTGACTTTAATTATATACATCTGAGAATAAATGTCAAGAAGAAATTTATAATTTTTATTTCTTTTTTCGACGCTGCCCTGCTGAGCGAGCCTTGCCTTAGAATTATCCTCCCCTCTGCGTCCGAAGTCCGGGGAGCGGGAACAGATTTTTCGTCTTGCGGCGGGCGACGGGTCTCCTCGTCATCGGGGCGGCGGACACTCCCTCCCTCGGTTCGGCGGGAGCGACGCACCCCAACGGCGGACGGGTTCGGGCGGCGGCACTCCCCTCGGCGGGACAGAGGGAGCGGAAAATCCTCTGCGTCGGGCGAATTCTCTCGGCAGCGGGGGCGGGTGGCGGCACTCCCCCTCAGCGTGGCAGAGGGAGCGGCGGCGGACACTCCCTCCCTCGGGTCGGCGGGAGCAGCGCCCCNNCCTCTGCGTCGGACGAACTCTCTCGGCGGCGGGTTCGGGCGGGGCGACGCTCCTCATTGTTATCGGCTAAAATACCCTGGAATCAGCGAGTCGGTATTTGCCCTATCAGCAAATTTTTCCTTAGTTTACTTGACCCCGGAGCGTATTCACTGTAATATATTTACGAAAGGATTCGGGGGCCTTTTTTCGGCTCCTTTAAAATCAGTTAGGGGGAAATTTTATGGCAGAGTTCATTCTTTCCGCGTTCGCCGATGAGGCCGGCGGCGGCATACTTGAGCAGGTAAAAGCCCTTAGGGAAAACGGCTTTACCCACATTGAGCCCCGCGGACTCGACCACGGCAATATTTCAAAATACACACCCGAAATGTGCAAGGAGCTTAAAAAGGTTCTTGACGATAACGGCATCAAGGTCTCCGCAATCGGCTCGCCCTTCGGCAAAATCAACATTAAGGACGACTTTGAGGAGCATTTCGAGCTCTTTAAGGTTAATATAGAAAACGCCAACATCCTCGGCACAGACAAAATCCGCATCTTCAGCTTCTATTTTGACGAGGACGACAGCTACGAGGAGTACAGGGACGAGGTCTTTGAGAGACTCGAGAAGTTCTGCGACTACGCTCTCGCCCACGGCGTATGGTGCTGCCACGAGAACGAAAGAGGCATCTACGGCGACAACGACACCCGCTGCCTTGATATACTTAAGACCCTTGAGGGCAAGATTAAGGGCGTATTCGACCCCGCGAACTACATCCTCTGCGGCGTTGAAATTATGCCCGCCTACAGAATGCTCGAGCCTTACATTGAGTACATGCATGTTAAGGACGCCCGTTTCTCCGACGGAAAAATAGTCCCCGCAGGCAAGGGCGACTCTCATTATGTGGAGCTCATCAGAGAGTTTGACAAGAAAGACGGCGAGAGAATCCTCACCCTTGAGCCTCACCTCAAGGTATTCAAGGGTCTTGCCGAGCTTGAGGCAGACAGCGGCACAGCAAGAAAACTGGACGACTACACTTACAGCACCAACAGAGAGGCATTCGACGCTGCCGCCGACGCCCTTAAGGAAGTCATAAGGCTCGCAAGAGCTTAAAACTAAAGCCTTATCCTCTGGGATAAGGCTCTCTGACTTTAAAAACGCGAGTTCAGGAGGTAATTATGTTTACATATCATCATCCCAATCTAAAGGGCCGCACCGCTGTCATTACGGGCGGCGGCGGAGTGCTCTGCAGCGGCTTTGCCAAGGACCTTGCGAAGCAGGGCATGAAGGTCGCCGTTCTCGACCTTAAAGAAGAAGCCGCTCAGGCTGTCGCCGACGAGATTAAGAAGGACGGCGGCGAGGCAATCGCGGTTCAGTGCGATGTATTAAGCCCCGAGAGCCTTGAAAACGCAAGGAAAATCGTCACCGAAAAATACGGCGTATGCGACCTTCTTATAAACGGCGCGGGCGGAAATTCCCCCCTCGGCACCACCACAAAGGAGAAACTGGAGCTTTCCGACCTTGCCGAAAAGGCAGAGGGCGTAAAGACATTCTTTGACCTTGACCCCAAGGGCATTGAGTTTGTGTTCAATCTCAACTTCCTCGGCACTCTCCTTACAACTCAGGCATTTGCCAAGGACATGGCGGGCAGGGAGAACGCCGCAATCATAAATGTTTCGTCCATGAACTCATACCGCCCCCTTACCAAGATTCCCGCGTACTCCGCGGCCAAGGCGGCTGTTTCGAACTTTACCCAGTTCATGGCTGTTCATTTCTCCGATGTGGGCATCAGAGTCAACGCCATAGCTCCCGGCTTTTTCGCCACCAATCAGAACAGGGCGCTGCTTTTCAATGAGGACGGCTCCCTTACTCCCCGCTCGGCAAAAATCCTCGCCCATACTCCCCAGAACCGTTTCGGCGTTCCCGAGGACCTTACGGGCGCGCTCCTCTTCCTTGCCGACGAGGCATATTCAGGCTTTATTACGGGCGTAATCCTTCCCGTTGACGGCGGCTTCTCCGCTTATTCGGGAGTTTAATATCTTTTTGGGAGTGTTGCAAATGGAACTTAAGCTTAAAGACAGAGATTCCTGTCAGTTTGATATGCTCGCTCTCGGCGAGGTTATGCTGAGGCTCGACCCCGGCGAGGGCAGAATTAAGACCACCCGCTCATTCAAGGCATGGGAGGGCGGCGGCGAGTACAATGTGGCAAGGGGCTTAAAACGCTGCTTCGGCCTTAGAACCACCGTTGTCACCGCCTTCGCGGACAATGAAATCGGCCGCCTTATCGAGGACCTTATTTTCCAGGGCGGCGTGGACACCTCCCTTATCAAGTGGGTGCCCTATGACGGTATCGGCAGAACCGTCCGCAACGGTCTTAACTTCACAGAAAGAGGCTTTGGCATAAGAGGCGCGGTCGGCGTTTCCGACAGGGGCAACACCGCCGCTTCTCAACTGAAACCCGGCGACATCGACTGGGACTATATCTTCGGCACCCTGGGCGTTCGCTGGATGCACACAGGCGGAATTTTCGCCGCTCTCTCCGAAACCACCGCTCAGGTTGTTATCGAGGCTGTGAAGGCCGCAAAGAAGTACGGCACCATAGTCTCCTACGACCTTAACTACCGCCCCTCCCTTTGGAAGAGCATAGGCGGCAAGGAGAAGGCTCAGGAGGTCAACAAGGAAATAGCGAAGTACATCGATGTCATGATAGGCAACGAGGAGGACTTTACCGCCTGCCTCGGCTTTGAGATTGAGGGAAATGACGAGAACTTAAAGGAGCTGAACCTGGAGGGCTATATCAAGATGCTCGGCAAGGCGGTTGAGACTTATCCGAACTTTAAGGTTATCGGCAATACTCTGCGCACCGTAAAGACCGCCACAATCAACGACTGGAGCGCGATAGTCTACGCCGACGGCAAGGTTTATAGGGGCATGGAGTTTAAGAATCTTGAGATATTTGACAGAGTAGGCGGCGGCGACTCCTTCGCCTCCGGACTTATCTACGGACTTATGACCACAGGCGACCCGCAGAAGGCAGTCAACTACGGCGTTGTCCACGGCGCGCTTGCCATGACCACCCCCGGCGACACCTCCATGGCTAGCCTTAAAGAGGTTGAGGCCATTATGGCGGGCGCAGGCGCAAGGGTTGTAAGATAGTAAGAAAGGGCGATTGATTATGGAAAAATCCAAGGTTTTACAGAGAATCAGCGACAAGGGCATTGTGGCAGTGGTCAGAGCCGAGAGCGAGGAGCAGGCTCTTAAAATAGCAGAGGCTTGCATAAAGGGCGGAATTGACGCCATAGAAATTACCTTTACCGTTCCGAGAGCGGAGAAGGTTATCGAAAGGCTCTGCAAAGAGTATGACGCTGAGACCCTTCTTGTGGGAGCGGGCACAGTGCTTGACGCCGAGACCGCAAGGGTCGCCATGATGGCGGGCGCCGCGTTCGTGGTAAGCCCCGGCTTTGACGAGGGAGTAGTTAAACTCTGCAACAGGTACAGGGTACCCGTAATGGCAGGCGTTATGACCGTTACAGAGGCTATGCAGGCGATGTCCGCGGGAGCCGATGTCCTGAAAGTATTCCCCGCCGAGCTTTTCGGACCCGCAATCATAAAGGCGTTCAAAGGCCCACTGCCCCACGGCGTTTTCATGCCCACCGGCGGCGTGGACACTGAGAATGTGGCTCAGTGGATTAAAGCGGGCGCGTTCGCAGTCGGCGTCGGCGGCTCACTGACAGCGGGCGCGAAGAAGGGCGACTATGAGGATATAACAAACAAGGCAAAAATCTTAATAGAGCGCATCGCCGAGGCAAGAGTCTCAAAATAAGAATAAGCCGATAAAAGCACTGCGAAAGCGGTGCTTTTTTATTGCCCGCGCTATTGGCGGAAACCCACTTTGCCCCGCCCGCGGCGGGCTGGGGATAGTACGCTCCCCGCAGGCGGCTCTCCGACTCACACAATGGGGCGGGGGACGGCAGCCCGCCGCAGATATTGCACTCACCCTCACCGCGCGGCAGCGGAGATTGTTCTGTCCCGCGCCCCAAGGAGCGCGGTAAAAACACCGATTCGCCCCACGCCGGCAAGGGGCGGAGTCCCGCTCTCTCCGCCATGCTCTGTCGGGGCGGGCATAAAAAATCCCCATCCTTTCGGGATGGGGTCGAATTATTCTGATTCCTCAGGCGGTATGCCGCCCACATACTGGCTGTTGTAGAGGGTAGCGTAGAAACCGTTCGCCGCCATGAGCTCCTCGTGGGTGCCCTGCTCCACAATGGAGCCGCGGCGCATTACCAGTATCTTGTCAGCGTTCCTGATGGTGGAGAGGCGGTGAGCTATTACAAAGCTGGTTCTGCCCTTCATCAGAGTGCGCATAGCCTCCTGAATGTGCATCTCCGTCCTTGTGTCAACGGAGCTTGTCGCCTCGTCAAGAATCAGCACGGCGGGGTCGGCAAGTATAGCCCTGGCGATGGTTATAAGCTGCTGCTGACCCTGGGAGATGTTAGCTCCGCCCTCGTCAAGCATGGTGTCGTATCCGTCGGGGTAAGACATTATAAAGTCGTGTACCCTTGCGGATTTTGCGGCGGCGATGACCTCCTCGTCGGTGGCGTTCATTTTGCCGTAGGTGATATTCTCCCTGAATGTGCCTTTAAAGAGCCATGTATCCTGGAGAACCATGCCGAAAATGCTGCGCAGGTTCTCCCTGGGAATATCCCTTATGTCAACGCCGTCAATCTTGATTGAGCCCGAATCCACATCGTAAAAGCGCATTAGGAGGTTTACGAATGTGGTCTTGCCCGAGCCGGTGGGTCCGACAATGGCAATCAGCTCGCCGGGGTTGACTTTGAGGTTCATGTTCTCGATAAGGGGCTTTTCCTTAACATAACTAAAGCTTACATTCTCGAACTCCACATAGCCTTTCGGCTCCTTGATAAGAGCCTTGCTGCTGTCGGCGGGTTCTTCCTCCTCGTCGAACACATTAAAGACACGCTCCGCGGAGGCAAGAGCCGACTGTACGGAGTTGATGACCTGCGAGATATTGTTGATGGGGCCTGAGAACATCCTTGAGTACGCGAAGAATACGGCGATGTCGCCGAGGGTGATTCTGTTGTTCAGCACCAGATAGCCGCCCACAAAGCACAGGAGAACATAAACTATGTTGTTTACAAAGGTGAGAAGGGGGTTGATTGTACCCGAGATGAAATTCGCCTTGCTTGCGGTTTTCATCAGGTCCTCGTTTATCTGGTCAAACTCGGCGATAGACTGCTTTTCGTAGCCGAACAGCTTTACTATGCTGTGACCGGTATACATCTCCTCGATGTGACCGTTTAATTCGCCCGTTCTGTCCCAAAGGTCTCTGAAAAGACGCTTTGAAATCCTTGAAATCCTGTAGGATATAAGGGTGCTCAGCGGCACAAAGACAACGATTATGGCGGTCATCAGCCAGTTGGTGTAGAGCATTATGGCAAAGACGGTAATCAGCTGCACCACATTGGTGATAATGGTCACCATGTTGCTCTGAAGGCTGTTGCTTACATTGTCTATGTCGTTGGTGATGCGGCTTAAAATATCGCCCTTTGTGTTGGTGTCAAAGAATTTAAGCGGCAGCTTTGAGAGCTTTCTGTTTATTCTCTCTCTGAGTGAGCAGACAAGCTGCTGGGAGACCCCCGCCAATGTGTACTGCTGAATGAATGTCAGCACGGCGGAGCCCATGTATATCGCCATTATCTTGAAAATAAGCTGCTTAATCTCGGTAAAGTCATTGGTGTTGGTCTGAAGTTTTAAGTCAATCTGCCTCTTTATGGCGTCAATGACCTCGCCCAGAATGTCGGGACCCCAAACATTGAGCAGGGCTATTATTACGGTAGCTATGGCTATGAGCACCATCTGCCACTTGTATTTGGCGATCAGCCCGACAAAACGCCTGAAGGTACCCTTTGCGTTCTGGGGCTTTTGCTGATTTATTCTTTTTCTGTGATAGCCAGAGTATCTGTGGGAGAGCTTTTCTCGGCTGACCTTTACTTTCTTCTCCGATTTTTGGAGGCGTCTTTCTTCTGCTTTAATCTCGCTCATTCGGACACCTCCTCCTCTAAGTGCTGGGAGCGGACAATGTCCCTGTAAATCTCACAGCTTTCCAGCAGCTCCGCATGGGTGCCGATGCCCACAACCTCGCCCTTGTCCATGACTATGATTCTGTCAGCGTCAAGAATGGTGCTGACCCTCTGGGCGACTATGATTATGTTGGCGCCGCTGAGATGCTGCTTAATGGCGGCTCTGAGCCTTGCGTCCGTTGTAAGGTCAAGGGCGGAGAAGCTGTCGTCAAATATGCATATATCCGCGCCTCTGATAATTGCCCTCGCGATGGCAAGTCTTTGCTTTTGACCGCCCGAAAGGTTTGTGCCGCTTTGTGAAATAAGGTTCTGAGTCTTTTCGGGCAGAGCCTCCACAAAGGTCTTTGCCTGAGCTATTTCGAGAGCGCGCATGATTTCCTCGTCGGTGGCGTCCTCTTTGCCGAATCTCAGGTTATCCTCGACCGTTCCGCTGAAAAGGAAGGCTTTCTGCGGGATAAAGGCAAGCCTTGAATGCAGCTCGTCGAAACTCAGCTCTCTTATATCCACGCCGTCAAGGAGAATCTGACCCTCGGTCACATCGTAAAGGCGGGGGATAAGATTTATAAGCGTCGTCTTGCCGCTGCCCGTGGCTCCGATAACCGCAGTTACCTCGCCGGGGCTGCATTTAAAGCTTACATTCTTAACGGCCGGAACATCCGAGCCGGGGTATGAGTAGCTAACATTCCTAAACTCCAGTACGCCCTTTCTGTGCTCGGGAGCGATAAAGGCGGGGTTTTCCTTTTCCACGACAACGGGCTCCATGTTAAGAACCTCGTTGATTCTCTTTAATGAAATCCTTGCCTTGGGGATTGCTATAAAGATTGTTGCAGCCATGCTGATGGCAAAGACCACAAGTCCGATGTAAACGATGAAGGCCTGCAGATTGCCTATGGTGGAGCTGATTCTGTCAGCCTGAGTAACGGCGTCCATTTTTGCTATGTTTGTGGTGGAAACCCACAAAAGGATTGCCATAAGGCCATAAATGATGAAAAGTCCCACCGGTAAAAGCCCCGCCATAAAGCGATTGATGGTAAGGCTAATATCAGTGAGCTCTAAGTTCGCTGTTTTAAATCTCTCGTCCTCATAATCGGTTCTGTTAAAAGCCCTTATAACTCTAATGCCGGAAATCTTTTCTCTGACTATTTTGTTAAGCTGGTCGGTCTTTTTCTGCATAAGGGCGAATTTGGGAGAGAGAAACAAATAAAGTATAAAAGCGATAACGCCGATTATCGGAATAATAATCAGCAAAATCTTTGTCAGCTCGGGATTCATCTTAATGGACATGACAAGACCGCCCACCAATAGAATGGGCACGGTTACAAGTATTCTAAGTCCCGAAAGAATAAAGTCCTGAATTCCCCTGATATCGTTGGTCGTCCTTGTGATAAGGGACGGCACGCCGATTTTGTCCACATCGCTCTGGGAAAGGCTTTCAACCTTGTGAAAGACCTCCCGCCTTAAAACCATGGCATAGCCCGATGATGTCTTGCTGGAACAGTAGCTGTTTACTACCGAGATTACAAGGCCGAGGGCGGAAACGGCAAGCATCAGCATGCCCTTGTACTTTATGGTTTCAAGGTCGCCCTTCATAATGCCTTCGTTGACAAGGTCCGCGGTGAGCTGCGGGAGCACAAGCTGCATGGCGTTAGAAACAATTACCATAAGCAGCGACAGAGCCAGCAGTCCCGCATAGGGCCTCAGCAGTTTTAAAAACCTACGCAAGGATAGTAACTCTCCTTTGTTTTACGATGATAGGTCAGCATCTTTTAAATGATAACATTTGGTGTAAATTATTACAAGCATTTTTGCCGTCGTTGAAATTTTTTAACAATTTTTGTCTGATTCAGAATTTTCTCTCAAAATATACTCTTTGATTTTTTTAAGGGCGGTTTCTCTGTTAAAGCTATCCCCAAATGACTCATCCGCCTTCTTTATATACTCCTCGTCAAAGGAGACCTCAGAGTCTTTGTCAAACATTAAACAGAGCCTCTCGATTTCCGTCGTCAAAAGCCCGGTTTCCCTTAAGGCGTCGATGGCGCTGCTGAGGAGCGGCTCGCCGTTGTTTCTGAAAAAGGAGCTTAAAGACTTTTCGGTATCCTCAAGAAAAATGTCAAGGCTGTAGATATAACGCTGAAAACTCGGAAGGCTCATAAACAGCTCATTGGGATTCGGAGCGTTTTGAACCTGAGCCTGCACCTGCAAGGCAAGACCGTATATAAGCTCTCTCGGCTCGGCGTTTTTAAGGGTCTCAAAGTCGGCGTTTTTGTACTTTTCATAAAGGGCTCTGTCCCTTTCCATCTGCGCCATCTGCTCTCCCACAATCTCCTGACGCCTTTTGTATGCCTTGCCCGCCTTGATTATTACAAAGACGGTGACGACCGAGAGCGCCGCCGCCGCGGTCCACAATAAATACAATATCTGCCGCTCGGACAGACCCGAAATCGCAATATTAAAGATTTCTCCTCCCAAAGTTTTCACGCCTTTCATAGAGGCTCTTGCCCCGATTAATCGCTTGTTAAGAGCCTGTATATATCGTTCTTTTTATGTCCCGATTCTTTAGCCGCCTTTTTTGCCGCCTCGGTGGGACTCAAGCCCTCCTCAATATACTGCCTTGCCAGCTCGGCGGCATCCTCTGCGCTCAATGGCTCGGTTTCGCTTTTGAGTTCTTCTCTTCCTTCGATTATGAGCACGAACTCACCCTTTGGCTTTTGCTGAGAGTATTTCTCAGCGGCGGCGGCAAGGGTGGTGCGCTCCACCTGCTCGTAGATTTTGGTTAGCTCCTTGACAAGAGCTATGCGCCTGTCGCCCAAGGTTTCGTATAAATCCTTCAATGTCCTCGGCAGCTTGTGCGGCGCCTCGTAAAAGACCATCGTCCGCTTTTCGCCCTTTATCTCCTCAAGGTGCTTTTTGCGGCTGCTTTTGTTGACGCTTAAGAATCCCTCGAATGTAAAGCGGCTTACATTCAGACCGCTGACTGCCAGGGCGGTAATGACCGCGCTGGGTCCCGGCACCGCAAGGACGGGAATTCCCCGCTCTATGCAGGTGTTTACAAGCTCCGTACCGGGGTCTGAAATGCAGGGCATACCCGCGTCGCTGACTAAAGCGCAGGTTTCGCCCTTTAAGATTCTGTCCGCGACCATTGCGCCCCGCTCGCGCTTGTTGTGCTCGTGGTAGCTGACAAGAGGCTTTTTTATGTCAAAGTGGTTAAGCAGCTTCAAAGTCACCCTTGTGTCCTCGGCGGCTATAAAGTCGCACTCTTTTAAAGTCGCCAGGGCTCTTTCCGATATATCGCCCAAATTCCCTATGGGCGTGCCGACTATATAAAGTTTACCGCTCATTTTCTTTTCTCCCGCTCGTGTTGCATGCCTTCATTTTAAGGTACTCTGAGAGCACCTCTTTCATCTCTTTCGACTCCCCCTTGCCGTTTTCGGTGAGCACAATGTCGGGGAGAACCGCAAGAGAGGGCTTTCCGCCCCTTCTGCCTTCAATAAGCATAAGGTAGGGCTTGTCGCCCTCCTTGTATTTGGCGAATCTGAGGCGTTTCGGCTCAAGGGAGTATTTGCGCATTAGCTCCACAGCGTCGCAGAGCCTTTCGGGAGGCAGGCACATACAGAACCTTCCGCCGAATCTCAGAAGCGACGCCGCCGCCCTGCACACATCGTCAAGGGTGCACTCAAGGTCATGCCTTGCGGTCATTCTCTCCTTATCCTCGGACATAATCCCGCCCTTAAAGTACGGGGGATTCATGGTCACAAGGTCGAACTCGCCAAAGGGGAGTATGCCTTTGAGATTTCTTAAATCAGCGAGAACGGGCACCACGCTTTTGTCGGGAGGATTAATTCTGTTAGCTTCGCAGACCTGAGCGTACGCCGACTCCTGAATTTCCACCGCCGCTATGTAGGCGGTAACGCCGCGGGAGCGCCAGTAAAGGGGGATAATGCCGCAGCCCGTGCCCAAATCGCATACTCTGTCTATGTTTTTGGGCTCGGCAAAATAGGCGAGAAGCAGCGCGTCGGTGCCGAAGTTGTGCTCCCTTGACACAACCGCCGACACCCCGCCGCCAAGAGCCTCAATGCGCCAAGCTCTCCCGCCGTCTGATTTTTCCGTATTCAAAAAGGAACTGTCAAAAGACAAATGATTCTCTCCTTAATATCGCTTTTCACTGTTTCTGCCGCCCGATATGTATTACACCCGTGCGTGGCCGGGGGCTGAGCCGCTGCTCGACTTCTCTCACCCGCCGCGCGGCTGCGCGGGAGATTCCCCGACGGGCGGTCGCCTACTGCCCCGCTCACACAGAGCGCCATGGGGCAGAGAATTTATACATCATACACATCACTATAATTTGTTCTGGGTTTTGTTGTGGGGACAAGCTCGCCCAGAGTGACGGTAAACACTCCGCCGCCGCCGCTTCTTGAAACTGTCAGCTCAACTTTGTCACCCGTTTTGAACTTCGAAAGCTCGTTTTTAAGCTCCGCCACGCTGGTGACAGCCTTGCCGCCGACCTTGGTTATGACATCTTTAGCCTGTACGCCGGCCTTTGCCGCCGGTCCGGCGGTGTCAAGGTCCACCACATAGACGCCGACGGGAATCCTGTACTGCAGCGACAAAAGATTTGTCACCGTCTGGACCGAAAGTCCCAGATACGGCTTATTCCTTACATAGCCGTACTTCATTATGTCGTTGAGTTTCGTCTTAACATCGTCAATGGGAATAAAAAATCCCAGCGATTCAATGGTCTCCGACGCGTACTTGGCGGCGACGATGCCCACGACCCTGCCGTTTTCGTCAAAGACGGGGCCGCCCGAGTTGCCCTGGTTTATGGCGGCGTCGGTCTGGTGCATATTGATAATGTAATTGCCCGTATCTATCTTTCTGTTAAGTCCGCTGACAACGCCCTGGGAGAGGGTCTGACTCAGTTCGCCCAAGGGATTGCCTATAATATACAGCCTGTCACCGACGCTGAGTTCCGATGAGCTGCCCACGGTCACAGCGTTAAGGTTCTCCGCGTCTATCTTTATGACCGCTATGTCGTTCTCCTGGTCGTAGCCTATGAGCTTCGCGTCAAACTCCTTGTTGTCGTGGAGCGTCACCTTTATGCTCTTAGCTGACTGAATTACATGGTAGTTGGTGACGATGTAGCCGTTTTGGGTGTATATAAAGCCCGAGCCGGAGCCTGTGCCCTCCCTTGTGACGGTGCCGAGAATTCCAGAGCTTTTGAATGTAACCACCGTCTTAATGGCCACAACGCTCGATACGGTCTTATTGAAAATCTCCTTTGCGGAAAGGGAGATGGGCGCGGGATTGGTTTGCCTTTCGGTCTGCGGCTCTGTCTGTTTTTCGGTTCGGGGTTCGGTAACCGGCTCGGTTGTAACCTCCGCCTCGGTCGTCAAAGCGGGAGGTACGGTCAGAGCCTCGCCCTCGTCGGGCTCTTTGGGCAAATCCGCCTGGAGCTTATTTGTAAAAATCCTGTAAGCGGTCAGCGCTCCCGCGGCTCCGCCCACGCCGGAGCAGACAAGGCACAGAGCCAAAATTAGAGCCACTATTTTTATTTGACCCTTATCGGTTCTCATAAACTCACCCGCTTTCCGCCTTTCGGCAAGCACTTATTTTATAAGCTCATACATCTGGGAGGCGTTTTCTTTTGTGGCATGCTCGGTAACCTGAAGCACCTTTGCTTTAATAAGGTTATTGCCCGTTCTGATTTCTATCATGTCCCCCACCTTAACATCATAGGAGGCTCTCGCCACTTTGCCGTTGACGCTTACATGCTGAGCGTCGCAGAGCTCGTTCGCCACTGTCCTTCTTTTTACAAGGCGGGAAACCTTTAAGTATTTGTCAAGTCGCATTTTATCCTCCGATTTTTATATTAACACAAAGGCTTAAATCTCCATTAAAAATTTTATACATAAGGAAAAAACGGCAAGATAAGCCATAGCTTGTCCGCCGTTAAATCCTGCTGAATCCGTATTTCAGTCGGCGCATTGTCGAACTTCAGACAACACGCTTTAAAAAACAGCACATGTAAAATTACTTATTTACGCTGTCTTTAAGAGCCTTGCCTGCCTTGAATGCGGGAACCTTAGCAGCGGGAACTGTGATGGGCTCGCCTGTCTTGGGATTGCGACCCTGCTTAGCAGCGCGATCACGAACCTCAAAGGTACCAAAGCCGACAAGCTGTACGCTTTCGCCTGATGCGAGAGCTTCGGAGATAGAGGAGATAACAGCAGAAACAGCTGCCTCCGCATCCTTCTTTGTAAGCTCTGCTTTGCTTGCTACTGCATTGATAAGATCGGATTTATTCATTGAATTTCCTCCTTAAAAATTTATCCAAACGCCTTTCGGCTGTTGGAGTCGTCGTGTTTCAACAGAAAGTATTGCCAATTCTATGCCGATTATTTATTTCTCGGGCTTTGCCGCCTTTAATTCTTCCACAAGGCTTGTGCAATATCTTGCCAGAGCGTCCTCCGGGTCGACTTTAAGCGCCCTTGAAAGGCGTACAGCTTCAAACAGGAGTTTGCCGACAAATTCGGCGGATTCCGCGGGCTTGTCCTCGTTCTCGATATCCCGCGCAAAGTCACAGAGGGCTTTCGCCGCCTCTTTTACGCCCTTTTTCTCGAAATATGAGCCTTCAGCCTTTGATACTATCTTGTCGCTTCTCATAAGGGCGGGCAGCTCCTTGGGGATAGCCTCCAGAGCGTCGGCAACGGTGTCCCGCTTTTTTGTTCTGCGCTTTATCTGTTCCCAGTTCTCCAGCACCTCTTTGCTGTCCTTTACCTCCAGAGTGCCGAAAACATGGGGGTGGCGCTCAATGAGCTTTTTGCAGATGCCGTCGCAGACAGAGTCAAAGTCAAACACGCCCTGCTCCTTTTCCATCTGAGAATGGAAAACTATCTGCAAAAGCAGGTCGCCCAGTTCCTCGCGCAAAAGCTCCTTATCGTCTTTGTTTATGGCCTCAACAACCTCGTAGGTTTCTTCGATAAGGTTCTTTTTTATGCTCCGGTGGTTCTGCTCCCTGTCCCAGGGGCAGCCTTCGGGTGAACGCAGGATTTCCATTATTCTGAGAAGGTCGTTTATATTGTATTTGTCCTTAAACTCAAAATTCAAGCGTTTCAACTTCCCTTTCACGGCGGGAAACTAGCAAATTGCTCACATATTTTGGATTTTAGGCTAAATATTAGTACAATTCGCTGTAATTGCTTTTATATTAACCGATAAATCCATATTTTTCAAGTATTTTGCTAATTTTTTCTCCGCCCGGCAGCATATTTAAGTCGGTTTTCGCAATTGTTCTGCTGAAAAGCAGTGAAAGACCGTAAACCACCACTGCGATGCCTATGGCAAGAAGCGTGGCGACATTCGCTCCGTTGAGTCTTGATGACGGGTCGCCGAATTTAAGAACCATGCTTAAAAGTCCGTGGGAGGACCATGCGGCGGCTCCGCAGAGAACGGAGCAGAAAAGAGGTTTTATAAAGATATTGAAGTAATTGAGCTTAACCTTTGTTTCGCGGATTAGGAAGAACATTCCGCCCGCCACGATAATCACATAGAAAACCACTGTGCCTATAACGGCGCCGAATATATTGTATTTAGGTATGCCCACAAATATAAAGTTTATGAGTATCTTGAACACCGCGGCTACGGCAAGTGTTTTCATGGGAATATCCATTCTGCCGATGCCCTGCAGCATATTTGTAAGCGGCTGAGAGAAGGCTATGAGGAAGGTGGCGTAGCCGTAGTATGCCATTACGGGAGCGGCAATGGACAGGGAGGACATATCCTTGTAGAGTATGCTGAGTATGGGCTTTGCCAGCACCGCCATTCCGATGCCCGCGGGCATGGCGATAAGCATAATAACCCTTATTACCGACTCAACCGCCTTTTTTATCTCCCTTTTGTTCTTTAAGGTCCAGGCCTCTGAAAGAACGGGAATGGCGCTGACGCCCAGAGTCATGGTAAAGGCGGGGATGAGGTTCTTAAAGTCAAGGGCGGTCTCATAAGCTCCGTAGAGATAGGTTTTAAGGTCGCTTGTCACAATGTTTGCCGTGTTAAGGGCGGTTTCGTACATAGCCCTTATAAGCCCTTCATTGGAGGCTATAGCGTGGCTGAGTCTGAACTGAATTGACCATGAATCTATAAAGTTTGTAAGGTTCATGATGATGGTGCTTGCCACCACGGGAATCGCTATACCAATGAGCTGGTATGTAAGGTTTTTGACCTGCAGGGGCTTTGGCGAGGAGCGGAGCATAGCCTTTGAGATGCCGTCCTTTTTGAGCCTGTGCCTCAGTATCAGATAGCCGAGGGCAAACACCGTGCCGATTGTAACGCCCGCCACTGCCGCGGCGGCGGCATACGGGTATGTGGCGCTGAGAGCCTCCGCCTCAGTCGTGACCACTTTGCCGAAAACCTTTTTGCCCTCTTTGAAGTTGTTCATGCCGTGGTCCATGGTGAACTTGGCGAGCAGAGTACCGAGAATCAGCTTGCCCAAAGCCTCAATGACCTGGGACACGGCGGTGGGGTTCATGTTTCTCAGTCCCGAATAATAGCCCCTGTATGCCGACATCATGCAGCAGAAGAATATCGACGGGGCGATTACGAGAATGGAGGGTATAACCTGAGTTGTGTTAATCGATTTGGCGTACGGGTAGGCAAGAATCATCAGAATCAGCATACCCACAACGCCCGTAAGGAAGAACAATCTCTTTGCGATCTTAAAAATCAGTCTTACATCTCGATAGCGTCCCAAAGCTATGTTCTGCGCCACCAGTTTTGAGATGGCAACGGGCAGACCCGCCATAGCTATGTTGTAGACGGGTATGAAGATATTGTAGGCGGAGCCGAAATAGCCCCTGCCCACGGGTCCTATAAGATTAGTTATGGGGATTTTGAACAGCGCCCCTATAACCTTTACAAGGGCGGTCGCGATTACAAGCACAAGAGCTCCGTTAAGCAGAGATTGACGCTTCATTCCACTTTCAGCCAAAATTAAACCCTCTCTCGTATATTTCTACAAAGTTTCCTTTGTGATTTAAAACTTGCATTCTTCCATGGGACCTATGAATTCGCGCAGGAGAGAATCCGCCGGCACCTTGCCGCAGGGGCAGGTATCGAATTTTGAAATGCTTTTTAGCAGCCTGACTGCCTCTTTCTTGTACTCCTCTTTTACGGCGCTTTGAAGGAGAGGAGCCGCCATATCCTTTAATACGCAAACCTCATAGGGGTGGAAGGAGTTAAGGCGTATATCGGCGTTCTCTCTGTGGGGCAGAAGGTACTTGGTTTCTCCCTCCACAACGCCCGTCCACAGCATAAAAGTGTTGTCCGCGGAGCTGTTGCGGTATTTGTAGTCCCTAACAAGACGCCTTAAGAATCTCAGCTCAATGCGGCTTAAAAGAACATCATCGCCGTCATATATGTCAGAGTTCACGCTTATATAGAGCTTTATAAGGTTCGCGGACGAAAAGGAGGAGGTTATAAGGGGGTTAAGGGCGTGAAGTCCCTCGATAATGACAAAGTCGTGCTCCCTTAAAGTGACGCTCCTTGTCTTGTCGCTGCGCTTGCCGACGGTAAAGTCGAAAAGGGGCAGCTTTGTTTCCTTGCCCGAAAGGAGCTGCTCAATTGAGGAATGAATAAGGGGCAAATCGAGGGCATGGACGCTTTCAAAGTCAAAACTTCCGTCCTCTTTTCTGGGACCCTCCCCCGCGTTGAGGTAAAAGTCGTCAAGGGAAATAACATAGCCCTGCCTGCCGCCGTTTGTAAGGGCGGAGAGCAGCTTGTCGGCGGTCGTGGTCTTGCCCGATGAGCTGGGGCCGGCAAGCATTATGATTTCCCTGCCGCTCCTGTCTTTAATAAGCTCAATGACCTTTTTAAGCTGGTCGTGATAAAACTTTTCGGACTCAAAAATAAAGGCGTCGGGATTGTCCCTTATATTATTATTAATTATGCTTAAAGAATTGCATAAATTCTGCATATTTCCTCCGAAGTTTAAAAGGCTTTTAGACCATTTTACGCGTTTTCCTTTATTGCGTGACTTAAAACTCGTAAAATGCCTTGATTTTGTCCTTTCGCCTTAAAATCTCCTCAAAGTTTGAAACATATTCATAGGGATATTTAAAGTTAAAGATTCTGTCTATAAATTCTCCGTTAGGCTCTTTGAGCCTTGAAACGCCGCCCGCTCCCGCGGCCAAAACGGTGTGGGTCTCCTCCATCATGTAGATGTTGTAAAGGGATTCAAAGCCCTCTTTTGAAAAGCCCGTATTCTCCCTGTTGCCCGCCGACTTGCTCTGGCGGTAGAGGTAATAGGGGTTGTAGCCCTTTTCCTCAAGGGCTTTGTAGGCGTTTTCGTAAACCGAAGGCTCCCACTCGGCGTTAATGCCCTCGGTTCTTGCAAGGGCGGAGGAGCGCTTTACCGCAAGGCTGTGGACAGTAACGCTCTCGGGATTCAGCTCCATGGTTTTATTAAGGCTGAACATAAATCCCTCGGGAGTGTCCCCGGGGAGATTCGTTATTAAGTCCATGTTAATATTGTCAAAGCCCATTTGTCTTGCCATATTAAAGGCGTCAATTGTTTCCGCCGCCGTATGGCATCTGCCGATTTTTCTCAGAATCTCGTCCTTGAAGGTCTGGGGGTTAATGCTTATTCTCGTAACCCCCGCCGCCTTCATAATACGGAGCTTTTCCTCGTTCAAGGTATCGGGGCGGCCGGCCTCTATGGTGTATTCTCTGACGCCCTCAAGGGGGAACAGAGCCGCCACCGCGTCGGTAACGCTCTTTAGCTGAGCTTCATTAAGGCTTGTGGGAGTACCCCCGCCGAAATATATGGTTTCGAGCTTCAGCCCAAGCTCACTTGCGATTTTCGATATTTCCTCAAGCTCTTTTATAAGCAAACCGATATATTCGGGTATTTTTTTAAAGTGGGATATGGAATGGGAGACAAATGAGCAGTATTCGCATCTTGTTGGGCAAAAGGGAATGGACACATAAAGGGAGTAGGAGTTTTCTTTGGATAAATCTATTATTCCTTTTTGCCGCGTTACAATACTGTGAAGGAGCTTTATTTT
>LFSO01000033.1:67545-74341 GCA_001512765.1 Clostridiales bacterium DTU053
AAGCTCCGAAAGGGCTTTGTATAAGCACTGAGCCATCAAAAGCTCCGCTTTGTCCCTTTCCTCGCCCTGCTTTTCCTCAGCAAAAAAGCCCTTTTCGGCCAAAGTATCGGATACAAAAGATTCATCATAGCTTTCCCTTTCACCGACTTTTACATATGCTGTGATTTTGTATGAGCCGTCCGCCTTTTGAAGGGAAGAAACAATAAAACCTTCAGAGCCGTCGGAATTTTCCGACGGAGCTTTGCTTTCTCCCTCAATAAAGGGCTCTCGTATTACCTGTATTTTTTCGGAAGGAAAAAAGAGGCGGGTAAGGTTTTCTGCCTCATAGTGAAAGGGGTGGTTTAAATAAAGCTTCATAGTTTTCCTTTAGCCGAGATACTGCTCTTTCAGCAAATCAAGTTTTGACATGTAGCGGTTGTTTTGTCTTTCGTGCTCCAGAGTGGTTTCCCTGCCGTGACCGGGGAGAACTCTGAAGTCGCCCTCAAGATTCTTTAGTTTCTCAAGGGTGTTTATCATATCCTCCATGCTGCCGCCCTCAAGGTCGGTGCGTCCGACGGTCAGATAAAAGAGGGTGTCGCCCGCGCACATTGTGTCGCCGACTATATAAACCACGCTGCCCTTAGTATGCCCGGGTGTGCTCATGACCTTGATTTCCGAATTGCCGAGTTTCAGAACCTCGCCGCCCTCTAAGACAATGTCGGGCTGCGGCACATCCTGCTCGCCGGGGAAGTATTTGCAGCCGTGGCTGAGACTCTCATCGGCAAGGAAGGGCATATCGTTTTTGTGAACGGCGAGCTTTGCCCCCGTCAGCTCTTTTATCTCCTTTGCGGACCAGATGTGGTCATAATGACCGTGGGTCAAAAGGATGTACTCTACTTTGCCGCATTTTTCTATTTCGGATTTAAGCTCATCCGTAACACAGCCGGGGTCGACTATCGCCGCCGCTCCCGACTCGTCTTTGATAATATATGTGTTCGCAAAATTGCCGAAAGGCTTTATGCTGATTATTTCCATAAAAACCCCCGCTTTAAGCCCTTTTCCATGTATCGGTATCGAGAATAATGGTTACGGGTCCGTCGTTTACAAGACTTACCTTCATATGAGCGCCGAACTCGCCCTTTTCTACTTTCTTTACGCCGTTTTTCCTAAGCTCGTCCATGTAAAGCTCATAAAGCTCATTGGCTCTTTTGGGCTCCGCGGACGAAGTAAAGGACGGTCGGTTGCCTTTTCTTGTGTCGGCGCAGAGGGTAAACTGGGAAATTACAAGCGCCTCGCCGCCCACCTGCAGAATGGACAGGTTCATTTTATCGTTTTCGTCCCTGAAAACGCGCAAAGAGGCGGTTTTGGCGGCAAGCAGCCTTGCCTCCGCCTCGGTATCGGTATCCACAACCCCAAGAAGAATCATATATCCGCCGCCGATGCTGCCGACTACTCTGCCGTCAACGGTGACGGCGGCATTCTCTACCCTTTGTATTACAGCCTTCATATATCCCCCTTAGAGCTAACGCATATTCTCGGGGGGATTGTCATAGGGGTTAGAGCCCTTGCTCTGATCCTGCCAGCCGTTCTGGTTGTAGGGGTCGTTATTATAGGGACCGTAGTAATTGGAATAGGGATTGTTGTAGGGGTTGTTGTTGGATTTCTCGGGAGCTTCGGGCATAACTATGGCGGCAACTATATAGGCAAGAAGACCCGTTCCCGCGAAAATCATAAGCAGCACCCAAACAAGCCTTATCATTGTGGAGTCAACATTGAGGTATTCGGCGATTCCGCCGCAGACTCCGAAGATTTTTCTGTCGGTTCTTGAACGGTAAAGCTTCTTTTGCATGGCAGATTTCCTTTCTTTAGAAAAAATTTACAGACCGGAACGCTCCACATTGAATACGCCGTTTATCTTGTCAAGCCTTGACATAACGCTCCTTAAATGCTCAAGGCTCTTAACGGTTACCGTGACGGTGACCAAATACCTGCCGTCCTTTGTCTCCCTTGTGTTAAGGGAGTGAATCATTACATGCATATTGGCAAGGGCGCCGGATATGTCCGCCATGATTGACACCGACGCAAGGCAGGTGATAAGGAGTGCGGCGTTGAAGTCCTCTTTGATGTCCGAATCCCACCTAACGGGAATCCATCTGTCGGGCTCGGGAGCGGACTCAATCGGATAGGGAACATTGGAGCAGTCCCTTTTGTGGACCGACACGCCGTGACCCCTTGTTATGAAACCTATTATATCATCACCGGGGATTGGGTTGCAACATTTGGAAAGCTTGACAAGGCAGTTTTCAATGCCCTCAACTATAACGCCCTCGCTGCTCGCTGCGCTCTTCATTTTGAGCTTTACGGGGGTGGGCGACTGGGCCTTAATCAGCTTGTTGTACTCCTCCTTAATCTGCGGGAGGATGCGGCTGATGCTGACTCCGCCGTAGCCTATGGCGGCGTAGAAGTCCTGAATATCCTGAAAATTGTATCTTTCGGCAATCTTTTGTATAAGCTCGTTCATTCCCTCTTCTTCGAGCCTTATATTGCTGCGCCTGAATTCCCTTTCAAGCTCGGACTTGCCTACCTCGATATTCTCTTCCCTGTTCTGCTTTTTAAACCACTGCCTTATTTTGCTTCTGGCTTCGCTGGTCTTGACGATTTTCAGCCAGTCGCGGCTGGGGCCCTTGGTCTGATTTGAGGTGAGAATCTCTATAATCTCGCCCGTTTTGACCACATGGGTAATGGGCACGATTCTGCCGTCCACTTTAGCTCCGATCATGCGGTTGCCGACGGCTGAGTGAATGGCGTAGGCAAAGTCTATGACCGTAGCTCCCTGCGGCAGGCTTATAACATCGCCCTTGGGGGTGAGCACATAGACCTCCTCGGGAACAAGGTCGGTCTTAATGGTGCGGACAATGTCCTCCACATCCTCGGAGTCCTTCTGAAGCTCGAGAAGCTGTCTTATCCAGGCGAGCCTTTCCTCAAACTGCTGCTTGCCCTTAAGTCCCAGCTTATATTTCCAGTGGGCGGCGATGCCGTACTCGGCGGTGCGGTGCATTTCCCATGTTCTTATCTGAACCTCAAAGGGGATGCCCTCTTTGCCGATGACCGTCGTGTGGAGGGACTGATACATATTGGGCTTGGGAGTTGAAATATAGTCCTTGAACCTGCCGGGGATGGGGCGGAACATATCGTGAATAACGCCCAGGCAGTTGTAGCAGTCTATGACCGTGTTTACTATGATTCTTACGGCGTAAATGTCGTAAATCTCGTCAAAGGTCCTGTTCTGCATATACATCTTTCTGTATATGCCGTGAACGCTCTTTATTCGTCCTTCAATCTTCGCGCCCTTTACTATTTCGCTGATTCTCTCGCCGATTCTCGCCTTGATTTTTTCAAGGAATTCGTTCCTTGACTTGCTCTGAGCCTCAAGGGACTCTTTTATGTCATTGTAGGCAATCGGGTCAAGGTAGCTGATGGCTATGTCCTCAAGCTCCTCTTTAATAGGTCTGATACCGAGACGGTGAGCGATGGGGGCGTAGATTTCGAGTGTTTCCAGCGCCTTGTCGCGCCTTTTCTGCTCGCTTACAAAAGAGAGGGTGCGCATATTGTGCAGCCTGTCGGCAAGCTTTATGATAATCACCCTAATATCCTCCGACATGGCAAGGAGCATCTTTCTTATATTCTCCGCCTGCGCCTCCTCTTTGCTGGCAAGGGGCACCTTGTTGAGCTTTGTGACCCCGTCCACGAGAGCGGCCACATCGGAGCCGAAGCCGCAGCCTATCTCGTCAATGCAGACATCGGTGTCCTCCACCACATCGTGAAGCAAAGCCGCGATAAGGGACTGAGCGTCCATGCCGAGGCCCATGAGTATTTCCGCGACGGCAATCGGATGGATTATATACGGCTCTCCCGATTCCCTCGTCTGTCCTATATGAGCGGCGGACGCCTTTCTGTACGCCAGATCTATTAAGTCCGCGTCCTCTTTTGAGTAGTTTTCCCGTACCTTTGAGATAAAGCTCTCATAGGCCCTTTTTTCTTCCATGCTGATTTCAGTCATGCGCTCACCTCCCTTTCGCGCGTTTTTATTTATTCTGTATAGCCGAGATTTGTCAGTATCTTTGAGGAGCAAAGCTGAACCTTTTTGGGGTTTTCCGCCATGGCGTAGCCGCCTGTCTTTAAGCGGTAAATGAGCTGCAGCTCGCACAAAGCGTCAAGGGCGAGCCCGAGTTTTACTATTTCCGACGGCTCAAGACCCATTCTGTAGGAGAGTATTTCAAGGTCGTGCCTCCAGCCGCCGTTTGCCCTTAAAAAGCGGAACAGATTGCCCATGAACTCCCTTGTGGGGCAGTAGGGGGAGCATTTTTCCTTGACGCTCGCCTCTCTGCTCGATATCTCCTCATACTTTATAAGATTCTCGAACAGCGCCTCGTCGTCGGTGCCAGCAAAGCGTATGTCTTTAATTTGTATGCTGGGTCTTATTGTGCCCATGTATTCATTCTTTTCTATGACCACCGCCAGGTCCACCCTGTCGCCGACGGCGTATGGGAACTCGTCGACGCTTACGCCGAACTTGACGGCGTCAATTCTTGTGCCGTCCCTTGATAAAAGGAGCCTTATGTGACCGTTTCCCACGGGGCGCACCGACTGAATCTCCATTCCGAAAAGCCCGAAAACGGGAGTGGGATTGCCCGCTCCGTAGGGCTCTAAAAACTCAAGGCTTTCAAGAACCGAATTGCTTATGTATTTCGGATTCAGCCTGCAGTCTATAAAGAGGGTCGGCACTGCTCTTTTAACGGTTCCGGCGTACTCGTTTACGGCTTTTCTGAATTCGCTTATTTTACCTTCTTCTATCGTAAAACCCGCCGCCAGGGTGTGACCGCCGTAGTGGCTCAGCAAATCTCCCGTAGCCTTTAAAGCCTCGAAAATCGAAAAGCCCTCAATGCTTCTGGCGGAGGCTCTGCCTATATTGTCCTCGTCAACCGATATTACAACGGCGGGCTTGCCGTATCTTTCGCATAATCTTGCGGCTACTATGCCTATGACCCCGGGGTGCCAGCCGCTGCCCGAAACCACTATAACTCTGTCCTGATAGAGCGAGGGGTCTTTATCGAAAATCCGCTCTATTTCATCATATATTCTTTTCTCCGCCTCGAGCCTGTCTTTATTTGCTTTTTCCAAAACCTCGGCAAGCCGGAACGCCTCGTCATAGTCTTCGCTGAGAAGCAGTTTCAAAGCGCTCTCAGCGGAGCCCATGCGGCCCGCGGCGTTAATTCTGGGAGCTATGGTAAAGGCTACGGCTCTGGAGCTGAAATATCTGCCGCCAAAGCCGGAGGCAGCCCTAATCGCCTCTATGGCGGGGCGGGGAGCCTCGTTTATGCATCTGAGTCCCGCGGCAATTAAAGCTCTGTTCTCGCCGCAAAGGGGAACTATGTCGGCTATGGTGCCGATGGCGAGAAGGTCAGCGTAGTCCTGGAGCATGTTCTCTGTGTCCTCGCCCTCAAGGGCGCAGACAAGCTTAAACGCTACACCCGCTCCCGAAAGCATTGAAAGCTGACCCGTTTCGTCGGTTCTGTGGGGGTTAACGACCGCCGCGGCGTCGGGCAATTCGCCGCTTTGAATATGGTGGTCGGTGATTATAAGGTCCATGCCCAGCTCTTTAATATACTTAGCCTCTTTGACGGAGTTAATGCCGTTGTCAACGGTGATAATAAGGTTTGTTCCCCTCTGCTTTATCATGTCAATCAGCTCGAAATTGAGCCCGTATCCGTCGGACTCCCTTGAGGGGATTACATAGTCCACATTTGCCCCCATAAGGTCAAGATAGGAATAGAGTATGGCTGTGGCGGTAACTCCGTCGGCGTCGTAGTCGCCGTAAACGGTAATGCGCTCAAAGTTATCCACGGCTCTGAGTATTCTCTCTACCGCCTTGTCCATATCCTTAAGGCAGAATGGGCTTGAAAGCCCCGTGCCGCTTAAAAAGTCCCGTATCTTCTGGGGAGTGTCGTACCCGCGGGAAAGCAGAATCAAAGCAGCAAGGCTGTCCGCTCCCGTTTCCGCGGCGAGCAGGGCGGCTTTTTCTTTGTCGGTTTCGGCTGTAATCCACTTTCTGCGGGGCAAATGTATCAGTCCTTTCTGTATTAGATTATTTTATCATTCCCGATATGCATTTGCAATAGTGCATATTCGGCAAAGCTTAAAACTTCAAGGGTTTGCGAGCTTTTTTGAAATTTTCGGAGCAAATAAAAGGCAAAAGTCCCTCTAACAAAAAAGACCCTGACGGGCCTTTGAGTCGGTATGTAAAATTTTTGTTAAAGAGTCTGAGGTTCCTTTTGGCAGGATGACAGGCTTTTGTCCACGATTTCGGTCATATCGTGCTCCTCCGCGTTCTCGGCATTGGCGCAGAGTTTAATGAAGGCTATTGCGATATAGACGCTGACAGCGGGGGCGATGAGCACATGACCCGCGAGGACGGACATACCAAAGGCTACGGCAATACCGAAAAGGGACACAAGAACACAGTCCCGTTTCTTTATATCTCTTTTGCTCGAGAAAATCCTGCTTATAGCCCAGAAAGCAAGGGTGAAAGCCGGCACAAAGTAGAGGACAAAGCCCACAACGCCGTGCCTTAGGAAAATGGTTACAATGTCGATTTCTATTGCCTCTTCAATATCGTAGACCGCGTCTGACCTGTTCACATAGCCCACGCCGAAGAGCTTTTCAACCCAAGAGCTGCTCATGTAGTGCCTTGATACGGGGATTGAGAAAACAATGCGGTTATTGAAAACCTTGTTAAGAACCGAAACAGGGACAGGCA
>LFSO01000005.1:0-3169 GCA_001512765.1 Clostridiales bacterium DTU053
TGCCACAATGTCCGCGCCTGTGCCGAGGACATTGGGAATTATGACATCGCTGATTTTAACGGGCGCTTTGGCGATTGCCTTATTAATCTCTTTCATGCAGTCAAAAATCAGTGCCTTGTCTATGGGCTTGCTGGTCTTGACGGGCACGACGGGGTTTCTGCCCCCTTCGAGCTTAACTGTGGAGGTAACTACTCTTTGGGGATTTGAGATTTCCGTCTCGGCGTAGGTTTTGCCTCTGGGGCAGGTATAACCCGTGACGGAGATAAGCTCCTTGCCCTCGTACTCAACATCAAGTATGCATCCGATAGGACAGGCTATACATATCATTTGCTTTTTCATAGGCTCTCCTCAACAGATATCTCTACAAGGCTGTCTTCTTTCAGCTTTGCTATCATATCTTTCTTAAGTTTAACGGTTTCCATTTCGCCGGGGGCTAATTTGGGTTTCTTTCTTGAAATTACGGTTTCGCCGTCTATTTTAACGACAACTTTTGCGTTTTTGTAGATTTGGCAAACACGGAAATAAAGGTCTACATCACGGTCAGCGTTAATGTTTATCTTCTGCGGGACGATGTACCTTACGCCGTTTTGATTGACGGTGTAGGCGTACTTTTTCTCTTCCTCGCCCTTCTTTATATACTCTGCCGCGCCCTCTGCGGCGAGCTGAGCCTCAAGGGTTACATAGTCCACGAGGTCGTGAACCTGAAGGACATTGCCGCATGCGAAAATGCCTCTTATGGAGGTCTCCCTCATCTCGTCAACATCGGGACCGCCTGTGATGCAGTTGATGTCCACGCCGGCGGACTTGGAAAGCTCGTTTTCGGGAATAAGTCCGACGGACAGAAGTAAGGTATCGCACTCAACATATTCCTCGGTGCCCTTAATGGGTCTCATTTTCTCGTCAACCTTGGCTATGGTTACGCCCTCGACACGCTCCCTGCCGTGGATTTCCACAACGGTGGTGCTGAGTTTAAGCGGAATGCCGTAGTCGTCAAGACACTGGACAATGTTTCTTGCAAGACCGCCCGAATAGGGCAGAATCTCACAAACCATCTTAACCTCAGCGCCTTCAAGGGCCATGCGGCGCGCCATAATGAGTCCAATGTCGCCCGAGCCGAGAATGACAATCTTTTTGCCCGGCATATAGCCGTGGATATTGACATACTTCTGGGCGGTGCCTGCGGTCATTACGCCCGCGGGACGGTTACCGGGGATGGATATTGCTCCTCTGGGTCTTTCGCGGCAGCCCATGGCAAGGATAATTGCCTTTGCCTGTATTTTCAAAAGTCCCTCATTGGGTCCGACTGCGGTTACAACCTTATCGCTGCTGATGTCGACAACCATTGTGTTGGTTCTGACATCAATGTCAGTCTTTTTAAGTTCCTCGATAAAGCGGCCTGCGTACTCGGGCCCTGAAAGCTCCTCTTTGAAATAATGGAGACCGAAGCCTGTGTGAATACACTGCTCCAGAATTCCGCCCAAGGTTTCGGCGCGCTCAAGGATGATTATTTTTTCTATGCCGAGCTCTTTTGCCTTCAGCGCGGCGGCAAGGCCCGCGGGACCTCCGCCGATAACAGCTATATCGTAATTAATCATAATTCAGCCTCATTTCGTCCTGCCGTATAATATTCTTGAATTTCCGCCCTCTTTGGTGACTTCCTCATAGGGGATATTAAGCTCCCTTGCGAGGATTTCAAGCACCTTGGAGGAGCAGAAACCGCCCTGACAGCGCCCCATGCCTGCTCTGGTTCTTCTCTTTACTCCGTCTATATCCCTTGCGCCTGCGGGGGCGTGAATTGCCTCTACGATTTCGCCCTCTGTAATGGTTTCACAGCGGCAAATTATGCGGCCGTAGCGAGGGTCTTTCTTTATAAGCTCTGCCATTTCCTCATCGTCCAAGTACCTGAACCTGATAGGCTGGGGACGAATCGGGTTGTAATCTTCTTTCAGTTCGGTCAGTCCCAGCTTATTTGCTACTTCCTGAGCAGCGTGAACTGCGATTGCGGGAGCGGCGCTGAGTCCCGGAGATTCTATGCCCGCAAGATTATAGAGTGACGGCGCTTTCTCGCTGAAGCCTATTATAAAGTCGCCGCTCTTTGCGTGAGCTCTGAGACCCGAGAACTGAGTGATTGCGTCCCTTGTATTTATGATTGTGGGTACGGATTTATGGGCTTTATTAAGAACCTCCATAAGTCCCTCATAGGTGGTGGAGGTGTCGTTTTTGTCCTCGATGTCAACGGCGGTGGGACCTATAAGCAGGTTGCCGTCAACTGTGGGTGTTACAAGGACGCCCTTGCCCATGGGTGTGGGGCACTGGAATACGGTATGGAAAACCACATGACCGACAGCCTTGTCAAAGAGGTAGTACTCGCCTTTTCTTGCGACTATGTTTATTGTGTCGTCGCCGAACATTCTGGCTATGTCGTCGGAGAATACGCCCGCGGCGTTTACCACTACCTTGGCTTTAATGTCCCCGGTGTTTGTAATTAAGGTGGTGTAGTCGTCGTGTACCTCTACATCCTTAACTTCGCAGTTGCGAATAAACTCTACGCCGTTTGTGACAGCGTTTTCGGTCGCGGCAATCGCGAACTCATAGGGACAAACAATGCCTGCCGTCGGCGCGTGCAAAGCGGCAACGGCTTCTGGTGAAATATTGGGCTCAAGCTCCAAAAGCTCCTCTTTGGAGAGGATTTTTAAATCCTTAACGCCGTTCTTAATGCCTCTTTCAAGAAGGTTCTGAAGTTCGGGCAGCTCCTCCTCAGAAAAGGCTACGACCAAAGAGCCGTTGTTTCTGTAAGGAACGCTCAACTCTGAAGTAACCTTGGGCATAAGCTCTGCGCCCAAAACATTGAAAATAGCCTTTTTTGTGCCCGGAACAGCGTCAAATCCGGCATGGACAATCGCGCTGTTTGCCTTGGTTGTGCCCATTGCCACATCGTTGCATTTTTCAATTAAGACAGCGCTGAGCTTGTATTTCGCAAGCTCCCTTGCCGTCAATGCACCAATTATACCTGCTCCTATAACTGCTACATCATAAATCATAAAAAAGCTCCTGACAAGTTCATTAGTTTTGCGTTAGTATTATAAACCGCTGTGAGAATAACTTCAAGCGGCGCGAATTAAGTAAGACTTTATTTATATATTAGCACCAAATATTATCAAAATCAACA
>LFSO01000005.1:3180-38919 GCA_001512765.1 Clostridiales bacterium DTU053
TTTTTTTTATCAGTTCATCCGCAAGTATAGATTATGAAATTTTTATTCCTTTATAAGAGTTAATTTAAGGAAAAAACAGGGCGAACAATCGCCCTGCTTATCATTTTAATTAATGAAGTTTTATGGTGTGGGAAGGAGGCCTCCGCCAATACCGCCTAACTCTGCAAAGATTTCGCGCAGAGCGTCGATTATGCCTTTAAATGCCTCGAAAATGTTTTTAAAGAGCTGAATTACTGCGGTAAGAGTATCTGACAATTCGTTGGAAACAACGCCGAATACATCTATCTGATAAGAGGTTGCGCCATCGGTTCCAAGTGCGGGAACTCTGTAATAGCCGTATGCGTCGGGAACTACAAGGTTGCCGTTTACATAAACCTGAATATTGCTTGATTTGTCATAGTTCTCATTTATACGGAGGGTGAACTCAAGGTCCTCGCCGTATTTGATGTAAACAACATCGGTAACTTCGCTGTCGGGAACGCCTGCCTGACCGCGTGCCGCAACGATATAGCCCTTACCCTTGGGAAGTCTTACCTTGAAAATCTTGATTTGCGGATCTCCGAAAGTGAAGTTGATGGGCTCAACAATGCCTGTTACCTTGAAGTAGCCTGCCTCGTTGTAAACGGTCATGCCGTTTGCCTTAACGGGGAAGGTAACCGGGTCATGCTGAGGCTGAAGCATCTTTACATTGAACGCAAACTCTCCGCCCGACTCAACAAGGTATGTAGTGCTTGTTGCGACCTCTTCCTCATGATATATCTTGAGAATCGGGTCATATGTCATCTTGTAGACGGTATAAAGACCGGGCTTGCTGCCGGGAAGCGTTACCGCGTTCATGATTACGCCCTGACCTCTTACAACCGGGTCTGCGCCGGCAACATTGGTAACCTTGCCGTAAACATTAAGGGTACCGTCAACTATTATAGAGCCGCCAAAGCCTATTTTCAGCTGTCCGTAAACAGTAAGGCTTGCGCCGGGAGCTATAATAAGAGCTTTGGTCAGAGTTATTATCTTATCCGCCGGTATGATATCATCGCCGTTGATTGTGGTATCCACATCAATGTCAGTGTCAATCGTGTCCGCTGTGACAACGAACGGTACGCTGGCTATCAGCAAAACAGCGATTAACAATACCGAAATCAGTTTTTTCATAAGGCAACCTCCTAAAATGACTTGTCCGCACAATAATCTAAGCTAAGTATATTAAATAAAGCGACCGTTGTCAACTGTTTTTGTGCATTGGAAACAGTATAGAGGAGGAAATTTACACAAAAAACGGTGAATTAGACATTAAACGGAGGAATACATTCGACAATCTGAATACCGGAATTTGAAGCTATCTCGAACCTTCCTTCAGCCGCTTTGGGTAAAAGGAAGTAGTCGCCCTTCTTTATAGGTTTGGAGTAGTCCTCGCCCTTAATTTCGCCTTCGCCGTCGGTTACAACATAAACAGCGGGCGCGGAAAGTTCCCTAAATGTACCGTTTGTGACGGTGTGGCGCTTTACCGCAAAGCAGGGTGTGTCCTCCCTGCCGATTAACTGCTCGGATACCACGCCGCCGTCCTCTTTTATGATTTTGGGAGCTTTCTTGCCGAGAGCCACTGCGGCATCGCCGTAGACGGAGAAGTCAAAGCACTCAAGGGCGTCGTCGGGATTCAGACCGAGGTATTTCTCATAGTCATTCAGCTTATAGTCGGCGCACCATGCTTCGGGCTGGATTGTAAAGTCGGTGGGCTCCTGAATCTCAAGAATCATGCAGCCGTAGCCGATTGCGTGGACTTGTTTTGCGGGGATGAAGTAAACATCGCCTGCTTTAGCGGGGATTTCGTTTAATAGCTCCTCCATGGCGTCCTTTTCGGTTTCGCTACGCTCAATAGCCTTTACAAATTCCTCTTTTGTAATCTTGTCCTTAAACCCGAAGTAGATTTTCGCGTTCTCCCTTGTGGCGAAAACTATCCATGCCTCAGCCTTGCCGTATTCGGAATTGAAGTGCTTTCTTGAGAAGGGCTTGTCCGGGTGAGCTTGAATAGGGAGCCTGACGGCGCTGTCAAGCATTTTTACGAGAATTCCGAGGCTGTCGTGTCCGCCGAGGATGTTCTCCCTTTCCTTTTCTATAAGCTCGTCAAGGTAAATATCTGTGCCCTGTACCTTTGACAGACCCTCGTTCGGGTCGGTGGAGTTGCTGTTAAGAGCCTTTACCGCGGAGGCAATCCACTCCTCCGGGTAGTTGCCGTCGGTCGGCTCATCACCGAAGAAATCGTTAAACAGCTTGCCGCCCAAATATACTCTAAAAACCCTGTTTCTTTCAAAAAATATAGGCTTTCTTGAAATCTCCGAAGTTATGTTTTCCATCTTAATCCTCTTTTTCGTACTTGATTATGCTCTGAGCCTCTTTAAGAGACTTGAATACTCCCGCGGCAACACCCGCGAAGAGAGCCGCGCCGTATGCCGCCTCCTCCTTATGTGCGGGGACTTTTACTTCCATGCCGAATTTGTCGGCGAACATACTGCGGGTGACTTTGCTCTTTCTGATGCCGTTGCCCGAGCCGACAAGGGTTGAGGGAGGAGTTGCTATGTTTTCGGACATATAGGTATATTTTTCATACAGCTCGTTTACAGTGCCCTCAAGAACGCCTACAACCAGATGCTGGGGTGTAAAGTTATCCGCGCTGATGTTGGATATGGATCCTCTCTTTGAGGGATTGCCTCTTTCACCGCAGAACAGTGTTGAAACCTCCAGCTTGTCGGTAAGGGTCTTGTAGCCCTCGGACAGCTTATCCATAATCGGATACATGGTGAAGACCTCGGCGTCGGTGAGCTGAACGACGGAACGGAAGAAGCGCTCCAAGATAGCGTATGCTCTGCCGCCGCAGAGGGAGGGACCTACAAGCAGATACTTACCGTCGGTCCACGGGCGGGTTTCTATATACTGATTGTATAAGGGCTTGTCGGTCACCATTGAAACCTGACCGCCTGTGCCCACATTTACAAGGATGCTGCTCTCAGAGTCTTTAACGGAGCCCATGAAGCTCGCCTGGTTGTCGCCTATGGCAACGGCTACGGGGATACCGTGCTTTGTCTTGCCGATGATTTCAAAGCCTTTTTTGACCTCGGGGAAGAATGACGGGTCAATTCCCAGCTTTTCCATAGTCGCCTCGTCAAACTTATCCTCGGTGAGATTGTAAAGTCCAAGGCTTGCCGCGTCTGACGGGTGGGTGACGGGTTCCTTGCCGCCTGTAAGCTTCATACCCACATAGTCATGGATTGTGGAGAGCTTTACTGCTTTTTCGGGGATAAGGGAGTTCTTCATATTGAAGAAGTGGGTGACGGTGCCGAAACCCGTTGCAAGGGCGCAGCCTGTAACCTCGGACATATATTCCGCGTAGCTTTTGCCGTCCTTGTACTCCTGGTCTCCCCTGCCGTCCTGCCAGATATAAAGGGGGCTGACAGCATTGCCCTCCGCGTCAAGGTAGAGGATTCCGTGCATCTGACCCGAAATGCCGATGGCGTCTATGGGTGAATGCTTTTCAATCATTGCCTCCACTGCGTGGGTGGCGCAAGAGAGAATGCGGGCAGGGTCCTGAATTTTTTCATAGGCTCTGTCTGTATGGATAAATGAAGTGTTCGGAACATTTGAAGTGCAAATAACCTGGCCTGTTTCCGAATCGATGACATTAACGCAAATAGAAGTTGTGCCGATATCCAAACCAAGCAGCTTCATGTTTTTCCTCCTGTTACATTGATGTTGAGGCAGGATCAAGCCTTGTGATAATGTCCTTCTGTATAGCGGGCGACAAATCAAGGAAGTTTACGAATGTGCCGTGGATTCTCATTATATAAACTCCGCTGGGGGCGTACTTTTTGGGATTTTCTAAAACCTTGCGGAGTATCTCTGCCGTGGTGACATTTACATAGAGGTAGAAAGGTGATACGCCTTCTTTTGCCTCGTTGAAGAACAAGGGAGCGATGACCCTCTTTTTGAAGTCAAGACCCTTGCCCTCATAGCTCTCGCTTGTGAAGTACTTGGGGTCGATGCCGAAGTGGGAGGCATAGCCGCCGTTCATCTTTTCGTACGGGAGCTTGAAGGCGGAAAGGGTTCTGAAGCCCAGGCCCTGATGAGCGTCGCCGTACAGCGGGTCAAGACCGTAGTTGAGCATATCTCTTGACTTTCTGCCGTCGGGTGTTGCGCCTACCCAGTAGCCGTAAAGCAGGTGGGTTGAGGGTGTGCTGAAGTCGGGGCGGAAGGGATTGCCGAGGTAGTTCTTTTGAGACGCCACAATGTCCGCAACCTTGTTTGCGACATCAGCTGCCTCGTTGTCCACGATTTCCTCGTTATTTCCGAACTTGGGCGCGGACTGGAGATAGCGTCTTAATTCCTCATCGCCCTCAAAGTTGTTTCTGAGTGCCTCTATAAGTCTTTCTGCGTCCTCGGGTCTTTCTTCAAGGAGCTTATCGATGGCGACAAAGGAGTCGGCAACAACGGATACGCCGTGAATCAGGCAGCCGCTGCCGTTGTACTTTGTGCCCTGATGGTCGCAGTCGCGCATATCGTAGCCTCTCTCCGCGCAGCCCATGAGCACGCTGAGGAAGGGAACCCTGAGATTTGAAAGGGCTCTGGAGGCGTCGTTCGCGCTGTCCGCCATTATCTTTGTGTATTTCTCAACATTCTGATAGAAAAGCTCTCTGATGTTCTTAAGCCTTTCAACGGGGTCCTTGGGGCCGTGGGGCTCAAAAATCCTCTCGCCCGTTACTGTGGACACGCCGTCGCTGATTGTCAGCTCAAGGATTTTGCCGAGATTGAGCCAGCTGTTTGTGGTGTTGCCGTTGTCCTTGCCCATAATAAGTGGCTCCTGACAGCCGGCGATTGAGTAGTCGGGCAGGTCCTCTTTATCTCTGCCAGCTCTTTCGAGAACCTGGAACATCGCGTCGTCGTTAAACAGCGACGGGGTGAGCATGCCGGGTGTGAAGAAGAATTTGCCCATTGCCTCATAAATGCTGTCGGGGGTATTCTTGTGGAGCTTTACCGAAAGAATCGGCTGGGGCAGGTTCATATCATAATAGGCATCGAAAAGGGCAAAGGTGCTCTCGTTGGAAAGGTCATTGCCGTCAACATCTCTGCCGCCGAGAATGATGTTCTGAGAAATTGCCCAGCTTCTGTCGCCGACATTGAAGAAAACAAGGAAATGCTTAAACAGAGCGGAAGCAAGCTCTCTTGAAAGGTTTTCTTTTGCTCTGTAGGGCTCGAAAATCCTGTCGGCGTTGCCTACGGAGAATGCGAAGGGGTTGGGGGACTGCTCTATGCACATTACCTGCCAGAGGATAATGAAGCTCTGGATTGCCTCATAGAGATTGTCCGCGCCCTTTGCGGGAACCTTTGCGAGGGTCTTTGCCATAAGCTCAAAACGCTCTTTGGACTCTCCTGACGCCTTCTCTGCCTTCTCTTTTGCCAGAGCTGAATATCTGCCCGCGAGAATAACGGCTGCCTCGAGCGCTATCTTCATAGCCTCAAGGTTTGCTTTGCGCTCTGAGTCTGTCTCGGCGCTTATTCTCTTTTCAATATCGGCAATAAGGCTTTCTATGCCGTGGGCAAGGGCGGGTCTCATATCGGGGATAAGGTGACCCGTAACCTGCTCAAAGAAGTAAACAACCTCGGATGTGTACTTCTCCGCCTTGCTGTATGCTTCGGAAAGCTGCCTTACATAGTCGGTGTTCTTATTGTACTCGCGCATTTCTTCGATGTGCTCTGCGGAGATTTCCTCCGAAGGCTCTATATCGTTGAAAACGGCGGTCGGGTCGCAGTAGCCCGAGAAGGATTCAACCTCAAAGGAAGGATTTATAAGAGCATAGCTTCTGGCAAAAGCGTCGTCCTGAGTGCCCGCGAAAACCGCGTAGTCGCTGATGTCGATGGGCAGCTTTTCCGCGATGTCCCTTAAAGTCTTGGCGGCCTTAATCTCTATGTGCTCGCCCTTATACTTTTCGTCCGCTTCCTTTTGGATTTCTTTGATTCTGAACCAGCCGTCAAGGCGCTTTTTGGAGCGTTCCTCTTTAAAGAGCTCCTTTGCCAAGGCGGTTATTTTATCAGCCGTATAAACTGTTTGGATTGACATAAGATTACCCTCCGAAAATGGTTATGTTCTGATAAGTTTAATTCCCCGCTCCTTAAATATGTCCTCAAACATTTTTAAAGTGCCGGGCTTTATATATCCGTCATTAACAGTATATTCCATACCGCATTTAAGCCATTTGTCCTTGCCGAATTCGTGATACGGGAGAAGTTCAACCGAAAGTCCGTCTTGATTAATGGATTCGAAATAACCGGCAAAGCCTAAGGCGTCTTCCCTTGCGGCGTTAAAGCCGTTGACAAGGGGGATTCTTACAAGCACGCTTTTGCCTATTTTAAGGGCTTGCTCTATATTAGCCTTTGTGTTCTCGTTGCCTACACCTGTGACTTCCTTTTGCTTTTTACTGTCATAGTGTTTTAGGTCAATGATTAGCTGGTCGATATAGGGCATTAGTTCGGGGAGTTTCGGGCTTGTGCCGTTGGTTTCGATTGCCGTATGTATTCCGTTTGCTTTAAGCCCCTTATAGACTTCCTTAAGCGCGTCAAACTGCAGCGTCGGCTCGCCGCCTGTAAAGGTAACGCCCCCGCCGTCAAAATACATCGGCTTACATTTTACAGCTTCCGCAATTATATCGTCTGTGCTGCGGTCACTCGCCGCAGTGTATAGTCCCAAATCCGCGCCCGACTGAAGGCACCTTCTGTCGGGGCATTTTTCGCAGCGGCTTCGGTCAAGCTCCTTGTCTTTGACCGCTCCGTAGGGGCATGCGCTGTCAAGCAGCTTTTCTTTGTTTACCATGATGGGGGGAACTACGGGAATGCCTTCGGGGTTCGCGCACCACGGGCAGCGCATATTGCAGCCCTGAAGATGAAAAACAAGCCTGTTGCCCTGACCATCCTGAGAATAATTAAAGCCTTTTTGAAAAACGGTAATTCTCACTTGTATCTCCCGTCTATCGACAAATTATTACAATATTTTTGAATAGATATACAGTATTTGTTCTCAAAGAAACAAATTTCCAATCGCCTTTTATTATAGACCGCGGCATGTAGAAATAGCAAGAGTAATTTAGCTCTTATTCCATTTTTCATACATCGTCGGACAGGCGCTTTCGACAATTCACATAAGAAAACCGCCTTATTTCCGTTATTTGGCATGAAAAAGCGGCGGCATAATTTGCCGCCGCGGAAGCTTTTTATGCAAAAACATAAATTCCCATTCAATTTCCGAAAAGGGCGTCCTGCATTGCTTTGAGTTTTCGTCTTCTTTCGGCTGTCATTTTTTCGTCAACGGAAAAGCTGCCGTCATCGTTTTTTATAAGAACGCTGCCTTCCTTTGCGTTTTTGGGCAGCAGTGAGCGGTTTACTTCTATCATTTTGCCGTCATCGTCTTCGATTACGGCGATGCTTCCCTCAAACCTGTCTATTATATACATTCGCGGCCTCCTATCGCTCTGTTTTAAACTCCAGAGTCTTTCCGTCGGTTATTACGGTTATGTTGCCGTTGTAGTCTGTTCTGTAGTATTTGATATTATGCTTTTCAAGTCTGCCGATTGTATCCTTTGACGGGTGACCGTAGCTGTTTTTCAGACCGCAGGAGATTACGGCGTACTGGGGACTTACTTTTGAGAGAAACTCCTCGGTGGTGGATGAGCGGCTGCCGTGGTGACCGACTTTAAGCACCGCGGCTCTTACATTCATGTTGTTTTTAAGTATACTTTGCTCAGCCTTTTTCTCGGCGTCGCCTGTGAATAAAAATGAGGTTTCTTTAAAGTCCGCCCTCAGAACTACAGAAAGGTTATTAAGCTCTGCCGTGTCGGTAAACGGGGCAAGGATTGTGATTTTAAGATTGTTTAAGCTATACTCCTTGCCGGGAACCGCCCTTTCAACCTTAGCGCCGGATTCGGACAGAGCCTGAAGGGATTTCTCGTAAATCCTTGTTGTCGGCATGGACGCTTCGGAGATGTAGGGCATTATTACTGTATCGACTTTAATGCGTTTTAAGATGGCGGGCATGGAGCCTATGTGGTCTGAGTGGGGGTGGGTCGCGATGAGTAAATCTATTTTGTCAAAGCCGCTTTTATGTATGAGATTTAAGATTTTATCCTCGTTCCCGCTCTCGCCCGCGTCTATGAGCATTAGTTTGTCGCCGCACTGTATCAGCGTACTGTCCCCTTGCCCCACATCTATAAAGGTGACGGTCAGTTCCTCGGAGTCGGTTACCGGGACTGATGTTTCCTCAACTAAGGCGGCGCTTTCGATAACATCCTCGGTAGTGGGGATGTCACCGTTCGGGTTTTTCATAAAAACAAAGGGGACTAAGATGGAGAGAAAGAGCAATAGCGCTACGGCGGAAAGAACAGCTTTCAGCTTTCTGTTATTTTGCATTATTGCCCCCGCCTTTCGTTATATTATGTCAGCGGTTTCTTCTCTGTGGGACTCTGTCGGCGCATCATCCGACTGTCTTGCGTTCATTTCAAGCCACTGAGCCTTTGTGATAAGCACCTTCCTCGGCTTGCTGCCTTCGGGGGGACCTACGATTCCCCTCTCCTCCAGTTCGTCCATTATTCTGCCTGCCTTGGCAAAACCGAGACCCAGCCTTCTTTGCAGGTTCGTGATGGACGCCTTTTCGGGGTTGGAAACGACGAATTCCAACGCCTTCATAATTAAATCCTTTGTACCCTCGTCCAGGCTGGTCTCGCCGTCGGAGGAGGAGCTGTGCTTGCCCTTCTCCTGAGCCGCCTGACGCTCAATCTCGCTGGCGACATCTTCGTCATAGCGGCACTCGCCCTGCTTTTTGACAAAGTCCACTACCCTTTCGATTTCCGCGTCGGAAAGATAGCAGCCCTGAATTCTTATGGGCTTGGGAGCACCTACGGGGCAGAAAAGCATATCGCCGAGACCTAAGAGCTTTTCAGCTCCCGCTGAGTCGATTATGGTTCTTGAGTCAACCTGAGAGGAGACGGACAGGGCTATGCGGCTGGGGATATTGGCCTTGATAAGACCTGTGATGACATCAACCGACGGGCGCTGGGTGGCGACAACAAGATGAATGCCCGCGGCGCGCGCCATCTGCGCAAGTCGCATTATGGAGTCCTCAACGCTGGAGGGGGCGACAGCCATAAGGTCAGACAGCTCGTCAATAACTATGACTATCTGGGGCATCCTTTTAAGCTCCTTGTTCTCCTCGCAAAGAGCGTTATAGGCTTTGATGTCCCTTACTCCGTTGTCGTTGAGTGTTTTGTAGCGGTCTATCATTTCGGTAACCGCCCAGCCCAGTGAACCCGCTGCCTTTCTTGCGTCCGAAAGTACGGGGACAAGAAGGTGGGGGATACCGTTGTATACGGAGAACTCAACCTGTTTGGGGTCGATAAGCAGGAGCCTTACTTCATCTGGGGTGGCGTTGTAGAGAAGGCTTACAATCATGGCGTTAAGGGCGACGGATTTACCCGAGCCCGTTGTGCCCGCGATAAGCAGGTGGGGCATCTTCGCAAGGTCAGCGCAAATCGGAACGCCAGCGATGTCCTTGCCCAAAGCGACCTTTAAGAGGCTCTTGTTCTTTCTGTAATTTTCGCTGTCTATTATGGAGCGGAAGGAAACCGTTGCCCTGCCGCTGTTGGGGATTTCTATGCCTATTGCCGATTTGTTCGGGATGGGAGCCTCTATTCTGACGCCAGCGGGAGCGGCAAGGTGGAGGGCAAGGTCCTCCGCAAGACCCGTAAACCTGCTGATTTTCACTCCCGGAGCGGGGGCTACCTCGTACCTTGTAACCGACGGGCCGGGGATGATATTAAGAAGGCTTGCCTCAACATTAAAGCTCTTAAGCGCGTTAATCAGTTTCTCGCCCGTAGCTTTAAGCTCTGCCGCTGACCGGGAAGCGCTTGACTTTGAGGGAGGATTGAGAAGGTTCAAAGGCGGCAGGACATAGGGCTTTTCGGGCTTGTCCTGATTGGGAGCAATCTCATCCTCAAGGGCAAAGATATTCTCCTCACGCTCTTTGATGGAGGCTTCCTTTTCAGCGTCAAAGACGGATTTTGCCTTCGGGGGCTGCGGTTCGGGTTCGGGCTCAGGCTCTTTTTCAAGCGGAATGTCTATGATGGGAGCCGGAGCCTTCTCCTTCTTGTAGCTTTCGTCAAAGACATTGGGATAGCCCGAAATGGGAATCTCCTTCGGTTCATCCTCAAAGGGAGATTCGGTTGACGGAGGCGGTCCCAAATCCACATCCACATCGAATTTGGGGCGGTTTTTAAGCTCCACAATCTTCTCCGCAGATATGTCTGAAACCTTTTTGACGGGCTTGCCCACGGCGGAAAAGAGCTTCATTAAGGATGTGCCGGTGGCAAGCATTAAAAATACAAAGATGGTGAGAAGGGAAATTACAATTGCGGGCGCCTTGCTGTCCGCAATGCTTATAAGCAGACCGCCGATTAAAGCGCCGAAAAAGCCGCTGCCGCTCTTAATGCCGCTGTCGGCAAAGAGCTTGTACTGCTCCTTGGCGTCGTTCCAGACTTCAAACGGCGGGTCGGTTCTTGTTATGAACAATAGTGAACTGATGAAAAGGATAATTACAAACAGCGAAAGGCTGCCTGTAAATATGGTGGTTTTTTTCTTGTTGTATGTAAGCATGACGGAGATGCAGATAAGAGCGAAGGGGTATAAAAAGGCGGTAAAGCCTAAGAGACCGAACCTAATCTCACGCATTTTGGTCCAGATGGTGTCGGGTCCGCCTTCAAATATGCTGAGCATTAAAAGAAACAAAGCAAAGGCAAAGAGTATGATTGCCCAAAACTGCTCATTTTTATATATCGGCGTGTATTCATCGTAGGGCGCCACATTTTCGGCAGCTCGAGTTTTCTTCTTAGCGCCGCTTTTTTGGCTTGAGGCTCCGGAGCCGCTCTTTGCGGCATTGCCCTTGCCGGCGGCACTCGACGTTTTTTTTGTTTCAGCCATAATGCTTCATTTCCTTTCTTTTGAAACAATACGGTTTTAGAGTACTTCTATAAGGCTAACTATAATGGCAAATACGCCAACCGCAAAGCAGTAGTAGCCGAAGTATTTGAACATATCCTTCTTTAAAAGATACTGCAAAGCCTTGATGGCTCCGACTCCCACAGCCGCAGCCGTAATAACGCCCGCTGCAGCGGCAATCCAGTTTATGTCGCTGCCCTGGCTTACGGCGTCTTTTAACTCAACGGCGTTGGCGGCGAGGATTGCGGGAATTCCCAGTATGAATGAGTATTTTACCATGTATTCTCTCGAAAGTCCAAAAATAAGGCCTGTGGAAATAGTGCTGCCCGACCTTGAAATGCCGGGGAAGGCTGCGGCGAAAAGCTGGGCAAAGCCTATTCCCAGTGCGCTTTTGGGGCTTATCTTTTTAGGTGAAATCATGTTTTTTGCGATGTAGGAGCCTGTTATGAGAAGAAGGGCGGTAAAGATAAAGCACACGCCCTCTGCAAGTATGCTTTTGTCGGTGGGGAAAACCGCGAGCTTATCCATAAGCCGCATATCGCCCGATACGGGCACAAGAAGCAAAAGAAGGGGCAGGCAGGACAGAACAAACATAAAGAGCATTGTTCTGGTCTCCGACATATCCTTAAAGCTGAATTTGCCTGTGAATATATCTTTTATTATCTTAAAGAACTCGAGGAATATCTCCCAAATTGTCTTATAAAAAACTATGAACACCGCAAGAAGGGTGCCGAGGTGCAAAAGAACGGTCATGAGAAGGGATTCCTCACCCGTTGAGCCGAAAAAATACTGAACGAGAGAAAGATGTCCGCTGCTTGAAATGGGAAGGAATTCGGTAACGCCCTGGACAAAGCCCAGGAATATTGCTTTAAGAATTTCCATGTGAACTACTTGCCTTTCATATGTATTTTACTAATATGTATGTGCGAAAATCGCACTTTTTTCGTTTAAGGCTGATTCGGCTGATTTTTTTCCTCACCGCCATCGCTTTCGGGAGCAGTGTTTTCCTCGCTCTCGCCTTCCGCCTTTTTAAATTCCTCAATCATGCTGTAAAGGCAGGAAAGCGCGTCGGAAAGGCTGCCCAGAGAGTCGATAAGACCTTCGTTCACAGCCTGCTCGCCCTTTAATATGGTGCCAACATCCATGACAAGCTCGCCAGAAGCCAGCATAAGCTCCCTGAATCTGTCGGCGGGCATATTGGAGTTGTCCGCAACGAATTTTACAATCCTCTCCTGTATGCTCTGGAAGTAGGCAAAGGTCTGCTCAACGCCCAGAACCAGCCCATTCATCCTAACCGGATGGATGGTCATTGTGGCGGACGGAGTGATAAACGAACGCTTTGCCGCTACAGCCAGTGGAACGCCGATGGAATGTCCGCCGCCCAGCACAAGGGAAACGGCAGGTTTTCTCATCCCTGCTATAAGCTCCGCGATTGCAAGCCCCGCCTCTATATCTCCGCCGACGGTGTTGAGGACTATCAAAAGTCCGTCAATGTCCTTGCTTTCTTCCACAGCCACAATTTGAGGAATGACATGCTCGTACTTTGTGGTTTTGTTTTGCGACGGCAGGGTGTAATGCCCTTCAATCTGCCCAATTATAGTAAGGCAGTGAATGAGCCTGCCCTGCTTGCTTACCGTGACGCTTCCCGTTTCCTTTATAAGGTCTTGGGTATCCTCGGGAGTTTGGTTCGCCTCGTCATCGTCGCCTTTAACCTGAGGAGTCATGGGCGACGGAGCGGGTGTTGTAAAGCTGTCAGCGGTAGGAAATGATTTATCGTTGAAATTCATTTTTATCCCTCCGTTTTGCTATTGTGCCCTTAATTGCAAAAAGTATTAGCAAGGATAGCCTCGGAGGGTAAAAATTTGCCTTAGCCTGTTTACAAATAATTGTAGCATTTAATGGATTTGTCGGCAACAGCCAAAAAAACTTTTATAACTTGCGAATATATAGGATTAGATGTATAATTACAAAATAGATTCTTATGCAGCATTTTATGCGCTTAAAAAAATCTAAAGGTAAGATTTTATGTCTCTTAAATACGGTGAATTTTTGTTTCCCTCTTCCTCGGGTCTCGGAGATATTTTCGCCCGCAGCTATGAACTTAGCAATATAAGTGAGACCAAGGGTGTTTTTCAGATTGTTCACAGCATAACTGAGCACTCGGAAAGATATAAGGAATTCGCGGTTTTTCTGTGCTCTAGGGGCTATGCCGTCTTTGTTCACGACCATATAGGGAACGGCAGGTCGGTACTCGCCGATGAGGCAAAGGGCTACTTTGGAGAGCAGGGCGGAGCCTCCACCCTTATTGCCGATACATATGAGCTGACAAGGCTTATCAGCGCGAAATACGCGGGTCTGCCCATATTTATGTACGGTCAGGGCTTCGGCTCATTTATCGCAAGGGAATACTGCGTCGCCCACAAATATGACTTAAAGGGCGCGGTGTTCTGCGGTACGGGCAGCGCCTCCCCTACCGTTTCCGTGGGCAGGGCTGTGGCAAAGATTCTGACAGAAAAGAACGGCTCCGACTACCGCTCGGATTTTCTCAACAATATGCTTCTCGGCGCGAACAATAAGAGATGCAAGCCCAGCAAAAGCAATTTCGACTGGCTTACAAGCTCCGAGGAGGATTTGGAGAAATTCCTTAAAGACCCCCTTTGCTGCACCGAGGGTTTGACCGTATCCGCTTACGCCGATATTCTCTCCATTGTGCAGAGAGTAAACACAAAGGATTGGTTTAAGAATATACCAAAGGATTTAAACTTACTTCTTATTTCAGGCACGGAGGACCCCATCGGAAACTACGGCAAGGGCGCGAAAGAGGTCTTTGACCGCCTGCAGGCCGCGGGGCACAAGAATACGCTCTTAAAGCTCTATGAAGGCTGCAGGAATGAGCTTATACACGAGTGCGGAAAATACTCGATTTTTGACGACATAGCCGACTGGGCGGACTCGGTAATAGAAAATAAGGCATAATAAAAAAGCTCTCATCAACCGATGAGAGCTTTGATTTTTGTTTAACGGTATTTCGGCAGCCAGGAGCCGTGTGCCTCGATAAGGTCATCGCAGAGCTTTACGATGTCGTCTATTGAAAGCTCTGATGAGCAGTGCGGGTCAAGCATAGCCGCCTGATAGATGTGCTCCTTCTTCTGAGTTACGGCAGCTTCGATTGTAAGAAGCTGAACATTAATCATGGTCATGTTCATTGCGGCAAGCTGTACCGGCAGCGGGGGCTGCTTGCAGGGCTGAACGCCGAGCTTGTTGACAAGGCAGGCAACCTCTACGCATGCCTCTTTGGGGAGGTTCGGGATAAGACCGTCGTTTATTACATTGCCGCCGATTTTGTACGGAGTGTCGGTCATCATGGAGTTCATAATGCCCGATGCGTACTCGTGAGTCTTCTTGTGGCTGACCTCGTCGTTGAGGTACTTCAGCTTGTCGTTCTTCCAGCGCTCAATCTGATTTACGCAGCGGCGGGGATATTCGTCAAGGGGAATGTTATAACGCTCGATAAGCTCGGGATACTTATCCTTAATAAAGAAGTTGTTGTACTCAGCGTTATGCTCGCTTGACTCTGTGCAGTAATATCCGAACCTTCTGATGTACTCATATCTTACAAGGTCGTGATGCTCCTTGTTGCCGCTTTCAAGAACCTCGATAGCCCTTTTTCTGATTTCGGGATAGAGGTCTTTGCCGTCGGCATCATATATCTCAAGCAGCCAGCCCATGTGGTTGACGCCTGCGATTCTCTCTTTTATAGGCTCCTTGTACTCTATGCCCAGGTCTCTCAAAATGCCTCTTGAGCAGCCCTGAACGCTGTGGCAAAGACCTACGGTCTTAACGCCTGTGTATCTGAGCATATAGCCTGTGAGCATGCCCATGGGGTTGGTGTAGTTGAGGAACCAAGCGTCGGGGCAGACCTCCTGCATATCCTCGGCAAAGTCTTTCAGAACGGGGATTGTTCTGAGGGCTCTGAAGATGCCGCCGATTCCGGTGGTGTCGCCGATTGTCTGGCGCAGACCGTACTTTTTGGGAACCTCAAAGTCGATGATTGTGCAGGGGTCATAAAGACCTACCTGAATGGCGTTAACAACAAAGTCCGCTCCTCTGAGGGCATCCTTTCTGTTTTCAACGCCGAGATATTTCTTCACTTTTGCTCTGTTTTCGTTTATGTTTCTGTTCAAAGCCGTGCACATTATGTACGACTCTTCAAGCCTTTCGGCATCGATGTCGTAGAGTGCGATTTCGGCGTCGCGCAGGGATTCGGTGAGCATTACATCACCGATAACATTCTTGGCAAAGACTGTGCTGCCTGCTCCCATAAAGGTAAGTTTCATATAATGATTCATCCTTTCAACGCATTAGGCAGGATAACCGCCTTTTGAAGTATACAACGAAGACCATTCAAGGTCAAGACTGTAAGGGGCGCGCGGATTAAGATTTGATTTAATTGTCAATCCGCGTGAGAGTTTTTTAGTGATTCTGACAGTGCCGTTTATGCTCCGGGGATTGTCCTCATTGCCAAGATGGTCTTGGTGATGAGCTCGTCAAGCTCCCAGCCCAGCATATCCGCTCCCCTCTGAATGACCTCTCTTGAGCAGCCGGCAGCAAAGCTGGGGGATTTGTACTTCTTTTTGACGGATTTAAGCTCCAAATCCTGAACGCTCTTTGACGGGCGCATGAGCGCGACCGCGCCGATAAGACCTGTTAGTTCGTCGACGGCATAGAGCACCTTTTCCATGATGTGTTCGGGCTCGATGTCAACTGTGAGCATATAGCCGTGGCTGGCGGTGGCGTGGATAAGCTCCTCGCTGGCGCCGTTCTCTCTTAATATCTCCTGCGCTTTGATGCAGTGCCGGTCTGGATAGAGCTCATAATCAAGGTCGTGGAGAAGTCCCACGATGCGCCAGAACTCCTCGTCCTCGCCATAGCCCAGTTCCTTCGCGAAATAGCCCATTACCGCCTCGACGGTGTAGGCATGCTTTAAATGAAACTCCTCTTTGTTGTACTCCTTTAAAAGCTCTTCAGCTCTTTCTCTTGAAATTCCTGCCTGCAATTTTTAAACTCCTCTCCAATCTATTAAAGCAAGGCTATTGCCTCTATTTCCACAAGCACATCTTTCGGCAGTCTGCTCACTTCCACGCAAGCTCTTGCGGGTTTGTGGGGGAAGGCGTTTTCGTATTCCTTGTTAAAATCGGTAAACATGGACAAGTCCTTTAAAAAGCAGGTGGTCTTTACGACCTTTTGGACCGATGAGCCTGCCGCCTCAAGCACCGCCGCAAGATTTTTCAGCGCCTGACGGGTTTGGGCCGCTATGCCCTCGGGGATTTCGCCCGTATCGGGGACAAGTGGGATTTGTCCGGAAACGAAAACCATATCGCTCGCTACTATCGCTTGGGAGTAGGGACCTATTGCCTTTGGGGCTTTTTCGGTTGAAACCTCTTTCATGGCGTTTCCTCCTTTATTAAGGCTTGTATTGCAATCTTATTTTGCCAGCAAATCCTTTATAACCTCGCCTGCGATTATGAGTCCCACTACCGACGGAACAAAAGCTATGCTGCCGGGAATCTGCCTTCTTGAAAGGCAGGTTCTTTCGGTGCCGGGCGGGCAGACGCAGTTCTTTCTGCACGCCTCAAAGGGGTCTCTGGGCGTCATGGGCGGCTCCTTTGAATAAACCACTTTAAGGCTTTTGACTCCCCTTTTGTTAAGCTCCCTTCTCATAACCCTCGCTAGGGGGCAGACGGAGGTTTCGTATATATCGGCAACCTCAAACTTTGTGGGGTCCAGCTTGTTGCCCGCTCCCATTGAGCTGATTATCGGGACTCCCGCTTTGTACGCTCTCTCGCAAAGCTCCAGTTTCGCAGTGACTGTATCGACCGCGTCAATTACATAAGAATAAACGGACAAATCCACTTCGTCCGCGTTTTCTGGCAGATAAAACATTCTGTGGGCGTTAACTTTAACATTAGGGTTTATATCGAGCATTCTCTCTTTTGCAACATCAACCTTGTATTTGCCCACGGTGCTGCGCAGGGCGAAAAGCTGACGGTTGAGGTTAGTAAGGCATACTTTGTCGTCGTCGAAAATATCCACTTCGCCCACGCCTGTTCTGACAAGGGCTTCAAGGGCAAAGCTGCCGACCCCGCCTATGCCGAAAACGGCTATCCTTGAGTTTTTAAGCTTTTCCATGCCTTCGGGGCCGATAAGCAGCTCGGTTCTTGTAAATTGATTCAGTTTTCATCAGCTCCGTATAAAAAGTTAAAGCGGAGGAAAACCTCCGCTCTTTATTTTAGTAAATACTTTCTAAATTATCAATATCTTTATGCTTTGCCCGAAACTTTGTTAAAGGCGTTTTCGATATCGGCTAAAATATCGTCAATGTGCTCAGTGCCGATTGAGAACCTTATGGTGTTGGGCTTAATGCCGCTCTCCAAAAGCTCCTCCTCTGTCATCTGGGAGTGGGTGGTGCTTGCGGGATGGATTACTAGGGATTTTACATCCGCAACATTCGCAAGCAGGGAGAAGAGCTCAAGGGAGTCGATGAACTTCTTAGCGGTTTCGGCGTCGCCCTTAATCTCGAAAGTGAAGATTGTGCCGCCGCCGTTGGGATAATATCTCTTGTAAATCTCGTGGTCGGGATGGGTTTCGATTGACGGGTGGTTTACCGCCTCGACAAGCGGATGATTCCTGAGATACTCCACAACCTTGAGAGCATTGTAGACATGGCGCTCCACTCTGAGGGACAGGGTTTCAAGACCCTGCAGGAAAAGGAAGGAGTGGAAGGGGCTGAGAGCCGCGCCCGTATCTCTTAAAAGCGTGGTCCTTGCCTTTATGATGTAGGCTGCCCTGCCAACTGCCTCTGTAAAGACAACGCCGTGGTAGCTGGGATTGGGCTTTGAGAGTCCGGGGAACTTGTCGCTTGCGGCCCAGTCAAAGTTGCCGCTGTCAATGATTACTCCGCCGATTGCGGTGCCGTGTCCGCCGATGAACTTTGTTGCTGAGTGAACCACGATGTCGGCGCCGTGCTCAATGGGTCTGAAAAGATAAGGTGTTGAGAAGGTATTGTCGACTATAAGCGGGATTTCGTGCTTGTGGGCAATCTCAGCGACCGCGTCGATGTCGACTATGGTTGAGTTGGGGTTGCCGATGCTCTCAACGAAAATCGCGCGGGTTTCGGGGCGAATGGCTGCCTCGAAATTCTCGGGCTTGTCGCCAGATACAAAGGTGGTTTCAATGCCGTAGTCTTTTAATGTGTTAGCAAAGAGGTTGTATGTGCCGCCGTATATTCTGTGGTCGGAGACAATGTGACTGCCTGCGGTGGCGATATTCAGAATAGCGTAGGTTATGGCCGCTGAGCCAGATGCGGTGGCAAGCGCGCCTATGCCTCCCTCAAGGGTGTTGATTCGCTCCTCAAAAACAGAGTTGGTGGGGTTGGTAAGTCTTGAATAAATATTTCCGACCTCTCTGAGTCCGAATCTGGCTGCCGCGCTTTCAGCGCCGGGGAATACATAGGATGTGGTTGCGTATATGGGAACCGCTCTTGCGTCTGTTGCGGGATCGGGCTTTTCCTGACCTGCGTGAACCTGAAGTGTCTCAAATCTGTATTTCTTACTCATGTGCAAATACCTCTTTCATTAATAATTTTTAGATTAATTTGATAAAAGATTCGGTTTAGGGCTAAAGGTTATTTGCACCGGCACATTCGGCCATTTCTGAAATTACTCCTTAAAGCTCTGAATACTACTGAATACATAATGAATGTGCCTCCTTTTAATAAATTAACGCCTTTTTATGTTCGGCGCCGTTCTTTGTATATTATATTGATATGTTTTATATACTTTGTCAATAACCAATTTTAAGTTTTGATATTATTCTAAAAATGAAAGGAAAAAATATCCGCCTGTTGTGCAAATTGCCATACTTTGGCTCAGAAAAACATAAAAAAAGCCTGCCGCAAAAACTTCCGTCATGCGGCAGGTTTCTAAGTATAGCCTAATGACATACCTTTCTCCGTTTAAAAACTTTTTTATGAGGGTCTGTTGATTACGACATCGCAGTCGGCGCAAGCAAGTGTGGGAGTCGGGAAGGGACTTATTCCGCTGCAGAACAATCTCAAAGTCGGGCGCATTCCTACAAAATCTGAGCGGTTTGACTCATAAAAAACACACTCGGAATGACCGCTGCCCACAAGCAGCAGACCCTTGTTTTCTATGTTGAAATCCAGCCAATCCTTCACAATGCTCGTAATATCAATTTCTGTATAGCTCTTGCAGTAGTCGTTATAAAAGACTACCCTTCGGCATGTGTCGATTGCTGGTTTGCAGAACTTGCAGCTATATACGCTGAAATAATCAAGGAGAGGGAACAGATAATATCTGTTTTCCTCGCACTGGGCATTTTCGTCCCTGCGCCCGAAAGGGGGAGCTTTGTAAAGAATCAGCTTTGCGCAGTCTATTTGCCTTGGCTCCAAAAAGGCGGGCAAATTAAAAAACAGATATATTTGATTGTATCTGCCCAGATGCAATGGGTCTTTGGGCCCTTCCAAATGACAGCAATTCAAAGAGCTGTTTATTGAATCCTGACATTTTATATCGATGACTTTCATAAGCATACCTCATTATCGCGGCTATCACCTTAAATTTTATATATTAGAATTGAATCCGCCAGAAGAACTGACGGATTCAATTTTTGCTGTGCTTTAAGGAGTGTAATATACTTTACCGTTGCTTCCGGTTATGGTGTCCGTAAAAGCTACTGTCGGCTCATAAGCGAATGATACGCTTGCCGGAATATCTGTGCCGGGCGTGACAGCATAACTGAACAGCACATCCTCGCTGACGGTGCCGTCGGTAAGAGTTGCGCCGTAATAGATTACATTGCCGTTCTGCTCTGTGGCGTCCGAATAGATAAATGTAATATCTACTACCTCATATGGCGTATTAGCCTCTAAAGCTTGCGCGGTGACATTTACATCAACATTAGCCATATATTTCTCTCCTCTTGTATAGGATTTAGTCAGAAGCTAAACATTTAACTTCCGCTAATCATTCTATGCGCAAGCCCCAAATAGGTTAAGGCAAGCCGTACAAGATTAAGAGGAAAACCAAAACGGGCGATTTTTGCGTTTCGAGAAATTGCTTGAAGGGGCTTGGGAAAAAATGTATTATAAAGTAAACCCGGGCAGTATTCATCGGCAAAGGAGATTTATATGGAGCATTTATACACAATCAATGACCTGAACATAGAGCGCGTTGATGAGATTTGTGAGGATATATAGTATCAGTATGAAAACGGCATTACAACCTGCGCTCTGTTTATGATGCAGCTGGCGCCGCAAGGAAATCCCGTATGGGATTTGGCGGGTAGGCTGTGCGATACATATTTGAAATTCAAAGAGAGGCTGCAGCCTTACAATATCCCGACTGGCATTCTTGTGCAGTCTGTTTTGGGACATGGGCATCCCCTTGTTCACGCGCCCTTTCAGCGATATGTAAATCTGGATGACGGGGCGTCTCCCAATGTATACTGCCCGTATGACGATGATTTCTGCGAATATATGAAGGACTCGATGGCTAAAATCGCAAGCTGTAATCCCGATGTGATTATGATAGACGATGATATGCGCATGATGATGTGGCGCTCAGGCAAAGGCGGCGGGGTGAACGCTTGCTGCTGCCCTCTCCATAAAGCGGAATTCACAAGGCGCACTGGCGTAGAAATGAGCCACGAGGAATTGTATGAGCATGTTTTGACACACGAAAAGGACGACCCTTACACGAAGGTTTTAAGAGAGATTCAGCATGACTCCCTTATAAAAATAGTAAGGGCTATGCGTGAGGGCATTGACAGCGTTGACCCGTCGATTCAGGGAGCAAACTGCGCAACGGGCTATGTCTGCGAGTCCATGAAGGATATGGCGCATATTTTCGCAGGCAAAGGCAATTCGCCCATTGTCAGAGTCCCTAACGGCACTTACGCTCCCAGCTCTAACAGAAACTTTAGCCTTACTATGTTCAGGCTCTCAGTCTGCAAGGAAAAGCTGCGGGAAGACGGAATCGACACCATAATTGCCGAAACCGATACGGTTCCCTACAACAGATACGCCAAAAGCGCAAGGTATCTCCATGCCCACATGGCAGTCTCTGTATTTGACGGCGCAAAGGGAGCGAAACACTGGATTTCAAGGTTCGGCGCCAGTGAGCCAAACAGCGGCAAGGCATACAGGGAAATACTCGCAAAGCACGCAAAGTTCTATGACAGACTGTCGGAGCTGTCCGCCGATTTAACTCCCGTCGGCTGCTGCGTTCCCTTTGTGACCCAGTACGAACTCGATTTCAGACCCAATAAAAATAACCTTAACTGCGCATGGGCGACAAAGGTTTTTGAAAGGATGGGGCTCCCCTTTTATTTCTCAAACAAATTTGAGGGGGCTGTGTTCCTCAGTGAAAATCTTATCCCCCAAATGAGCGATGAACAGATTGAGAGAATGTTTGAGGATTCATCCGTATTCCTTGACTCAGTGTCGGCGGAATTGCTTATCGAAAGAGGCTTTGAGCGCTTTTTGGGCGTGAAGGCAGTGCCCTATGAGGGCAAAACGATATTCGGAGAGATATTTGAAGACTCGGGCAATATGTGCGCAAGGCAATACGAAATGAAGGAGCTGAAAGTTACCGCCGACGGGGTGAGGGTATTGTCGCATTGCTATCACCAGACCCAGACGGGCATTGAGCGAGTTTGCCCTGCAGTGACGGTTTTGCCACGCAAAAACGGCAGGCTCACGGTCGTGTACTGCGGAACGCCCGACACTCCGTGGAATTATATTGACGCTTTCTCATTCCTTAATGAAAGCCGCAAGAGGCAGTTTGTGTCCCTTCTCAAAGAAGCAAATTCGCTTCCTGTTTACTATGTAGGCGATAATGAAATATGCCTGCGGGCGGGCGTTACTCCCGACGGAAGGCTCGTCGCTATGTTTATAAATTTAGGCACAGATCCGGAGGAAACGCTTACAATCGGACTCGAAAAAGAGCCTAAAGACATCAGAATACTTCTGCCCGACGGCAGCACGGCAAAATGCGACTGGAAACCCAGCGGTGAGGGAATAGAAGTTATGACCTCAGCAGAGCCTATGTATCCCGTTGTGCTGATAATCTCTTAATCAATGACAAAACAAAACCCCTAATCGTAATGATTAGGGGTGATTTTTTTACTACTCCCACTCGATGGTGGCGGGGGGTTTGTCGGTGATGTCGAAGACTACTCTGTTAATGCCCTTGACTTCGTTTGTGATTCGTCTTGAGATTTTATTCAGAACGCTGTGGGGGATTTTTGAGTATGTGGCGGTCATAAAGTCGCCCGTATTTACGGCTCTGAGGGCGAGGGTGTAGTCATAGGTTCTCTCGTCGCCCATAACGCCGACTGAACGGAGATTGGTAAGCACCGCGAAATACTGGCTGGGCTTCTTCTTGAGTTTGCCGACTTCCTCCCTGAATATTGCGTCCGCTTCTCTGAGTATATCCAACTTTTCCTTTGTGATTTCGCCGATAACTCTGACAGCGAGACCGGGGCCGGGGAAGGGCTGCCTTTCAACTATGGACTCAGGTAAACCAAGCTCCCTGCCGACCTTTCTGACCTCGTCCTTGAAAAGGCCTTTAAGCGGCTCGACGATTCCCTCAAATCTTATATCTTCAGGCAGTCCGCCAACATTGTGATGGCTCTTGATTACAGCTGCCTTGCCGTGTCCCGATTCGATAATGTCGGGATAGATGGTGCCTTGTGCAAGGAAGCTGACATCGCCGAACTTTGCGGCCTGCTCCTCAAAGACTCTTATAAACTCCTCGCCGATGATTTTCCTCTTTCTTTCGGGGTCGGTAACACCTTTTACCTTGCTGAGGAAACGCTCGGAAGCATCGACTCTTACAAACTGGAGATTTCTCTTGCTGAATACAGCCTCGACCTCATCGGCCTCATTCTTTCTCATAAAGCCGTGGTCAACGAAGATGCAGACCAGCTTTCCGGGGATAGCCTCGGAAAGAAGGGCCGCGCAAACCGATGAGTCAACGCCGCCGGAGAGGGCAAGCAGCACCTTTTTGCCTTTGGTCTGCTCTCTTATCTCCTGAATCTGTGTTTCTATATAGCCTGCCATGTCATAGTCGCCCTTGGCGCCGCAGACATTGTAAAGGAAGTTCTTTATAATCTCGGTGCCGTTTTCGGTGTGGGCAACCTCGGGGTGGAACTGAAGTCCGAAGATTTTGCGCTCCTTATTCTCAATGGCCGCAATTTTGCAGCTCCTTGTGGAGGCTGTGGAAACAAAACCTTCGGGAAGCTGTGTTACAAGGTTTGTATGGCTCATTAAAACCTTTGATTCGGGTTTAATGTTCTCAAAAAGAACCGATTCGGGCGACAGCTTTGCCTTAACGGTGCCGTACTCGCTGACATCGCAGGTGCCGACCTTGCCGCCCAAGAGATGCGCTATGAGCTGGCAGCCGTAGCAGATTCCCAGAACGGGAATTCCAAGCTCAAAAACCTCTTTTGAGCAGAGATAAGCGTCGGGGGCGTTTACGCTGTCGGGACCGCCCGTCATAATAATTCCGATGGGACTGAGTTCCTTGATTCTTTCAACGGGTGTGTCGCCCGGAAGAACCATGGAAAGGACATTCAGTTCTCTGATTCTTCTTGCGATCAGTTCCTTATACTGACCGCCGAAATCCAAAACCAATACAAGCTGATTTTTCATGCAAATTTCCTTCCTGTTTAGGCTCCCGCAAAGATTTAGTCAACCTTAATATACTGGTCTCTCTTGGCGCCTACCGAAATATAGCTGATCTTACAGCCTACCTGCTCCTCAATGTATTTTACATATTTAAGAGCGTTTTCGGGCAGGTCCTCAAGTTTTCTGCAGTGGCTTACATCTTCCTTAAAGCCGTCAAAGTATTCATAGACGGGCTTTGCTCTGTTAAGTCTTGCCCCTGTCGGGAAGTCATGGACTATTTCGCCGTCTATTTCGTAAGCGACGCAGACGGGGATTTTGTCAAGGTAGCTGAGAACATCGAGCTTTGTAAGAGCGATTGATGTAGCTCCCTGAACCATGGCGCCGTATCTGGAGGCGACAACATCAAAGCCGCCGACTCTTCTCGGTCTGCCGGTCGCGGCTCCGTACTCGCCGCCTGCTTCTCTGAGCTCATCTCCCTCTTTACCGAAAAGCTCGGCGGTGAAGGGGCCCTCGCCTACGCAGCTTGAATACGCCTTCATTATTCCTATGACCTCATCAATCTTGCGGTTGGGAATGCCCGCGCCGATGGGCGCGTAAGCGGCGATTGTGGAGGATGAGGAGGTATAGGGATAAATGCCGAAGTCAATATCTCTGAGCGCGCCGAGCTGAGCCTCGAACATAATGTTCTTGCCCTCTTCGGCCGCTTTGTTGAGATACACGGTCGTGTCGCAGATATGGGGCAGGAGCGGCTCGCCGTACTTTTTAAGCCACTCAAGCATATCCTCGGGCTTAATTTCCTCGTGCTTGTAGCCGTCGCGAACGGTGAGGTTCTTCCACTCCATTAAGGGACCCAGTTTCTTTTCGAGCTCGTCGAAATAGAAAAGGTCGCCCATTCTGAGTGCCTTTTTAAGATATTTGTCGGAGTAAACGGGTGCGATTCCTCTCCTGGTGGAGCCGAACTTGGCGTCGCCCAGTCTGTCCTCCTCAAGGCAGTCAAGCAGCTTGTGATAAGGCATGCAGATTACTGCCTTGTCGCTGATTTTAAGATTTTCGGGGGTTATCTTGATGCCCTTTTCTGTTAAGGACGCGATTTCCTTAACAAGGTGCTCAAGGTCAATAACCATTCCGTTGCCCATTACATTGACGGTTGTTTCGGAAAGGATGCCCGACGGAAGAAGGTTAAGAATGAACTTGCCTTTTTCGTTAATAACGGTGTGACCCGCGTTGTTTCCGCCCTGATAGCGGATGACGATATCATAATCAGCGGCGAAAAGGTCAACCATTCTGCCCTTTCCTTCGTCTCCCCAGTTTATACCGACAACTGCCGTTAACATACCCGTTCCTCCTAAAACTATTATATAATTTAAACTCTGATATCTATATCAATGCCTAAGAACTCTTTATTCTTTTCAAGTATAGGCTTTATATACTCTTCAATAAATTCCTCTGTCTGCTCCTTTGCCCTGCCCGTAAAGCGTCTTACATCAAGGATGTTGTCAAGCTCTTCTTTGGTAAGACCGAAGCGGCTGTCGGAGAGAATTCTCTGGAGCAGGTCGTTGTCTCCGCCGTATTCCTTTATATTGTACGCCGCGGCGACGGAGTGCTCCCTTATAGCCTCGTGCAGCTCCTGACGGTCCCTGCCCTTATTCTTTACGCAGTACATAAGGATATTCTCCGTAGCCATGAAGGGCAGCTCCTCGTTAAGGTGCTTTTCAGCCATCTTGGTATATACCCTCATGCCCTTAACAATGTTGATGTAAAGGGAGAGGATGCCGTCAATGGCAAGGAAAGCCTCGGGAACGCTCAGCCTCTTGTTTGCTGAGTCGTCAAGGGTTCTTTCAAACCACTGGGTCGCGGCGGTGTAGGCGGGATTTTCCGCTGTGGCGATTACGAACCTTGAAAGGGAGGCGATTCTCTCGCTCCTCATGGGATTGCGCTTGTATGCCATCGCGGAGGAGCCTATCTGGTGCTGCTCAAAAGGCTCGTCCACTTCCTTTAAATGTGAAAGCAGCCTTATGTCGCCCGCAAACTTGCATGCGCTCTGGGCTATTGAGGAAAGCACCGAAAGAACCTGATAGTCCACTTTTCTCGAATAGGTCTGACCGCTGACGGGATACACAGCGTCAAAGCCCATTTTTTCGGCTATTATCATTTCCAGCTTTTTGACCTTTTCGTGGTCGCCGTCAAAAAGCTCCAAGAAACTTGCTCCCGTGCCCGTTGTGCCCTTGCAGCCGAGGAGTTTCAGATTTTTAAGGGTGAACTCCAGCTGCTCGAAATCCAAAAGTAGGTCGTGCAGCCAAAGGGTTGCTCTTTTGCCGATGGTGGTGGGCTGCGCGGGCTGGAAATGTGTAAAGGCAAGGGTGGGCTGGTCCTTGTACTTTAAGGCAAAATCCGAAAGGGCAGCGATTGCGTTGAGCAGGAGTTTCTTAACTCTCAACAGCGCTTTTTTCATTAATATAATATCGGTGTTGTCGCCAACATAGCAGGATGTGGCGCCCAGGTGGATTATGCCCTTTGCCTTGGGGCATGCCTCGCCGTAGGTGAGCACATGCGCCATAACATCGTGACGAACCTCAAGCTCCTTTTGCCTTGCCATTTCGTAGTCAATATTGTTTATATTGGCTCTTAGCTCTTCTATTTGCTCGTCGGTAATGTTGATTCCGAGCTGCTGCTCGGCTTCCGCCAGAGCAACCCAAAGCCGACGCCAAGTTGTGAACTTTGAATCGTCGGAAAAAATCTCTTGCATCTCCTTGCTTGCGTATCGCTTGCTCAAGGGGCTGACATAGGCTGAACTCATAATTACCTCCGAACAATAGATAGTAGCTCTCCGCTCCGAACAAATATTTATTATATTACCGGGCGCATAGATTGTCAATATTATGCGAATTCAGGACATTTTTAAACCCGGAAGGTATTATTACCCCCGGGTTTTGGTTTTAGCTTTGACTGCCGCTTTTTTTCTCGGCTTTTGAGTCCAATTTGGCCATCAGTGTAACTATCAAAGTAATGACAACAATGACCGTCATTATTCCCAGCATGCCCTTCCACATAAAGTCAAGGGATGTAAGGACGGTTTCTTTATTTATTTCAAAGGCTAAGTTGATTAAATTCAGTAACATTGGTACCCCTCCTTATTTGAAGAAGCCGAGCAGAACGCCGCCTGCAACGACCGAGGCTATCTGACCCGAAACATTCGCGCCGATTGCGTGCATGAGAAGGTGGTTCTGCTTATCCTCGGCAAGAGCCATCTTCTGCACTACTCTTGCGGACATGGGGAACGCGGAAATGCCCGCCGCGCCTATCATCGGGTTAATCTTATTCTTGGAGAAGAGATTGAGGAACTTGGCGAACATTACTCCGCCGATTGTATCGAATACGAACGCAAGGAGACCGATAACCATTATCTTGAGCGTGTCAAAGGTTACGAACTTCTCAGCCACCATGCTGAAGGAGATTGTAATACCGAGAAGCAGAGTTACAAGGTTTGCAAGCTCGTTCTGCGCCGTCTTTGAAAGGTTATCCAGCGCTCCGCACTCTCTGATGAGATTGCCGAACATAAGGAAGCCGACAAGGGAAACGGAGGCGGGAGCTACAAGACCTGCTATGACGGTAACGATTATCGGGAAGAGAATACGGGTTCTCTTTGATACGGTCTTGGGATTGTAAGGCATTCTGATAAGACGCTCTTTTTTGGTGGTTATGGCCTTTATAACCGCCGGCTGAATTGTGGGGACGAGCGCCATGTAAGAATACGCGGCGACCGCGATTGCGCCCACATACTTTGACTGGAGCACCTGAGAAACAAGGATTGCGGTGGGGCCGTCTGCCGCGCCAATCATGCCTGCGGCGACTGCGTCCTTTATGTCAAATCCCAAAAGCGTTGAAATCGTGATTGCTGCGAAAATGCCGAACTGTGCCGCTGCGCCGAAAAGGAACATCTTAGGATTGGAAAGCAGCGGGCCGAAGTCAATCATCGCGCCGATGCCTATGAACAACAGCAGGGGCATTGCCTCGGAGGCTTCTATTCCCACATCAAAAAGCCACTGGACTATGCCGTGGGTTTCGCCTATGCCTTCCATTGTCTGATTGATAACTCCCGAGAAGGGCAGGTTTACAAGAATCGCGCCAAAGCCCATAGGGAGAAGGAGGGCGGGCTCAAAATCCTTTTCCAAAGCAAGGTATATGAGCAGACCTCCGATTATGTACATTACCACCATTTGCCAAGTAATGCTCATTATTCCCGAATATAGGAATTCCAAACAAATCACCCCAAAAAAATTTTAGCCTGCCGCAGCATAAGTGGGCATGAGCAAAACACCGCTTGCGACAGCCTGAGAATTTAATCTGAAAACAAAAAACACAGATTAACCTAAAAGGACTTAAAAGGACATCCGCATTATCTGTTTTGCTTGGCTCGGAAGTGTTTTCCCNNTTTTTTGGAAGTATAATAATACAATTTTGGTTTTCAGCTTTTCTTCAAAAATTTATCCCTTTTTATGGCATCTAAAACTGATTCATTTTATATTCTCATGTGGAAAATCTTGATTTGAAAAATGCTCTGAAGGGGTGGTTATTATTGGTTCCCCTTTTTACCGGGTTAGATAAATAAAATTTCGGCAAGATTGCTCAAAGAATAAATATACAATTCACCATAGATATATACTAAATTCGGCTTATATTTATACACTCTTTACAAACTCAAAAAATGCGTTCGGGAGCTATTGACATACCTTTCCAGTGTCTCTATAATTAAGTGGACATAGAAAGCCGCAAGATAAGCGGCAAAGCCGTGAAAAATCATAATCCCGCCTGCTGACGACTCATATTCCCGTCAGCGCGTTTTTTTAAAATGCGGCGGATTTTACGGCATGATTTTTCAAACGGAGCGTCAGTATGTGCTAAATCTGATTTGGCAGATACTCAGTCTGGCAACAAAGAGCGTTTGTTACACTGAAAAGACGCAAAACTTAAATGCAATAGAAAAGGACTGGTTGATGCTATGAAAAAAGCCTATATTGCGCTGAGCAACGGCAAGGTGTTTGAGGGCTACCGCTTTGGTGCCGAAAAGGATGCCGTTGGCGAAATTGTTTTCACAACCGGAATGTGCGGCTACATTGAAACAATGACCGACCCCAGCTACTACGGTCAAATAGTTCTTCAGACCTTTCCTCAAATAGGAAACTACGGCTTTATTTCTGAGGACGCGGAAAGCCCAAAGTGCTATATGAAGGGCTACATTGTTCGCGAATGGAGCGAATATCCTTCAAATTTCCGCAGCGAAGGGGATATTGATTCCTATTTAAAGAAGGAAGGCGTTCCCGGTGTTTACGGCGTTGACACAAGGGAGCTTACAAGGATAATCAGGGAATACGGCGTTATGAACGCCATGATTACGGACGACCTCAGCAAAGTTGATTACGAGAAATTAAATGAATACAGAGTAAAAGATGCGGTTAAAGGTGTAAGCAGCGGCAAAACTTCTGTGCTGACACCCGAAGCCGATATTTTATATTCAGTTGCGCTGATTGACTACGGCGCAAAGTCGAATATAGCAAGGGAGCTATTAAAGAGAGGATGCAAGGTGCACATAGTTCCCTCAACCACAACCGCCGAGGAGATTATGGAGCTGAACCCCGACGGAATCATGCTCTCAAACGGCCCCGGAGACCCCGCTGAGAACATAGAGTGCATAGAGGTTTTAAAGAAGCTAATTGGCAAAAAGCCCATGTTCGGAATCTGCCTCGGTCATCAGCTCCTCGCTCTCGCCCACGGCGGCAGAACCGAAAAGCTCAAATACGGCCACAGGGGCGCAAATCAGCCCGTTAAAGACCTGCAAAGCGGCAGAGTATTCATCACCAGTCAGAATCACGGCTATGTAGTTGTAAACGACAGCATTGCCGATAAAGGCGGTATAGTACGGCTTATAAACGCGAACGACGGAACATGCGAAGGCATTGACTATCCTGAGCTAAAGGCATTCTCCGCGCAGTTCCACCCCGAGGCCTGCGCCGGTCCGCAGGATACGAGCTTTATGTTCGACCGCTTTGTCAACCTTATGAGGAGTGAGAAAGATGCCATTAAATAAAGATATAAAAAAGGTACTGGTTATAGGCTCAGGTCCGATAGTAATCGGTCAGGCCGCGGAGTTTGACTATGCGGGCGCTCAGGCCTGCACGGTGCTCAAGCAGGCGGGGCTCGATGTCGTGCTTGTTAACTCCAACCCCGCAACTATCATGACGGACAAAACTCTTGCCGATGAAATTTATCTTGAACCGTTAAATGAGGAAACAATTAAAAGGATTATCATAAAAGAAAAGCCCGACAGCCTGCTGGCAAGCCTTGGCGGTCAGACGGGACTTACCATCGCCATGCAGCTTTCAAAGGAGGGCTTTCTTGAAAAGCACGGCGTAAAGCTCCTCGGCACAAACGCCGCCTCCATTGACAAGGCGGAGGACAGAGAGCAGTTTAAGAACACAATGCTGGAAATAGGTCAGCCCATAATTCCCTCAGGCATTGCGACCACAGTGGAGGAAGCTAAGAATATTGCCAAGGAAATAGGCTACCCCGTCATTGTCCGTCCTGCGTTCACCCTCGGCGGCTCCGGCGGCGGCGTCGCTTACAATGAGGAAGAGCTTGATGTCATAGCCAAAAACGGACTTCTCCTCTCCCCCATTACTCAGGTTCTTATCGAGAAGTACATAGCGGGCTGGAAGGAAATCGAGTTCGAGGTCATGCGCGACAAAGTGGGCAACACCATCGCCGTCTGCAGCATGGAGAATGTGGACCCCGTTGGCGTTCATACGGGCGACAGCATTGTCGTAGCTCCCGCGGTGACACTCGCTAACAAGGAATATCAGATGCTCAGGACCGCCGCGCTTGACATAATTACGGCTCTCGGCATTGAGGGCGGCTGCAATGTTCAGTTTGCCCTTGACCCCAACAGCTTTGAGTACGCGGTTATTGAGGTTAACCCCAGGGTATCCCGCTCATCGGCTCTCGCAAGTAAAGCTACGGGCTATCCAATCGCAAAGGTTACCACAAAGATTGCTCTCGGCTATACTCTTGACGAAATCAACAACGACATTACTGGCAAGACATGCGCATGCTTTGAGCCCGCAATCGACTATATGGTCGTTAAGATGCCCAAGTGGCCCTTTGATAAGTTTGTTGACGCGGGCAGAAATCTCGGCACTCAGATGAAGGCTACGGGCGAGGTTATGGCCATAGCCCCCAGCTTTGAAATGGCTATGATGAAGGCTGTAAGGGGCGCTGAAATCGGTCTTGACACCTTAAATAACCCCGCTCTTAAAGATGCGGATATCAGAAAACAGCTCCACAGCGTTGACGATTTGCGCATATTCGCCGTATTCGAGGCTTTAAAGCAGGGCATCAGCATTGACGAGATTTACGACATTACGAAAATAGACAGATGGTTCATAGCTAAGCTCAAAAAGCTTGCCGACTTTGAAAAAGAGATAGAGGGCAAGAAGCTTACAGAGGAGCTTTATATAAAGGGTAAGAAGCTCGGCTATCCCGACAAAGCTCTGGAGAGAATCAGCGGACATAAACTCCCCTGCCACAGGGACGCGGTATATAAGATGGTTGATACCTGCGCCGCAGAGTTCGACGCTGAGACTCCCTACTTCTACTCCACATACGACGATGTTTGCGAGTCAAGGCAGCATAAGAGGAGCGGCAAGGAGAGAATTATAGTTCTCGGCTCGGGTCCCATCAGAATCGGACAGGGCATTGAGTTCGACTACTCCTCCGTTCACTGCGTCAGAACCTTAAAGAATATAGGCTATGAAGTAATAATCATAAACAATAACCCCGAAACGGTTTCGACCGACTTCGACACCTCCGACAGGCTCTACTTCGAGCCCTTGACCCCTGAGGATGTTATGAATGTCATCAAGGTTGAAAACCCGATCGGCGTTGTGGTAGCGTTCGGCGGCCAGACGGCTATTAAGCTTACCAAATTCCTTGCCGAGTCTAACATTCCGATTCTCGGCACCTCAGCTGAGAGCATTGACATAGCCGAGGACAGGGAGAGGTTCGACAAGCTGCTTGAAAGTTTCAATATTACCCGCCCCGCGGGTCTCAGCGCCATGACGAAGGAAGAGGCTTTGAAGGCGGCGAATACCCTTGGCTATCCTGTGCTTGTACGCCCCTCCTATGTCATAGGCGGTCAGAACATGACAATAGCTTACAACGACGAGGATGTAAGCCATTACATGGACCTTATACTCAGCCAGAAAATCACCAACCCCGTGCTTATCGACAAGTACATGATGGGCACCGAGCTGGAGGTTGATGTAATCTCCGACGGCGAGGATGTGCTCATCCCCGGTATCATGCAGCACATTGAGCGCGCGGGCGTTCACTCGGGCGACTCCATCGCCGTATATCCGCCCTTCAGCATTAATGACATTATGCTCAAGAATGTCATAGAGTGCTCTGAGCAATTGGCCCTTGCCATGAAGACAAAGGGACTTGTAAACATACAGTATCTTATATATCAGAACAAGCTCTATGTTATAGAGGTTAACCCCAGGGCATCGAGAACCATACCTTACATCAGCAAAGTTACGGGCGTTCCGATGGTTGAGCTTGCGACCAAGATTATGCTCGGCGCTAAGCTTAAAGACTTGGGCTACGGCACGGGACTTTACAAGACTCCGCCGTACTACTCCGTAAAAGTGCCCGTATTCTCCTTTGAAAAGCTGCTTGACGCGGACTCCTCACTGGGTCCCGAAATGAAGTCAACGGGCGAGGTTCTGGGCATAGGCAAGACCCTTGAGGAAGCTCTGTTCAAGGGACTCGTTTCCGCAGGCTTTAAGATGCCCGCTCCCTCATACGAAAAGCAGCCGGGCATATTCATTACGGTCAGCCATCAGGATAAGCTGGAAATCTTCAAACTAGCCAAGACCCTTGACGACCTGAACTTCAAGTTCTACGCCACAAGAGGCACCGCGAAAGCTATAGAGCAGCTCGGCATTGATGTTGAGGTTGTGGATAAACTCGCCGACGACAACAGCGTTATGGACCTTCTGGAAGAAGGCAAGATTGACTATATTGTCTATACTGGAGCTAAGAGAAGGGCTGACGCAGAGGACTTCAGAAAGCTCCACCGCCGCGCGGTACAGCTCTCGGTCGCCTGCCTTACCTCCCTTGATACGGCAAACGCACTCGCTGACATCATCGCCAGCAGGTTCAACCTTAACAACACTGAGCTCGTGGACATAAATCACATGAGGACCGAAAGGCAGCGTCTGCGCTTTGCCAAGATGCAGGGTACGGGCAACGACGCCATCTACATTGACAACAGCTCCGGCGTTATCACCTGCCCCGAATCCCTTGCCATTAACTTTACCAACCGCCATTACGGCATCGGCGGCGACTCGCTGATTCTGATAGAACCCTCCAAAGTTGCCGACGCGAAGATGACGGTTTACAACAAAGACGGCAGCGTGGGCGAAATCGGCGGCAACAGCATACGCTGCGTGGGCAAATACATCTACGACAAGAATCCCTACAATCTGGACCTTAAAGGCAGGGAGACCCTGACCATTGAGACCGAGAAGGGAATCAGGGAATTAAAGCTCTATATCTACGACAATCAGGTGCGCTCCGTATGCGTTGACATGGGAAGGGCGAACTTTAACCCGAAGGAAATCCCCGTTCTCATTGATAAGGACAAAGTAATTTCTGAGCCATACACCATAGGCGGCAAGGAATACAAGATTACCTGCGTTTCCATCGGCAACCCGCACTGCGTAGTGTTTGTCGACAAGGTCGCGGATGTTGATGTGCCGCATGTGGGCCCGCTGTTTGAGCATGCGCCCATCTTCCCCGAAAGGGTCAACACCGAGTTTGTAAGGGTCATAAACCGCAACGCCCTCAAGATGAGAGTCTGGGAGAGGGGCAACGGCGAGACCTGGGCATGCGGTTCGGGCGCCTGCGCCGCTGTTGTGGCAGCAGTTGAAAACGGCTACTGCAACAAGGGCGAGGACATTACCGTAAAGCTCAAGGGCGGCGACCTCATTGTTAACTACACCGATGAAAGAATCCTCCTTACAGGCAACGCAAGCCTTGTTTACGAGGGTGAAATCGAGTTCTAAAAGATATACAGCCGAGAGAAAAAAAGAAAAAGAGATGCTGATTCAGCATCTCTTTTTTGTTTTTTCGTCAATAATAGATTTTAATCGTCTAATTTATAGAGGGACAAGTGTCGGACACTGATTTCCCCGCTATCTTATTAAAGGGCTATTCTTTTGGGTGGGTCTGCATGGGTCTTCTCTCCGACGGATAGTCGAAGTTTACTATTCTGTTCCTTACGGCGTGCTGCCATGCCATGCCGAAAATCTCCGCGGCGTCCTCCACGGGGACATAAATCTGTCCTTTTTCGTGCATATAAGGTACGCCGGAAAGCTTTCTGTCCCCGTCGGCGCAGACGGCGATGTCGCTGCCCACTGTAAAGGTGGCCTTCTGTCTGTAAACGCTGATGGTAACGGAGTCTTTGGTTCTTATTACCTCGCCGCCGATGCTGTGCATAAGGGCTCCAAATGCGCAGTAGAGCTTGCCGTCCTTTTCCTCCACATAGAGGTCACGAACCGCAAGGTCCGGAATATGGCCTTTAAAAGCCATCTTAGGTCTTTTGAATATTGGCGCGGGACTGTAGGGCAGCATTAAGTCTTTGTTCTTGTCGATTACAAAGACATCGGCGATTCTGCCGTCCTCAAGGTAGGCGGTGAGAGTCAGCACCTTATCGTCAACCTCTGCGATGATATAGCAGTAGAGGCTTTCCTCAAGGGGATAGAAGTAGGGGTGCCATATCTTTCGAGCGTTGGTGGCGAAGGGGTTTCTTCCCGCGTTGCCGGCTATGTAGTGGATGGTTCCCTCAGAGGGTCTGTCGTACATCTGGTCGTCCTTTATGGGATAGGTTCTCGCAAGACCGTGCTCATGACCCGCAAGGAGAACATCGAGCCTGCCCTCCTCTATGCCCTTTCTGAGCCACGGGTAGGAGTCGTCGTTGCAGCCTTCGGGCATTATGGGGTAGATGGGGAAGTGGTACGCGCCTATCTTCCATGTCTTGTCGGACTTCTGAAGGTCCTCGTACAGCCATTCGCCCACAAGGTCCTGGCGGTTGATGCCGAAAACAGCGAAGTGGACATTGCCGTAGTCAAAGGAGTAGTTTTCGGTTTCAAACTCTTCGGGTCCGTTTTTCGGATAGGAATACTCAAACTGGGCATCAAAAAAGTCCGCGTGCATAAGATAGAATTTGCCCACAGGCTCAGGCAGATATTGCTTAAAGCCTCTATTGTCGTGGTTGCCCGTGCACATCATATAGGGGTAGCTTTCTATAAAGCCCTTCATTCCGCGGAACATGCCGTTCCACTGAAGCTCGTTCTGGCCGTCGTTTGTGTTGTCGCCTACGGTCAGAATAAAGCGGATGTCAGGGTGCTTGCTGAAGGCGTCGTGCAGAGCCTTTCTGATCGGTTCGTATTGGGGGTCGTGATGGGGAGTTCCGTTCTGGTGGTCGGTGATTATAAGGAACTTGAATTTATTAAGGTTCTCAGGCTCCGTTTCAAAGCTGAACTCCTCGCTTCTGTGGGTGTCGTCGCCGCAGGTATATCTGTATCTTGTGCCGGGCTTTAAATTCTTAATGATAGCCCAGTGCATATTGCTGATGTCGATGTCCGACTTGAATTCCTTGGTGATAGCCTCTACCCTGACCTTCTCTCCGCCGTTTTCGGGGTAAACCTCCACATATCCCGACGGAACATCTATGCTGGTTCTCCATGTAACCGCCATGCTGGTTTTGGCGTCGCCGCAAATGCTGAGCATTATATGGTCGGGCTGAGGGGTCGAGCCGTGGTTCGGCTTTACAAAATCCTTACTCTCTGTCATTATGTCCTCCCCAATATACTGAATGTGGTATAGAAGTCAATTTTCTATAAGTATATTAAAAACAGTTTATAAAATCAAGGAAATTCACCTATAAT
>LFSO01000005.1:38930-69352 GCA_001512765.1 Clostridiales bacterium DTU053
ATTGTTAAATTAGCTTCGCTGTGGTAAAATGTTTTCGATTGTTTTTTGAGGGTGCGTCTGATGTATTATGTGGTTTTAGACCTGGAATGGAACAGTTCGTATTCAAAAAAATCAAAGAGCTTTATTAATGAGATAATAGAAATCGGCGCCGTTATGGTCAATGCCGGTTTTGAGGTAATTGACACTTTTTCGACCATAATAAAGGCTCAATTGGGCAAGCGCCTTACAAGCAGGGTCAAAGCTCTGACAAATATCTCGAACGAGGACATTAGAGGCGGCGTGCCCTTTTCAAAGGCATTTGAGGACTTTGAAAAGTGGCTCGGCGGAAAAGATACGGTTATTATGTCCTGGGGAGATTCGGATGTCAGGGTTTTGTCCGATAATTTCCTTTTCTTTAATAACGACGAGCGAGTTCCGTTTTTAAAGAAATATCTTGATATGCAGAAATACTTTCAGCATTGCTACAATCTGCCCTCCTCAAAGCAGGTTGGGCTCATCACCGCCGCTGAGCTTTGCGGCATAGACACCTCCGATGTTTCCTCCCACAGGGCTTTGGAGGACAGCCTTTTGGCTCTGAGGTGCCTTAAGAAAATATTTGATGAAGAAAAGATGGCAGCCTTTACTCAGGAATGCAACGAAGATTTTTATAAGAAACTGAGATTCAAGGTTCACAACATCACGAATTTAAGGGACCCCCATATAGACAAGAGCCTTATGCGCTGCGACTGCCAGAACTGCAACAAGCCGATGCAGAGGCTCAGCGAGTGGAAATGCGTAAATCAGGCGTTCCGAGCTCTGTTTTACTGCAGGGAATGCTCTAATATGGGGCTGTTTACAATTAAGTTCAGGCGGCATTTTGACCGTGTTGACACCCATACAACCTTTATTAAGCTGGAGCCTGCGGAGGAAGAATCCGTATTGACGGCAGCACAAAACAGTTCTGTTACGGGATGAGAAAATGAAATCTTTTAAGGCTTTATTTGACAAGGCTAAATCCTTGGACAAAAACAAAAAAATCGCCATAGCTGTGCTGTGCGTTGGGCTGGTTGTTTTCGCCGCCTCCATAATCGGGCTGCTGATTTCAACAGAAAAAATATCTTTGAGAAAGCCAGCCGCTCCGGCGGGGGATTTGAGCGATACGGCTCCCGTGGTATCCCTCACCGTTTCCCCGGAAATGAAAAACCTTAAAGCGGTATGGTTTTCTCCTTTTGAGGATTTAACAGAGAAGGATTTGTCGAGAGAGGTAATAGCCGAGCATCTTGAGGCTGTTAAATCCCTCGGCTTTAATGCTGTAATCACTCCCCTTAGCATTGAGGGGGAGAAAAAGATTATAAATATCGGCGAGACCGCTTTTGACGCGGCGGGCATAGTTGCGGATGAGGCAAAGTCAAAGGGGCTTTTTTTGATAGGCTCAATTGACTCTGCTTATTATTTCGGTAAGAATGAAAGCTCAGATTTTGACTTTGAGGCTGTTAGAAGTATCTTTGCGGGCGTTCCTTCCGCGGATGCCCTGCTTTTAAAGGATACAGACAAGCTCACAGCCGCGTTCGGCTCGGATGAGGATAACAGAAACGCTTTAACTCCGGCTCTTAAAGGCTTCTCCGAGAGGTTTAAAAGCAGCTTCGCGGGCAAGTTTTGCGGCTTTAGCGTTTCCTCGGATACAGAGGCTCAGGACGCAAAGCACTGGGCTGAGTCGGGTCTTGCGGATTTCATTTTGGTAAACGCGCTGAATTCAACCGCAAACAAGGATATGCCCTTCACAGACATTGCGGATTTGTGGAACTCATTCAACTCACCCTCCTTTATCTATTTCAGCCACCGTCTTGATTTGCTGCGTGAGGGCAAAGAGGGCTTTGACTCATCAAGCGAGATAATTAAGCAGGCTGAGATTGTAAAGGAGCGGGAGAATCTTTCGGGCAGCGCGTTTTACTCTTACAGGGAAATCAGAGAGGACCTTTTAAGCTGCGCTTCGTCTGTCGCTTCATTCTTCAGCGGCACGGGCAATTCTGAGATTGCGGCAAAGGAGCTTGAAATCACATCCCCCGCCACAAAAAAGGTCACGACCGATAAATCCAAAATCAGCTTTACGGGCGTCAGCGACCCTTCAAGTCTTGTTTTCTTAAACGGCAAGCCCATTGAAAGAACTGCCGACGGTCTTTTCTCTTTGGACCTGACACTTAAGCCCGGCGTGAACACCTTTGTGTTTACCCATAAGGGCAAAGAGCTGAAATACACGGTAAATTACGAAATTGACCTTTTGCAGGAGGTCAGCCCCTCGGATAAGACCACAGCCCCCGTTGGCACAAAGATTGAAATTGCCGCATACGCCAAAAAGGGCGCGAATGTCTATGCGGTAGTGGGAAATGCCAAGGTACAGCTAAAGGCTACTGAAAGCGACTTTTTCGGCAAGGGCGAGGGTATTGAGGATTTTGCAACCTTTATGGGCACATACACTCTGCCCAAAATAAACAGCGCAAAGCAGAGCCTTGGAAAAATAGTCGTCTATGCCGAACAGGGCGGCTTTGTCGAATCGCTTCAGGGCGGAGAGATTATAGTAACCGATGAAAGCAACGGTTTTTCGGAGTTTATCCTCTCCGATTCGGATTTAAATTCCGCAAGCTTAGCTTATCCGTATAGAAATCTTAAAAATCCCTTTACCGACCATTCTCTCGGACGGGATAAACTCTGCGTTGTAACGGCTGAATACGCTGAGGCAACGGCTCTCTCTGAGCCCAGCGACAAGTCAGACCCCAAGCTCACTCCCCTTTTAAAGGGCAGCATTGACTATGTGACGGGCAGGGCGATTTACAACGGTAAGGAGCACTATATTCTCAAATCCGGCAGAAAGATTTACGCAAAGGACGCAAAGCTGGTCGCCAACGCGTACAAAATGCCCCTTAACAATTTAAGGGTTATCAGGACCACGAACGGCAAAACCACCGACATTTACTTAAAAACCGACTGGTTGGTTCCGATAAACGCTGAGCTGAAACCTCAGAGCTACTATGTGGGCTTTGAAGACAGACCCTTTAATGTAAGCACCTTTACGGCTTCGTTTATTGACTTTATCTTCTATCATACGAACGGCGTTGCGGGTCTGCCCGAATTCAGCGACAACAGCGTTCTGAAAAGCGCCCAGTGGCTTACGGGCAAGTCGGATAAGACTTTAAAGGTGCTTAGACTCAACCTTAGAGAAACGGGCAAATTCTACGGCTACAAGCTCAGCGTCACCGATGAGGGCTATATAAAAATCTCGTTTAAGAGAAAGCCCGAGACCCTTTCGGGAATGACAATTATGCTTGACCCCGGCCACGGCGGCAAAAAGGACCCCGGTACCTTTACGGTTTATCCGAATCTCTATGAGAAGGAAATAAACATGAAGCTCGCCCTTATTATGAAAAGGGAGCTTGAGGCTAAAGGCGCGAAAGTCATCTTCACCCGCACACAGGATGTGTACCTTGCAAGGGAGGATAGAGCTCTGTTTGCAAAGCAGAAGAATCCCGACCTTTATGTAAGCATCCACTGCGACGGCTCCACCTCGTCAAGCCTTTCGGGTACTCACAGCTTCTATTACAGAGCCTTCTCAAAACCACTGGCGGAGTCGATTCACAAGGAGCTTGTAAGCGCTTACAGGAACACCATATACGCTCCCGACACAAAGGCATGGCAGAGCGCTGACAGAGGGGTCAAATTCAAGCCCTTCAATGTGACAAGAATTGAGGAGTGCCCCGCTGTGCTAATTGAGTTCGGCTTCCTCACAAATGCCTCCGACTGCAATGTGCTTATTAATCCTCAGTATCAGGAGGTTCTGGCAAAAGCGGCGGTAAAGGGCATTGAAAATTATGTTTTAAAGCAGTAACCCAAGCCCCGAAGTTGTATGTTATTACATCTTCGGGGCCTTATTATGGGCATAGTTGCATAAATATTCACAAATATCAATGAAATATTAAATTCTTATTGACTTTATACATATTAATAGGTATAATTAACACAACAATAGGAGAAAAATTTGGCAACTTATTTGGAGGACTGATGACTTGTTCAGGATTTTTATTGACGGCGCGGAGGGCACAACGGGCCTGAGAATTTACGACCGTCTGTCCGCGAGGAAGGATATTGAGCTTTTAACCCTTGAAGGCCCTTTGAGAAAGGACCCCGAGGCGCGAAGAAAAATGCTGAACACTGCCGATATTTCTTTTTTGTGTCTGCCCGATGAGGCAGCAATCGAGGCGGTATCGCTTTTGGAAAACGAAAACGCTAAGATTATAGATGCCTCCACGGCTCACAGAACAAAAGAGGGCTGGAGCTACGGCTTTCCGGAGCTTTCCTATGAGCTTAAAGAGAGAATCATAAACGGCAGATTTACGGCTGTCCCCGGCTGCCACGCAAGCGGCTTTGAGGCTCTCGTTTTCCCACTTGTGAAAAGGGGTATTATCTCGGATTTTCTGCCTCTCTCCTGCTTTTCAGTTACGGGCTACAGCGGCGGCGGAAAGAAGATGATAGCCGAGTACGAGAGCGAAAGCAGAGATAAGTCGCTTGACAGCCCGAGGCAGTACGCTCTGGGGCAGAATCACAAGCATCTAAAAGAGATGCAGTACATTACGGGGCTTAAATACAAACCCGTATTCTCCCCAGTGGTGGCGGACTTTTACAGCGGCATTTGTCTGACTGTTCCGCTGCACGCCTCTCAGCTTACTGAGCCAATGCGCGTAAACGATTTAAGAGAGGTTTACGCTCAGCACTACGCCGGCTCAAAGGTAATATCGGTTTCTTTCGACGACGATATTGCCCATCTGCCCGCGAACGCCCTTTCAGGCAAAGACAGCATGAAAATAGGCGTTTACGGAAATGACGAAAGAATTATTTTAACCGCCGTGTATGACAATTTGGGAAAAGGCGCGTCGGGCGCGGCGGTTCAGTGCATGAATTTGATGCTGGGTCTTCCCGAAACGGCGGGACTCGAATTAGACTAAATTTTTATTGAAAGGTTGATTGTTTTGCAGTTTATAGAAGGCGGAGTTTGCGCCGCTAAAGGCTTTAAGGCTGCGGGTATCCACTGCGGAATCCGCAAGAACAAGAGCAAGAAGGATTTGGCTTTAATTGTTTCAGAAACCGAAGCCTCAGCGGCATCGATATATACTCAGAATTTAGTTAAGGGCGCTCCCCTGATTGTCACAAAGGAGCATTTAAAGGACGGAAAAGCAAAGGCTATTATCTGCAACAGCGGCAACGCTAATACCTGCAACGACAACGGCATTGAAATCGCGGAGGGCATTTGCGACATTCTCGCGAAAGAGCTGGGAATTGACTCAAAGGATGTAATAGTTGCCTCTACGGGCGTTATCGGTCAGAAGCTCAGCCTCTCCCCCTTTGAAAGCGGTATCCCGCAGCTTGTAAAAGAGCTGGGAGAAAACAGCTCCGCCGCGGCTGACGCCATTATGACCACAGATTTAAAGCGCAAGGAAATTGCCGCTGAGTTCGAGCTCTCGGGCAAAAAGTGCAGAATGGGCGCTATAGCTAAGGGCTCGGGCATGATTCATCCCAACATGGCTACAATGCTTTGCTTTATCACCACAGACGCGGCAGTTGCTCCCGATATTCTTCACAAGGCTTTGGTTACAGCCGCAAACGATACATTTAATATGCTGAGCGTCGACGGAGATACCTCAACAAACGACATGGTGTCGATACTTGCGAACGGTATGGCGGACAATCCAATCATAAGCGAAGAAAACGAAGACTATAATGTTTTTGTAAGCGTATTGACTGAGATTTCAAAAGAGATTACCCGCATGCTGGCGGCAGACGGTGAGGGCGCTACAAAGCTCCTTCAGTGCGAGGTTGTAGGCGCAAAGGATAAAGAAAGCGCAAAAAAGGCCGCCAAGTCGGTCATTTGCTCAAGTCTTTTCAAGGCTGCGATGTTCGGCGCCGACGCCAACTGGGGCAGGGTGCTGTGCGCTCTGGGATATTCGGGCGCTGACCTTGACACGGGAAAGATTGATGTAGCTTTCAAGAGCAAAAACGGCTATATCGAAGTCTGCAGAAACGGCGCGGGCGTTGACTTCAGCGAGGAAACAGCAAAAGAAGTGCTTACCGCGGACGAAATAGAGATTCTTATAAACCTTAACGCCGGAAATGAAAAAGCTACGGCTTGGGGCTGCGACCTGAGCTATGATTATGTAAAAATAAACGGCGATTATCGCTCGTAAAGAGGTGCAAAATGGAGCTGTCTAACGCGCAGAGGGCGGAGATACTGGTTCAGGCTCTGCCCTACATACAAAAGTACTACAACAAAATTATCGTCATCAAATACGGCGGCAACGCAATGCTGAACTGTTCTTTGAAAAAATCCGTAATGAGGGATATTGTCCTGCTCTCGTTAATAGGTATTAAAGTAGTGCTGGTTCACGGCGGCGGTCCCGAAATCTCCGACATGCTTTCCAAAACGGGCAAGGAAAGCAAGTTTATCGGCGGTCTCAGAGTCACCGACGAGGAAACAATGGACATCGTTCAGATGGTGCTTGCGGGCAAAATCAACAAGGAACTTGTAAGCCTTATAAACAGCATAGGCGGCAAAGCTATTGGACTTAGCGGCATTGACGGAGCCATGATTGAAGCTCAGCAATTGTCCCAAGAGCTGGGATTTGTTGGAGAAATTGTAAATATTGACGCAAAGATTATTAACGATGTACTTGAAAAAGGGTATATTCCTGTAGTATCATCTATAGGATACGACCGTCATGGAAACTCATACAACATAAACGCGGACACAGCCGCAGCGGAAATTGCTTCGAGTCTTAAAGCAACCAGCTTTATTCTTATGACCGACACAGTTGGACTCTTGAGGGATAAGAACGACGCAGGTACGCTTATCCCCAAGGTTTCAATAGATGAGGCACCGGAACTTATTAAATCGGGCATCATTTCTGACGGAATGCTGCCGAAGGTTAGCTGCTGCATTAACGCTGTAGAAAAGGGGGTTGAAAGAGTTTTCATTATTGACGGCAGAGTTCCCCATTCAATTCTGATTGAGGTATTGACCGATAAGGGAATCGGAACAATGTTTTACAAGCAATAGGGAACATCTTACAGTAGGGGAAGATAATATGAGTATTTTTGACAATGACCGCAAGTACATAGCCGATACCTACAAAAGATTCAAGGTAGCTTTCGTTAAGGGCAAAGGCTCGCTCTTATACGATGTGGACGGAAAAGAATACATAGACCTTGCGTCGGGCGTTGCGGTAAACATATTCGGCATTTGCGACGATGAATGGAAGGAAGCTGTTATAAATCAGCTTAACCAAATTCAGCACACATCGAATATGTTTTACTCTCTGCCCCAGACTGAGCTTGCGCGGATTCTTTGCGAGCGCACAGGAATGAAAAAGGTTTTCTTTTCGAACTCGGGTGCGGAGGCGAATGAAACAGCAATCAAAGCCGTCAGAAAATACTCTTATGACAAATACGGCGAAGGCAGACACACAATAATCACACTTGAATGCAGCTTCCACGGCAGGACCATGGGTGCCCTTTCCGCAACGGGACAGCCCGCTTATCATGTGGGATTCGGTCCCATTCTGGAGGGCTTTGTATATACCCCCGCAAACGATGTAGAGAAGCTCAGAGAGAATGTTGAGAAAAACAATGTTTGCGCCATTATGCTTGAGTTTATTCAGGGCGAAGGCGGACTTAACATGCTGACAGAGGAGTTTATAAAGGCTGCCGCCGAAATCTGCAAGGAAAAGGATATTCTTTTCATCGCGGACGAGGTACAGACCGGCAACGGCAGAACAGGCAAGCTCTACGCCTACATGCACTACGGTCTTGAGCCCGATGTAATCACCACCGCAAAGGGACTTGGCGCGGGTCTCCCCATAGGCGCCACCATGCTGGGAGAAAAGCTGAAGGATGTATTCGCTCCCGGTACCCACGGCGCGACATTCGGAGGCAACCCCGTTTGCGCGGCGGGCGCCGTTTCTGTTATGAACAGGCTGACCGATGACCTGATGGCAGAGGTCAAAGAAAAGGGAGAATACATAAAGACTCAGCTCAAAGACGCGAAAGGCGTAAAATCCGTTTGCGGCTTGGGTCTTATGGTGGGAATCGAAACCGAGGCTCCTCCCGCGGATGTGGCTCAGAAGGCTGTAGAGAACGGAGTTCTGGTACTAACGGCAAAGACAAAGGTAAGACTCCTGCCGCCGCTGAATATCCCCTTTGAGGACTTAAAGAGGGCGGTAGAAATCTTAAAGAAGGTTATCGCCGAAGAGGCGGAAAAAGTGAAATAATAAAAAGCCGCACAAAGTGCGGCTTTAATTTTTACGGAACATGAATTAGCAGCTAAATTTTGCCAAAAATAAATACGGGAAGCTCTTTTCAAAATTTTATACAAACTTACGAAATTAAAATTTGCAATCTTCTATCTCTTTTTACTCTTGCAAATAAAAGTATTTGTTGTAGAATATAAGTAGCGACGGAGCGGACAAAATTCTCTCAAAACTTACTTCATATTATCGGCTCCGACACAGGTTGTTAAAAATGCTTTACGGAGGATATCTGAAATGCCTACTTATACCGAAGATTTTACCACTATACCCTTTGGTCCGTTGGGAATAATCGCTACGCCCGGCTGCGAGGAACTGGCGGCAAAAATTGACAAGCATATCGTTGAATGGCGTGCAAACAGGGAGAGCGAGCATAAGACTACCATTGCATTTGCGGGCTATCAGAGGGACAGCTATATCATAGATGTAAAATTTCCCCGTTTTGGTTCGGGTGAAGCAAAAGCGCTTATTACTGAATCCGTCAGAGGATATGACCTTTTTATCCTCACGGATGTTTTTAATTATGGGGTAACTTACAAGATGTACGACATGGTAGTACCCATGAGCCCCGACGACCACTATGCAAATCTCAAGAGAGCCATCGCCGCAGTAGCCGGCAAGGCGCACAGAATTACCGTCATCATGCCCATGCTTTATGAGGGCAGACAGCACAAGCGCTCAAGCAGAGAATCGCTTGACTGCGCCATAGCTCTGCAGGAGCTTTGCCACACAATGGGCGTTGACAACATCATCACCTTTGACGCTCACGACGCGAGAGTTCAGAACGCAATCCCGCTTAAGAGCTTTGAAAATGTCACCACAGTTTATCAGATGATAAAGGCTCTTGTAAACACAGTGGACAACCTTAAGATTGACAAGGACCATCTTATGATTATCTCCCCCGACGAGGGCGGAATGAGCAGGTGCATTTACTACTCCACAGTTCTGGGAATTGACCTGGGTATGTTCTATAAGCGCCGTGACTATACAAGAATCGTTGACGGAAGAAATCCGATAGTTGCCCATGAGTACCTTGGCGCGAATGTGGAGGGCAAGGATGTTGTAATAGTCGACGACATGATATCCTCCGGAGAGTCGGTTCTTGAGGTTGCGAGCAAGCTTAAGAGCATGAAGGCCAAAAGGATTTTCATCTGCGCCGCATTCGGTCTTTTCTGCGACGGTCTCGCAAACTTCCATAAGGCATACAAGGACGGCATAATTGACAGAGTATTCACCACAAACCTTGTTTACAGGTCTCCTGAGCTTTTGGCATCTGAGTGGTTTACAGAGGTTGATATGTCTAAGTATGTATCCCTCCTTATAGACACTCTTAACCATGACCTTTCAATCAGCAAGCTTCTGAGCCCCAACGAGAGAATTCACAGATTCTTAAAGCTCAAGGGCTACAAATAAGATTCTCTTAAACGCGCGGACGGGAGTGATTTAAATAGCTCGGATTATAACACTGGCTTCGGGCAAGGGCGGAACGGGCAAATCCACCATGACCGCCGCAATAGGAAGGGCTTTGGCAAGACAAGGCAAGAGAGTTTTGCTCGCCGACATGGACGCGGGCGTAAGGGCCCTTGAGCTTATGCTCTCTGCCGATTCCCTGACCCACTATAACTGGCTGGACGCGGCAACGGGCAAGGCAAGGGTACAGGACGCTGTGTCAAGTTTGGGGCAGAATCTCAGCCTTCTTCACGCCCCGAATGAGGGCGGCGTTCAGGTTGAGCCTTCCGAAATTAAGGAAATGCTTTCGGCTTTGTCGGCGAATTTTGATTATATTCTCTGCGACTCCTCCGCGGGAGTGGGTCAATCGCTTAAAATCGCGGCCGCCGCGTCAGACGCTGCGATAATAGTAACGGTGCCCGACAAAATCGCCGTATCCGCAGCCGCAGCAGCGTCCGAATTCCTGTTCAGTGAAGGCGTTGAGGATATTAGCCTTATCGTTAATAAATTCAGCGTAAATCGCCTCCCCCGCTCTAAAGAAGATTTTTTTACCCTTGACGATATAATGGACACGGTTTGCGCAAGACTTTTAGGCGTTGTGCCTTTTGACTCCTCTGTCGTATCCCTCGTAAAGGGCGAAAATGCATCGGGCAAAAGCGCCGTTGAAGCCTCGGTTCAAAGAATAGCAAAAAGGATAGAGGGCGAATCAGTGCCGCTGCCCGTAAAGGAACTTATTAAATATAAAGGATAGCCGAGAATACGGTTATCCTTTTTTGTAATGAGTTATTTTGAGTCAAAAATGCTGTGAATTTAATCTTTATTTAAAGAAAGCTCCTTATAATCCAAAATGATAATAATTTTGATAATTTTGTACATGCTTTAAGTAAAAAGAAACATACTAATCCGCAAAACTGCTCAAAAAAAATCGCGGCAAAACTTTGGAAGTATTGCAATACATATGTTTTTGTGTTATTCTATTTTAAAGTTATAGGAAAAAACATCCTGCCGAAATGGGGTTAATATATGAATATAGCATTGATTGCTCACGACGCTAAAAAGGAGCTTATGATTCAATTCTGCATAGCATACTGCGGAATTTTAAGCCGTCATTCGCTTTGCGCAACTGGTACCACGGGCAAGCTTGTCGCGGAGGCTACCGGTCTTGAAATACAGCGCTTTTTAAGCGGCTCTCAGGGCGGTGACCAGCAGATAGCGGCAAGAATCGCCTGCAACGAAATTGACCTTCTTTTAATGTTCAGAGACCCGCTGACCGCAAAGCCGGGCGAGCCGAACGAGATGAATCTCCTGCATCTTTGCGATGTGCACAACATTCCCGTAGCAACAAACATCGCTACGGCGGAGGTTCTGGTAAGAGGTCTTGAGAGAGGCGACCTTGACTGGCGCGACCTTGTAAATCCGAAAAACAAATAACTTTAAGGAATTGTTTGCTTTTGCGGAAAGACCGCAAGGCAAACAATTTTTAAAATGCTTAATAAAATGATTTATCTTAGCTTTTGTAACGGCAAAGGGTACTGCCCTGCCGCTACTTTTTTGTATTTGACATAAATTTTTAAATTCATCTTTTATTTTTCATTTTTTTCCTGTATCTTTATATTTAGTCTTTGTAAAAATAACTTAAGAATTGATTTAAAGGACTGATTGAATGGCACTGCTTACGAAAGCTCCTAGGGGCACACACGACATCCTCCCCTCTGAGATTCATAAATATCAATTCCTTGAGGACGAATTCTTATCTTTAGCTGAGTCTTTCGGCTTTAAGGAGATTAGAATACCCGTCTTTGAGCATACGGAGCTGTTCCACCGCTCCGTGGGCGAGACTACGGATGTGGTCCAAAAGGAGATGTATACCTTTAACGACCTTTCGGGAAGGTCTATAACTTTAAGGCCCGAGGGCACAGCCGGCGTTGCCAGGGCTTATGTTGAGCACGGTCTTTTCAATGAGCCCGCGCCGCAGAAATTCGTATACAAGGTTTCATGCTACCGATATGAAAAGCCTCAGGCCGGCAGGCTCAGGGAATTCCATCAGTTCGGCGTTGAGACATTCGGCGCTTCCGACTCCAGCGCGGAGGCTGAGATTGTCGCCCTTGCCGACGCTTTCTTTGAGCTTTTGGGCATTGAGGACATACATCTTGAAATAAACTCCATTGGCTGCCCCGAGTGCAGAAAGGTATATCTCGAAAAGCTGCGCGCTTACTTTAAGGAGCACATTGATTCCCTTTGCGATACCTGCAAGGATAGGCTCGAGAGAAACCCCATGCGCATACTGGACTGCAAGAGCCCCGTCTGCAAGGAAATCTCTAAGGGAGTTCCGATTATGCTTGACAGCCTTTGCGGCGACTGCAAGGAGCATTTTGAGTCCTTTAAGGCGGACCTTGACGCTTTGGGCGTTGAGTATAAAGTAAATCCGATGATTGTCAGAGGTCTTGACTACTATACCCGCTCTGTATTTGAATTTGTGTCAGACAAAATCGGAACTCAGGGCACGGTTTGCGGCGGCGGAAGGTACGACGGGCTTATTGAGGAAATCGGCGGTCCCGCGACTCCGGCCTGCGGCTTCGGCATGGGCGTTGAAAGGCTTGTCTTGCTTCTCGAGTCCATAGGCTTTGACTTCCCCGAGCCCTCGCCCTGCGCATTGTATATCGCCTCTACCGACAAGGAGGCTGCAAGGGTCGCGTCGCAAATTGCTTTTGATGTAAGGCTCAGCGGTCTGGGCGCGGAGTACGACATTACAGGCCGCTCGCTTAAAGCTCAGATGAAATACGCTAACAAGATAAACGCCGACTTTACGCTGGTACTCGGCAACGATGAGATAATGAGCGGCGTCGGCAGGCTCAAAGACATGAAAACGGGCGAAAGCGTTGAAGTCAGGCTCGACGAAGTTGCAGAGGCTATCGTGGATATATATTCGAACAGGATAGTTGAGCAATTCGGAGAGCTGTCGGGCTCTTTCCCCGATGACGGCGGCGACAGCCCCACATTTACCATAATCGAAGGCGGAAAAAAGAAATAACTTTCGAAAGGCATGGTCAAACGATGGAACTGCTGAAAGGATTAAAGCGCACCAATTACTGCGGAGAAATCAGAGAAAACCATATAGGCTCAGAAGTCACAGTTTTCGGCTGGGTCCAAAGAGTCAGGAATCTCGGCGGGCTTATTTTCATAGATTTAAGAGACAGAACAGGCATTGTTCAGCTCTCATTCGGCGATGAAACCGACAGGGAGGTTTTCGAGAAGGCCGCCTCCGTAAAGAGCGAATATGTCCTTGCCGCAAAGGGCTTTGTGGCTGAGAGGGCATCAAAGAATCCCGACCTTCCCACGGGAGCCGTTGAAATTAAGGTTAATGAGCTGCGAATCCTCGCAAAGAGCGAGACTCCTCCCTTTGAGATTGTGGAGAACTCGAATACTTCGGAAGCTATCCGCATGAAGTATCGCTATCTTGACCTGCGCCGTCCCGATTTGCAGAGGAATATCTTACTTCGCAGCAAGGCGGCAAAAGTTACAAGGGATTATTTCTACGAGAACGGCTTTGTTGAGATAGAGACACCTATTCTTATCCGCTCCACGCCCGAGGGAGCAAGGGACTTCCTTGTCCCCAGCCGAGTGCACAAGGGCAGCTTTTACGCTCTGCCCCAGTCGCCCCAGCTTTACAAGCAGCTTTCCATGGTGGCCGGCTTTGACAGGTATATTCAGCTTGCAAGGGCATTCAGAGATGAAGACCTAAGAGCTGACAGACAGCCCGAGTTTACTCAGATTGACCTTGAAATGTCCTTTGTGGATGTGGAGGATGTCCTTCAGATTGTTGAGGGCTATATAGCAAGAGTCTTTAAAGAGGTTGTGGACATCGATGTTCCGCTGCCGCTGCCAAGGCTCACTTATGAAGAGGCAATGAACCGCTACGGCTCCGATAAGCCCGACACAAGGTTCGGTCTGGAGCTTATCGACTTCTCCGACGCCGTAAAGGGCTGCGGATTTAAGGTATTCGATTCCGCGATCGAGAGCGGCGGCATTGTAAGAGGCTTCAACGCAAAATCTGCCGCGGCGGTGCTGACCCGCAAGGAAATCGATAAACTCACCGAGACCGCAAAGGGCATCGGCGCTAAGGGTCTTGCGTGGATAAGACTTACAGACGAGGGCGTTTCATCATCCTTCGGAAAATTCGTTTCCGAGGATGTTATGAACGAGATTCTTAAGAAAGCTGAAGCTGAAAAGGGCGATGTAATCCTTATAGTCGCAGACAAGAAATCCACCGCCCTTTCGGTTCTGGGACATCTCAGAAACGAGACCGCAAGGAAGCTTGATATTATACCAGACCGGTATAACTTCCTGTGGATTACCGAGTTCCCCTTCTTTGAGTACGATGAGGAAAGCGGTCAGTATGTGGCTATGCACCATCCCTTTACCTCGCCCATGGACGAGTGCCTTGAATACCTTGAGACCGACAAATCAAAGGTTAAGGCAAAGGCTTATGACCTGGTGCTCAACGGCATTGAGCTTTCAAGCGGCTCAATCAGAATCACCGATCCCGAGCTGCAAAGCCGCATTTTCTCTCTCCTCGGTCTCTCCAAAGAGGAGGCTCAGGCAAAGTTCGGCTATCTGCTTGACGCGTTCAGGTACGGCGCACCGCCCCACGGCGGCATGGGCATAGGCTTTGACAGGCTGCTTATGCAGATGCTTAAAGCCGAGAGCCTGAGAGATGTTGTGGCGTACCCGAAGCTCAAGGACGGCACAGAGCCCATGACCGACTGCCCCGCAGTTGTTGACGAAAATCAGCTTAAGGAGCTGGGTCTTAAAATTGACTTATCCTGAAGTTTTAAACTCTGAGGGCAGAAGGCTTTTAAAGGTCTTTGCCCTCAGCTCCAGAAACGCGCTGTTAAAGATACTAAACGGAAGCCCCGCCTCTCTGACACAAGGAGAGGCAGCTTTAAATTCTAAGGAGTATGCGGACGCAGAAAACACCGCCTACTCTGTGTTCATCCTGTCTGTTTTTTCAAAATACCTAATATCGAACGGCCTTGCTGAGTTGGAGGATACGGGCGAGAGTATTCTGACACTTATTAAAGGATACGAAAGCCTTGTGCCTTTGGCTCTTAGGGGCTGTTTTTCTTATTTTATTTCCGAGGCAAACAGATTTGATGCCGATATTTTTAACAATAAGGTTTTCGGGGAGTTTTTGAAGATTCTTAATGACTTGGACAGCAGGTACTGGATAGAAAACCCCGAAATTATAGGCATACTGCATCAGTATTTTCACGCGGAAGCTAAAGACAGGGCGATAAACGCCTACAAGGGCAGAATCGAAAAGGAGCAAATCTACGCAGCTACTCAGCTTTTCACCCCCGCATGGGTTGTAAAGTACTTGGCGGAAAACTCACTTGGCAAGCTGTGGGCGAAAATAAAACCCTCCTCCCCTGCCCTTAAAGGTTTTAAGTATTTTGTACCGTCTGCCGATGAAGAAAACGAAAATACTGTTTTCACAAATGAGGAAATCATAGAAAAGCTAAAGAGTGTCAGCTTTCTTGACCCATGCGCCGGCAGCGGGAATATCCTGATGTACACTCTGGAGCTTTTTGTAATGCTCTACACTGAGTGCGGTTTATCAACCCTAAGCGCTTGCGAAAATGCTCTTAAACACAATCTTTTCGGCATGGATATTGACGAGAGGATGAGGGCTGTAGCCGCATTTTCTTTGCTTGCTAAGGCCGCAGTCTTTGACAAGGAGATTTTGTCACTGCCTGTCAGTGTAAACTTTGTTATTTTAAAAGGCAGCGGCGGTCTTGAGCTGTCGAGTTCTTTAATTGAGGCTCTCGGTGAGGATTTGGCGGCTAAAGCTCAAAAGCTGATAGACGAATTCGCCCTCTGCGATGAGGCGGGCTGTCTTATTAATCCTTCCGGCTGTGCCGATTTTGCCGATGAATTAAGCGGTGTTTTAATCTCCGATAAACTTTCCGAACCAGATAAAATGACATTAAATCGATTGATTGCGCTCTCAAAGCAGGCTGCGGCTTTAAAACGCAAATACTCGGTTGTGGTCACTAACCCGCCCTATTCAAACAAGCCGTCAAAAAGACTGAAGGCGTATCTTCTTAAAGAGTACAAGGCTTATGCGGGCGACCTTTTCTCCGCAGTAATGAAACGGTGCTTTGAGTTTTGCGACAAAGACGGCTACTGTGCCTTTTTAACTCCTTATGTTTGGCTGTTTATAGCAAATCATAAGGCTCTCAGAAAGGAAATAATAAACGGCAAAAGCCTTGAATCTCTGCTTTTGTTCGAATATTCCGCATTCGCGGACGCAACAGTTCCCCTTTGCGCTTTTGCGATAAAGAATCAAAACGAAAACAAAAAGTCCATATTCATAGGCCTCGACGAGTTCCGCGGTGGAATGGATGTTCAGGAAAAATATATGCTTTCATCTCTGAAAGAAGCGGACTGTCCATATAAATATATAAGGGATACAAAGACATTCCTTGACTTGCCCAATTACTCTTTCGCCTTTTGGGCGGAGCCTCCGCTGATTGAAGCGTTTAAGAATCACAAGAGGATTGTGGACATCGCCGCTCCCCGTCAGGGACTCGCGACGGGCGACAACTCCCGCTATGTCCGCTTTTGGCATGAGGTTAGCTTTGAGGATATAGGTCAGGGCTTTGGAAGTCTTAACGAGTTTTTAAAATCGGGCAAAAAGTATATGCCCTACAACAAGGGCGGCAGTTTCGTCCGCTGGTACGGAAATCTTGACAGGGTTTTAAGAATTGACCGCCCATATTTTGAGGAGCTGCAGAACAGGGGCAATCGCCTGCCTTCAAGGCAGCTCTACGGCAAAGAGTGCATTAGCTGGTCAAAGGTGACTTCGAGCGATTTTTCGATGAGGTATATTCCGAAAGGCTTTGCATTTGATGTGGCGGGCTGCAGCGTCTTTGCCGACAGTGAGCTTTGGTGCCTTCTGGCTTTCTCGAACTCCAGCACCATGCAGGCTCTTTTGAATGTGTTAAGCAAAACCTTAAACTATGAGGTCGGCGCGGTGAAATCCATTCCGTACGCCGAGCTCCCCGCCGAAAGAAAGGCAGAAGCTGAAAGGCTGGCGAAAGAATCTGTCGCCGCTTTGAAGGATGAATGGGACAGATATGAGCAGTCAAGGGATTTTAAATGCAACCCCCTTGTCAAGATTGCGAAGGAAAAAAGAAATTCTTAAGATTTTTCTAAAATTTGCTTATTCCCATGTCCGCAGGGGCAAATTAGCTTTAATAATGTTGATAAATCGGCGCATAACAGTTATAATGGCTGTGAGTTTATTGCTGGAGGGCTGTAAATGGTAAGAATTGAGAACCATCTTGGAACCATAGATATTTCCGAAAAATATTTTTCAAGTCTTATCGGCCATACTGTTGTGTCATGCTTCGGAGTATTGGGAATAGCCGACGGAAGCACAGTAAAGGGCAAAAATAAGAGCCGCTCTTTTAAGAAAAAGGGCTCCGGCAAGGGCGTCACAGTCAAGAGCGAACTGGGCGGTCTTCTTGTGGATATTCACATCATCGTGGGCTACGGAATTAATATCTCCGCAATTGTAAACAGCATAAAAACTAAGGTTCTCTATGTGGTGGAAACAGCAACCCAGCTTAAAGTTAAAAGAATTAATGTTTTTGTTGACGCAATGATTTCCTGATTGCTTGGAGTGTTATTTTTGATTACAGGTGCAATGCTTAGAGATGCATTAATTTCCGCGGCAAACAATATCGGCAATTACCGAACACAGGTGGATGAACTGAATGTTTTTCCCGTTCCCGACGGTGATACGGGTACAAATATGTCCATGACCATTCAGAACGCTGCCAAAGCGGTTAGATTCGTTGAGGACAGCGCCTCTGTTGAGCAGGTCGCCAAAATTGTTTCCTCTGCCCTTTTAAGAGGGGCAAGGGGCAACTCGGGCGTTATCCTTTCCCTTATTTTCAGAGGCTTTGAAAAGGGACTGAGAGGCTGCTTTGAGGCGGCTGGTCCCACCATCGCGACCGCTTTAAAACTTGGCGCGGAGCAGGCTTACAAGGCTGTTATGAAGCCTGTTGAGGGCACAATCCTTACCGTCATAAGAGTTGCCGCCGAGGAGGCTGAAAAGGCTGCGGATGAGGAGTCCGCGGAAAAGGTTTGGGAAATTGCCTGCGAGGCCGCGAAAAGGGCTCTTGCCGACACTCCCAATCTCCTGCCCGCTTTAAAGAAGGCAAAGGTTGTGGACTCGGGCGGTCAGGGTCTTGTATATATCATGGAGGGCATGCGCAGCGTTTTCTCCGACAATGTTATTATCGAGGGAGAAAGCGTGGAGCCCCAGGCTGCCGCAGTTATCAGAGATGTTATTCACTCCGAGGAGCAGATAAAATACGGCTATTGCACAGAGCTGCTTATCTCCAAAAAACCCGGCAGCTTTCTTGATTCTTTGCTTTTAAGAGCTTACCTTGAAACCATTGGCGACAGCGTCGTGGTGGTCGATGACGATGACATCATAAAGGTGCATGTCCACACCGACGACCCGGGCAGCGTACTGACAAAAGCTAAGGAGTACGGCGAATTTGAAAACATCAAGATAGACAATATGCGCCGCCAGCACAGAAATATAGTTTGGGGCGCAAATCAGCATATGGATACCTCGGGAACCCACGACGAAAGTGCGGAGATGAAGGATTTCGGCTTTGTCGCCGTTGCCGCCGGCGAGGGTCTCATGGAGCTGTTCACTTCTCTCGGCGTTGACAGAATGGTCAGCGGCGGACAGACCATGAATCCCAGCACAGAGGATATCCTGAACGAGATTAACAAGACTCCCGCAAATACGGTTTTTGTTCTGCCGAACAATAAAAATATAATCCTTACCGCGGAGCAGACCCTGTCACTGACCTCCAAAAAGGTAAGGGTCATTCCCACAAAGACCATACCCGAAGGTATTGCGGCTCTGCTTGCCTTTGACCCGGACGCGGACGAGGAGACAAATCACCTCAACATGAACAAGGCAGCCGAGCAGGTTCAAACCGCGCAAGTCACCTTTGCGGCAAGGGACAGCGTCGTGAACGGTCAGAATGTCAAAAAAGGTCAAATGCTGGGCATGGAAAACGGCAAGATTACCGTTATTGACGACAATCCCGTCAGCGCGGCGTTCAAGACCACAAAGCGGCTTTTAAAGAAATCCACCTCCGTCATTACGATAATTTACGGCGAGGGCGTAACCGAGGAGGACGCCGAAAAGCTTAAAAAGCTGATTGAAGCTAAGGCTCCGTCGGGCGCCGAGGTCGTTGTGGTAAACGGCGGGCAGCCTGTTTACTATTTCATAGTTTCGGTTGAATAACGCCCCTTTTAAAGGCAGGGACGGAATGTGAATCTTGAGACTTCAATTCAATATGTGAAAGGTGTCGGCGAGGCAAGGGCCAAGCAATTTAAAAAGCTGGGCGTCGAAACGGTGGGCGACCTGCTTTTCTTCTTTCCCCGCGCCTATGAAAACTGGACACCCGAAAGCTCAATACATAAGGCTCCGCTATATACGAACTGCTGCATAAGAGCGTATATAGCCGAGCCTCCAATTGTCAGCAGGATAAGCGGCGGCAGGCTGCTTACAAAATGCAGCGCCACCGACGGGGAAACAATAATGAACCTTGTGTTCTTTAATAACCCCTATATAGCGGACAAGCTGATTGAAGGCAAGGAATATCTTTTTTACGGCAAGCTCTCAAGAAATCTCTACGGCGGAAGGGAAATGACCTCTCCCCGCCTTGGCTCCGTGGAGCTTGCCGGAAAGGTTAGACCCGTATACCATCAGACCGCCGCATTAAAGTCCGCCGTTATTGAAAACTGCGTAAAAAACTGTTTCTCGAGCCTTAAAGATTTGCCCGAAACCCTGCCCGAATACCTAATATCAAAATATGACCTTATGCCCCGCTATGAGGCTTTAAGGCAGATGCACTTTCCCGACAATGGGGACATGCTGTTTAAAGCAAGGCGAAGGCTTGTTTTTGAGGAGCTTTTGATTTTCAGGCTCGCTTTGTTCCTTATAAGGGAAAAGGGAAGCGAAAATGATGGCATAGCTCTAAAGAAAGACTATACCGATGAGTACGCCCAGTACCTGCCCTTTACGCTTACAAACGCGCAGAAAAAGTGCATAAGAGAAATTGCGGCTGACCTTTCGGGCACAAAGCCCATGAACCGTCTACTCCAAGGCGATGTTGGCTCGGGCAAGACAGCGGTCGCCGCGGCGGCGATTTATTCCTGCGCAAAAAACGGCTATCAAAGCGCTCTTATGGCTCCGACGGAGGTACTCGCCGAGCAGCACTACAAGACACTTTTAAGGCTGTTTGAGGGCACGGATTTGAATATCTGCCTTCTGACAGGCTCAAAGACCGCGAAGGAAAAGAGAAAGGCTAAGGAGAGCCTTGCTTTGGGCGAAACCGATATTGCGGTTGGCACCCATGCGCTGCTCCAGTCGGATGTGGAGTTTAAGAAGCTGGGGCTTGTAATCACAGACGAACAGCACAGGTTCGGAGTTAATCAGCGGGCGGCTCTTGCCGCTAAGGGGGACAACCCCCATGTGCTTGTTATGTCGGCGACGCCCATCCCCCGCACTCTGGCCCTCATAGTCTACGGCGATTTGGATGTGAGTGTCATCGATGAGCTGCCCCCCGGCAGGCAGGTAATAGAAACCTATAAGGTAAACTCCGGCTACCGTCAGAGGATATACAGATTTATAAAAAAGCACCTTGACGAGGGCAGGCAGGCTTATATCATTTGCCCGCTTATCGACAGCGACGAGGAGGAGCCTGCGGACCTGATAGCCGCAAAGGAGCTTTTTGAGGAGCTGTCCAAGGGAGAATTCAAAAACTATAAGGTGGGTCTCCTCCACGGCAAAATGAGACCGAACGAAAAGAACAATACAATGCGGCTGTTTTCCGAAGGGGAAATTCAGCTCCTTGTTTCCACCGTTGTGGTTGAGGTGGGCGTGGATGTGCCAAACGCCACTGTAATGGTCATAGAAAACGCTGAGATGTTCGGTCTGTCTCAGCTCCATCAGCTAAGGGGCAGAATCGGCAGGGGCAAGCACAAATCCACCTGCATACTTGTCTCCGACGATGAGGGAGAAAACGCAAAGCAGCGCTTTGAAGTTTTCTGCTCCACCACAGACGGCTTTGTTATTGCTGAAAAGGACCTTGAGCTGAGGGGACCCGGCGACTTTTTCGGCGAAAGGCAGCACGGCATACCCCAGTTTAAGATTGCGGATATATTTACGGACAGCAAGAGCCTTTACGCGGCTCAGAAAATAGCCGAAGGTATTTTGTCCCTTGACCCGCGCCTTCAAAGGGCGGAGAACAGGATGTTAAAAGAGTCGGTTGACAGACTTATCGCCGATTTCCAGAAAGCTAATTAAAGGGTGAAGAATATGAAAAGAATCGCAAGCTTTGAGGTAAATCACAATATACTCGAAAGGGGCATGTATACCTCAAGAATCGACGGCGACGCTGTGACATATGACATTAGAATGAGAAGGCCCAATAAAGAGCCTGTAATCAGCAACGCCGCCATTCACACAATTGAGCATTTGTTTGCAACATTCGTAAGGAATTCGGAATATGCCCAGGGCATTATCTACTTTGGTCCCATGGGCTGCAGAACGGGTTTTTACTTTATAGTCAGGGACAGCATTTCCCCCGATACTGCTATAAAGCTTGCCCATGATGCTTTTAAATTCATTGCGGAGTACGAGGGCGAAATCCCCGGAGCAACCGAGATTGAATGCGGCAACTTTAGAGAGCACTCCCTTGAGGAGGCTAAAAAAGAGGCCGCTGACTTCTACCCCGTTCTCGAAAACTGGACGGCGGAAATGCTAAAGTACAAGGAATAAGCTAAAGCCTTTCGCAAAAGCGGAAGGCTTTTTGTTTCGAATATATTAATCTCTGAGGGGAAAATAATATGTGCGGCTTTAGTTTAATTCCGCAGCTTTCCTTGCCGGAAAAGAAGCAAGCGTTTCTAAATTAACAACTTATTTACAAAATTTCGGTTGACAAAAGCTGATTAGGACTATATATTATTATTGTTAGCACTCAGCATATAAGAGTGCTAACAGTGCTATTAAACAGAAGGAGGTGGGGTTGTGGAGCTTAGCGTAAGGAAGAATAAAATACTTGCAGCTGTTGTTGACCGTTATATACTTACAGGCGAACCTGTGGGCTCAAAGACCGTTGCCGCAATGCTTGACCATGCGGTTTCTTCCGCTACAATAAGGAACGAAATGGCTGAGCTTTGCGAACTTGGTTACCTTGAGCAACCCCACACATCATCGGGAAGAATCCCGACTCAGAAGGGATACAGGTATTATGTAGACCGCCTGATGGGCAGATATGAGCTTGCAAGCGACGAGATGTATAGAATAGAGCGTCAGCTTGAAAGCGCTTCAAGCGAGCCTGAGGCTCTGCTTATAAAGGCAAGCGCGATACTTGCGGAGCTGACGGGCTGCGCGGGCATTTCCACCACGCCCAAGGACGAATACACGGTTATTAAAAAGGTTGAGCTTGTTCCCATCGGCAAAAAGACCATAATGGTGGTTCTGGCAACCTCATCGGGACTTTTAAAGTCTAAGGTCTGCCGAATGGATGTGCCCATTACTTTGGACCTTATTGAGCTTTTTTACAATGTGGCGGCCGCGAATTTCATAGGGGTCAGGGTTTCGGACATTCACGCTCCCCTGCTCCAGAATATCGCCGCGTCGCTCGGTGAAAAGGCATTCGATATGCTGGGTCTTGTTAACGCGGTAGCGGACTTGGCTCAGATCTGCACAAGCTCGGAGCTTGTGCTTGAGGGCGAAGCAAACCTTTTAAACCACAAGGAGCTTGAGGCGAACGCCTTGGAGCTTTTGACCTTCCTTCAGGACGGAGATTTGCTCTCCAAAATGCTGGCGGAGAGAAATTCTCAGCTCAGCGTCACCATCGGCAAGGAGAATGTTTTTAAGGAGCTTGAAAACTCCAGCATGATACTCTCCAGCTATTCGGTTCTTGGTCAAAGGGCAGGCTCTGTGGGCATTATCGGACCTACCAGAATAGACTACGCAAGGCTGATACCCAGCATTAAGTTCTTGTCCCAGCTTGTGGGCAAGCTACTGAGCGATGTCACAGAGTCTGATTGACAAAAATATACAGTGAGGATTGATATTAGTGCCTAAAAAGAAAAATCCCGACATAAACGAGACTTCAAAGGAAAAGGATAAGGAAAAGGACACACCTGAGAAGAACGCTCAAGCGCCTGAGAACGAAAAGGCGGAGGAGAATAAGGAATCCGCTGAACTTCAGGCTGTTCGGGAAGAGCTTTCGAACCTTAAAAAGGAATACGACGAATTAAAGGATATATATCTTCGCACCCTTGCGGAGTACGACAATTACAGAAAACGCACATTAAAAGAAAAAGACGCCCTTTATTTGGACGCTAAGGCGGAGGTTTTAAAGAACTTCCTGCCCGTCGCGGACAATTTCCAAAGGGCTTTATCTGCGAGCGCGAATGAGGACCTTGACAGCTATAAGCAAGGCATGGGAATGATAATAAATCAGTTCTTAAAGGCTCTCTCCGATGAGGGGCTTACCGAGTTCGGAAATGTCGGAGACAGCTTTGACCCCAATATTCACAACTGCGTAATGCATGAGGAGAACGAGGAGCTTGGCGAAAATGTCATCTCCGAGGTTTTCCAAAAGGGCTATATGCTCGGCGACAGGGTCGTCAGAGCCGCGGTTGTTAAGGTAGCCAATTAACTCTATTTTATAAACCTATATCATTTCAGGAGGAACAAACATGTCAAAAATAATAGGCATTGACCTTGGCACAACCAACTCTTGCATAGCGGTTATAGAAGGCGGTGAGCCGATAGTTATTCCCAATGCGGAAGGCGCAAGAACCACACCCTCCGTTGTAGCGTTCTCAAAAACAGGCGAAAGGCTTATAGGTCAGGTTGCAAAAAGGCAGGCAATCACCAACCCCGACAGGACCATTACATCAATCAAGCGCCAGATGGGTACGGACTACACCGTTAAGATAGATGACAAGAGGTTCACCCCTCAGGAGATTTCCGCAATGATTCTGCAGAAGCTGAAGGCAGACGCGGAGGCTTATCTCGGCACCACAATCACTGAGGCGGTTATCACCGTTCCCGCATACTTTACCGACTCCCAGCGTCAGGCTACAAAGGACGCCGGCAAAATTGCGGGTCTTGATGTTAAGAGAATCATCAACGAGCCCACAGCCGCCGCATTGGCTTACGGCATAGATAAGGAAAACGACCAGAAGGTCATGGTTTACGACCTTGGCGGCGGCACCTTCGATGTATCCATCATTGAGATGGGCGAAGGCGTTCAGGAAGTTCTCGCAACCGCGGGCAACAACCGTCTCGGCGGCGACGACTTCGACCAGAGAATCATTGACTGGCTTATTGAGGAGTTTAAGAAGGACCAGGGCATTGACCTCAGAGGCGACAAGATGGCTCTCCAGAGGCTCAAAGAGGCGGCTGAGAAGGCAAAAATCGAGCTTTCAAGCGTAACCAGCACAAACATCAGCCTGCCCTATATCACAGCAGACGCCTCCGGACCCAAGCACCTTGAGATGACCCTTACAAGGGCAAAGTTCAACGAGCTCACAGCAGACCTTGTTGAGGCTACAATGGGCCCCGTCCGTCAGGCTATCGCAGACTCCGGACTTAAGGTTTCGGACATTGACAAGGTTCTTTTGGTAGGCGGCTCCACAAGAATTCCCGCCGTTCAGGAAGCTATCAAGGCATTTACCGGCAAGGAGCCTTTTAAGGGCATCAACCCCGATGAGTGCGTTGCTATCGGCGCCGCTATTCAGGCAGGCGTTCTCGGCGGCGAGGTTAAGGGACTTCTCCTTCTCGATGTTACTCCCCTGTCCCTCGGCATTGAGACCCTCGGCGGCGTATGCACAAAGATAATCGAGAGGAACACCACTATCCCCACAAGAAAGAGCCAGATTTTCTCCACAGCCGCGGACAATCAGACCTCCGTTGAGGTTCATGTTCTCCAGGGTGAGCGTGAATTCGCAAAGGACAACAAGACCCTCGGCAGATTCCATCTTGACGGCATTATGCCCGCTCCCAGAGGCGTTCCGCAGATTGAGGTTACCTTCGATATTGACGCAAACGGCATTGTTCATGTATCCGCTAAGGACCTTGCCACAAACAAGGAGCAGTCAATCTCCATCACAGCCTCCACCAATATGTCCAAGGAGGACATTGAAAGGGCTATAAAGGAAGCCGAAAGGTACGCCGAGGAGGACAAGAAGCGCCGCGAGGAAACAGAAATCAGAAACGGCGCCGACCAGATGGTCTACCAGTCCGAAAAGCTGCTTAAGGATAACGGCGACAAGTTCACCGAGGACGAAAAGAAGCAGATAAGCGAAAAGATTGACGCTCTGAGAGAAGCCTTAAAGGGCGAGGACATTAACCTCATAAAGAACCGTCAGGATGAGCTCACAAAGAAGTTCTACGAGCTCTCCGAAAGGCTCTACAAAGAGGCTGCGGCACAGGCTCAGCAGCAACAGCAAGGAAACAATACGGGCAGCACGCAGTCCACGGACAATTATCAGGAAACCCCATATACTGATGTTGATAACGAATAAAAAATATAGCAGGGGCTCTGCCTCTGCTATATTTAAAGCTGTAAGTTCAAGGGCGCAAAGAGCCCTTGAATCAACGCTTTAAATCTAATATAATTATTTCATTGCGCGGCAAAAACTGCCGCTCTCCAAAACAAAAGGGATAAGGTTAACTTATGGCTGAAAAACGAGATTATTACGAGGTTTTGGGTGTTGACAGAAATGCCACCGAAGACGAAATAAAAAAGGCATACAGAAGGCTTGCCAAGCAGTATCATCCCGACTTAAACCCCGGCGACAAGGAAGCCGAAGCCAAGTTTAAAGAGGCCAACGAGGCATACGAGGTCCTCTCCGACAGCGAAAAGAGGGCCAAGTATGACCGCTTTGGCCATGCGGGCGTTGACCCGAATTACGGCGCAGGTCAGGGCGGCAGCGGTTTTGGCGGCTTCGGCGGCTTTGACTTTGACCTGGGCGATATATTCTCCAGCTTTTTCGGCGGATTCGGCACGGGTCAGAGGCGTGCAAACCCCAACGCTCCTCAGAGGGGTTCGGATATTCACACCACCCTCACCATATCCTTTGAGGAAGCTGCAAAGGGATGCAAAAAGACCGTCAATGTTGACCGCATTGAGGTTTGCGATACCTGCAGCGGCTCAAGGGCTGCTCCCGGCACTCATTCTCAGACATGCTCTGAGTGCGGCGGCTCGGGTCAGGTAAGAATCCAGCAGCGCACACCCTTCGGCATGATTACAACCATGAGAACCTGCTCCAAGTGCGGCGGCAGCGGAGTGTTTATTCCCACGCCGTGCAATACCTGCAAGGGTACGGGCAGAATCAGAAGAAATGTCAGCATAGAGGTTGATGTGCCCGCGGGTATAGACGACGGTCAGGCAATAAGCAGCAGGGGCAACGGCAACAAGGGCTTAAACGGCGGTCCCGCCGGAGATTTGATTATAAACATACATGTAAGACCGCATCCCTTCTTTGAAAGGGACGGCTACAATGTCTGGTGCGAAATCACCGTCACCTTTGTTCAGGCGGCATTGGGCGATGAGCTGAAAGTCCCGACCCTTGACGGCAAGGTAAAATTCAAGCTGCCCGCCGGTACTCAGCCCGGCAGCGTGCTGAAACTCAAGGGCAAGGGCATACCCCACCTGAACGGCAGAGGCGTGGGCGACCAGCTGCTCAGAATCAATGTTGAAGTGCCCCGCAACCTTACAAAGAGGCAGAAAGAAATCCTCCTCCAGTTCAATGAGGAAATGGGAAACAAGCCCCTGGGTGAGCCTGAGGATGACAAGAAAGGCTTTTTCGGCAAAAAGAAAAAATAAATTAAGCTCCCTTTTAAGGGAGCTTTTCTTTTTGCTATGCTTTTGACTTTACTTGTCTGTCTGAGAGTTTTAAGCCTATTATGCCCAGAATCACCACCGCAAAGGATACAAGCATCGTCTTTGTTACGGAGTCTTTAACGGGGCTTAAGAGCGCCGCGCCGTTTGTAAAGAAGTAGAGAGCCGCGACAATTAAGAAGTAGGTTATGTATGCTCTGCCCGCGAATCTCACGGGGCTCATGTCAATGGGTGTATCAAGCCCCTTCTTAATCATGTTCTTATGCACGATATAGGCATATACTGCGAGGAGCGCCGCAAGCACAACCACATAGGTTACGGCAATAGGGATGGGATTTTTAAAGCAGACAGCCCTCAAATCGGGATTTGTCTGAATTGCCGCGTTGTAGTCTTCAAGGCTGTAGAAAACCTTCTTTCCCGTTAAGGTATACTCTTGGTCATAAACTCTGCTGATGGCGGGCATTGCAAGCGCCAGACCGAATGTGAAGAAAAGGGTTGTGAGGGTATTATATGCCGCCCGGAGCTTGCGGGATATAGTCGGGAAATCGTCGGCTAAGTTCCAATTGTCTTTAAGCTTCTTATCCGCAATAAAGCAGAGTATCATAACGCCCAAGCCGAGAAGGAAGCCTGTGAAATACTCCCAGTATGACCATGTGTATTTAAGCCACTGGGGCTTTTTTATGTGCTCAAAGATTCCGCCCGGGACATCAAAGAGCATTATTACATCGGCTAAGGTTATGGAGACAGCCATAATCGCGCAGGTACAGAAGTTTATAACGCTGCCCCGCTTGTCTTTAACTCCAAAGCGCTGATACAGCATTACAGCGGCGGCGGCTATAGCCTTGGATACAACCTCAATTGAGGTGAAATAATTCCTGCCGCCTGTGATTTTCTTGGCCCATGACATTCCGTTAAAATGCTTTAAGTACATCAGCCACTGGTTTGTGTCAAGTCCCTGCTCAGCGAGACCCTTTGCGAAAAGCTCCGCTGCCTGGGGGTGGAACAGCTCCAAAATCGGGTGGGCAAGCGTTGCCTTTAATATGTACTGAACGGAGTAAAAGACTAATGCCGCGATAATTAAGTGCTTTACCTTGTAGCGTTTATCGGTAAAAAAGCGTCCAAGCAGGAATCCGAAAAAGGGCAGCCAGCCAAAGCCAAGCATAAGCATTATAAGCATTCCGCTGAAAGGGCTTATATTCACATATGTGGATTCTCCCAGTGTGGAGTAAACGGAGGTGGTATCGAGGACACCGGCCATCTGTCTGTTGAGTGTTCCCCAGCCGCCTGCCGTTACTCCTGTAGCGAAGACCATAAGGGGAATCATCTCATAAATATTCTTTTTTCTGTCGCCGAATATGGCGAGGATTAACAGGGTCATAAACGCCGCCACGCTGAACATTCCGAACATTCCGCCAAAGCCGTGGCTGCCTCTCGCCCTCCACATAAAGCCCGTTCCGAAGGCCGCGACAATTACGGCAAGGATTTTGTAAAGCGCGCTGTACTGCCGCCTGTTTATTAATGAAGACTCTGACACTAATATCCCCTACCCTTCTATTTGGCTGCACATTATGACAAGATACCATAATATGTATAATCGGTCAACTAAATTTTACATTAAGAAAATAAATGCAGTTTACAAACTTTTATTGACAGGTGACGGCACTTATATTATAATTATTAAGCATTTTAGGTATGCCGATGTGGCGGAATAGGCAGACGCAAGGGACTTAAAATCCCTCGATGGCAACATCGTATCGGTTCAAGTCCGATCATCGGCACCAAAACCCCGACAGGTAATTCCCTGTCGGGGTTTTTTATATTTTCTCAGATTATGCTTACACTCTTAATTCCTGATTAGACTTTTGAGTGACCCATTATTGGTACTATATCCATGACTTTTCCCTTTGACTTTTCTCGAAATATGGTAATTTATACATATAGTTACATATTACTTAAATATTTGATGCAGTTTGGGATGGTATTATGCAGGAATTGAGTATGAATACATACTACGCACGAAAAACAAAAGATACCAGAATCCAGACTCTTTGCGAGCACAGCAAAAATGTTGAAGAGTTCTGCAAATCTTTTGGCGCTAAAATCGGCGTTGCAAAAACTGCCTCTCTTTGCGGCAAACTGCATGATATCGGAAAGGCGACCGAAGAGTTTCAGCAGTATCTTTTGGGAGAGAGTGACAAAAAAGAGGTGAGATTAATCATTCAAGTGCAGGCGGTAAACTGGCATACTCTTTTTCTTCTAAAGAGAATTCATTTAAAACGCTTGCCGCTCAAATGATTAGCCTTGCAATAATTTCTCACCACCATAACGGACTTTATGACATTATTTCACCGGACGGAAAAGATGTTTTTGAAGTCAGAATTAATCCCAAAAGGGAAATATTTTATGATGAAGTGCTAAAAAAATTGCTCATGATAAAGAGATACTCTCCGATGATTTCGATAGCTCAGCTACGGAAATAGAGAACATTTTCAACAAACTGGCAAAGCTGTACCCTAATGATAAAGCCTCTTTAGTGTTTTCTTTAGGTTTAATTGTCAGATATTTGCTCAGCTGTGTGCTCGATGCGGACAGATATGACAGTTATCTTTTTGAAAACAACGAAAAGGTAACAAACATGACAGACGACAACTTTTTTGCAAAACTCAGCGATGAGCTAGAAAATCACATCAGAAAACTCGACAAAAGCGGTTCAGTAAATAAAGAGCGTCAAAAGATATCTGACGCATGCCTTAGCTTTGCTAAAAATGATAACGGCATATATCAGCTGCATGTTCCCACTGGAGGGGGAAAAACACTCAGCAGTCTGAGGTATGCCGTTAATTGCGCAAAAATGAACGGCAAGGACAGGATTTTTTATATTGCACCCTATAAGTCCATACTTGAGCAGAACGCTGATGTTGTCAGGGGCATTTCTAAATACTGCAAAGAAGAAATCCTTGAGCATCACAGTGATATTGTTAGCAGTGATGACAGATACAAGCTTCTTACAGAACGATGGTCGTCAAAGATTGTCTTAACAACTATGGTGCAGTTCCTCGATACCTTGTTTGCCGGGAAGTCCTCCGCTGCCAGAAGATTTCATTCGCTCGCTAACTCGGTAATCATTATCGACGAAGTTCAGTCCATCCCCGTAAACTGCATTTATATGTTTAATACTGCGATGAATTTCTTAGCTTCGGTCATGAACTGTTCTGTGGTTTTATGTACAGCAACTCAGCCCCGCCTGCACCTTACAAAAAAGTATCCTCTGATGTTGAGCAATAAAAGAATGATTGAGGATACCACCGAAATATTTAAGAGATTTAAACGAACACAAATTCGGGACCTTACAATCGAGGGTGTTTTTTCATCAGAGCGGCTTGCGGAATTTATTGCGGAAAAGCACAAGGACAATAAACGCATACTTGCGATTTTAAACACTAAGAAAGCTGCTTTAAAAGCCTTTTTATGCTTAAAGGAAAACTATCCGAGTTTTAATGTTTGCTATTTGAGTACCGGCCTTTGCCCTGCCCATAGGAGAAAGGTTTTAGAGAAAATAAGATATGAAAAAGAAGTCATATGCATTAGCACTCAGCTGATTGAGGCAGGCGTGGATATTAGTTTCTCCATTGTAATACGGTCTCTTGCGGGGCTTGACAGTATTGCTCAGGCAGCAGGCAGG
>LFSO01000027.1:0-19800 GCA_001512765.1 Clostridiales bacterium DTU053
TTATATGTACCCGGCTCTAAGATTTTGCCCTGAAGCTCAGATATGCTCTTGCCCGTTGTCTTTTCTATAAGTTCGTTCGTAACATCGGTTTTATCGCTGCCGTCCGTATAGCTTGCCATGACTTTAAGACCCGTAAGGTCGATTCTCTCGCCCTCTTTGTACTCGAGTTCGGGCAGGCTCACAACATTCAATGAGTCAATGGGCAGCCTTTTTACCGTAATCAAAAAGCCTGCGGTGAGCGCGGTGCCGGGGCCGTATTTTACGGTAACGGTCTGCTGCTTGTCCGCAAGATCGGAGCGGGTCAAAGTCATGGGCGGCACTATAATATCAAAGCCTTTCAAAGCTACCTTTTCGCCGCTTTTAAGGGTTGCGGAAACGGCAATGCCCTCGGCGGAAAAGCTCTCCCCGTCGGTATAGACGGTTTTGTAGGGAAAGCTTTCGATATTGATTGACTCGATTGACGATGCGTCGGCGGGGTCGCCGCTGTAAGGCTCGGTCATGGAAAGATGTATGTATCCCTCTGTGCCCTGAATATATATTTTGCCCCAGCCGTTGGTGACTTCAACGACGGTAACGATTGCGTATTTGTGTATGTCGGTCAGCTTTTCGCCGACGGGCGGCAGGGCGGGCTTTGTATATACTCCCGTGGTGTCTTTTATTACATAGAGCTGACTCTCAGCGGCAAAAGCCGAAAAAGCCGATACGGAGAGCATCAGCACGGAAAAAATGAAGCAAAGGGATATTATCTTATGGGTGAGCTTTTTCATTTTCTCATCCTTTCATATTGACAAACCGTAAAGCATAGAGTTTAGCGGACAAATCCGCAGCTTGTATAAAAACTTCCTGTCATAAATCAGACTGCGGGAAATGGCAGATTGTTCTCGCAAATCCTCAAGTTAATTATAGTGCCGGGCGGCTTTATGTGTCAATTGAAACAAATTTACAGATTTGTTTGCCCGGAATTGAATAAAAATGGAAAACCTTGATTTGACGCGGTTTTTGGGTCTTTTATGCGCCAGAAAACAATAGGCAAAATGTATAAAAATCTACTATTATTTTTTACCTTGCGCTTTTTACTCTTAACCTTGATAATTAAGCAGATTAACTTATAATTAGTCATAAGGGCTATTGTCAAGGCTCTCTGCTTTGCTGCCCTGTTTTTGCTTTTGACTCTTTTAGAGAGGCTTCTCTCTTGGAATAAAAAATCAAACTTTCAGTTAATGGAGGATATTTTATGGGTAAAAAATTCAGAGTCGGCATCATAGGCTGCGGCGGTATTGCAAACGGCAAGCATATGCCCGCGCTCAAAAACACAGGCAGAGTTGACATGGTTGCATTCTGCGACATCATCGAAGAAAGAGCAGTCAAAGCTGCCCAGGAGTACGGCACTCCCGACGCTAAGGTCTACACCGACTACAAAGAGCTTCTGAAAGACGACTCCATCGAAATCGTTCATGTATGCACACCCAACCGTTCACACTCCTTTATCACCATCGACGCCCTTGAGGCAGGCAAGCATGTAATGTGCGAGAAGCCCATGGCAAAGACCTATGAAGAGGCAAAGGCAATGGTCGAGGCCGCAAAGCGCACAGGCAAAAAGCTCACCATAGGCTATCAGAACCGCCAGAAACCCCAGAGCCTTTATGTAAAGGAATGCTGCGACAACGGCGAGCTCGGCGAAATCTATTACGCAAGAGCCATCGCTCTTCGCCGCAGAGCGGTTCCCACCTGGGGCGTATTCCTTAACGAGTATGAGCAGGGCGGCGGCCCCCTCATCGACATCGCAACCCACGCTCTTGACATGACCCTTTGGATGATGAACAACTACGAGCCCAAGATGGTAGTAGGCAACATCTTCAAAAAGCTTGGCAAGCAGAGAAACACAGCCAACGCTTGGGGCGACTGGGATCCCGAACAGTTCACTGTTGAGGACTCCGCATTCGGCTATGTTGTAATGAAGAACGGCGCGGTTATCAGCGTTGAATCAAGCTGGGCACTCAACATCGCCGACCCCGACGAGGCAAATGTTCTTCTCTGCGGCGACAAGGCAGGCGCCGACACCCTTCACGACAAGGTAAGAATCAACTATGTAAAGAATAACCGTCAGGTTATCGAATGTCCCGATTTCTCCGCCGGCGGCGTTGCTTTCTACGACGGCAAAAAGGTTTCTCCCAAGGACCTTGAGGCTCAGAAGTGGCTCGACGCCATAGAGTTCGACACCGATCCCTGCGTAACACCCGAGCAGGCTCTTGTTGTAACACAGATTCTTGAGGCTATCTACACCTCGGCAAAGACGGGTCAGCCCGTATTCTTCGAATAAAAGCATTTACAGTATTTGACCTTGTAAACGAATTACGGCTTAGCCGCGTTAAGCGGTGAAAAGCGGAAAGGAAATATACTATGGCAATGACACTCGGAATTATTTCAAGCTGGTCTGAGGAGGGCTTTAAGTACGCCGCCGATTTGGGACTTAAAGCCGTTGAATTCTGCTACAATGTAGGTCTTGACGCGGCAGAGCTTAAAAAGCTTGTTCCCGACCTTAAAAAATGGTCCGAAAAGTACGATGTTAAGGTTCTCTCCATCGGCAGGTGGGGCGCTCCCAAGTTTGACGCCGAAACCGGCGAGCTTATAGAGGAGGAATTAAATCACAATTTAACTCTTCTGGATGTTTGCGCAGAACTCGGTTGCCCCGTATTCAACACCGGCGTAAACTATGTTGAGAGCAAAACATATTCTGAAAATTTGGAGAACGCTATCAGCTTCCTAAAGAAACTTGTCGACTACGGCAAGGAGAGAAATGTTAAGATCGCCGTTTACAACTGCGACTGGGCTAACTTTGTAAGGACTCCCGCCGTTTGGGATGTTGTTCTCAGCGCGATTCCGGAGCTGGGCCTTAAGTACGACCCGTCCCACTGCATCAATTCCGGCAGCGGCGACTATCTGGGCGAGATAGCAAAGTACGGCGCCAGAATTCATCACTTCCACATCAAGGGTACGCTCAACTACGGCGGCAAGCACATTGACGACCCGCCGGCAGGTCTTGACATGATTCAGTGGCGTCCGATTATGGGACTGCTTTACAAGCACGCTTACAACGGCATGCTCAGCATAGAGCCTCACTCAAGGACCTGGAGAGGCGAGCTCGGCGAATGGGGCGTAAAGGTCACCATAGACTACATCTCAAAGATGGTTTACGGCGGCTAAGTTCCGTTCAGCTTAAAGAGAAGGAGTAAAAGTTATGAAACTTGCTGTTCAGCTTTATACATTAAGGCGTGACTTTGATTCAAAGGAAGGCTTTCTGGCTCTCCTCCCCAAGGTAAAGGCTATCGGATTTGACGGCGTGGAGTTTGCCGGCTATCACGGACTTTCTGCCGAGGAAATCAAGAAAGCCCTTGACGACGCAGGTCTCGAGGCTGTCGGAACACATGTGGGTCTTGACAGCTTAAAGCCTGAGAATCTTGAGGAAACCCTTAAATTCCACAAGACAATCGGCTGCAAATATGTAGGCATAGGCGGCGCAAACACCTCCACAGAGGAGAACCTTCAGAATGTCCTGAATATAATGGGCAATGCCTACAACAGAGCAAAGGAAGAGGGCATTACAATCTACTTCCACAATCACACAGAGGAGTTCCACCCCGTTAAAGGCTCCGCCAACAAGGCTCTCATCCTTGACAGAATCAAAGAAGTCTGCGCCATTGAGCTTGACACATACTGGAGCTTCTGCGCCGGCGTTGACAACTACAATTACATACTCGAGAACAAGGACAAAATCGTCCATCTCCATATCAAAGATGGCGTAAACAGAAAGCCGAAGGCTCTGGGCGAGGGCGAAAACGACCTGAAGGCTGTTTTCAAGGCAGCTAAGGAAGCAGGCTTCGAGTGGCTCATCCTCGAAAACGACGACCCCGTTCCCACAGGTCTTGAGGACATTGAAAGAAGCATGAATTACTTTAAAGCAAATCTGTAATCAATGCTTTAAAAAAGAGAAAGGATGATAATATGAAGCTGGGAGTATTCACTACTCTGCTCAGCAATTTAAGCCTTGAAGAGGCTCTGAAATATTTTACCTCTCTCGGCATTGAAATGGTTGAGATAGGCACGGGCGGCTATCCGGGCAACGCTCACGCAAATCCCGATGTGCTACTGAATGACGAGGCTGAATTCAAGAAATTTATGGACACCATAAAGAAATACAATGTTGAAATCAGCGCGTTCAGCTGCCACGGCAACCCTGTTCACCCCGACAAGGAGACAGCTAAGTATTATGACGAGGTCATCAGAAAGACCATCCTCCTTTGCGAAAAGGTAGGAATTCATCAGATTAACACCTTCTCCGGCTGCCCCGGCGACCATCCGGGCGCAAAGTACCCCAACTGGGTAACCTGCCCCTGGCCGAACGACTATCTTGAGATTCTTGACTATCAGTGGAACGAGGTTCTTATCCCCTACTGGAAAGACCTTGTTGCCTTCGCAAAGGAGCACGGCGTCAACAAGATCGCTCTTGAGCTCCACCCCGGCTTTGCGGTTTACAACACCGATTCACTGCTTAAGCTCCGTGAGGCAGTAGGCCCCGAAATCGGCGCAAACCTTGACCCAAGCCATCTCATTTGGCAGGGCATGGAGCCTGTAGCCGTCATCAGAAAGCTGGGAGACGCAATCTTCCACTTCCACGCAAAAGACACCAAGATCGACAAGTACAACACAGCCGTTACGGGCGTGCTTGACACAAAGGGCTACGGCGATGTGCTCAACCGCTCCTGGACCTTCCGCTCCGTCGGCTACGGCAACGATCTTGTTTACTGGAAGGACATCATCAGCAATCTGCGCCTTGTGGGCTACGACTATGCAATCTCCATTGAGCACGAGGACGCTCTTATGAGCCAGAACGAGGGTCTTTCAAAGGCTGTCGCGACGCTCAAGGAGGCAATAATGACCGAAACCCCCGGCGAGATGTGGTGGGTATAAACCGAAAACTCCGCGGCGTTTTGAGCCGCTGAAAATATGCACTCTGCAAACTTATCGATATGGAAAGAAGAGGTCTATTCAGAAATGCCAGATAAAATCAATGTAGCTGTTGTGGGTTACGGCGGCATGGGCGCTCACCATGTCCGCGAGCTTCTCAAGATGCCGAACTACAATGTAAAGGGCATTTACGACATCAAAGAGGAAAGATGCGAGCTTGCAAGGCAGAACGGAATTCATGCCTACAATTCCCTTGATGAGCTTTTGGCTGACGATGTAGAGCTCATTACCATCGCAACTTACAACGAGTTCCACAAACCCATCGCCATTAGAGCCATGGAAGCAGGCGTAAATGTTATTTCAGAAAAGCCTGTTACCATTTCACTTTCCGACCTTGAGGAAATGATTGAGGCAAGCGAAAGGACCGGAAAGCTCTTCACAGTTCATCAGAACAGAAGATGGGACGACGACTTCCTTACAGCCAAGGAGATTATTGAGTCCGACACTCTGGGCAGGATTTTCAGAATCGAGTCAAGAGTTCAGGGCTCAAGAGGCATCCCCGGCGACTGGAGAGCCGAAAAGGCTCACGGCGGCGGAATGGTTCTGGACTGGGGCGTACATCTCTTTGACCAGATCCTTATGCTGAACCTTGACAACCCGGTTGTATCAGTTCACGCAAACCTCTCCAATGTCACAAACGAGGAAGTCGACGACGGCTGCTATGTAACCTTTACATTTGAAAACGGTCTTGTATGCTATGTGGAGGTTGCCACAAGCAACTTCATCTCCCTGCCCCGCTGGTACATCCTTGGCGAGAACGGCACAGCCGTTATCGAGGACTGGGATTTAAACGGCAAGATTGTTAAGATTAAGGACTGGGAGAAGATTGACGCGGTGCCGATTAAGGCAGGCGCGGGAATTACAAAGACCATGGCACCGAGAACAAGCGAAACCATTAAGGAGTTCCCACTGCCGAAGGTCACAGCCGACTGGTCCGAATACTACATCAACATTTACGATGTATTAAGGAACGGCGCTCAGCAGATAGTAACTCACGATCAGCTCAGGCGCTCCATGAAGGCAATCGAGGCGGTATTTGAATCCGCAGAGAAAAACACGGTTGTCAAGTGCAGAATCTAAACTACAAATTCAAACTGGCGCACCCCGGGTGCGTCAGTTTTTTCTTGCCAAAATTTTTAATCCATTATAAACTTGAGAAAATTATAAAGCCCTGCAACAATTTTCGGCTCTTCAATCTCTTATCTGTGAGGACGGAAGCAAGGTGATTTGATGACAGATGTTAAATCGAATGTGCAAAAAGCAATGAGCGGCGACGCTGACGCATTTGCGCAGCTCTACTCCCTTTACGCCGCCGACCTTTACAGGTTTGCTTTATGCTATCTGAAAAACGAAAAGGATGCTCAGGACGCGGTTCAAGACGCCGTGCTTTTGGCATTCAGCAAAATCGGCTCCCTTAGAAACGAAGGGGCGTTCAAGTCTTGGCTTTTTAAAATACTTTCAAACTGCTGCAAGACAAGACTTATGAAAAATTCAGCCGCCCCCGTTTTTGTGGACATTTCCTCGGCGGAGCATCTGGGCTCCGATGAGTATCTCCCCGCCTCCTTAAAATCGGAGCTTTTGGAGGTTCTCGACACATTAAAGGACGAGGAAAGGGAGATTGTCCTTTTAAGTGCACTGGCAGGCTACAAAAGTCATGAAATCGCCAAAATGCTTGGCTGTCCGTCCTCAACGGTTCGCTCTCGGCTTGCCCGTGCACTTAAAAAGATGAGAGATCAATTAAACTACGGTCTTTGAGGGGTTGTTAATATGAACAAAAGGGATAAGGCTTTTTTAAAACGGATTTCCGAAGAGCTTAAAAAGGATACTGAGAAATTCGAGCTTCCCGAGACTTTAAAGCCGGAAAGCATAGCTCAGCTTTTAAAGGAAAACTCAAAAGCCCCCGAAATAAATGAAAAAGAAGTAAAGAAGGGCATTTATGTGGCCTGGGCTCCTTCCAAGAGAGTCATTGCCGCCGCCGCTGCTTTTGTGATTATCGCGGCTGCAGCCGTTTTCTATATAGGTCTCGACCGTCCCCCCTCCGAGATTCAGGAAACCGCAGCCGAAACAGAAGCCGGTCTCTCAGGCGATATAGGCAGCAGTTCATTCGACTTTAAAGAGAGCGACAAAATCGGAAATGTTCCCGCCGATACAAATCTCAGCTCCGTTTCGGTAACACAGGAGAATAACGAAAAAGAAGTTAAGGGCGTAAAGAAGGCAAATTCTTACTCCGAGATTGAAGAAAGCATTTGGAAGGCAAGGAAGAAGGCGCAAAATTCTTCTAAATTCTCCTTAAAGAATTTCTTCGGAGGGCTATTCAGCTTCGACAAAGTCGGGGACATAGTAAGAGAAGATAATTGGCTTGACACTCCCTCCGGATCGGAGAGCGTCGGCTACGGCAGGACCAACGAGCAGGTTGAGGGCGTTGCCGAAGCGGATATCATAAAGAATGACGGCAGATACCTTTATATTGCCACTCAGTACGGCGTTCGAATTGTGGACACGGCAAACAATACTCTTAAGCACACTTCTTTCATTAGGCTTGGACAAATAACAAAGGAAGCTTTCACCTCATTCGAAAAGAGTACCACAGTTGCCGACGAATACTTCACAAGACCTCAAAACCATAGGATTTTGGAGATTTTTGTCCAAGGCAACAGGCTCGCTGCCATTTTCGACTATTACAGACCCATGCGCGTAAATGATACAATCAGGCAGGGCAAATCGGTTACGGGCGTTACCGTATTTGACATCAGCGACAGAAGCAGCCCCAAGGAGCTTCTCCACTACACCCAGGACGGCTACTATGTATCGTCTAGAATTTATAACGGCTCATTAAGCCTTGTAACCTCGTACGATGTTTACTATATCGAAGGTGAGGAAGAGGTTACAAAGAAAATCTCGATTCCCGTAATCGAGATTCAAGGCAAAGCGGACCGCCTAGCTCCCGAAAGCATCTATATCCCCGAAAAGTCGGATTACCAGAGCTACCTTGTGGTGGGACTTATCAAGAGTCTTGAGAAGAACTCAAAGATAGACACAAAGGCGGTTCTGGGCGGCGCTGACAGCATATATCAAAGGAACGAAAACCTTTATACCGCCCGCTCCATATATGACGGCGGCGTCAGAACCTTCGAATTCAGAAGCGATATGGTTTTCACCGACGCGGACGAGACAGAGATTCTCTACTTTACCTTAAAGGACGGCAATATAAGGCTCAATTCCAGAAACACCGTCAGCGGAGGGCTTCTCAACCAGTTCGCCATGGACGAAAAAGACGGTTATTTCAGAATAGCCACCGGCGACTCACGGGGCAACAACCTGTTTGTGCTTGACAAGAATTTGAATGAAGTGGGCAAGGTAACAGGATTTGCCAAGGGCGAGCGGATAAAATCCGTGCGCTTTATGGGCGATACCGCTTATGTGGTAACCTTTGTTCTTACAGACCCGCTGTTCGTGTTTGATTTGCACGACCCTAGAAATCCCAAGATTGTGGGCGAGCTTAAAATCCCCGGCTTCTCCGAGTATCTCCACCCCGTGGGCGATAATCTCCTTATAGGCATAGGTCTTGACGGCACGGATACGGGCATTAACGGAGACGCTAAAATTTCCCTCTTTGATGTTAGCGACCCGACTAAACCTATCGAAATAGACCATATCACCTATCCCAGCGCAAGAATATCCTCCAACCACAAGGCATTCCTTACCATACCCGAAAAGAATCTGTATGTGGTCACTGTGATGCAGTATAGACAAACATCCGCAGGTCAGCTTTCGGTTCTCCGCTCCTTCTCCGTTGAGAACAGAAGGATAGTGCCTAAGCTCACCTACTCCCCCGCTCCCGGAATCGATGAGCTGAGAGGCACATATATAGGCAGCACACTCTACGCCATTGACCCCATGTGGGGAATATGGGCTATGGATATAGACAGCGCAGAAGTACTCTACTCCATCGACTTTTTCAAATAATCTCCCGCCTCCTGCACGAAAACAGGGCTCACCGAAAGAAAGGTGAGCCCTGTTGCGTTTTCTCATTATGCCGCAAGACCTGCTATAAAGTCAAGGGTTGCGGCTGTGACCCTGTCAGCGTCGCTTTCAATGAAGGAGTGGTTAAGACCCGGCATAATGAGCTTTACGGTATGCTCGGGCAGATTGTCCGCAATTTTGATTGCCATCTCACCGTCAACGGGAACGATTTTGTCGTCCTCGGCAAGGCAGAGGAAAATGGGCATATTCAGCTCATGCAGAGCCTCCACATCAAGGGGTGTTGCCCTCTTCATCATAAAGATAAGTCCCATTCCCGTATTCTCAACGCTCAGAGCGTCAAGATACCTTCTGTTCAAATCAAAGTCGGGCGCATAGCCAACATTTTTCTTTATCATCTGGCTTACAAAGGGTATTCTGGCAAAGCTTACAAGCATCTTGAAAAATGCGTTGAAGATTGAGCCAATAATCTGAAGGGACATTTCCGAATTGTTGGGGAACATAGCCTTTGTATTAAGCCCCGGAGCATAGAGGAACAGAGCCTCAATCAAATCGGGGTGCTTGGAGGCAAGAACCATGGCGACTCCGCCGCCCATTGAATGGCCGCCCACAAACCATTTCTCTCCGGGTGCCAGTTCCTCCATAAGAGCTGCAAGAATATCCTCTCTCGGGATTGCCTGAACCTTTACATTTTCCCTTGTGCTGTAGCCGAAGTTCGGCAGGTCAACAAGCAGGCAGTCATAGCCCTCGGCGGTCATAATTTCGGCGAAGGGCTCCCACGCGGTGGTGGAGGACATAAGTCCGTGAATCAGCACAAACCTGCCCTTAAACTCGCCAGTCGCGGGCTTGAATCTGTAATGTATGGAATAATCGCCTATTTCAAAGAATTCGCTGTCCTCAAAGGGTTTAGCGTCAGCGGCAAGACCCGTAGCCGCAATGGTAAAAAGCATTGAAACAACAAGCAGCAGAGCGCATAGTTTTTTTGCCATCGTTTTTACTCCTTCCGTTTTTTATTTCCTCTTTGACTATAAACAATCTGAGAAAAATTGTCAATTTGTTTAATGTTTTGCTTTGCTTAAACTCAAAGGCGGTGAAATACTAATAAAAAATATAAAGGGGATGTGGATTTGTTTCCCGATAAGGTTTACTTCGAGCCAAAAGCTCTTGAATATAAGCTCGGCAAGGAACTTAGAGAAAAGTACAAGGATGTGCCGTGGATTCCGATTGAAAGCCACAATAACATTGAGGAACTGAGAAAAAACGAAAACAAAGAATTTGCCAGGATGAAAAGGCATCTGATAATAGGCGTCAGAAAATCTTTAAAGCATGTTCCGAACAACAAAACTTCGGATTTTTTGGTGCCCTACACCTCATCGGGCTGCAGCGCCATGTGCCTTTACTGCTATCTTGTCTGCAACTACAATAAATGCTCTTATCTCAGGCTCTTTGTAAACAGGGAGGAAATGATGTTTAAGCTCCTGAAAGAAGCCGAAAAAGCGGACAGGGACCTTGTTTTTGAAATCGGCAGCAACAGCGATTTGTTGCTGGAGAACACAATAACGGGAAATCTCGTTTGGACTATAGAGAATTTCGCGAAAGCTCAAAAGGGTTTTATAACCTTTCCCACAAAATTCGACATGATAGAGCCGATACTCCCCTTGGAGCACAAAGGCAGAACAATTGTGAGAATGAGCGTAAACCCTGAGGAGATTATAAGAAAAATCGAATTCGGCACCTCTCAGCTCAGCGGCAGAATAAAGGCGGTGAACTCCCTTTGCGAGGCGGATTATCCAATTGGGCTTTTAATCGCCCCCGTCGTTTTTGTAAGCGATTGGAAAAGGCTGTATTCGGAGCTTATAGAAAGGCTCGCCGATGAGCTGACGGAAAAGGCAAAGCGGAAAATCAAACTGGAAATCATCTTTATGACATACAGCTTTATTCACCGCTCCATCAATAATGAGGCTTTCCCGAAGGCGATTGAGCTTTTTGACAAGGTGAAGATGACGGGGCGCGGCAAGGGCAAGTACTGGTACAAAGAATCTCTGCGCCATGAGGGAGAGGAGTTTTTGAGAAATGAACTCTCTAAGCATTTAAACGGTGTGCCGATAGCCTATATAGTATAAAAAATCCCCCTATAAAAGGGGGATCAATTTATGCTTTAGCTACCGTTTTATTAAGCCGTTCGGACATAATAACCATCAGCACTCCGAAGAACATAAGGTAGAAGGGATAAAGCCCCATGCTGATATTGTCGGCAAGCATTCCGAATACGGGGGGCATGAAGGTGCTGCCCACATATGCGCTTGCCATCTGTATGCCCACGATTGCCTGGGAGTTTTCCTTGCCGAAGTTTACGGGGGTAGAATGGATAATGGACGGGTAAATGGGCGCGCAGCCGAAACCTATTATAATAAGACCCGCAAGGGCGATTGAATCCACTTTAAGAGGCAGGGCTACAAGAACTATGCCGAACATGGTTACTGCCGTTCCTATGCGGATTAGGTTTTTGTCGCCCACCTTGTCGGCGATAAAGCCGCAGAGGAAGCGTCCGACGGTGATGCCTATAAACAGGAGCGAGGCAAATCTTGCGGCGGTGTTGGCGTCTATCTGCCTGTACTCAACAAGATAAGAACTTGCCCAAAGGCAGGCGGTCCACTCAAGGGCGCAATAGGAGAAGAAAGCAGCAAGAACGAGTTTTACCCCCTTTATGCTGACCGCTTCTTTGAGAGTCAAGGGGCGGGAGTTTTCTGTGGTATGTCCGTTCTCTCTGTTCTTTCTCCAAAGGGGCAGGCTGATAAAGAGCACTGCCGTAAAGCAGATTTGAATTATAGACACTATTCTGTAGCCCAGGCTCCAGTTTAGATCTTTACTCAGACTGTAGCCCATAATATAGGGACTTATCGCCGCTCCCACTCCCCAAAAGCAGTGCAGCCAGCTCATATGGCGGGAGGCGTAGTGCAGGGCTACATAGTTATTTAAAGCCGCGTCAATGGCTCCCGCGCCGAGACCGTAAGGAACAGCCAAAACGCAAAGGGGAATGTATGAGCGGGAAAGGGAAAATCCGAAAAGGGCAAGGGCGGTGAGAAGCGTGCTTACCGCTGTGACGAGTCCCGCGCCGAATTTTCTTGTGAGTCTGTCCGACATAAGGCTCGATATAATGGTGCCGCCCGAAATTATCATTGAAATAATTCCCGCGTAGGACAGCGGCACGCCGAACTGCTCATACATTACGGGCCAAGCTGAGCCCAAAAGGGAGTCGGGCAATCCGAGACTTATAAAAGCCAAATATATTATCGCAAGCAGAAGTGAAACCATTTTTCCTCCAAAGCCACTGAAATACAACGGGCAAATTATAGCACAGTTCAAAAAAACTTGAGTGAACAAACTTTTAATTAATAAAAAAGAGCTCCGCTTGGGAGCGCTTTTTTATGATAGCAGTTCTGAGATTTCCTTTTCGTATTTTTTTAGAAGGTTTTTTAGTTTTTCCTTTTCTTCATAGGGAAGTTGCAGGGCGGGTGAAATGGGCGGGCCGGCATCGATGCCTTGAATCTCCAGCGCCGCTTTGTATGCGGCGGGGATGCTGAATTTTGCGCTGAAATCCCGAATGGCAAAGAGCATTTCCTGAGCCTTTTCGGCTTTTTCCATGTCGCCCCTTTTCCAAAACTCATAGATTGACACCACAAGCTCGGGGAAAACGCAGGCTGTCGCTGCAACCGCGCCGCTGCCGCCCGCCATAAGGGTTTTAAGTATCAGCGAGTCCGTTCCGGCATAGACCGAGAAATTAAGCCCCTTTGAAACTTCAATGTAAGACAGTATATTGTCAAATTTGCCGCTGCTGTCCTTTATGCCGACTATATTCGGCACCCTTGCCAGCTCTGAGACTGTGTCGTCAGAAAGGCTCAGTCCCGTTCTGGCGGGGATGTTGTATAGGATTATGGGGATTGACACCGCGGAGGCTATTCTCAGATAGTGCTCACTTAATTCCCTTTGGCTGAGGCAGTTGAAATAGGGGGTTATGACCGAGAGATAGTCCGCTCCCATCTCCTCAGCTTTTTTTGAGAGCTCTATACTCTCCCTTGTGCTGACCGCTCCCGTGCCGATTACAACGGGTACCTTGCCCGCCGCCTCGTCGATTACAGTCGATATGGCGGTGAGCTTTTCTTTTTGGCTCAAGGAGAAGAACTCCCCTGTCGTTCCAAGGGCAAAAAGACCGTGGACTCCCGCGTCAATCAGTCTGTTTGCAAGCTTTCTTAATGCCTTTTCGTTTATTTTCTCATCGTGTGTTACGGGAGTTATTAATGCGGGGACTATGCCCTTTAAGGTTGCCACGCTATTCCCCCTTAATCCAGTTTTCATCGATTATTACATGCTTTATGCAGCGTCTGCCGTTATAGGTATAGGAAACATGAAGCTTTCCGTCATCTGCCTCAATTATTGAGGGGTAGGAACATTCCCTGTTCTTGCGCCAATTCTCCCCGAAAAACTCCTCGCCGTGCTCAATGACTCTGATGTACGGGAAAGTTTCGCCGCCGTCCTCGGAGAGCGCGACCGCAAGATGATGGCGGGAGTTCGCGGGCCAGCGCACCTTTGAGGCGTCGTTCGCAATATAGGGGGTGTGGTTGTAGACAAGGGCTATGTTGCCGCTTTGAAGTTTCTTTGCCTGAATTGAGGAGTTGTTGCTGGGGAGAACCGTGGGAACGGGGGCAGTCCATGTTCTGCCGTAGTCTTCAGAATAGCTTTTATATATCCTGTCGGCAAAGCGGCTTCTGAAAAGGGCTATGAGCCTGCCGTTTTCAAGCTCTATGGGCTGCATATGAACTCTGCCCACGCTGTCGGGAACGGGATACTCCTTCCAAGTCGCTCCGTTGTCCTCGGAGATAAGGCAGACGGAATAATCCCCGCCGTAGGTCTCTCCCCTTTCAAAATCCCCTTCCCTTACGACGCTGTACCACATACCCATTAGCAAATCGCCGTTTGAGAGCCTTATTATCGGCTGGCGGCAGAAGGCTCCGCTTTTTTGGTTTAAGGGCTCTCTCTTTTTAAAGGTATAGCCGTAGTCAAAGGACTCCAGTATGCGGATTTCGGCTGTTTCCTGCATTGTGTATGAGCCCTTTGCCTTGCCGCTTTTTACAAGGGCGTTCCATTCTTCCTTTGACATTCCCCTTGTTTTCTGAGCGGTGTGGACAAGCCATAAATGCCCGCCGCCGAAATCGTAGATAAAGGGGTTCTGCTCGGAGCAGTTATAGTCATCGCTTATTCTCTTAGGCTCAGTCCACTGGGATGCGCCTTTGTTCAGTCTTGAGAGGTGAATTTTCGTATCTCCCGAACCCTCGGCGGAGCCGCCGAACCACACGCAGAGAATATCCCCGTTGTCAAGCTGAGTAAGGCAGCTTGCGTGGTTTGAGCGGCACTCGGTCGGAATCTGAGCCTGAGCGTAAAATGTGCTCTCCTTCTCCTTATAAAGCTTGCCCGGCTTTATATACTGCTTTAAATCAACTATGTTCATAACAGCCTCCTTATTTTCCAAAACCATAATAACTTTTTGCGGGGAATAAATCAATTCTTTTGTCTTTGGAAGCTTTAAGTTTGTCCCCAAACATCAAAAGTATTTGTCCCACTGCAAGGGGCTCAAACATAAAATACTATGGGATGTTGAATTAAAACATCATTACTAAATTCAAGGAGATAATGCATATGTCTTATAATAACGCAATCAGACCATATCCCGAGTGCTGCAATCATTCTGCAGAGCCCGACAGGCGGGACGATTGCAAGCACGATAAGAAAAAGCCCAAATGCAAACGCTGCGGCAATTTGGTGCAGGATTTCAGCTTTGAAAGCCAGTACGGTCCGTGGGTTGCTTCAAATGTAACCTTTACAAATACCGATGTTTACGAAGGAGCGATTCAAGCAAGACTCGGTCCCGGAGTTGCTTCCCTCTATCAGATTGTATCCCTTGAGGGCGTATGCAGAAGCCCGATGCTGTTCAGCTTTAACGCTGTGGGCTCGCCGCTTTTGGGAGTTCAGCAGGAGCTGACCCTGGGAATTCTCATTGCGGAAGTCGCATGGCTTGACAGCAATTACAACCAGATTGGCCTCGGCCTCAGAATGGTAATCCCCGGCGGCAGAATCAACAGCACCGCGAAGATTACCTTCTTTGCCCAGACCGACAGACCGCCTGAGGACACGGCCTTTGCGAAAATCTCGTTCAGCAAAGGTTCGCCTTCCTTTATGAGCGAAGCGGATTTCATCTTCATAGACGGTGTGCTTCTGGCTCCGATGGCTTACACCGACCTTATCAGGAACGGAGACTTTGAGGCAAACCTCTTTGAGTGGGTAGCGAACCCGGACGGCGACACCGCATTCCTCTCCTCCTACAAAGAGTCCCTTGAGGGCGCGGGACACGCTCTGACCCAGGTCAACGGAAATCTTTCTCAGGACATAAGCGTAGGCCACCTGCCGCCGCAGACCTCATTCCTTCTCAGCTTCGCGGCTCAGGGTACCGGCAATGTAGGTCTTACCGTGCGCATTGAGTGGCTTGACTATAACGACAATCCCATCGGCTCAGGTCTTAATGTATCTATCCCGAACGAAACTCTCAATAATCAGCAGAACTACCTGAGCTACCTTTTCGTCAGCTACCCGATGGTACCCGGCACCGCAACCGCAAGGCTTACCTTCTACGCAACAGTACCCACCACCGCAGACTTCCTGCGGCTTGACAATGTGATTTTCGCTCCCGTTCTCACTCAGAACCTTGTAAACAATCCCAGCTTTGAGGACGGCCTTAACTACTGGCAGCAGAGCCTTGTAAATCTCATTGAGCGAAACGATGTTTACGAAGGCACTGCCGACGCAGGCATAGGTCAGATTGGCGGCGCTTTGTGGCAGGATGTTGACCTTTATGACCCCGAGGGCAAGTGCTATCTGTTCAGCACGGGTCTCGGATTTAGAAAAACCATTGAAACAGCCGACTTCGGCACAATGATAATGAAAGTCATCTGGCTCGACAGATTTGACAGAGAGCTGGGCGTAGGTCTCAGTCTCGTTTCCAACAGGGTACTGCCCACGGATACCAACACCTTCATTGAGTGGATACCCTTCGCCGGCGTAACCGAGCCTGCACCCGCAGGAACCGTAAGAGCAAGGATTCTGTTCTCCAAGACAGATTCCGAGGGCTTTATTGAAGTTGACAATGTTGTCTTCGCACAGCTTGTATAAAGCATAGAATCGGGTCTCAGCCCATAAGGGCTGGGGCCTTTTTTATTAATTCCTCACACTCTTGGGGGCGCAACATAAAATAAAATAGATGCTTTCTGCTGCAATAAATTACGGAGGGAATAAAGAATGAATCAAACAGCTTTTGACAGAGAAATTACCTGCAAGCAAATAGACTTATCGAACAAGCTGCGTGAGCTGTGGAATGAACATGTGCTTTGGACTCGCTCCTTTATTGAAAGCACCGCTTTCGACCTTCCCGACCTTCAGGCGGTGACCGACAGGCTGCTTCAAAACCCCTGTGATTTCGCGAAGCTTTTCTGCAGATTCTACGGCGAGGCAAAGGCTCAGCAGCTTAAAAAGCTTTTAAAAGACCATCTGCTAATCGCGGCCGAGCTTGTAAACGCTCTGAAGGAAAGAAATGTTATAAAAGCGGACAAAATCCGCTGCAAATGGTATGAAAACGCTGAGGATATCGCGAAATTCCTTGCGTCCATCAACCCATACTGGGGAAAACTCCAGTGGAGATGCCTTCTGTTTGACCATCTGCGCATGACGGAGGACGAGGCTGTTTTCATTCTGAGAGGACAATACAGAAAAGGCGTTACGATTTATGACGAAATTCAGAACCAGGCAATGAAAATGGCGGATGTAATGACCCAGGGCCTTATCCGTCAGTTCAATATTTAATAATAAGACCACACAGCGTTTCTGTGTGGTCTTTTTTTATTCAAAGCCTTTGTATTCGGTTTTGTAGCCGCGGTTTACATCGGGTCTGTACTCATTGGGGAACATAATGTCCGTATAGATATCCTGCTGGAGCTTTTTTATCAGATTATAGACTTCCGTAAAATTTAAAATGCTGTTAAGTGTAATAGTCGCGCTCTTCTGGTTCGGGCGGATGTGCGAGGTGGTTGCTATCACATCTCCCACATTGAAAAGCTGGTCAAAAACGCTCCTGTGCAAATCAATGTGCGACAGCTCCGCGAAGGGCTTTGACCTATATGTGCGGCTGAACACTCCCCCCGATACATAAATCGCTTTGTCGGTGACTATGTATTCGATGTTTCTGTACTTTCTTGCCATAAAGATTATGCTGCTGAGATAAATCCAGACAGGGGTCATATGGATAAGAATAAAGCCCACAAAGAAAGACTTTCCGCTGCCTTTCGCAAAAATGAGATTGCCGAGTACAAAAAGGTCAAGGGCTCCCCAGAGAATCACTATGGGCAATGAGGGGTTGAATATGGTTTCGAAAACAAAGCATTTTAAATCGGGCTTGCCTTGATACAGTATTTTCTCATCGGGACCTACCATAAACCTTAAACCGGTAGTCATACTCTCTTCTACTTACAAATATTTACATTTAATATATAATATTTTTCCGCTGTTGAACAGCCCTTTTTCCTGATTTAGGCTTCGGCGAAAAGCAGAAATAAACCCCCGCAAACATTAAAGGCACTTCCTTTTAGAAGTGCCTTTTGTTTTACTGAGCCATGAACATTTCTATATCGGAGTCTACGGTATCAATGCCCGCAATGCCGAACTTTTCCACAAGGACCTTTGCCACATTGGGAGAAAGGAATCCGGGGAGCGTGGGTCCGAGGTGGATATTCTTAACGCCCAGATATAAAAGGGCAAGGAGGACGATAACCGCTTTCTGTTCATACCATGCGATATTGAAGGCGAGCGGCAGCTCGTTTATATCGCTGAGCCCGAAAATCTCCTTGAGTTTAAGGGCGATAAGGGCAAGGGAATAGGAGTCGTTGCACTGACCAGCGTCAAGGACTCTGGGGATTCCGCCGATGTCGCCAAGCGGCAGCTTATTGTAACGGTACTTTGCGCAGCCGGCGGTAAGAATTACAGTGTCTTTGGGGAGCTTTTCGGCAAACTCGGTGTAGTATGCCCTTGATTTCATCCTGCCGTCGCAGCCCGCCATTACAAAGAATTTCCTAATGGCTCCCGACTTTACCGCATCCACAACTTTGTCGGCAAGGGCGAAAACCTGATTGTGGGCAAAGCCGCCGATTATCTTGCCGGTTTCGATTTCCTCGGGAGCAGGGAGAGTTTTTGCAAGCTCTATGATTTCGGAAAAGTCCTTTTTGCCGTTTTCGTCCGCCTCAATGTGCTTGCAGCCGGGGAAGCCGGCAGAGCCGGTGGTGAAGATTCTCTTTCTGATTTCCTCTTTTCTTGGCGGGACTATGCAGTTTGTGGTAAAGAGAATCGGGCCGTTAAAGGGACCAAACTCGTCGACCTGCTTCCACCAGGCGTTGCCGTAGTTGCCGGCGAAATTCTCGTACTTTTTAAAGAAGGGGTAATAGTGGGCGGGCAGCATCTCGCTGTGGGTATATACATCCACGCCGGTGCCCTGAGTCTGCTCAAGTAGCTGCTCCAGATCAGTCAGGTCATGACCTGAAATGAGAATTGCGGGATTCTTTCTGACGCCGATATTAACCTCTGTGATTTCGGGATTGCCGTATCTTGAGGTATTTGCCTCATCAAGCAGAGCCATGGCCTTAACGCCGTATTCGCCTGTTTTGAGAGTCAGAGCGACAAGCTCATCCGCCGTAAGGTCGTCCCTAAGAAGCTCTGCCAGGGTATTATACATGAACTCGATGATTTCAAGGTCCTCTTTGCCTAAGTTAAAAGCATGCTCTGTATAGGCAGCCATGCCCTTAAGACCGTAAGTAATCATCTCTTTAAGAGAGCGGATGTCCTCGTCCTCAGTGGAGAGAACTCCCACCGATTCTGCCTTTTTAAGCATGGACTCTCCGGAATCTACGGTAAAAACTGCGGCGTCGCCGAAATCGGATTTGTCGGACTTCTTTCTTAATTCGTCGCGAACAGAGAGCATTTTTACAATCTGCTTTTCTATTGCCTCGGGGTCAAAGTTCGCGTTGGTGATGGTCATAAAAAGGCTGTTTAAAAGCTGATAGTTTATGCCGCCTAAATCTTTTGCATTAAATCCGCCCTTCACAACAACCTCGGAAAGTCCTTTAAGGGTGTAAATCAGAAGGTCCTGAAGCTTTGCGACCTCCTCGGTTTTGCCGCAAACGCCTCTGACGGTGCAGCCCTTTCCGCCTGCGGTTTCCTGACATTGAAAACAGAACATACTCATTTCTTTTCCTCCTCTTAATCTTCAAAAACTTCGAACTCGTCTTTGCCTACAAAGCAAATGGGGCACTGCCAGTCGTCCGGAATGTCCTCAAAGGCTGTGCCGGGGGCTATGCCGCCGTCTATGTCGCCTACTTCGGGGTCGTAAATATACCCGCAGGGAATGCAAATGTACTTTTTCATTTGTCCTTCTCCTTTCATAATGTGCCCGCTATAAAAACGGCAGTTTTTGTCTTAACGCTGCCGATTATACCATTGGGAGGAAAAAAGGTATGTTGTTTTTACAACAAAACAATGTCGAATCAAAACTCTTTAAGGTTTATATGCGCCGCCTGTGTTTTCGGCGTTGAGGGTGCCCTCGTTTTCAATAAGAAGGCATTTTACAAGACCCTTGCATACGGGGCGGTGGCGGGTGCCCCTTGGAACAATAATGAAATCTCCTTCGGCAAGGTGAACGGGACC
>LFSO01000027.1:19922-60968 GCA_001512765.1 Clostridiales bacterium DTU053
TAAGTTCTCGGTCAGTGTTTAACCGCAGGCTATTTTACATAGGAGTTCAAGAAGGCTTTGAAATTGTCGCCGAGCTTATACCTGCTGATAAAGCCGATATTGGGATAGTAAATCGTGTCATAGTAGATGCCGTTTTTGTTGTAGATTCTGATTGTGACAGCGTTCTCCAGCGCGGCTCCCGCTGAGCCCTGATTCGCGGTGACAGTCTCAACGCCTGTTTCGCCGATGTCCATCATTCCTCTGTGACCTACCACAGTACTGAGATTTCCGTCATTCGCCGGGGTGGCCGCGCCGTTTGCTCTTTCGGGAACAGCGGCGGGCAAATCATCGGCATAGTATGCGGGCTCTGCTCCGTCGGGGAATACGGGGGAAGACGCGTTGGGGGCGTCGGGAGCTATTTGGCTAACGGCGGTGTCGGGCACGGGGGGATAAACTTCTTTACCGTGGTCAATGCCTTCCCGGCGGTAGTTATACAGCGCCTTGAAGTACTCGTCGGAGGAGTTCTTTAAACCTGAATAGAAATCATAGAACTTTTTGATTTCGTCCTTGCCCTTAAGCTCAGCTTTGATGTCAAAGCCGCCTCTTAGCTTTGCCTCCTCGGAGTAAAGGATGAACTGGACCTTTGAGATATCCTCTGCGCTCTTGATTCCGAAAAGCTTTAAGTATCTTTCGGCGTCCTCGTCGATGTTATTTTTGTAGCTTTCAAAGTTAAAGAATCGGAAAAGCTTGTAGGAGTCGCCATCCTTGACCGCTACAATCGCCTCGCAGTCCGCGGGGATATACTCGTAAACCTCTTTGCCAATGAGCTTTTCGTCGGGACCCTGAGTAATGGTTCCAAGCTTATCGCCTATATCGCCGTCTCGGATTTCGGAAGGCAGACCGAATTCCTTTCTCAGCTCATCGGACAAAATTATATAGTCCCTGTCTTCGAACTTAAACTGATTGACAATGGGAGCTGCCATGTCCTCCCGCGCGTAATCGTCGGCTTCGGATGAGAGCACGGGGGGCTTGTAGGTATTGGCCTCGCTGAAAATCTTATCGTAGGCGAATATGCCCGCGGTGAGAACCAGCACAAGAGCGAGCGCGGGAACGGCTCTTTTCCACAAAATCGGTCTGGCTGTCTTTTCTTCGTTGTAATTCATAATATTGTACCTCATTCTTCTTTTTGCCGCCTCGTCGGGCTTTATTTTATCAAGGGAAGCCTTTAAATCCTCTTTCCTCACTGTAAATCACCTTCCATTTCCAGCTTAAGAAGCTGTCTGCTTTTATATAGCCAGCCTCTTATGGTGGATTCGTTTTTGCCGAGCATTTTGGCAATCTCGGCGGTTTTGTAGCCCTCGTAGTAATAGAGATAAACGGCCGTTTTGTATTTAGGGGGGAGATTCAGCACCATTTCCAGATTATTGTCTGCCTCAAAGGCGGGTTCGCTCTCGAGTTTTTCCGCCTCGTCCATACCGGCTCTTCTTTTTTGCCACCAGTGCTTTAAGTGGTCCTTGCAAAGATTCGTGGCGGTCCTTATAAGCCACGCCTTCTCATGCTCAATGCTTTGAAAGACGGTATTGTCCCGCATGAGCCTTATGAATGTGTTCTGGACCATATCCTCTGTATCGGGCCCATTTTTCATGAACATGAAGCAGACTCTGTAAACAGTGTCAACATGGCGGCTGTAAATCTCAGTCAGCTCTTCATTCGTACGCAATAAAGAACTCTGCAAAATTTCTCCCCCTTTCACTCCTAATACGATTGAGAATGAGGAAATGTTTTGTTTTTTTTTAGATTATCACAAAAAATTTCGAAATTACAAAAATGCAATTAATATTTAAGGCTTTTGGGCAGCTCTTGTTTATTGTGACAAGAAATTCGGCAGAGTGAACATATATTTATGGCAAATTTTTGGATAGCATTTTATTCCCGTTCGTGTTACAATTGTTTCAATCTGCTACTATAATATCATACTATCATATTATCATAGTAAAGAGAGGCATCAAAATGGAGAATTTACTCGATATTCTGTCGCCTCAGGAGCGCACCGTTCTTTCATTCAGGGCTCTGTTTGAAAGCAAGGGCTATCGGCGCATTAAGGCAAACCGCTTTGAAGAGTATAGGTTCTACCTTGAGAATATAAACTTTCTCCGCAGCGAGCAGCTAATCACCTTCAGCGACCTTGACGGCAGGCTGAGAGCTTTAAAGCCCGATGTGACGCTTAGCATTGTCAAACACTACGGCTCAAACGGCGGGCTTAATAAGCTTTATTACATAGAAAATGTCTATCGCCCGGGTCCGACAGGCAGGAGCTTTGCGGAGATTAGCCAGATGGGTCTTGAGTGCATTGGCAAAGTCGGCAAGGCTGAGGTTTCCGAGGTTTTGTATCTGAGCTACGAAAGCCTTAAACTCACAGGAAAGCCGTTCAGGCTCTCCGTCAGCCATGTGGGCTTTATTGCGGGGCTAATGAAGAGCCTTAAAGTTCCGACCCAGTACCGCGGCGCCTTGTATGAGAGCATTGCCTCAAAAAACCCCCTCGGGCTTAGAATGACCGCTGAGGCCGCGGGACTGTCGGGCGAGAACATAGATTTTCTGCAAAAAGCCGCCCTCCTCAGCGGCGGGGCTGACAAGGTCATTGACACCGCCTTCAAATACTGCAAGAATTCCGAAATGCATCGGGCGGTGGGACAGATTAAAGACGCCATTGACGGGCTTGACAGCTCCAACATTCTCATTGATTTCTCCATCAGGGGCGATGAGGATTACTACAGCGGGCTTATGTTCTGCGGATATATAAAGGGCAGGAGCCGCGTGGTTCTGTCGGGCGGTCAGTATGACAATATGCTGAAAAAGATGAACAAAGAGGGGCGCGCAATAGGCTTTGCCCTGTATCTTAGCGAACTGTTCGGAGGTGAGCGTCATGCTTAGCATTGCACTGCCAAAGGGCAGGCTGGGCGATGATGTTTACGATATCATGAAAAACGCCGGCTTTGCCGAGGGCGATATAAACAATATGGGCAGAAAACTGGTTATCGAGAATAAAGAGGCGGGGCTGAGGTACTTCCTTGTTAAACCCTCCGATGTAGCGATTTATGTTGAGCACGGAGCCGCGGACTTGGGAATTGTGGGCAAGGACATTCTTGAGGAGGACAGAGCGGATGTCTACGAGCTGTTGGACCTTGGTATCGGCAAGTGCAGAATGTGCGTCGCCGGTCCCAAAGATTTTGTGGACGACGGCTCAAGGACACTCAGGGTCGCCACAAAGTTTGTGAACATAGCGGAACAATACTATGAGTCCCTTGGCAGAGAGGTTGACATTATAAAGCTTGGCGGCAGCATTGAGCTGGCTCCCCTTTTAGGTCTTTCCGATGTTATAGTGGACATAGTTGAAACTGGCAAGACGCTGAAAGAGAACAACCTTGATGTACTGGCGGAGATTATGCCGATAAGCGCCCGCCTTATAGCGAACAAGGTGACATATCAGTTCCAGAGCTCGAATATCGACAGGATTTGCGAAAAGATGACCGAGGTGATTAAATGATAAAGATTGCGGAGTATGACAGCAAAGCTTTTAAGCGTGAGAGAGCGCAGGCTGACGCTGATGTGCGGTATATAATAAACGATGTGGCGGAAAGGGGCGACGAGGCTCTTTTCGAGTACACCCTTCGCTTTGACGGCTGCAAACCGGAGAGTCTTCTTGTAACTCAAGAGGAAATCGACGCCGCGGCTGAGTCGGTGGGAGAATACTTCCTCGATACTCTAAAAATGGCGGCGGAGAATATAAGGGCATTTCACAAAAAGCAGCTAAGCGACGGTTTCAGTATGACCGCTCCCTTTGGCTCTGAGCTCGGTCAGATTGTAAGACCCATTGAAAAGGCGGGTCTTTACATACCGGGCGGTACGGCGAGCTATCCTTCAACAGTGCTCATGAACGCCATTCCGGCCAAAATCGCGGGAGTTTCGGAGATTGTCGCTGTAACTCCCCCCGACAAAGAGGGCAGGGTAAATCCCGCTGTGCTGGCTGCCGCTAAGGTCGCCGGCATTGATAAAATCTTTAAAGTGGGCGGCGCTCAGGCGATTGCGGCTCTTGCCTGCGGCACTGAGAGCATTCCGAAGGTAGACAAGATTGTCGGTCCCGGCAACCGCTATGTGGCGTCGGCAAAGCGTCTCGTTTACGGGCTTGTGGACATTGACATGATTGCGGGTCCCAGCGAGATTCTGATAGTTGCCGATAAAAACGCCGACCCCGTGAATATTGCCGCGGACCTTTTAAGTCAGGCTGAGCACGATACCCTTGCCAGCGCGATTCTTGTAACCGACAATAAGGAGCTTGCCGAAAAGGTGCAGGCGGAGGTTGAAAGGCAGCTTGAATTACTACCAAGAGCCGAAATAGCAAGGCAGAGCATTGACAATCAAAGCGCGATATTCCTTTGCTCCTCCATCTCCGAGGCAATTGAAATAGCTAACGACATAGCTCCCGAGCACCTTGAGATTTGCGTAGAGGAGCCGAAGAAATACCTTGCGGACATAAAGAACGCGGGCAGTATTTTCTTGGGCGCCTACACTCCCGAGGCTTTGGGCGACTATTTCGCGGGCACCAACCACACCCTGCCCACCAGCGGCACGGCGAGGTTCGCAAGCCCCCTGGGCGTTGACGACTTTATTAAGCGGTCAAGCTATATTTACTACACAAAAGAGGCTCTGAGCGAAGTCAAAGACAGGATTGCGCACTTTGCCCGCTTTGAAGGGCTTGAGGCTCACGCAAGAAGCGTTGAGAGCCGCTTTAGAGGTGAGGGAAATGGGTAAGTTTCTATCCCCCCGACTTAAAGGGCTGAAACCCTACACCCCAGGTGAGCAGCCCCAAGGCGGAAAATACATTAAGCTCAACACAAACGAAAGCCCCTTTCCCCCGTCGCCTTATGTTTTTAAGGCTTTGGAGGGACAGGCTGAGACTCTCAGGCTCTACCCCGACCCTGAAAACAGGCTGTTAAATGAGGCTATAGCCGAAAACTTCGGTTTGTCGCCCGAAAACATAATAGCGGGCAACGGCAGCGACGAGCTTCTGGCTTTGATTTTTCAAGCCTTTTGCCCCAAGGGCGCGGCTTTTGCTGATATAACCTACGGCTTTTACAAGGTCTGGGCTGAGTTTTACGGCATAGATTATAAGATTGTGACTTTAAAGGATGACTTTACTCTGTGCCTTGAGGATTACAGGGATTTGGACGAAACCATAGTTATCGCGAATCCCAACGCTCCGACGGGGCTTGCCGTAAGTCCTGAGAAAATAGCCGCCCTTGCGGCCGAAAAGCCCGACAGGCTCATAGTGGTTGACGAGGCATATGTGGACTTCGGCGCCGAAAGCTGTATAAGGCTTGTAAAAGAGCTTAAAAATCTTATTGTTGTGCAGACTTTTTCAAAAAGCCGCAGTCTTGCGGGCGGACGCGCGGCCTTCGCGGCGGGTGACGCTGAGCTTATAAGAGATTTTAATACTGTCAAATTCAGCTTTCACCCCTATAATTTAGACCGCTTAACGCAGCTTGCCGCCGCCGCGGCGATAAAAGACAGAGTGTACTTTGAAACCTGCACCTCAAAGATTATAAAAACAAGAGAGCGGGTGTCGGGTGAGCTTAAAACGCTCGGATTTTTCCTGACCGACAGCATGACAAACTTTATATTCGCAAGGCACGAGAAAATCCCGGGAGCTGAGTTCTACAGACTGCTTAAAGAAAAGGGCGTTCTTGTACGGTACTTCGGCACAGAGCGAATAGAGGACTTTATACGCATAACCGTCGGCAGCGATGATGAAATGGATGCCTTTTTAAAGGCTTTGAAAGATATTTTAAAGGAGGCGGCGAAATGAGGAAAAAGACCATAACAAGGACCACTAATGAGACCGATATCGGGCTTACCATAAATCTTGACGGCGAGGGCATGGCTGAAGTAAACACAGGCTGCGGCTTTATGGACCACATGCTGACCCTCTTTGCCTTTCACGGCGGGTTTAATTTAAGCCTTGCCTGCAAGGGCGACACAAAGGTGGACTATCACCACACAGCGGAGGATGTGGGCATTGTCCTCGGCAAGGCTATAAGGGAGTGTCTCAGCGGCGGCATAAACCGCTACGGCAGCATAATACTTCCCATGGATGAGGCTCTTGTGCTCATAGCCCTTGATGTTAGCGGCCGCCCCTATCTGGCGTTTGACGCTCAGATTCCCTCTCAGAAGGTGGGGGTTTTTGATACGGAGCTGGTTGAGGAGTTTATGAGGGCTTTCTCCAATAACCTCGGCTGCACCCTGCACATAAAGCAGCTTTCGGGCAAGAACAGCCACCATATAATTGAGGCTATGTTTAAAGGTCTCGGCAGGGCTTTGAAAGAGGCGGTTCGTGAGACGGGCGGCGGAGAGGCGTCCACAAAGGGGATTCTTTTATGATAGCTGTTGTTGATTACGGCGTAGGCAATTTGTTCTCGCTAAAGTCAAGTCTAAAATTCTTGGGTCTTGACTGCGTTGTAACAAGCAAAAAAGAGGATTTAATTAAGGCAGACAAGATTATACTCCCCGGGGTGGGGGCCTTTGGGGACGCTATGATGAAACTCAGAGAAACGGGGCTTGTGGAGACGGTAAAAGAGCAGGCTAAAATAAAGCCGCTCCTTGGCATTTGTCTTGGAATGCAGCTCTTATTCGACAAAAGTCTTGAGTTCGGCGAGCATGAGGGTCTGGGGCTGATTCGGGGCATTGTCGCTCCCCTCTCTGACGATATAGACCCTTCGCTCAAAATCCCGCACATGGGCTGGAACAGGCTCCGAATAATTAAGGACGACCCGATTTTTAAGTACTTTAAAAACGGCGAGTCGGTGTATTTTGTTCACAGCTTCCACGCAAAGGACTGCGCCGAGAGCGTTCTCGCAGTCTCCGAATACGGCACGACCGTTACGGGACTTGTGCGGCAGGGGCTCGTTTACGGAGCGCAGTTCCACCCCGAAAAAAGCGGCAATGCGGGGCTGAGACTTTTAAAGGCTTTCGCAGAGATTTAAGGAGGATAAAATGCAAATATTACCCGCAATTGACCTCAGAGACGGCAAGGTTGTAAGGCTATATCAAGGGGACTATGACAAAATGACGGTTTTCGGCGACAGACCCATTGATACCGCCCTGGAGTTTAAAAGGGCGGGGGCGGAAAACTTGCACCTTGTTGACCTTGAAGGGGCAAAGGACGGAGAGCCGAGGAATTTCAATATAATCGCCGACATTCTGAAATACAGCGGTCTTAAAGTAGAAGTGGGCGGCGGAATACGCACCGAGGAGAGAATATTAAAATACCTTGAGGCGGGGGCCCGGAGGGTTATACTTGGCACCGCCGCTTTAAAGAATTTTGAGTTTACCGCCGAGATGGTAAAGAAATACGGCAGGCACATCGCAGTGGGCGTTGACGCCCGTGAAGGCTTTGTGGCTGTCAGCGGCTGGCTTGAAACAAGCAGCGTGGATTCTTTCGAGTTCGTCCGCCGTCTTAAAGAAATCGGTGTTCAAACCGTTATTTACACCGACATCGCATGCGACGGAGCTTCAAAGGGCACCAATCTCGCCGCTTATGAAAAGCTCTGCGAAATAGGTATAAACATTATCGCAAGCGGCGGAATCAGCACGATGGAGGAACTTGAGAAACTGGAGAAAATCGGCGCATGGGGCGCGATTCTGGGCAAGGCTCTTTACAGCGGAGCCCTGGATTTAAAAACGGTTATACATAAATTCGGAGGCTAACAGATGGTCAGCAAAAGAATAATTCCCTGCCTTGATGTGAGAAACGGCAGGGTTGTAAAAGGAGTAAATTTTGAGGGCATACGGGACATGGCGGACCCGGTGGAGATGGCAAGGTACTATAACGAATCGGGCGCCGATGAGCTGGTCTTTTACGACATTACCGCAAGCGCCGAGGGCAGAAAGCTCTTTACCGATGTTCTGCGGGCGGTGGCGTCGGAGATTTTTATTCCCCTGACCGTCGGCGGAGGAATCAACTCCCTTGAGGATTTTGACACGGTGCTCAAATGCGGCGCCGACAAGGTAAGCGTCAACAGCGGCGCTATTAAAAACCCCGACCTTATCAGCGAGGCGGCAAAGCGCTACGGCAGTCAATGCGTGGTGCTGAGCATGGATGTAAAGAGGGTCGGCGGCTCCTATAGAGTCTTTGCCAAGGGCGGCAGGGAGGATACGGGTCTTGACGCTCTTGAGTGGGCAAAGCGGGGCGAGGCTCTGGGCGCTGGCGAGATAGTATTAAACTCCATAGACACCGACGGGGTGCGAGGCGGCTTTGATATGCCTATGCTGAGAGCCATCGGTGAGATTGTGTCCATACCTTTAATCGCCAGCGGCGGCGCGGGAAAAATGGAGGATTTCGCCGAGCTGTTTAAATACGACAGAATAGACGCCGGGCTCGCCGCGGGAATTTTCCATACTAAAGAGGTCAGCATCAAAGAGCTGAAACTTTACCTAAAAGAACACGGAGTGAATGTCCGAACGGAGGGACTTTATGAATCTTAAATTCGATGAAAAGGGGCTCATCCCGGCCATAGTGCAGGACGCGAGAACGGGCAAGGTCCTTATGATGGCATATATGAATGAGGAGAGCCTTGAGATAACAAAAAAAGAGGGCCGCGCCTGCTTTTGGTCAAGGAGCCGCAGGGAGCTTTGGAGAAAGGGCGAAACCAGCGGCAATGTTCAAAAGGTTGTATCTATAAAGACTGACTGCGACGGCGACTGTCTGCTAATAGACGTGGAGCCGGCCGGTCCAGCCTGCCATACGGGGGAAGAGAGCTGCTTTTTCAATGAGATTCATGATGGCGCCGATGTTTTTACCTACGAGGGGCTTTATGAGCTAATAAAAGGCAGAAAGGAAAATCCAAAAGAGGGCAGCTATACAACCTACCTTTTTGACAAGGGTCTTGAAAAGATACTCAAAAAGGTCGGTGAGGAAACAAGCGAGGTTATTATCGGCGCCATGAAAAAAAGCAAGGAGGAAACTATATACGAAATTGCCGACCTTGCCTATCATGTAATGGTGCTTATGGCTGAAATGGGTATCTCTCTTAACGACATAAGAGCGGAGCTTGCCTCCCGCCATGTGATTGACAAAAAGACAAAACAGGAAACAATGAAATAACCCCCGCCAAACCTCGCAGGGTTTTTCTTTTTAGTACTGAGCCTTTTTCAAGAACAGTCTGTATGACACTATAAGCAGCAGAATATTGTACGCAAGACCAATAATTAAGTATACGGGAAAGCTGAGGTTCGCCCCGCTGTCGGCGGGCATAAATCTCAGCATCATTGCTTTTATTGCCCAGAAATTCGGGAAAACTCCCAGCGCATACTGAAGCGAACCCTGAAAAGTTTTCAGCAGCATAAGCGCGGGTATCAGCACCACTATGCCCGAACCCTTGATATACGCAAAGCCTTCTACCTTATTTTTAGCGAAGGCGGACTGCAGCAGCGCAAGAAAGGGGGCAAAAATGCTGTCCACTGCGGCAAAGGCAATGATGTGATATACATTTACGCTGTCAAACATCGAAACGCCGTTTATTGAGTACTTGTCGCCCGCAATGAGCTTTGTGCCGAGAAGCACCATGATAATGCCCAGAAAAGACATAACATACACATATGTCAGCTTAAATCTTAGATAGCCCGATGCTCCCGTGGGGGTGACTGCAATGGTTTTAAGTGTGTTTTCGTCCTTGTGCTCAAGCAGCAAGAATGTCGCCATTGCGGCAAGCAAAGATGAGCCCACCGCAAGCAGCAATATAATCATAAAAAGCATTGTGGTTTTAAGCACTGTGTGATTTGCGGGGTCGATTGAGTTAAATGCCATGGGCATTACAAATACAGATAAAAACAGCACAAGCAGGGGGGACAGAGCCATATAGACATTTACAGGCTCCGGATGTTGGTTTTAGCTTCGTACTTTAAAAGCCATAGATATTTCTTCACTTTTTTACCCCCTTACCGCTTTGTCTTTGAACATGGGATATACCGCGAATCTGAAAAGAACCGCGGCAAGAAGTATAAGATATACGCAGCCCGCGATAATAAGCCCCGTCTCATACTCCCCGCTCACTGCGGCTCTTATAAGCTCGTTTGAAGCGTGGGAGGGTGAGACCATCATAAGGTATTTGTATTTTTCATCTATCAGCCCCACGCTGTAAAATATTGACGGTATGGTGAAGATAAACATATATGCCGCCATGATTCCCAGCATTGAGGTAAAATCCCTGCCTATTAGCGACAGCACAAAACCGATTGCCGCATGGGCAGCGCCAGCTATAATGACGAACAGAAAGAGAAGGGCGTAGTTTAAGGTTATCTTGTGTATAAAATAGAGCGCAGCGGCGGTTATCACAGCAGATTCCAAAGCCAAAACCATGGAGGCGGCGGTTTTTGAGATTAAAATCTCCCTCTTTGTAACAGGCATGACCATCAGGCTCTTTATTGTGCCCTCCTGCTTTTCGAGAAAGTGGGAGGCTCCAATCAGCAGAATCGACATGGCGCCCACATCTATGAATATAAACATCGGGGCAAGATACAGCTCCTCCCGAGGCTCAAGAAAATACAAAATAGCCACCCATATTGCCGTCGTGGCTACGCCGACGGGGAGGATTTTATATTTTACGAGCCTGATTATTTCGCCGCTAAACAGCTTCAGTACGCTCATTCAGCTCAACTCCCGTCACGATAATAAAGATTTCCTCCATGGAGGTTTCTCCGCTGTGGATTGTTTCTATTTGCTTGGATTTCAAGAGGTTTACAAACTCCTCGTTTTCGCCGATTCCGTCAAGGGAGAAAACAGCGGTTGAAAGATTGCCGTTTTCGTTATACTCAACCTTGACTTCCCTTTTGCCGTATTTGAGCTTTAATTCCCTTGGGGTCGAAACCTCAACAAGACTGCCGTTTACGCAGAATGCTATTCTGTCGCAAAGCTGCTCCACATCGTTCATAAGATGGGTGGACAAAAAGACCGTTCCGCCGTCTTTTCGGTATTCGGCTATCATATCCTTTATAATTCTAGCGTTCTTTGGGTCAAGACCGTTTGTGACCTCATCGAGAAAGAGCACACGGGGCTTGTTAAGCAGAGCACGGACGAAATTAAGGCGCACCTTCATTCCCTTTGAGAACTCGCCCACCTTTTTATCACGGTACTCCCAAAGTCCTACCCTTTCCATAAGCTCCCTAATGTCGGCTTTACTTTTATAAAAGCCCGAGTAGAACTTTAAATTCTCCAGAGCGGTCAGCTTTGAAAAATGGACCGGCACCTCAAAGCCGACGCCGATTTCCTCATAATAGGACTTGCCCAAATCTTTAAGGTCCTTGCCGAAGTATTTTACGCTGCCCTTATAATCCTCAAGGAGCTTTATAAGTATTTTTTGCGTGGTGGATTTGCCCGCGCCCGACGGGCCCAGCAGTCCGAAAATCTCCCCCTCTTTTACCTCAAAGGATATGCCCTTCAGGGTATCCTCCTTTGCCGACGGGTATTTAAAGCGTAAATCCTGAACACTGAACGCAACTGACAAAACTATTCCCCCTCTGCCGATCTTGAAATGCCGAACCGAATTATGTCCAAAACCTGATTTGCGGTTTTTAACAGCTCATTTGGAGTCTTGTTTTCAATAAGCTTGTGAATGTTTGAAAAGATTATCATAATGAGTTTTGCAATAAAATCCTCGTCGCAGCTTGAGTCTATCTCTCCGCTTTCCTTTGCCCTTTTTATATATTCGCTGAAGAATCTTTCGTTGTCATAAGGAAAAAACTCTGCCATGCGGCTGCGCAGGCTTTCATCCTCCTCCAAAACCCTGTTAAGAAGGTGATAAAGCCGCTCGTCTGCCAGCATAAAGTCCATGGTGCCCTTCATGATGTCTTTCAAAGTATCGAAAAAGCCGCTCTCGCCCGCCCTTTCTTGAACCGCGGGATAAAAGTATGAGAGTTTTTTGTTTGTTATTATATCCATCATGGCAAGATACAGCCCGAACTTGTCGCCGAAATGATAGTAAAAGCTGCCCTTGCTCATGCCGGAGTTTTTAAGAATATCATTGAGGGACGCTTCCTCGTGTTTTTTCATTGAAAACTCATTGACTGCGGCCTCATAAAGCTGAGGATAGCTTTTTAGAGGGTTGCCGCTGCCTATGAGAGAACTGTAATCAAAGCCTCTTTTCATACCGTTTCGGCGGCTTTCCGATGTTCGTGGGATATTATAGGCAATAGAAAAACCGCCCGTTATAGGCGGTTCTTCTTGAGTTTATGACCGTTTAGCGCACTCAAGTATTATCATGATAGGCAATGCCAGGATAAATAATAAGAGCAATGTTTACACCCCCTTTATTGACAACCTGCCCGGCGGTATACCGGGCAACGCTTGCGGCTTAATGTCCTATTTATAGCCGCCGCAACGGCTTAAGTAGTTTTTTCCGTCTTGATGATATAATCCGCAAACACCCTTCCGAAGTATCAAAGTGCCGAGATATATTAGACCGATTGGTTTAGACCATCTGGTTTAACGGTAGCATTTATTTTCCCTTTTGTCAATAACGGCTTTCTATGCAAAACCCCCTCCGCAATAGCGGAGAGGGTTTTAATGCTTTAAGTTTATTGCCGCTAACCTTGTTTTGGGGGCGTTTATTACTGTTTTTCGCAGTAGATGCTTACCGCGTCTCTTAAGAATTCTGCGCAGCCGGGGGCGATTTTCTCGTAATACTCTTTAAAGCGGGGGTCGTCAACATACATCTGAGTTACGCCCATGTGAGCCTCCTTGCTGTAGCTGTCCCAGAAAAAGCACAGCCACTTTTTATGCAGCTCGCATGCCCTTTGAGCCGTTTCGCTGCTCGGGTCACCCTGCTCAACAGCCGCCTTTAAGGTTTCGTTCAGCTCCGTTGTCAGCTTCTCAAACTCGGCGTACTTTTCGGGGCTGAGATTTAAGAGTTTCGCGTTTGAGCGGTCCACAGCCTCGTCGCCGTACTTTTCCCTTGCTTCCTTTCCGTACTTTTCTTCGTTTTCCTCTACCAGCTTTTTCACAAAGCCTTCAAATTTCTCTTTATCGCTCATAAATATTTCTCCTTTTTTCGCTTTAATGGTTTTTTCAAGATTGCTTATCAGCAGATTCAGCTGCTCCCGCCTTTCAAGCAAAGCGCTCAGGTGACTTTGAAGAGCTGATAGTTCGTCAAAGTCCTCGCCCGTGAGAATTTTCCTTATATCCTTAAGGGACACGCCCAGCTCCCTGTAAAAAAGGATTTGCTGAAGGCGGTCAACATCCTCTGTGCCGTAGACTCTGTAGCCGTTGGAGTCTGTTCTTTTTGGGCTTAATAGTCCGATTTGGTCGTAGTATCTCAGCGTTCTTGGGGTGACGCCCGCCATTTTTGAGAGTCGGCTTACGGTGTATTCCATGCTCTCCCCTCCTCATCATATAGGGTAAACTATTACGCTGCGTCAATGTCAACACTTTTTATAGTTTTTCCGAAAAAATAAAAAGACCGCCCGTATGAGCGGTCTTTGAGCTTACTCCTCTTTCGTAACTTCAAAAACGGAGACTTCACGCCTGTAGCCAAGCTTTACATAATAGCCGTCGGCGTCGGACATGACATAGACGATTCTGTCGGGGAAGTCTTTGTATATGCACTCCATGAGCTTTCTGCCTATTTCCCTGCCCCTGTACTTTTTTCTTACCAGCAAGTCGCAGACATAGATATAAAAGCCGCAGTCGTCAAGGGAGCGGGAATAGCCGCAGATTTCATCGTTTTCGTACGCCACATAGGTAATGGAGTTTTGAAGGGCGGCTTTGTATTTTGCGCTCACTTCATCCGCGTGGTAGCAGCGCCATTCGTCTCCCTCTTCTTTCGCATTTCCATTACATTTTCTTCATCGTATTGCTTTATATATCTTCTGATTTTCATATGTCCCTCCGCTTTACAGAAAAAGCCGATGAAGCGTACTTCATCGGCTTTTATCTTAGTCAGTGAGTCTGTATGTTCTTAAATATACCGACACAGTCTTGTCGTAGTCCGTAATGTGGAACAGGAGCTTTCCGTTTTCGTCCCTGGTGATAGTAAGACCTTCGGTTTCCACATCGCGGCCCTGCATATCCCTTTGCGCCAAAAGGCTGACCTCGCCGGTATTTACATCTATGACCTTTATTTCCTTGTATCCGGTGCCTTGGGTATCAAGGTTTACATAGAGCTTTCCGTCAAAATAGTCGGCTGCCTGAACCCTTGTTATTTCTTCGCTTAAGGGAATAATGTGCGAAAAGCTCATATCGGAGAGGTTAAATGCCACGATGCAGGTTACATTTTTAAAGGGTGAGGCGTAGAGATAGCCGTTGTCGGCGTCAACTGTGCACCACGGAATTCCGTCGGGCAGATAGGTGTTGTCCAATTCGAAATATGTGCCCGTGTATTCGAGAGTTTCGGCGTCATAGAGGAGCACAAGGGGCTGTTCTTCCTGTAAATCCTCAACGGGAGCGTATATTAGACCGTTATGCCAGCTTATGTCGCCGATGTGGTCATAGCCCTTCTTGACAAACTCCTCGGGGATGGCGTTGATTTTCCTTAAAAGAATCTCGCCCGTATTCATATCGATTTTGGAAAGAGCGCCGAGATACAAAGCGGAAATCGCTCCTGAGGAATAAAGATATGTGCCGTCATTCGCAAGGCCCTGTCCCATAACCAGAGCTTCGTCCATTATGTAGTGGTAATTGCTGACTACCTCAAGGTTCGGGGCGTCAACGGGCGCAACGGTTCTTGTAAAGAGTCCCGCAAACAGAACCAGAAGGCTCCAAATGAACGCAAAATACTTCTTCACATGGTCAAGCAGCATAAGAACCCTCTTTTCCAATATATGTTATTTGCTCTTATTATAAAGCACCGAAGTGAATAATACAAGCGGTCTTTTTTGGGAGGCAGGCAATATCTGCTCAAACGCCAATGTTCAGCTCAAACTGTAAAAAACAATGCTTTGGCAGAAGAATAAAAAGCTGAGGTCTTTTTACCTCAGCTTTTACAGCTTTCCTCCGCAGTATGGGCAGTAGGCAAATTCATTCGGCACATCCACTCTGCAGTTCGGGCAGTATTTAAAGGGAGATTGTCTTTCTATGCGCCTTAAGTTTTCGGGTCTGATTTTTATATAGGGGTTTTTCTCAAGATCTTTGCCCAGAATAGGGTCAAGCTCAAAAACAGCGCCGCAGCAAAGCGCCCTCGCGATGTATCTTACATTCCACTTATAAACGGGCAAAAAGAAAACCTCTAAGTTTCTGTAGGTCTTGCTGACCGCAAATTGTGAAAGCTGTCCGCAGGAGGGGCAGCCCTCTCCGCTGAAAGCGCCTATATGCTCCTCTTTGTCGTTCATTCCGAAAAACGCCACAAAAAACATAAGCCCTCACTCTTTAAGGTGTTTTAATATTATAATAAAACTTAAGGTGAATATTATCAATATTTGCGAAATAGATTTGCGCCGCGGCAGTAAAAAAGTGGTATTATATAGGGGGAAATGAGTGAGGTGAGTTTTGTGGACAAAATCTCGGAACTTAAAAAATACATTGAGTTCTCAGACAATATTGTGTTTTTCGGCGGCGCGGGAGTTTCTACGGAGAGCAATATACCCGATTTCAGAAGCGCGACGGGACTTTACTCAGAAAAGGGAGGCAAAAGAGGCTTTGCTCCCGAGCAAATGCTGTCCCATTCCTTTTTCGCAAGGTACCCCGAGGAGTTTTTTGAGTTCTATAAATCCAAGATGATATACAAGGACGCCCGCCCAAACAGCGCCCATATTGCTTTGGCAAGACTTGAGGATATGGGAAAACTGAAAGCCGTGATAACGCAGAATATCGACGGTCTGCATCAGCTGGCGGGCAGCAAAGAGGTTTTGGAGCTCCACGGCTCGGTTCACAGAAATTACTGTCTTGATTGCGGAAAGTTCTTCAGCCTTGATTACATATTAAGCTCTGAGGGAGTGCCGAAATGCGATGCGTGCGGCGGAATAGTCAAGCCCGATGTGGTTTTGTATGAGGAAAGCCTTGATATGGATATACTGGGCAGGGCTGTAAACTACATTGAAAAAGCGGATATGCTGATTGTGGCGGGCACTTCACTCACTGTCTACCCCGCCGCGGGGCTGATAAGGTACTATAACGGAAACCGCCTGGTTCTGATAAACAAAAGCCCCACGCCCTATGACAACTTGGCAAAACTTGTTATTAACGACAGCATAGGCAAGACGCTCAGCGCCTGCCTTGAATAAATTAAGCGGCATCCAATGATGCCGCCTTTTTATTTCTTCTGCCTTTAAAAGCATAAAAAGCACAGACTAAGCGGTGCTGGGTTTACTCATTCGATTCGGCGGGTGGTTTCTCGTTGTGCTTTTTGTTTCTGAGAAGCAGGTATATTCCCAAAGGCACCATGAGAAGCGAAATCCACTGGGAGGTTGAGAGAATGAAAACTCCCCTTTGCATATCGCCCCTGAAAAACTCGAGCGCAAAGCGCGCGGCGGCGTAGCTCAGAATATATATGGGCAGGAGGATACCCTCTCGTTTTCTTTCGGGGCGTGTAATTAATAGGCCAATCAGCAGAACAAGGGTAAAGGCAGACTCATAAAGCTGTACGGGAATTAAAGGCTCTGCGCCGTAAAGGGGGACTATACCGCAGGTGTGGCTAACCTTGCCGTAGCAGCAGCCAGCAAGAAAGCAGCCTATGCGCCCGAAGGTGCAGAAAAGCAGGATGCTTGGCACCATAAGGTCGGCAACCTTCCAGAAATCGAATTTGTTCTTTCTGATATATATCAACATAGCCGCAAAACCGCCGATAAAACCTCCGTAGAACACACCGGCGGTGGGAATAAGGCTTTTCCAGTGCTCCCAAGTCCAAAAGCCCGGCTCATTTCCGTCACGCAGAATCACGCCCACAAGCTGAAAAGCCTTGGCTCCCAGCATGGCGCCGATAGCTGCTATGAGAATCATAAGAATTACATCTTCCGCCTGGAAATTTAAGTTCCCCTTTTTTCTGCGAATGAGTGCCAGAACAAGGGTGAAGACGAGGCCAATCAGCGCCATAACAAGATAGGAGGGAATGAGGCGGCCGAATATTTCCATGTAGGGATACATATTTTTCCTCCGAGGGCTCCAATTAAAGATAGAAGATAACCGCACGGCAAATACCGCAGCGGTTATCTTCCCTTTATTACAGGATTCACCTGTTCATTATGAACAGGCTTGATCCGATGCTCTACTGCAAGGGGGTAAATTTCAACCGATTACAGATTGCCGGCAACCAAAACCGCTGCTTTGATTGCTATTGCAAGTGTTTCGGGAGGAATGATAACTCCTGTCTTTTCATAAATGAACTCACTTGCATAGGGGGCATACTCCATGTAGCCTGTGCCCTGAGCTATCTTGCTGTAAAGGTCGTCGTTAAGCTTGTCGGCAACCTCTTTGGGCATCTCTTTACCGGTTACATCTTTGTATGCGTCTTTAATTGCTTCAAATACATTAGCGGTGGTGACCTTGTTTATGTCCTCTACGCTGGGCTTGGAGCATGCAACGCCAAATACGCCGAGCATAGAAAGAGCTATAACAAGAGCCAAAAGAATGGAGATTTGCTTTCTGATTCTCAAACTAATCGCTCCTTAAAATATTTTCTTGCAGTAAAGCAACTTAATTATAGCATCGTGTTCTGAACAATACAAGTATTTTTGCACAAAAACTTTCCAATTTAGAATCAATTTTAATAAATATCATACATAATAAGTAAATATGTGCGGGAAATGTATAAAAACGCCAATCTTTGCTTTAGCTTTTAAAAATATAAAAATCCAAATCCCAGCGCAGTCAAGGCTTTAACAAATTGTTAATATAACTTGTACGCAATTTTAACAAATCGTGAATAAGGTGAGAATCAGCCCAAAAAGGTCCTTCATTTTTGATTTTTTGCAAACCGAGCATACCATTTTTTGAAAATATTTGTCATTTTCTACAAATATTTTTCCAATTTATGCGAACTCCATGTGGAAATCGCTTAAAACTTTGTAAAAAAACTTTAAATTATTTTTTCTGAACTTGCATGAGGGCAAAAGTTTATGTTAGGCTTTTATTAGGCAGCACTATTCACTGCCGGGGAATAATAGCAAAACATCCAACAGTTTGGAGGCTGATTTGGACAAAAAGGATGATAAGGACAATAGGTCAAAGGGCACAAGCTTTTTTAAGGCATTAGCCGATTTTTCAAACATCGGTTTTTCAATTGCCGCCTCGGTCTTTGTCGGCGTCTTTCTGGGAAAGACGCTTGATAATCTCCTCGGTACTGCTCCTTTTCTCCTACTTGTTTTTTCTCTGCTTGGAGTCGGGACAGCCATTAAATTTGTCTTTGATTTTTCCAAATCAGAAAAATAGGTTGAAATTATGAAAATTTCCGCATTGGCAAAGCGAATGCTGATTTCAATACTGATAATAAACTCCGCCGCAGTGCTGATAGTCGCAATTTACCACAGGTCGCTATCATTCCTGCCCTTTTTGTACGGCGCGCTGATAGGCTCCGCCGCGGCCGTGGGCAAGGTATTTCTCCTTGAAAGAGCTGTGAGCAAAAGTCTTTCAATGGACAAAAAAAGCGCTGGCGGCTATGTTGCCCTGCAGCAAATTTTAAGGCTCTTTATTACGGGCATAGTGCTTTATGTTGGAGCCGTGTCGCCCGGTATCAGCATTTGGGGCACGGCGGTGGGAGTGCTCTCCTTTCAGATAGCCACTTATACGGTTAAATTCGGCAAAAGAGACTCTTAAGGGGTGAACTTATTGGGCATAGGCGTAAAGACCTTTTGGACATTTAACATATTCGGCGTTGAAGTTTGGATAACGGAAACCATCGTCAACACCTGGATTATAATGCTGGGTCTCATAGCCCTCGCGATTTTCGCGAGAATCAAGCTGCGCTCTTTTAAAGAGATACCCGAGGGAATACAGAACTTTATTGAAGCGGCGGTTGATATTTTTGACGGCTTGGCCAAAAGCAATTTGGGCGAAAAGCTGTCGTACATATCGCCACTTTTCTTTTCTGTCTTCGCCTTTATTCTATCATCCGCTCTCTTCAGCGTTTTTGGTCTGAGAGCGCCGACCGCCGACTTTACCACCACTTTTGCTCTTGCTATGCTTAGCTTTCTTATGATGCTGATAATGGGCTTTAAGCACAAAAAGGGCAAGTACCTAAAGAGCTTTTTTGAGCCGTACCCGATATTTTTCCCGCTGAATTTAATCGGAGAGCTGTCAAAGCCTATTTCACTCAGCTTTCGACTTTTCGGAAATATGCTTTCGGGCACCATCATTCTGACCCTTTACTATGCTCTGACTCCGATTTTTGTCCAGATAGGAATTCCCGCTCTGCTTCACGCGGTTTTCGATGTCATATTCGGAGCTTTGCAGACCTATATATTTGTGGTCGTTAGCCTTATGTTTGTCAAAAATGCGGCTGATTAAGCCATTCACATAAAAAACAGGAGGAATTTACTTATGGAAACATTGGGACTTATTATCTCTGTCGCGCATATAGCGGCTGCAATCTGTCTTTTAAACGGACTTCTCACCACATTCGGACAGGCAAAAATCGCTTCTCAGGCAATAGAGTCCATGGCAAGGCAGCCTGAGGCAGCCGACAATATCCGCACATCCATGTTCATAGGCCTTGCGATGGCTGAAACATCGGGTATATATGGTCTTCTCATCGCGATTATCATGCTCTTTGCAAATCCGCTTATAAACACCTTTGTAAACCTGCTCACCTAACCTTAGTGAAAGGAGGCTGAATGCTTGAACTTTACCATACTGCTTGCCCAGGCCGCCGTAGAGGATAGGCTTTTCGGGCTTGACTCCCAGACCCTTATCGGTGCTTTGATACAGTTTGTAAACGCGCTGATTCTAACGGGCGCGCTCTCCTTCATACTGTATAAGCCCGTAAAAGAATACATGGAAAAGCGCTCTTTGAAGATAAAGGGTCAAATGGAAGACGCCGAAAAGGCAAAGCAAAAGGCGGAGGCTCTTGTGGCCGAGTTTGAGGCAAGGCTCAAAGACATAGACGACGAGGCGGAAAAGATTCTTGAAGACGCCCGTCTGAAGGCCGCCGAGGAAGGAAGGGCAATCGTAGAAAACGCAAAGCATGAGGCCGAGGCTATTTTAAAGCGCGCGCAGGAAAAAATTGAATTTGACAAAATAAAACTTCGGGAAGAAAGCCGCCTTTACATAATTGAGCTTGCCGTAAATTTAGCGCAGAAATACATTGAAAGCAGCATTGACGACAATGCTAAGGAACAGCTGTTTGAGGAAGCTATTTCAAAACTGGAGTTATCGAAATGGCAAAGCTGACAAATCGTTATGCCGAGGCTCTTTTAGAGCTTTCAAGGGAAAAAGGCAGTTTTGAAAGGGATTTAAAGCAGGCTGCTTTATTAAAAGAGAGTATAAGCGACCCTCAAACAAAGGCTTTTTTGACCTATCCTAATGTTCCCGACAGGGAAAAGCTGTCGGTTCTTCAAACAGCGGCTTCAGATGACGCTCCCGAACACTTAAAGGGCTTTTTAAGGCTGATGGTTGAAAAAAGCAGAGAAAGCCTTATTCTTCCCATTCTTGAGGAGTACATAGAGCTGCTCAGCAGGAGCACAGGCAGGCTCAAGGCAAAGCTGGTTTCCGCAAAGGAGCTTAGCGAAAAGCAAAGAGAGCTTATACGAAATCTGCTGAGCTCAAAGACAAACAGACAGGTAGAGCTGGAATGCTCGGTGGATCCTGATGTTTTAGGGGGATTTTATATACTTGCAGACGGGCGTGTTTTTGACTGCACCGTCAGAACCGAGCTTATCAGAATGAAAGAATACTTAAAGAAAGGAAATATTGGCATGACAGCAAATCCTGCCGAGATAAGCAGCGTAATAAAAAAGCAGATTGAGTCTTACTCTTCGGTAGCTGATTTTACCGAGGCCGGAACTGTCATACAGGTGGGCGACGGCATTGCAAGGGTATACGGACTCGGCAATGTCATGAGCGGCGAACTGCTGGAATTCTCAAACGGCACATACGGAATGGCTCTGAACCTTGAGGAGGACAGCATCGGAGTCATCATTATGGGCTCCGATGCAGGCATCAAGGAGGGCGATCCCGTAAAGCTCACAGGCAGAATGGCAGAGGTTCCCGTGGGCGACGCTCTTTTGGGCAGAGTCGTAAACGCTCTGGGTGAGCCGATTGACGGCAGGGGCGCAATCGCCGCTGAAACCTACCGCAAAATCGAAAGCCCCGCTCCCAGCGTTATTATGAGAAAATCGGTAAATCAGCCCCTCCAGACAGGCATTAAGGCAATCGACGCTCTTGTGCCCATCGGAAAGGGTCAGAGGGAGCTGATTATAGGCGACCGCGAGACGGGCAAGACCTCTATCGCCCTTGACGCGATAATAAATCAAAAGGGCAAGGATGTTTTCTGCGTCTATGTGGCCATAGGTCAGAAGGCGTCCACAATGGCAAGGATTATAAAGGCGCTCACTGAAACGGGAGCCACGGAATATACCACCGTTGTTATCGCCACAGCCAGCGACTCGGCGTCGCTCCAGTACCTTGCGCCCTATGCGGGCTGTGCAATAGCGGAGCATTGGATGTATAAGGGCAAGGACGCGCTGATAGTCTTTGACGACCTGTCAAAGCACGCGGTGGCGTATAGGGCTATAAGTCTGCTTCTACGCCGCCCGCCCGGCAGAGAGGCCTTCCCCGGAGATGTTTTCTATCTCCACTCAAGGCTGCTTGAAAGAGCTGCCGCTCTGAGCGAAGAGCACGGCGGAGGAAGCCTTACCGCATTGCCGATTGTGGAAACCCAGGAAGGCGATATTTCCGCGTATATCCCTACGAATATAATTTCAATCACCGACGGTCAGATATATCTCGAGGCGGAGCTTTTCAACCACGGCATCCGCCCCGCCATCAACCCCGGCTTTTCGGTTTCGAGAGTCGGCGGCGCGGCTCAGATACCCATTATGAAAAAACTGGCGGGTCCTCTCAGAATCGAGTTCGCCCAGTACAAGGAGCTGGTCGCCTTTACCCAGTTCGGCTCGGATTTAAGCAAAGACACGCTGATGCGTCTCAATCACGGCGAAAAAATTACCGAGGTTTTAAAGCAGCCGAATTACAAGCCGATGCCTGTGGAAAATCAGGTGTTGATTCTATACGCTTTAAACAACAGGCATCTTGATGACATAGACACATGGCGCATACAGCACTTCCAGAACGAGCTTATTAAAAGCGTCAGCTCACAAGAGCCTGCAATTTTGGAAGAAATCAGAAATACGGGGGAAGTATCCGACCAGAACGCAAAGAAACTGGATTCAATTATAAGCGAGGTAAAGAGCAAACACTACTTTAGCTAAGGAGGCGTGATATGGCATCGCTTAAAGGCATAAAGCAAAGAATAAACAATGTCAAATCCGTAGAGCAGCTTATCAGCGCCATGGATATTATCGCCTCCACAAAGCTCCATAAGGCGAGGGCTCAGCTTGAGGGCGCGCGCCCGATTTATCAGGGGCTAAAAAGAATCTCAGAGGAAATAGGCTACCATGAGGAGGCTTCCAAGCATCCCTTTTACAAAAGCTCAGAGGTAAAAAAATCTCTGTACCTTGTAAGGACGAGCGACAGAGGCTTTGCGGGAGCCTATAACCACAACATCACCCAGAAGGTTCTGGAGCATATTGAGGCGGGCGGCAAGAATGCTGAGATAATCGCCATAGGGCAAAAGGGCTATGAGTTTTTTAGTCGCAGGGACTTTAATATAGCATGCAAGATTACCGATGTTTCCGACGCCCGAATGTATCACGAGACCGAAGACATCTCAAAGTTTGTTCTGAACCTTTTTCTTTCGGGCAAGGTGCAGGAGGTTTTTGTCTGCTACACCCATTTTGAAAATGTTTTAAAGAACATCCCCACCGTGGAAAAGCTGCTTCCCCTGCCCTACAGTCCTCGTGAATACTACGAGGAATTGAGAAAGTACGAGCCCGATTTGATGACATATATTGAACATACGATTCCCCTTTATATTCACATGAGTATATTCAGGGCGTTTTCCGAGTCCCATACCAGCGAGCAGGCATCAAGAATGGTCAGCATGGACTCGGCAAGCAAAAACGCCGAGGAGATGATTGATAAACTTACCTATCAGTACAACCGCAAGCGTCAGGCTGCCATCACTCAGGAGCTGACAGAGATAGTTGGCAGCAAGAGTTTGCTTTAAAGGGTGGAATGAATGAAGAAAAACACTGGCAGAATAACTCAGATTATCGGAGCGGTCGTCGACATTCGTTTTGAAGACGGCCTGCCCTCACTATATAACGCGGTAGAAGTTCCCCATGAGGATAGGACGATAGTCCTTGAGGTTATGCAGCACCTTGGCGACAGGACGGTGCGCTGCATTTCCATGGACTCCACCGACGGGCTGAGAAGGGGCATGGAGGCTTACGACACAGGCTCCCCCATCAAGGTTCCCGTTGGCGAGGAGGTCCTGGGCAGAATGGTAAATGTTTTGGGCAAGCCCATTGACAATCTGCCGGAAATTGAGGCTAAGGACTATTGGCAGATTCACAGGGAACCGCCTAAACTCGCAGCCCAGATAGCTCAGCCGGAAATGCTTGAAACGGGCATTAAGGCGATCGACCTGCTCTGCCCCTTTCCCAAGGGCGGAAAGATAGGACTTTTCGGCGGCGCGGGCGTTGGCAAAACCGTACTCATTATGGAGCTTATAAACAGCATCGCTAAGGAGCACGGCGGCTACTCGGTCTTTGTCGGCGTCGGCGAACGCACAAGAGAAGGTCACGACCTTTACTTTGACATGAAGGATTCCGGGGTACTGAGCAACACCGCCCTTGTATTCGGTCAGATGAACGAGCCCCCGGGAGTCAGAATGAGGGTCGCCCTTACGGGTCTTACAATGGCTGAGTATTTCAGAGATGAAAAACAGCAGGATGTGCTTTTGTTCATAGACAATATCTTCAGGTTCGTGCAGGCGGGTTCCGAGGTTTCGGCGCTTTTGGGACGCACTCCCAGCGCAGTGGGCTATCAGCCAACTTTGGCGAACGAAATCGGCGCTTTGCAGGAGAGAATCGCCTCCACAAAGTCGGGGTCCATAACCTCGGTTCAGGCAATCTATGTTCCCGCCGACGACTTTACCGACCCCTCCACCGCCACAACCTTCGCCCATCTTGACGCGGTAACGGTGCTTTCAAGGTCGATTGTGGAGCAGGGCATCTACCCTGCCGTCGCTCCCCTTGACTCCTCCTCAAGAATTCTGGAGCCTCATATTGTGGGCACGGAACACTACAAAGTGGCTCAGTCTGTCCGCAGCATACTTCAGAGGTACAAGGATTTGCAGGACATAGTCGCCATTTTGGGCATGGATGAGCTATCGGAAAAGGATAAGCTCATCGTCAACAGAGCAAGAAAGGTGCAGCGCTTTTTGTCCCAGCCCTTCTATGTGGGCGAAAAGTTTACCTCCATACCCGGCAGATATGTGCCCATCGAGGAAACGGTCAGGGGCTTTAAGGAGATAATCGACGGTCTTCACGACGATATCCCCGAAGGCTATTTCCTTAATGCTGGCACCATAGACGAGGTTGTGGAGAGATACAACCGCGAAAAGGGTGCATGATATGGAAAATGTAGAGAGCACAGCCTCGGAGAAGAAAATAAATCTTAACATAATCACGCCGAGGGGCGTAAAGTTTACCGAAAAGGCGGATATGCTCGTTATGCGCTGCATTGACGGCGACCTTGGCGTTCTGCCGGGGCACGAAAAGCTGTCTGCTGTTTTGGGCGACGGGATACTGAGAGTCTACAGCGGCGGCAGGCTCACAAAAATCGCGCTTTTCGGCGGCACGGCTGAAATTGAGGACAATAGCGTTAACATATACACCACCATAGCCCAGCGCCCAGAGGAAATAGACAGAGAGCGGGCCGAAAGAGACAGGCAGGAGGCGGAGGAAGCCCTCAAGGAGTCATCGGAAGAAAAGCAGAGCAGACAACTGCAGGTACTTCTCCAACGCTCCCTTGTGCGGCTTGAGGTCAGCTCCCATCATGATGAATCAAATTTTTATGATGACACGGAAGAAAATGACGAGGAAGACGAATAATACCGCTTACTTTTCATTCCGCCGTCAAAAATGCGTTAAAAAACACCAAAAAGCAGGCAAAATCGCCTGCTTTTTTATTTGCGCCAAAATATGATTCATTAAACTTACGGAAACAGCAGGTAATCAAAATCTACAATTTGCGTCACAGCTTTATTCAGGATTTTTTTCATAATGCCTTACAGAAACATTAAAATTTTATTTACAATTTTTTGCTTTTGCCCGTGAAAGTTTTTTCCGCAAAAAACGACGAGATGTGCCATATTTTTGTCAATAATAATAAAAATTTCTACTAAATATTCGTGTATTTTTTGTTATCATTCATTAAATTTTAAAAGCAATTTTTGTCGCAGTTTTCTTCCTTTTTTTTTTCTTTTAATCCGTTTTTCGAAGTCCTATTCACAGAAAATTAACAATTTTTGGATATTAATGCAATATTGCGATACCTATAATGAAGTACACTATTTTTCCTTTTTAACAAAAAAATCGTAATTCGACCTGAATTTGCTTATAGTTCGCAAATTCGGAAAGGAGTTGTTTCGACGGACATTTAAAAGTCTAAGAAATGGCAGAAAAAACTAAAAACGGAGGTAGAGATTATGACAGTTGCAAAAAAGTCCTGCTTAGCATTGTTATGGCTTTCTCAGTCTTTACAATGGCAACATCGGCCGACAGCGGTTTTGAGCCCATCGACAAAAACATGGGCAAAATCCTTGACATTTTCGAGGCGGTTGAAAACTTAGTAACGAAAATCGTCAACTTCTTCAAGAGGATTTTCGGTTTGGTGACGGACAGAAACTTCTACGATGTGGAAGTGGTACATAATGAGCATGGTACCGTCATCCCGATAACCGGATATTCCATACTTGAAAAGACCAGCTTTATCTGCGAGATTTTCCCCGAAGAGGGCTACTATGTAAAAGCAATTATGTTCGGGGACCGGGATATTACCGACAGGCTTGTCGGCACCCATCTCGTAACCCCCGACCTTACCTCGAACATCACACTGACAATCGTATTTGACAGAATCTCCTATACAATCAGTGTTGCCGTAAGCGGCATGGGCAGCGTATCACCCAGCCCGAACGCATCCGTTCTTTACGGCGAGAACGCAAGCTTTACGGTAACCCCCTCCACAGGCTATGAGCTTGTTTCCGTAGTTTACAACGGCATAGATGTAACATCACAGCTTGTTGACGGCGTTTTCACAACTCCCGCGGTCTTCTCCAACGGCACACTTGTCGCGACATTTGAAGAGTCTGTTCCCGTAAATGTTGTTTATGTCGCAGCCGACGGCGCAGGCGACGGCTCCTCATGGGATTCTGCTTTCGGCAGCATTCAGGCCGCTATAGACGCGGCAGCCGCAACAGAACCCAAGGGCGTTGTTTGGGTAAAGGCAGGCACATATACAGTATCCTCCACAATAGTTTGCAAGCCCGGCGTTAATGTTTACGGCGGCTTTGCAGGAACAGAGGAACGCGCAAGCGACCGTCAGCGCGCGGACCTTGACGGCAACGGACTTGTTGAGCCTTGGGAGTTCGCAAACGCAACGGTAATCAGACCCTCCGCAGCCAATGTCATAGCTTTAAGAATCCCCTCAACCATTACTGCTGATGTAATCGTTGACGGCTTTACATTCACCAACGGCCACCTTGCAGCAGGCACGAACCTTGTTCAGGTTTACGGCAACGCTGCCGCGGGCGGCAGAGGAATACTGAATAATTCCTCCATCGTTGACTCCAAGAACACAGGCGCAGGCGGCAGAACCCGCCAGACAACGGGCATTGTATTTGTTGACGGCGGCACTGTTGACAGCTGCTACCTTGCGAACAACGACTCTTCCGGCTCATACGGCGGCGGCGCTATAAGCACATATTATGATTACAGCGAGGCAAGCCCGATTTACATCACAAACTGCAAGTTTGTTAACAACAAAGCTGTTTACGGCGGCGGAGTCTACTTCCGCGGCAACACCTACTACCTGACCAACAGCATCTTCATCGGCAACGAAGCCGGCGGCGCATCGGATTCAAAGGGCGGCGCAGTATTCTTCACAGGCGGCTCCAACCCCGCGGCAGGTCGTGTTGACAACAACACCTTCATCGGCAACACCGCTCCCGAATTCGGCGGTCTGTATCTGAAAGCTGACGCAACCGCAACCAGAAACCTCTTCCTTAACAATTCACAGAGCGGTACTGTTCAGTACGGCGGCGACGGCACATTTACGGACAACGCCGCATCCTTCGTTGACAATCTTGCCGCTGCAGGAATCAACTCCTACTACTTTGTAAGCGCAGACAGCGACTTCTACAACTACGGCGCTGTTCCCGTAGGAACCCCCGCAAACTAAACTAAACCAAACAAAAGCTGCAAGCAGAAATGCTTGCAGCTTTTTATTTAAGGCGTAAATTTTCGGTTTATTTAAGTCCGGTGGCAAAGGAGATGCGCTGGTAGTCGTTTGTGAGGATTGTATCTATGCCCATATTAAGGAGATATTTCGCTTCGTCGGGGTCGTCGGACCAGAAGATATTGCAGTGTATGCCGTTTTCGTGCGCCTTGTCAATCAGCTCTTTATTAAAATGGGTTTTGTGGAACTGCACCTTATGAGCGCCGATTTCAATTGCCCTGTCCACAATCTCAAAGGGGCGGTTTTTGTCGTGACCCACGCAGATATTGATTTCGGGATAGGTTTTCTTCACGGCTTTAAGCATATTATCGCTTTTGGTCATTAAGTAAATGTGCTTTTCGCAAGCAAATTTTTCTATGAGGGAAATAATTTCTCTGAGCATATTGTCCTCAAATTCCATATCCCAAATCTTCACATGGATATTCATAATGACCTGGCGGGCAAATCTTTCGAGTATCTCCTCAAATCTTACGATTCTAAGTCCTTTGAATCTCTCGTCCTTTTTAATGCCGAAATCAAACCGCAAAAGCTCGTCATAAGTATATTCCCACACGCTGCCGCTGCCGTTTGACACTCTGTCAAGAGTTGGGTCGTGGATGGATACGAGCTGCCTGTCCTTCGTAGCCCAGATGTCAAATTCGATTTCAGAGGCGCCCAGAGCCACCGCTGCCCCGAAGGCGGGCATGCTGTTCTCGGGAGCTACCGAGTTAAAGCCCCTGTGGGCGCAAAGGCGGGGATAGGGCAAACTGTTGTCGTCAAGGGAAACAAACATATTTAAACTCCTTTATTTTGAACCTTTGTGCTTATGGTAAAACTCTTTAAGAGATTCCTTTGTTTCCCTGCTGAGGTGATGCCATCTTATACCCTGAATTGCCCCCTCAAGGGCGGAAAGGCGCATAAGACAGGCGGAGGGGTCCCTTTCCAAAATCCTCAGCCACGCTTCTCTGCTGCCTACCTTTCTCAGCTCTTCCTCAGTGGTAATTCCAACTTCATTAAGCTGCTTTTCGAGCTCTTTTCCGATGTTAGGAAGCGATGTCAACCCCATTTTTTCATCTCCTTTAAATACAAGGCACTATGAGCTTTTGCCCATAGTGCTTTTAAGGTTATTTAAGCCTTGTCACACTCAGTGGGGCAAAGCCTTCCGCGAACGGGGATATAGATTGCGAGGAAGGCGATAAAGGTTATGAACATAAGCGAAAACTCAATGCACTGAGCGCTTGTCATTACATAGAAGAAGGAAGAAACGCTCTTCATCTCGGAGTAAGGCAGGTGGAATATGGGCGCGCGGTTGGTAAAGAAATAGAGAACGCAGCACATTCCCATATACGCGGGCAGAGCGATTCTCGCAAAGCGGACGGGATCTGCTCCGAGAGGAGTTGTGTTTTTTACGATAATGTTCTTCCTAATAAACCAAATGAAGAATATACCGAACACAATAGAGCCAGCAATCATAAGAATATCGCCCGTCGGGTTATAGTCTTTGAGGAAGCCTTCGTACGCAAGGAGCTTTGCAAAGCGGATACCGATAGCCCTCCACGGTACGACGCCGAAAATAAAGATGGTGATAATTATATTAACGGCGCAGCTTAGTTTCTTGTTTTTGAATATAGGCTCTGTGTCGATTTCTCCCTTTGCGGTAAGCTCTTTCGGCAAAAGAGCAATCACAAGCATGGTGATAAAGCCCACAGAGGCGCCCGTAGCGTACTCCCAAAGTCCCCAGCCGCTGCCGTCTCTAAGGCTTCTGGGAACAGGGACATTTGCCAAAAAACCCGTATCGAACATCACGGTCATAAGAGAGGTAAAAGCTGTGGTGGCGATTGAGGTAAAGGCGTTGATAATCACCGTTACAAGGCTCGTAACCCTATCCTTAAAGGCAATCAGCGGATAGAGAGCTACGGCAATTGTGGCGATGAGGTCTGAAACATGCTCAACGCTCATGTAGTAATTCTCAAAGAAGGGGACGGTCTGGGACCAGCGGCGGCTGAGGAAGTGGTCCATATAAGCCTGCATGGGGCTTGTGTAGTCGTAGCCGCTGTCTTTGAGACCAAGCAAAGCGTAGTTCACCTGCTCGGGATTTATAAGCTTTAATATGTAATGGGCGACGCTCGCCTTGCATATTGTCTGAACGATGAAGAAGATGGCTATCACAATAAGGTAGTGATAGTACTTATACTCCTTTTTTGAGAAAAGGGTGCCGACAAAGAAGGCGTAAAGGGGAACCAGCGTAAAGCCCATTATCAGCACGATGATAAGTCCGCTGTAAGGGTCAACGGGGGCGTGGACAACCTGACCCTGATAGGGCAGGTCGCTGTAAATAAAGCCCGCAGTCTGATGAATAACTGTGGCGTAGCCCGTAACGCCGAGGCCCGTCATAAACGCGCCGAATGGGATAAGCTCGTACTTCATTCCCTTGCGGCTGCCGTAGAAGTTGTAGATTAAAAGAATCAGAACCAAACCAACGCTGTAAAGGCCCCATGACGAGCCAAAGCCGCTCTCACCGCGGCAGCGCCAGATAAAGCCGCCTATCAGCGCGCCGAGGATAACGGACAGCGCCTTCATTCCCTTTCCAAGACCGTCAGAATTCAATTGGCACACCTCTTTCAAAATATTAAGCGTAAATACAAATTTTCCTTTTAAATCTAATGCTTAAATAATACAAACATATTCCCCTTTGCTCAAGGGGAATATTTTAATTAAGTTTTTCAAACAGTTTTATCTCATAGGTACCGGCTCTGAGTGGGTGAGCGTTTTTATTTGAGTTACTTCAAATGCCTCGCCGTCTTTTGAGATGCGCATGGCGATTTCGCGGTCCTTGTAGCGGAAGGTCATCTCGCCCTTTTTGCCAAGAAGATGGGCGACTCTCTTTTTAACAAAGCGGGAGTTATGCTTGCTTGTTATAATCCAAGAGCCCTTGCCGTCCTTAATTTCCGCCTGTCTGCCTTTAGCCTTTGCCCTAATGTGCTCGGGGGCAAATCTTTTGGGGGTAACGACGATAAGACCGTTCTCTTTCACCAGCTCGGCGACAGCCTTTAAAGTTTCCTCGCTTATATGATATCCGCAGAGGAAGCAAAGCTCTAAAGATGTGAGTTTATCCTTTGTGACCCTATCGTCAAAGACCGCTGGGGAATTCATTGAGCAGAAGGAGCGGTGTCGCTTAAGGCTGTAAAAGCCGATTCTTGACCATGTAAGGCTCTTTCTTGAGCCTTCGCCGTGTGTTATAAGGTGCAGGGCGCGAATCCACTCCCCCGCCCTTCTGTCGGGCTTTAAATTCGGGTTTCCGTAAAGAATCGGCAGCCATGCCACAGGGTCGCTCTGACCCCAGAAGGAATCGTCAAGCCTTATAATGCCTATGCGGGGGCGGTAGTCGCGGATGTTGTAGCCCCTGTACTTGCCCGCGTATTCCCTTGAGAAGTTTATGAATGTCCTGCCGTACTCGTTGTACTCGTGGCTTTCGTCGCCTTTATTATAGAAGGCCGCGCTGCCCTCCACAAAGGCATAGTCGCTGCCGAAAAGGTAAGCGAAAAGAAGGTTATGCTTCAGCTCATTGGGAGAATGTCCGGGGTATGTAAGGCGATACCACATATCAATGCAGGCCCAAAGTTCTGTGTCATACTGCAGAGCCGCTCCCCCGGCGATTATAGCCTGAAGGTTTGAAAAGCTCTCCTTTTGCTGCTTGTAGCAGGGGGTTATGCCCACCCTTGCGAAAAGGTGATAGAGAACGGGGAAAACATGCTCGCCCATAAAGCGGGGTGAACCGTTTGTGAGAAACTCCTCTGCGTACTTTCTGAAACAGTCCTCATAGTACTTTTCGGCGGCGACTACATCTTTTGTGTCACAAAGGGGGAAGAAAAGGGGGCGCTTTTTAAGCTTTGTGTTAAAGGTTATAGAAAGGTTACGATTTATAAAGGCGTGCTCCATCTCATCGTGCATGATGCCGAGACACTCAGGGACAGAGCTTATAGCCCGCACCGTTTCGGGCGGGTAGTTCATTCTGTGGGCGTCCTTGCCCGCGTTGTACCAGTCGTGACCGTCAGGACCAAAGCCGTGCTCAGCCCAGTTGGTGTGCTCGCAGCGGTACACAAAGGGCAGCCCTTTTTCGTGGAATTCCTTTGCTGACTTTTTTACTTCTTCCGTATAGTCTTTTACGCTTTTGCCGTTTTCGCTGGGCGCCCATAAGATGAAGTTCGCTTTGGAGTCGGCAAGCAATTTCTCTTTAATCTCTGTAGGTTTGTCGCTCTCATAAAAGCCGAGTCTGAATATATTGTCCATTCTTATCACCTTATTCCTGCTCAAGCACTTCAATCACTGCGCCCAATTCCTCGGAGATTTCGTTCGCCTTCTCATTTGCGATGAGGGCGCGGCGCTCGTTCAGCTCAATATACATCTGCTCTCTCTTTTTGCCCTCAAGGTCGTAGAAGAAGTAGGGCAGCATTCTGATAATATCGGGAAGAATTCCGAAGGTTGTAAAGAGGAAGTAAACCTTTCTGTAAACCACCTTGTTGCCCTGGGACCAGGGAGCCATGGGGATTGTGGGGTCGTAGCCGGACCATCTGAAAACGGCTATTGTCATAAGAGCATTTAAAGGAGAGGTGACTTTTGAGATAAGTCCCGTAAGCAGATTGAAGGTGCCGTCGGGCCGCTCGCCGGTTACATATTCGGTGTAGTCGTTAATCTCTCGTCTAAGCTCCTCTTCAAAAACGGTTGCGGGAGCGTTGTTGACGGCGTTAAGGGCATGGAAGAAGCTGAATGTGGCGCCCGTGAGCCACGGATTCTCGATAGTAAAGTAGCCCGTCGCGAACTTTCCGACGCCCGTAAGCAAATCCCAAACCCTGAGCGCGAGATATGCCCTTTTGTTGTTGTTCTTAAAGAACTTCTGGAATTTGGGGATGAAGGTAATGGAAAGCGGGTGGAGCGTATTGTAGGGCTGATAGAAAAGAGCGCTTCTGAAAGCTCCTCCGAAAATCTCAAGCTGGGTTACAACATCCCACGAATAGCCGCCGCCGCTCCACCAGTTGGTGGAAAACTCGGCGATGAAGTTTCTAAGGGCGTATTTGTTCTTTAGGATATAGAAAATCGTCTTTGTAAACGGAGCGGGTTTTGGCTGGAGGATGATTCTCTCTCTGCAGCCGACGCCCATCGCCATATTGCCCAGAACACCGAAGAAACAGGTGATATAGCCGAATATCGCGAAGATTACGGGCATAGAAACATTGGTGATGCCCCAGCGGTTCAAATCCTGCAAGGGAAGGAACAGGCCGTACACCGTTTGCGAAGCGAAAAAGCCGGCGTAGTTTGTAACAAGACCTAATGTAATCCTGTCCTTTGGGTTGGGTGACATAAGGCTCGTCATGTTGCCGCGGGGGATTGAGTAGATTGTGGCGAAGGTCTCCTGAGCAAAGAGGGTCAGAAAGACGAAGATAATCTTTTTCGGGTCGTCCGTTTGGTCGTTAGTCAGAAACAGCGCGCCGCTGTATAAAAGCGCGGTGGTGGCAAAGTACGGGAGGGGCGTGAAAATCAGATAGGGTCTTGCCTTGCCCCAGCGAGTTCGGGTACGGTCATAAATAATGCCCATAAGGGGGTTGTTCATAACATCGTATATACCGATAAGGGTCAGAATGGCCGTAACATAGACCATATCTATTTTCAGCACATTCACAAAGTAAAGGGTGCGGTATGTATCAAGACCCCTTAAAAGCGCGCTGGCAAAGTCGGCAATTGCGGGGAATGCCATTTCCCTGCGGCTTAAAACGGGCGTGTTGAACATCTTAGCCGCGATGTCGCGGTATCTGTCCAGCCTTGCCTTATCCAGCTTTGCCGCGGAGCCTTTTTCCGCGCCGAAAATCTTTTCCTGGAAACTCTCGTTGATTACCGCCATCAAATCACCCTATTCTTCCACCTTAATTGCGCAGGAACGCTTTAGGTTCATATTCTCCGTTATGCAGTAGACCCTGCATTCTCCTTTACCCACAGCGGTTACAAGTCCGTTTTGGTCAACAGCGGCGACGCTCTCGTCCGTTGTAAACCATCTCACCGCTTTGACCGTAGCTTTTTTGGGCTTAATCTCTACTGACAGCTCATAGGTATCGCCCTTCTTTAAAGTCAGCTCCCTTGTGTTTAATTTCGCGTCTTTTACGGGAACCACCACATAGACAAGGCATTCATCGGTATATGTTTTGCCGAGATAAGTAAAGGCCGCTGTAATGGTGACGGGTTCCGGGCTTGTTTTGTGACCCTTGATATAGCCCTCGGAGTCCACTGAAACAATGCTTTCGTCCGATGAGCTCCACTGAACCTCCACATCCTCGTCGGCGATTCTGCGGGCTTCGATTACATCGGTTTTGCCCTTTTGTAGCCACATAACCTTATCGGCAAGCTCCAGACCCGCCCATGTAAAGTCATATTTGGAATTGGCATAGAAATCGAAGCTAATCTCCCTTTCGCCAAGGCTTTTAAGGTCGCCGCCGAAAAGAAGACTCAGCTCTACTTTGTAATTGCGGTTATATTCAACGCGGCTGAGCTTGCCGCTTACTCTGTCCGCTTTTGCGCTGACGGCAGGTTCTGAGCTTATAAGGCTGATGTTCTTAATTTGGAAAACGGGGGCAAGATGAGTTTTTGCATACTCTGTTAAACCCTCCGCGGCGTCCATTCCCAGTGAGAGCTTTACATCTTCGCTTATTTCATTAAATGGCGCGTCCGAGAACTCAAAGGAAAGAATTATATTGTCGCCGTCCTCTTCCGCCTTCCATGACTTTAAATCTGAGGGTATAAAGGAGATGGGCAGGAGTTTGTCCGCAAACTGCTCGCCGAAGGATGTGGAAATCTCTGGGTAGTATTCACCGAAGCCATCCAGAACTTTATTTTTAATATGTATAAGCGACTTCTTTATTAGCTCATTGTCATCGCCGCTGACGGTGAGACTGTCGTCATCAATTTTCAGGCTCGTTTTAACGCTGAGCTTTGTCCTTGTATGGTCGGCAGCGTCGCTTACAAGTTTCTGGAAAAGCGCTATAGCCTTCTCATCGCTCTCGGGCATACCCACGGCGTAAACTTTGTCCGTTTCGGGCATTGGCTCGCTGCCTTCGGTTAAAAGCACCTTGTTTATGCCCCAGACCAGAAATCCGATAAATATCAGCGTGAGCAGAATGAACACAACGCGGACAAGCCGCTTTTGCAGCCGTTCGCTTGCCTCTATCTTGTCGGCGAGTTTGCCCGCTCGGGTAACTTCGGGTGATACGAATTTTTGCTCACTCATTCAATACGCCCCCTGCCTGTGCGAGTTTCAGCTTTTCGGCTGTTTCCTTCTCCTTCTTTTCTCGCTCCAATCTCTCTTCCTCGGTTTCAAATACGGGGAAGGGCAAATCATCAAGGGTGATTTCCTTTCTCTTATAGCGTTTCAGCATTTGAGCTCGGTATAAGTCGCCCTCTTTGTACTGAACCTCTATGCCCTTTTTTATAAGAGCGGCGTTGAGACCTAAAACTAACCCGAATGCGGCGGCATGGCACAACAGCCCCGGAGCGCTGCCGCTTGAGGAAATCATGCTGCCCATATCGGGTATTCTATACGCAAGTAAAAGGGACACTGCCGCAAAGACTATGCCGAGCGAGCCGAAAACGACAAGCGCGATATTAGACCGCTTTAGATTAACAAAGCAGAGAATCTGCGTGAGAAGAATACCCACAGCGCAAAGCGCAGCCGCGGCAAAGGCGATTAGGGAGTAAATCAGCCCCTTTGCCACATCTCCCAGAAGCTCGGAGTTTTGAAGCTCCAGCAGGAGACTGAGTCCCCCGCCGGTGAAAAGGTTGTAAACCCCCAGGGCGCTGATATGTATTTTCTCCTCGAATAAAGGAAGAGTGACAATCACCTTTCCGAGGGGCATAAGCAGCGCGGCGACGGGCAGGAAACAGGCGCACAGGCGGGCAATTTGCAGCTTGCCGCCTATGAACGCAGCCTTCACCTTGGCAATCCATACCCTGAAAGCGGCAAGGTCCATTTCGGCGTACTTTGCCTCTCTGTAGAACCTTTCCTCATAGCCGTAGAACATAAGATTCGTGCCGCAGCTCGGGCAGTTTGGCTTTATGTCCGTCAGTTTCAGCTTATAATTGCACTTTGGGCAATTAGCCATAACAAAACTCCTTTATTAAAGACAGTTTGTCAAAACGCGAGAGCATTACAGCCTTTGCTCAGCTTTGTTTATCTCCAATTCATCGGGCGCTTTGAATATAATAAGGTCCTCGTTTTTGCCTCTTAAAACAGCCCACTCTCTTTTGCCGTCGGATGAGTAAACGACTTCGGTATCGGTGACATTTCTCACCCTTACGGTAGGCGCGTCGGGGCTTTTGTCCTTGTTTAAATTGCGTCTGAAGGCGCTCATTTTAAAACCGTCGCAAAGTGTCTCGGCGCAGATAAGCGCATGGTCCTTGCCGCTGTCGGAGAACCATGCCTCAAAGTTCTCTATCGTAACATTCTCGATTCTGCCGACGCCCTTCGGGAAATCCTCCTCCTTAAACACGGGGGTTCGGCAGTAGCGGGTGGCGTCCATATTCACAGCGTAAGCCCTGCAGCCCGCGGTAATGTTCTCTATGTGTATGTTTCTGATTCTTGAGGTCACGCTGGCAAAGCGCACGGCGGTGTGGCAGTTCTCGGCGTAAACATTCTTTACGGTGATGTTCTCAATATCTCCGCAAAGAATGTCCCGATTTTCCAGCCTTGTTACGCAGTCGTCGGCGTTGAAGGCAAGAAGGTCGTCGCCCGTCTCGCCGTAAGTGGCGGCTCTGATATTCTCTATAACGCCGTTTCTGCACTCGCCGCCGAAATGCAGCCCGTCGTGGTTTATAGTCACAACCTCGGACTTGAAAGTAACATCCCTTATAACAAAGCCGTCAATCTTGCTGAAGCGTGAGAAGTATGTAACGGGGTTTGCGAGAGTCACGCCTTCGATTTTTAAATTCTCCACATTAAAAAAATTTATCAAAGCCCCGCTTGCCGCAGTGGGCTCAAAGATGTCGGGGTGCTTTGAGTTGTTTTTGCCGTCGTAGTTGCCGCTCCATACGCCGCCTTTGATGGTGATATTCTTATTGCCCTTTTCATGCTCGGCGTTTGTGAGAAGAAAATCGCCCCTCTTTTTGGGCAGCTTTTCGCACACAAAAATTTCGGCGTTATCATCGGCAATTATTTCTGTATTGCAGGCAACCTTTAAAGTCTTTGAAATGCGGTACCTGCCGGCGGGAATATAAACTTTCCGCTCCCCTGCGCCCAGCGCCTTTTGAAATGCTGAGAAGTCGTCATTTATGCCGTCGCTCATAGCGCCGAAATCTTTGACATTTACCGTTTGCATTTTAGTACCCCTTTAAATAGTTTGGATATATTAGACTAATTTTTTAAGGAAATTCAACAATTCATGTATAATATAATATATTTTACGGGGCAAATGTTTCAAAACTGTAAATTTATGAGATTTCACATAAAGTGGTTTTTAAGACATTTAGTTCTTTATTTCATATGTACTTTCGCGGCGTAATATATATTCTGTTTTGGCCCTTTTTACAAAAAAAACAGCAGCAGAGCGTAAAACTCTGCTGCCTTATTAAACCTCTATAAACTTTGGCTCGTGCTTTGTGTAGGGCAGGAAGTCGTTAAGGATTCTCTCCGTCTTGACCCTCATATAGCAGGTGGTCGTGCCGTCGGTACAGCCGTACCATTCCTCTTTGAGAACATCCTTGTCTATGACTACCTGAACCTTGTTTTCTCTGTCAAGAAGCATGCTGAAAACCGTTGTGGCGCCAACCTTTGTGCCGAGCATTTCGTAAAGGAGCTCCGCGGGCGCGAAGGATACGCGGGAAATTCCCAATGCCTTGCTGAAATCCTTTGTTACAAAGGGCTTGTCCCCCTCGGTGATAAAAAGATAAAAGGCTGTCTGCTGGCGGTTGCACAAAAACAAAGTCTTTACAACCTTTACATTCAGAGCCCTGTTTATGTTAAGGCAGTCCTCCATTGTGATTGCCTCTTCGGTATCCACCCGCTCAAAGGGAATATCAAGCTCTTTAAGTACCTTGTATGTCATCTCCTGCAGTTCAGTTTTAAACTCGGCAGGGGGCGTGGTGTAAACTTCACTTACAAGAAGCATTGCAATCTCCTTTCGGCTTTTTTAAAGACACTATACAACTAAAAGCTCGGAATTTCAAGAGAGACCTTAGTAGGGCGACTGATTTTCAAGCTCGGCGTTTATAAGCTCGACCGCAATTTGAAAGGCTTTGATTCTGCGGACAAGCAGGGTGTGCTGGGATGTGCCTTCCCTAAGTTTTGGCAGAACCTTTTCGCACTTGCGGATGGTGGATTCTATGGCTCTTTTAGCCTCGCATAGTTCTTCCTTTGTAAACTCGCTCATATATTCTCCTTTCGATAGCCACGGCTGAGTGTGATGACCTAGTTTAAGCGTGATTGCCCGTTTCCTTGCGCCATTTTGCTATTTCGGCTATGAGCTCATAGGGGATTTCTTTGTTATACGGGAACTGCACCGCGCCCTTGCTTGTTTTGTAATCGGAAAGCCTATCCTCAAAATGCTCCACCGCCTTTTCGCCGGGGTAGAGCCCCAAATGCTTTTTTTGCGCGGCGAAATGGATGAGATTATGCTTTTCTTTGTAAGTGGGCATACCGTATGAGATTTTCTCCTCGGCGTCGGGGAGGGCTTTACGGATGGTTTCCCGCACTTTATTCAGTATAGGTATAATCTCCTCGGGCTGAGAGTTTATATAGTCGTCCACGGTCATTTTTGAAGGGTCGCCGCAGAAATGTCTTTGATTCTCGTTTTTAAACTCCCGTCCACACTTTGGGCACTTCCACATAGATTTCAGTCCTTTCCGTACAAGCTTTATTTCTATCTTACTTTATCCTTGCCAAATTGCAATAAAAATGTGCGGGCAGGCTTTTTGCCCGCCCGCAATCGGCACCGCATTCATCTATACCAATTCAATCTTATATTCTCTCATCCAAACATCCACCTGAATAAGATACGCCATAAGCTGGGGACCAGTCATGAGCTGACCGTACCAGGGGGATGTGAGCGCCGCTCCGTCGGAGTCTATAATCTCCTGCACCTTTTGTTTGTCAACAAGCTGCAAAAGGGGTGAGGATGGGTCGTCTATTATTCTCTGAAGTCTATTCTTTACGGCGCTGAGATATTTGGGATTGTGGGTTTTGGGATAGGGGCTTTTTTTGCGCTCGATTATTTCGTCGGGCAAAATGCCCTTCATAGCTTCCCTGACAACTCCCTTCTCCCTGCCGTTTAATGACTTTAAGCTCCACGGCATATTGTAGGCGTACTCCACAAGACGGTGGTCGCAGAAGGGCACCCTAACCTCCAGACCGCAGAACATACTCATTCTGTCCTTTCTGTCAAGGAGGGTCTGCATGAACCAGTTGAGATTAAGCATAAACATCTGCCGCATGCGCTTTTCAAGTTCGTCGTCGCCGGGCAGGGTGTCGGCTTCGTTTACCGTATCTAAGTACCTCTGCCTTACATATTCCTCGCCGTCTTTAATGAGCCCTTGCTTTAAGAGACTGAATCTTATGTCAAGGGACTGCGACCACGGGAAGGTATCCCGATACAGAATCTCCCTGTTGTGATACCAGGGATAGCCGCCGAAAATCTCGTCGGCGCACTCGCCGGAAACTGCGACGGTAAAGTCCTTTTTTATCTCCCTGCAGAACATAAGAAGGGAGGAGTCCACATCCGCCATTCCGGGCAGGTCTCGGGCAATAGCCGCCTCGTCCAAGTATACCGCCAAATCCTCGTTGTCAAGGAGTACCTCGCGGTGCTCGGAGCCGATATGTTCTGACATCATCCTTATATATTCCTCATCGGAATTCGGCTGAAAGAGGCTTTTCTTAAAAAAGCGCTTGTTGTCAACATAGTTTACTGAATAAGTATTGAGCGGCGCTTTGCCCGTCGCCTTGTAATCGTCTGAGGCTATCTTGGAAATAATGCTGGAGTCCAGACCGCCAGAAAGGAAACAGCACAGCGGCACATCGGACACAAGCTGCCTTTTTACGGCGTCGGTAATAAGAAAACGCACCTTTTCAACGGAGCCTTTTATATCTTCCGTATGCTCGACCGCCCTGAGATTCCAGTACTTCGCCTTTTTAGTTACCCTGTCGCCCTCAAAAACCATAAACTCCGCGGGCTTTAGCTCCTCAATACCCTTAATGACGCCGTTGCCGCCCGTTCTGCCGGGCCCCAAGAGGAAAATCTCTTTAAGGCCGTCATTGTCAAGCCTCGGCTTAATTAAGGGGTTGGCAAGGAGAGTCTTGATTTCTGAGCCGAAAATTAAGCCCCTCGGTATGACGCTGTAAAAAAGAGGCTTTACGCCCATACGGTCACGCGCAAGGGTCAGACGCCGATTCTTTTCGTCCCATACAGCGAAGGCGTAAATGCCGTTAAGTTTCTGAAGGCAGTCCTCGCCCCAGTGGATAAAGGCGGTGAGCAGAACCTCGGTGTCTGAGTGACCTCTGAAGCTGTAGCCTGCTGATAACAGCTCCTTTCTCAAATCCTCGGTATTGTAAAGCTCGCCGTTATATACAATTGTATAGCTTTCGCAGCCCCTCTCTATTGTCATAGGCTGGATACCGTTCTCGGGGTCAATGACTATCAGCCTGCGGTGCATAAGGCAGACATTTTCCCTAAGATACACGCCCTCTGCGTCAGGCCCCCTGCGGGCAAGGGTCCATGTCATTCTCCTTATTGTATCCCCGTCATTTCTTAAATCGCGATTGTAATCTATCCAGCCTGCAATTCCGCACATAAAAACCCTCCTTAAAAAATAAAAAGGCGCCATTACAATGACGCCTTTGCCATTATATCTGCTCTCATATTATTTTACACAGTTATATTATATGCGCTTTAAAAGAGGGTGCGATAAAGAATCATTTTAACAATACAAAATTGTGAAAACAATGAAAAATAAGACCTTTTCAATCAATCAATTATCCAAACACCACTTTTCTTGATATTTAGGCCCATCAGATTTTGGTGGGGTTGATGGCTCAATGATTTGAATTGTTAGGGGTATAGGAAAATCTATTCCAACAAGTATTGCTTCACCGGGTTTAAGGTTCGGCAAAAATGAAGCAACTGAACGGTCAATATCGCCACAGGCTCTCTCAACAACTTCACGGTCACGATCATTAATTAGTCTATGCACAATCAGTGTTCCAATCTGACTCAATACCCCTTCAGTAATATCTCTTGGTCTTTGAGTTGCTAAACAAATATTCAGTCCATTCTTTCTGCCCTCTTTTGCTATTAATTCAAATGCATTTAACCGGTATATTGAATCCTCCGATCCAATATTCCTGCCTAAAAAATGGTGCGCTTCATCAAGAAAAACTAACAAAGGCTTCTCTTTGAAATAGCCTGCCCTAGCCATGTTTAATAATTCTCGCCCTATAGCATTTGCTATAATTTCACGAGCATTTACTATTAATCCAAGATTACTCGCAGCAACTTCGAAACATAGATCAT
>LFSO01000016.1 GCA_001512765.1 Clostridiales bacterium DTU053
ATGATTCTTAGAATATGAGCCGCCGCGCCATCTGACTATTGAATAAGTTTCATACATGGTAGCTCCGCTCTTTAAGGTGACTTGACCATCGCCCTCTACCCTGCCCGAGCAGTCAAGCACTCCTGAGCTATTAACCACAATATCGCCGTCAAGATTTACAAGCGCATAACCGCCGGTAATATCATATGTGGTGTAGCTGCCGGCAACCTTTCTTCCGGTTACGGCATTTATAAGCATAGTGCCGTTTACGGTAATCTCGGCACCATCGGCTATTGTAAGCGTTCGATAAAGCACATCTTCTTTGGTGTAATTGGCTGTGGTTGTTCCGTCGGGATTATAGCCCGATGAAGTATAGCCGATGTCATTATCCATGCAAGGGATTAAAAGCAAAACACCGCTTTTAACTTCAGCGTCTCTTGTCATGGTATAGTCTTTAAGAAGAATTACCTCATCTCCGCTATTTGCAGCCTGGAGAGCTGCCTCAAGGCTTGTATAAAGAGTATTTCCGGCTTTGGCTACATAGTCTTCGGTATAAGTATGGTCGCAGTATTTGCATTTAAAGGTTGCGCAGCCGTCGATGGTACCTGTGTATGGAGTTTCTATTTCTTCATAATCTCCTATATGACTCTCCACTCCGCCGCAGACACTGCAGGTACCTGTATGTATATCGCCGTCGTACTCCCAGGTAAATGTATGACCGAGTGCGGGGATACTCTCCTGCTTAATAAGAATCTCACCGCATACTGAGCAGTGACTGCCTTCGGTAAGTCCGTTAGTGTCGCAAGTCGGCTCAATAGCGGGGTCCAAAACGGGAGAATGACCGAGCGCGGGGACTGTTTCCTGCTCTACGAAAACCTCACCGCACATGCCGCAGCGGGAGCCTTCAGTAAGTCCCGTTTCTATGCAGGTCGGAGCGACTGCGGGGATAGGCTCCAAGCTGTGATCTGTTTTATCATAATCTTGTGTATAAGACGCTGAGCATACGGCGCACTTTAAAACGAGTTTACCGTCGTGAGTGCAGCTTGGGCTCAGGTAGCTTACAATTTTATATTTGTGCTCGGCATTATTTTCTTTCCTGCCGAAAAGACCTGTGAAGAAAGATTTGAATCTGCAGAAAAAGCAAGAGATTTTTGCGAAGAAATTATCTAAATCGTGCTGATGGGAATGACAGCAGCCGCAGTATTCTTCATCACTGCTGACTATTATTCCGTCACCAATCCTGTCATTTATTTGAAGGTCCAATTCCGAGAAAGCAGCGGTTTCGGGAGATATACTAATTTCTTCGGAATGGACGCTGAACGACATCGTAAGAATCAGCAGCAGAAAAACTGTGATTTTAACCCAAAGGTTTTTTTTCAAGAAAATCATCCTTTCGCTTTGCTGCCGGACATTGTATTCCAATGTCCGGCAGCCATCCGTTAATCCGAGAAATAATTAATATTCGATGTCAATGAAATGAATTCTAAATATTATGGTTTCTTCAACCGTGTTAACAGCAGCAACATCG
>LFSO01000048.1 GCA_001512765.1 Clostridiales bacterium DTU053
AATCGGCGCAAATGGGCGGTATTTCTTCATTTTTGGTGCCCCATGCAACAATCACTTGTGAGTCATGATAAGTGCCTTGCTTTGAAATCAGCCAGCGCAAAGCATTATGAGCCTTTTCGGTTGTTTCCCGGCCTATGCAGAACGCTTGTTCAGGCTTTGCAAACCTGCCTCTGTATGTAAAGTTTGAAGAGTCGTTACTGGAAATAAGTTTTGCGGAGTCGCCTGGATTTCTTATCTTTTTTGGACTTAGTCTTGATATGGGAACGAAATTTCTGGTGGCATAACAATAATCACTATCGCTTTCAAGGCTGTCCTGATAGCAGATAAAACTGTTCCAAAGGCTTTTGTCAAGCCAGGGATATATGTCAGCGTTGTCAGAACCGTCGGAAGGTATAACAGCAATTCGGACAAAGGCTTTATCCTGTGAATTTACGACTTTAAATATAGGCGGCGGGTCGGGGTCTGTCCATTTGTCAATAAGCAGGTTGTTTTCATTCGTAAAAAGAATACCATCATCAATCAAATCTTTTATAAGAGTTCCTTTTTCAAGGTACCTCATTATTGAAACTATTTTAGGATGTTTGTAAGGCGATTCGCACCATAAGCGAAGATTTTTTATATATTTATCGAATTTGCCATCCTGATTTGCATATTTCTTGTAATCACCCGCAAGGTAATTTAGCTTGTCAAACAGCGGGTGAGGGGCCCTGTCGTTTGTTCCCAAGGCGGAGTCTTCCGTGCAGGGTATTATTGTAGTTGCGTCGCCTTTGTCGGTGATAACTCTGGACCTGCCGTATAAGAAGTTTCCGTCGCTGTCTATAAGGATTTCAATATGGGCTTGTTGTGTTGTGTGATAAATAGGAAGAAGAGGAGTTTTATCCTGATAGAAAACACCTACTTCAGACAGGCAATTGTCATAGGTTTCAG
>LFSO01000013.1 GCA_001512765.1 Clostridiales bacterium DTU053
AGGTATCGGCTTGAGTATATATAACATCGTTGCCAGCACGGATGAAGCAACGGTTGTTTCCGAGTACATACCAGACAAAAGCGCCCGCTCTGAAAAATATCAGAGCGAGGCGGACTTAGAGCGCGAGTTTATAAGGCAGCTCGAAGCTCAAGGCTATGAATATCTTAATATTCACAGCGAGAAAGAATTAATAGACAATCTAAGAGCTCAGCTTGAAAAGCTCAACAATTATAAGTTCACAAACAGCGAATGGGACAGATTCTTTACAGAGTGCATTGCCAACAACAACGACAGCATCGTCGAAAAAACAAGAAAAATTCAGGATGATTATATCCAGATATTAAAACGGGACGACGGAACAACAAAGAATATTTATCTCCTAGATAAAAGGGATATTCACAACAACTTCCTGCAGGTTATCAATCAGTATGAAGAGACCGGCGGCAGATATAAAAGCAGATACGATGTCACAATACTTGTAAACGGTTTGCCCCTTGTGCATGTGGAGCTCAAGCGCAGGGGAGTGGACCTCCGCGAAGCATTTAATCAGATTAGCAGATATCANNAGGGACAGCTTTTGGGCTTCCTCCGGTTTGTTTGAGTATGTTCAGATTTTTGTGATTTCCAACGGTACTCTCACAAAATACTACAGCAATACCACAAGGAATAATTCAATAAAGGAACAAAATGATAGCCTTCGCAAAAATGGAAAAAAGCACAGCAACAGTTTTAAGTTTACAAGCTACTGGGCAGACGCGAACAATAAAATAATTCCCGACCTTATGGACTTTACAAAAACATTTTTTGCGAAGCACACCCTTTTAAATATCCTTACAAAATACTGCGTCTTCACATCTGAGGATGTGCTCCTTGTAATGCGCCCCTATCAGATAGTTGCCGCAGAGCGCATTTTGCAGCGCATTATATCTTCTACAAACTACAAGAAGATGGGTACAACAGAAGCGGGGGGCTATATTTGGCACACAACCGGTTCAGGCAAAACCCTGACCAGCTTTAAAACCGCGCAGTTAGCCTCCGCCCTGCCTTTTATAGACAAGGTTCTGTTTGTGGTTGACCGCAAAGACCTGGACTACCAGACAATGAAAGAATACGACCGTTTCCAAAAGGGAGCGGCTAACGGAAACACCTCAACAAGGATATTGCAAAGACAGCTTGAGGACAGGGACGAGCGGGGAAACTATCACGAATACAGAATCATAGTAACCACTATACAAAAGCTGGACAGGTTTATCCGACAAAACAAACAGCACGATATTTATAAAAAGCATGTGGTATTGATTTTTGACGAATGCCACCGTTCCCAATTTGGCGAAATGCATAAGGCGATAAAAAAGAGCTTTAAGAATTACCACATTTTCGGCTTTACGGGAACGCCGATTTTTGCGGAGAACTCAAGGTCAGGCGGCAGTCCGCTGTTCAGAACTACAGAACAGGCTTTTGGCGATAAATTGCATACATATACCATTGTTGATGCAATTAACGATGAGAATGTACTGCCTTTCAGAATTGACTTTGTTGACACCATCAAGCTGCCCGAATATATCGTGGATAAAAAGGTTTACGCCATTGACCATGAAAAGGCATTGGCTGACCCTGAAAGAATAAGTAAAATCGTAACCTATGTTCTTGACCATTTTGACCGGAAAACAATGCGAAATAAGTACTATTCAATTACGGCAAAATGGGAGGAGCGGGATAAACGGAATAAAAAGAACACTATTGAAAAAAGAGAAGAAAGGCGGGTTGCGGGCTTTAACTCTATTTTTGCCGCCGCTTCTATTCCCATGGCAATTCAGTATTATAAGGAATTTAAAAGGCAGATAGAGGAAAGAAACAGCAACCTTGTCATAGCTACTATTTTCAGCTTCAGCCCGAACGAGGAAGAGCCCGACGGTCTTTTGCCCGAAGAGGATTTCAGCATGGAAAATCTTGACCAAAGCTCAAGGGACTTTCTTGAATCCGCAATTCAGGATTACAATAAAATCTTCAATACTAATTTTGATACATCCGCGGACAGTTTTCAGAATTATTACAAAGACCTTTCTCTCAGAGTTAAAAATAGAGAAGTTGATATTCTGATTGTTGTAAATATGTTTCTGACCGGCTTTGATGCTACTACTCTCAATACTCTTTGGGTTGACAAAAATCTCAGGCAGCACGGGCTTATTCAGGCGTTTTCAAGGACAAACCGTATTCTTAACAGCATTAAGACCTATGGAAATATTGTCTGCTTCAGGGATTTGAAAGAAGAGACAGACAAGGCAATAGCTCTGTTTGGCAATAAGGATGCGGGCGGAATTGTAATATTAAAGACATTCAATGAGTACTATAACGGCTACACCGATAAAGGCGAGCATAANNCCTGGCTATGTGGAGCTTATTAATTCGCTGACGCAAAACTACCCGTTAGGAGAGCCCATAACCGGCGAAGAAACGCAAAAAGAATTCATCAAGCTTTTTGGCTCTATACTTAGACTCAGAAACATCCTTGTCTCCTTCGATGAGTTTGAAGGCGAAGAAATTCTGTCAGAATTGGATTTTCAGGATTATCAAAGCCTTTACATTGACCTGTATCATAAATTCAGTAAAGGCAAAAATGCAGACAAGGAGCGAATTAACGACGACATAGTATTCGAAATCGAGCTTATAAAGCAAATAGAGGTCAATATTGACTATATTCTCATGCTGGTAGAAAAGTATCGCGAATCGAACTGCAAGGACAAAACTATTATAACTACCATCAATAAGGCAGTTAATTCGAGCCTTGAACTGCGCAGCAAAAAAGACCTCATTGAGCGCTTTATTGAGCAGGTCAATACTTCAACCAAGATCGATGAAGATTGGCGGGAATTTGTCAGCCAGCGTAAAGAGGAGGATATTCTTGCGCTGATTGAGGCAGAGAATTTAAAGCCTGAAGAAACCCGAAGATATATTGACAATGCTCTAAGAGACGGGGTGCTTAAAACAACAGGTACTGCAGTAGACAAAATAATGCCTCCTATATC
>LFSO01000053.1:0-7549 GCA_001512765.1 Clostridiales bacterium DTU053
CTTCTGGTCGATTGTGTTCTTCAGTTCTCTTAATTCATAGATCTGAATATTGTCAAAGAGCTGTTCCTTCCAAGCATTATACTGAGTCAGATTCATTGAGTAGTCGGTTGTCAGAACAGCCTTTGCATCAGCCGAAGCACCGTTCAGTGAGTTGTAATACGGAACTGCGGTTGAATAGAGAGATGTCATCTGGCTGTAATTCTGCGGGTCGTAGCCTGCAGCCATTGCATTCTGATACCATGTGTTCGCAGGCAGCAGTGAAATAACCTGCTGAGCGATGACTGCTCTGCCCATAAATGCTTGAATGTCATTTACAGTCGGATTTGTAAAGAACTTGTTCTTTATAGCGGTTGTAAGACTGTTTACAGTGCTCCAATAGCTGTTGTTTGTGTTGATAAGCGAAGCTATTGTGGAAGCGTTGTACTGAACTGTAAGATCATATGTAGACAGTCCGACAAGCGCAGGTGTGAAGTGGTTGTAAGCAGCCTTAATTTTGGGAGCGGTTGTGGTATCCTGAGCGGATACGCCATAGCTGAGGCCGCTGCCGAATGCGTACCATTCTCTGCGCCACTTTCTCTTGTAATACCAACTACCTGATTCACCAGTCTCGGTCGGTTCTGCGGTATCGCAGTAGTACTGGAAGGTGATGTCAAGATTGTTGGGAACCTGGCTCAGATTAGCATAGGACATGAGAGCTGCGTTGACTGTCCTTGATACTCTGACATACAGGTTGCCGTAAGCGGTCAATGCGCGGCTGGGTGTGCTGCCCCAAAGACCACTTTCCTGGTAATACTTGTTGTTGTAGTCGTAGGATGAAATTACAGGAAGGAGGTTGTCGATAAGGGTAGCGCCCACTCCGGATGAGTAACCGGTAAGGGACTTAATTCTTGACCTCATTAAAGTCCACCAGTTATAGCCGGAGCCTGTTGCGGTACTCATTTCGCCCGCAAATACAGGAGCCAACTTCACAGCAACATTATAAACATATCCCTGCGAAGTATTGTCGTAGATATGATAGTTGCCGTTGGCCATATTTCCGGTAACAGAGTAGCTTCCTGTTTCACCGGAGTTTACAAAGGCAGCCAGCGCGCTTTTCAGTTCGTTAATCTGCTGCGTGGTTGCCGCCGCTTTAGCTATCGTTGGGAACGCGACGCTAAAGCAGGAAAGTACCATAAGCACCGATAGTAGGATGCTTATGGACTTTTTAGCAACTTTGGTGTTGCTATGCTTGGTTTCCATAAACTCACTCCTTTAATAAAATGCTGGGTTTGAATTGACTTGAATTGGGTACAGTTTTGGCACATTACCTAAAAATTGCGCAGTTAGGCTTATATTTATATTAAAGTATACTGTTGCCGATGTTTAAAGTCAAGGCGAAAATGGATTTATATTGACATATTATTAATATTTGCAAATTTGTTAACATTTGTAACATAATTCTAAAATATATGGTTTTGCGTTGTATCACCGTAAATTTAGTGCCTTCGCCGTTTCGGGGCGAATCAAGTTTGTTAAATCCGCGTTCACAGCTTATTAATAATTTCTAGGTCAGCGGGGCTATTCGGTTTTGTTCACTGAATTTTAAAATATATGCAAAAATTTCCTTTAATTTTTTATTTAGGAAAAATGTCGCATACCATTACATGATTATAAAGAACGCTGGTTTTTTATGAGTTTCGAACAAGTCATAATTTATGTAGATGTGTATTTGTTAGAATTTCACAAAAAAAATACCCCTCTATATTCCAAAATATATCACGAATTAACATAAGTCAAGTAGTTTTTCCCAAGCCTTTCATTTTCTATACTGTTTGGCTTGATTGACGCAAATATATTTTAGAATTATAAGTTTAGAGCGGGAAACATGGAAAGCTGCCGGAGCTTTTCCCATTTATTATCAAAATTTATAGGATGCAGCATGACGAGGCAGACTTTTGTCAGACACGGAGAAAATAAATACATACGCTAATTCTAATACAAGCCAAAAGAAATATAAATGGCTAAAGTTTTCCTGAAATTTGTAAATGTAATTTGCTTTACAGCATGACTGGAACGATTGGCGGACAAATTTTAGAACTTGCGCCTCCAACGAAAAATCCAAGAAGTCTTGCTTTGTCTTGAAGACATTTTTTGTCAAGGCATTGAGCTTTACAAAAACCTGCCAAATCACGACACATAATCAAAACCAAAAGAAAAACCCCCTGGACCGTTTGGCTCAGGGGGTAAGTGTTTGGCTTAGAACTTTAAGAGATTCTTGAAGAAGTTGCTGATCATCTCGAAGAATTCTCTGATCTTTGCGAAGAACTTCAACAGACCGTTGGAGGCGAGACCGCCTTCATCGAATATGTCATCAAAGTTCTCGTTCAGGAGATCGGAGATTGCCTTTCCGATGTTCTTTATCAGCTCAGAGTCAGAGTTCAGAAGTTCCTTAATTATTGCCTTCCACTCTTTGTTGATCTGATCAAGGATGTCGGTTGCGCCGTCAGAAGCTCTCTCAGCGCCGATGAATACATAGTACAGAACGCCCATTGTAGCATCAACGCCGCGAGGCTCGTTCATCAGCTCAACCATTGTCTCAAGGAGTGCGAGTACATACTTTCTGGATGCGGGGCTGAACATGTCGCGCTCCTTAATCATGGTCTTGACAGTCTCCATGTTGTTGCCGTAGGTCAGGAACTTGATGCCCAGTCTGAGGAGGATGGTTACCATGTCGCCCTGGTCAGCCTGCGGAGCATAGACCATTGTGTAAGCGGTCTGACCGTTCTTGGACTGGAAGGAAACGATTGTACCGAGTGCCAGCTCGGAGAGTGCGTCGCCTACGAGCTCATCGAGATAGATGCCTGTGTCTTCAGCGATCTTGGCGAGTGCGAACTTGTAGAGTGACTCGAAGTTGTACTCGTCAAGTCTGATGCCGAGCATGTCATACAGGTCAACCTTTACAACCGGCTCGATCGCATGCAGGATTCCGTAAACGGGATGCAGGATGTTCTTGAATGCGGTGTCGAGACCGTTGGAGTTGACGAAGTAGATGATGCCGGGCAGCATCTCAAGAATCTTGTTTGCAGGATCGGAGAGTATATCGTCAATCTTTGCAAACAGAGGAGTGAGGATAGCGATGAGGATGTTGTTCTCGTTCTCCTCAACTGCTGCGTAGTACTCAGCCGGAGTGAGGATGTTCTGGCATCCGAGAGCCTCAAGCAGCGGGATGATGCCGTATGCATAACCCTCTGCGCCGAGGAAGGTTACGGCGTTGTCGCCGTTCTCGTCTACGAAGAAGGAGATGTCCTTATCGCAGAGCAGCCACTCAAGAATCGGATTCAGCGGTGAAAGAACCTCAGCAACTGCTGCGATGAATGCGGCTCTGTCGCCGTTCTCGAAGCCCCAGTCATAGTCGGGACCGAACTGCTTCCAGTGGTCGAGGTCGATGCCGAAGATCTCATAGATGAGAGCCTTAGCGTGTTCGCCGGCCTCACCCAGCTCATCGATCTGAGCTACGAAGTCCTGAAGGGTTTCGACCAGGCTGTTTACAGTGTCTGATGTGTAGATGTTGCCGTTGGCAAGGTCTGCAATCAGCTCGTCGAGAGATGTAATGATCTGGCCGTTGTCGCCTTCGGGTCCGAGGAGTTTGACGATGTTGTCAACAACATCACCGATGTTGTTTGCGATGTAGGTAGCCTTCTGCTTTGTCCACATGCTGCCGTATCCGTACTCGAAGAGCTGTGAGGACTCTATAGCGTTGAATACGGTGTCTGTGTCAGCGTACTCGGTGTTGTACCATCTGATATCCTGCATCGGGAACTCTCTGAGGTTCAGAACATTGAGGATTGCGTCGTATGTTTCATCGCCGAGCATCTCTCTGAACTTCTCGGAGTTAGCCTCGTGCTGGATGGTGTGGATAAGCAGGCAGAATACTATGGTAATCAGGTCGCCTCTGTGCTCGTCCTCTGAGTAATCCATGCGGATTGCGCCTGTGCCGTTTGCGCTGGTGTAAACTGTAAGGTCGCCGAGCCAGAAGGTGGACAGGAACTCACCGAGAGGTGCGTTAAGGTCGATGCCGGTCTCTGCTTTGAGGATTTCGAAGATTCCTGTGAAGGTGAGGTCGTCGATGGAGAATCCGATAAGCTCCTCTAAGGAGATGTCGGCAGCGGGACCAACCTGCTCAAGGATGTTGAGAACTGCGTGGAGTGTGTTCTTTATGGAAACCGAGAGACCGTTTGCGTTGATGAAGAAGATGAGGTTCGGGATGATTCCGAGGAGTTCATCAACGGGATTTGCGAGGATCTCTTCAAGTCTGTCAAGGATCGGGTTGAGTATTGCCGTGAACCTTACTGTTGACTCAGGATTGCTCTCGAGCTCTGCCTTGATGTCAACATAGTTCAGAATGTTCTTGCAGCCGATTGCCTCAAGGAGCGGAACGATACCGAATGCGAAACCGTCTGCGCCCTTGATTGTGATGAGGTTCTTGCCGCCCTGACCTGTAAGGTCGAAGCCTTCGAAGAAGGTGTAGTCGTCACCGTACAGCAGCCAGTCAACAGCCTCTGCAAGCGGCATAAGAACTTCGCAAACTGCTGCTACGAAGGACTCTCTGTCGGTTACGCCCCAGACATGGTCTTCTTCGTATGCATCCCATGCTGTCAGGTCAAGCTCAAGAACTACGCCTACTGTCTCAAGAAGGACTCTGTCGATTTCGGCTGTGATATCCTTGAGAGCCTTAAGCAGTGAGTTGACTGTGTCGTCGTTGTAGAAGTCTACCTTCTCGGAGAGCATCTCTGCGAGTGATGCGTAGTCGCCGCTTGTCCTGATTACGGAGTCAACGATTTCGGCGAGGTGAGCATCAAGGTAGTTGGCTGTTGCCTTTGTCCAGTTGTTCGGGTAGGTGAGGAAGACGATTGAACGCTCGGGAAGCTCTATCTCGGTGTCGCCGGTGATAGGTCCTTCGATGTCGTCTGTGAACCAGAGCCAGTCAATCTCTGCCATGTCGTTTATGCGACCGGCAAAGAGACCGGTTACTGCGGGCAGCAAGCCGTCGGTCTCGAGCATTTCGTCAAGAACCTCTGCGTTGTCGCCGTAGGTTACAACCTCAAGGAGGATTGACAGTACGCAGGTGAATACATCGGCGTTGTCAAGAGCTCCGTAGGTTGTGTAGGCTGTTGTGCCGTTTGCGGAGGTGTAGGGAACGGCAACATTCTGGAAGATGCTCTTAAGGCCTCTGCCGACAATTTCCGCAAACTCAAGGTCTGCGTCAAGCTGGCTTTCAAGGAAGGCCAGCAGCCAATCAAGCGAAATGGAATTCAGCAGCTCGAAGGAGAACTCAAATTCGTCCTCATCTTCAGGCTCCTCAGGCTCTGCGGATGCCTGGGTGGTGGGCTCTGTGGGAGCTGAAGTTGTGGGAGCGGTTGTCTCCGTGGGTGCTGTAGGCTCTGTGGGAGCTGTGGTCGGCTGTGTGGTAGGTGCTGTTGTATCTGTCGGCTCCTCAGGCTCTGTGGGCTCTTCTTCATCCTCGTCGTCACCGAAGAGAGACTCGGAAAGTCCGCGCAGAGTTTCTGCAAGGCTGCGGATTGTATCTACCGTGAACAGACCGTTGATAGCGTTCATGATGTAATCGGAGAGTGAGCCTATTCCTTCGTCTTCGTCCTTAATAAGGTCGTTGACGATTATGTCGATGTTGTTAAGTACATCCTGAGCCTTAGCCTTTGTCCAGCGTGTGCCGTATCCGAGGTAAACGATGGATACATTGTCGCCGTTGCCCTGGTCGGTGTACTTCCAGTTCGGGGTCTTCATGCTGTAATCCTGCGGGTTGAGAAGCTCAACTATAACTGCTATTGCAGCCTGCGGATTATTGGCAAGACCGTTGATTATCTCGTCCAGGTCGAGCTCGAAGCCGTCCTTAAGAACTGTGTCAAGGTCGATTGCGTATACCGGACGGAGAGTATCGATGATTGCGTAAAGCGGATAGAGTATGTTGTTTACTGTTGTCTGGATGCCGCCGCAGTCGATGTAGTGGAGAAGCGCGGGCAGTATCTGGAGAATCTCATTGATGGGATCTGCTGCGATTTCGTTCAGTCTGTCGAACAGCGGATCGATGATGAGTCTGAGTGCTGCTGTCGGGTCTGCCGCAACTGCTGCCTCGTACTGTGCCTGAGATTTCAGGTTCTTTACGCCCAGAGCCTCAAGCAGCGGTACTATGCCGTATGCGTAGCCCTTGTAACCGTTAAGGCTGATGAACGGGTTGTTGTTCTTGCCGACTATGAGGTTGAGGTTCTGGTCGGCAAGGAATGCCTTGAGTACGGGAGTCAGGGGAGCGAGCAGTGTGTAGAGAGCGTTCATGAAGCCCTCTCTGTCGCCGTCCTCGAAGCCCCAGTCATAATCGTCGCCGTACTGATCCCATGCGCTAAGGTCAAGACCGAGGTTCTGGAGGATGATGTCAAGAATATCAACTTCGTCCTCTTCCTCGTCATCAGCGCCGAATGCTGTAAAGCCTGCTGCTGCGAACGCGGAGAATACTTGTGCGCCTGCAGCCTGCTGTACTACTACTTCTTCTTCCTCGTCGTCATCGCTGAATGCTCCGAGCAGTTTCTCGCGGACAACGGGATCGGAAATAGCTTCAAGGAGATAAGAGAGCAGGTAGTAGAATACATCTGCCTTGTCGGCTACGATGTTGTATCTCTGACCTGCGGGCAGACCGGTCATGGATACCTGCCTTACGCTGCTTGTAACCTGGAGCTGTCCCATGAATGCGAGAAGACCTGTGTTGAGAAGCGGGAGCTGTGCAGGAGCTTCTTCGTCATCATCGTCAAAGAGGAAGCCGGAGAGCAGACCGTTAAGGCTTGTCAGGTCTAAATCCATGTCGTCGAGGTCAAGGCTGTCGCCTACATTGAATGCCTCTGTGCCGTCTGCGAGCTTAATGCTAAGTGAGTGTGACTCGATGTAGTAGTAAATGGATGTGCCAAGGTTGTCAAGCAAGGGTTTGATGCGGTCGAAGCTGATTGCGTATGCGAGGTTCGGCAGCATCGAAACGATTGTGTCAAGAGGAGCCTTGGCAAGCTTATTCTCAATAAAGTCAAGAATAGGATTGAAGATTGCGTTTACAATGCCTTCGGTTGTGGTGATGTTCTGCATTGCGGAGGCGTTTGCTATAAGGCTCGGGTTGCAGCCGATTGCCTCAAGAATCGGAGCGATGGTATTGATGTAGCCGTGGTTGCCGTATGCTGTGAGGTCAACATCGGCCTTAATGGAGATGCCTGACTTTTCACCTGCGGCAACCGAGCTGCTGCCTGCTTTCCATGTGTAGTTGCACAGGAGAACGCGGAGCAGAGGTTCAATACCCTTTAAGCTCTGGGCAAATGCGTTCATGAAGCGGGTCTTCTTTGCATTGTAGTCCTCGAGCTCGTCAATGCCCCAGTTGAGTTCCAGTTCCTCGTCTTCATTCAGAAGCGGTGTCCAGGAGCTGTTGGAATTAAGAGCGTTGTAGACATCCGGGAACATTGAAGCGTTAATCTTGGATGCCAGCTGGTTCGGGAATACCTGGAGACCGAAGTCCTGAGCGATT
>LFSO01000053.1:7695-39400 GCA_001512765.1 Clostridiales bacterium DTU053
TCTTCTTTAATGTATCAAGCAGCCTCTGTTCGGTGACTCTGTATGCGGAGTTGGGATCCGAGGGGTCTCTTGTCAGGTCGCCGCCCATGGGGTTGCGGACATAGTAAATGCCTGTGCCGCCGTCAAGGGTCTGCTGCTGATAGATGCTGTAGCCGCCGGTTGCTACGAAGTTGTTGTACTGGTTAAGGATTGAGTTGTACAGAGCGGAGTACTTGTTTCTCGTATCCTGGCTCATGTAAGCTGTGGATGCGAGGAAGTTGTAAATGCCTGTCTCAACTCTGCCGATAGCATCCTTTACCATTGTAAAGTTCTGGTATGTTATCTTGTTGTAAGTTGAGTAGTAGCTGTAAGCAAGGTTTACTTCCGCTGTAATTCTTGCCTCAAGCTCTCTATACATTCTGTCGATGTAATCATTAATCTGAACGCCGAAGTTGCCGAAGATTATATTTACGGCATCCTGACCGATTAATGATACAGCGGTGTTGTAGTGGTTGTTGTAAGCTGTACGCTGCGATTGAGCTTCGGGAATAAGTGTTCCGTAGATAACTTCTGATTTAATTGCTGTTAAGTCTGCGCCGAAACGCGGGATAAAGAACTCATAGAACTGAGCGTAAACGGTTTCATAGTTGCGGACATTGATTTCATATCTCAGGTCGCTGAGCATTGATGAAACATATGCTGTTCCGCTTGTGAATACCTTATTTATATTCTCAGCCTGATAGTTTCCTAATGTGCTTACCCAGCCTGCGAACTGACCGGAAGCGACATCAAGCTGAATGTTTGTAAGAGCTGTGGAAGCGTCGCCGAAGAAGAGGTGAGGCTTGTACTGCTCAAGCTGATCGGCGGGGATTCTGTACTGCTCAAGCTCTGCCTTCTTTTGGTCGATAGCGTTCTTGAGCTGTGTGAGCTCATAGACCTCGATATCGTCAAGGAGCTGCTCTTTGAAGGCGTTGTACTGGGTGAGGTTCATTCCGTAGTTGTTCTGAAGAACCGTCTTAGCCTCGCCGGTTACAGCAGCCAGTGAATTATAATAGGAAACTGCTGTGGAGTACAGGGACTTCATGCCGTTGTAATCCTGATTGTTGTATCCGTTTGCGATAGCGTTCTGGAACCAGGTGTTCGCGGGATTCATGGCGATGACCGTCTGAGCGGCAACAGCCCTGTTCATGAAGTTCTGGATATCCGTTACCGACGGATTTGTGAAGAAGCGGTTTCTCAGGTCGGCGGAAATACCCATGAGTACATTGTAGTAATAGTTGTTGTTGTTAATCAGTGTGGCAATTGATGAAGCGTTGTTGCCCGATGCCAGCTGATATGTACTCTGGCCAACAAGTGATATGGTGAAGTAGTTGCCTGCGGTCTTGATGTTTGCGGTGCTTGTGCTGTCCTGCTGAGCAACGCCGTAGGTAAGACCGGAGCCGAAGTAATACCACTGTTTTCTGTATCTCTTTATGCCCGAGTTACCTGTCTTGTTGCCGATTGCGGTTCCGCAGTAGTACTGATATGCGATATCGATTACAGACGGGAGTGATTCAAGTGTGCTGTAACTCAGTATTGCTGCGCTGACAGTTCTTGTGACCTTTACGCCGATGTTGCCGTAAGAGGGCAGGAACGGGTCAGGCGTGCTGAATGACTTTTCCTTCTCGGCTCTGTTGTTTGTGTCATATGCCGATACAACAGGGAGAAGTACATCGATGATTGTTGCGCCGGCTCCGGAGGTATAACCGGTAAGGGACTTGATTCTGTTACGCATAATTGTCCACCAGTTGTTGCCTGATTCGGAGGCGGTCGACATTTCGTTAGCAAAAACAGGGGCCAGCGCGACAGCTATATTGTAAATATAACCAAGCGTGGTGTTGTCGCTAACCGTGTAGGTAAGATTCTCAGCAGAACCCGATACCGAGTAGCTGCCGGTTTGTCCCGAATTGACATAGGCGGATATGGCGCTTGTCAGAGCTGATATCTGACTGCTGGACGCCGCTGCCGATGCCATCATCGGGAATGCTGCGCTAAGACATGACAAAACCATGATCAAAGCCAGCATAGAACTAAGGATTTTCTTACCCATAGTTCTACCCTTTGAAGTTTCCATGGACATACATACTCCTTTGCAGATTTTTTTGTGCCCCCCCAATTAAATGAGGAATATTTGGGAGAGGCACAATAAATTTTTTGAATATTTTTTTAATATTCCATCAAAAATTATAAATTCTCTATGGAAAATTGTCAATAAACTGTTAATTAACTGCATTGTTTTTATTAAATTTTATTAGGAATTCATAATTAAGTCAAATTTCCGTACAATTTATTTCAAAATTGGGGAAGTTGCGGAATATTATGTAAACAAATTATTTCCACATAATGTAAAAGTGCCGCAATTTGATATTAATTTAAAAGTTTTGTAATAATATATCCAAAATATCCATATTTTGCACACAATATCCATTATTGTTAACATAGTGTGAAAAAATGGACATAGCGCAAGAAATAAAATCAGCCGTTAAGAGCAATTTCTCTCTAAACGGCTGATTTTGCTGTGTTTTTGCCTATTTTAAGCTGCTGGACGAAAGCTCATGACCTTTACAAAACCCAAATTCCGACTATTTCCGTAAAGGCTTATTGCTTGCCAGTAAAAAACAGCATAAAAACGATGCCAAAATCGGCAATTAAACGGAAATTTTCCTTTTCATTATATATTATATAGCGTACAAGCAGAAAAAAAAGCCACCCGAAAGGGTGGCTTAGCGTTTATCTTAGATTTCAGCTTTCCACAGACCGTGGAGGTTGCAGTACTCATAAACCGCAATGGGTTTTTCGTCAGCAAGCGCGAACACTGCCTTGGGCGCCTCGCCGGGTTTCAGGCAGATGCGATGTCCGCCCTTGTCTGTCTTGAGGTAAATCCACATAATGTAGTGTTCCTCAAGCATGGGGTGGTCGACTTCGCCAACATTAACGGTTACTTTATTGCCCTCAACCTTTGCTACGGGAACATGCTTTTCCAAACTTGCGTCAACTGTATTTGCAATAAGCTCGGTCATTTCCTCACCGCAGCAGCTAAGCGGACCGCCGCCGTTATGTACAAGTCCTACAATATTGCCGCAGTGTTTGCATACGAAAAACCTTACATCACAAGCCATAAATAAACCTCCCTGATTTAGTTTCAGTCAAAGGTCAGTGCCTTAGACTACGGAGTTCGCTATATAGTAACAAACTCTATTACTATTCTACATATTTCCCAAATAAATTCAAGAGCAAACTTTAAAATGGACTCATGCCCAATTAAGCCCGCCTTATGATAATTCCATCGTCAGCCTTTGCATCAATGCGGGTTTCGCCGTTTCTGCGGTCAATTTCAACCGTGATTCTGCCGTTTTCGGTAAGCATTGAGCCTTTCACATAGCTCAGTGACGGAATATCCGCGGGGGCTATGGTCACATCCTTAAAGCCCACAGTGCCCTCGGTATTTTTTATTCCGAGAATATAGCTGAAGAGATGCTCCACGCTGCCGCCGAACATGGGATGGCTGTGGGAATGTCTGCCCTCCCATTCCTCCCAGAGAGTGGTGGCTCCGCTTTCGCGCATTCTGTGGAAGGAAACCTTGCTCTTGTTTGTAAGCAGCTTATATGCCAGTTCTCCGTAGCCGTTTTTAAACAGCACATCGAGGAGAATATAGGTGCCGAATATGCCCGTGTCGAACCTGCCTATCTGAGTGTACTTATCCACAAGATTTTTGAGAGTTCTCTCATCTCCGAGTCCCAAATCCGCCGCAAAGGCGTCTGCTCCCTGAATACCCTCAAGGAAGCTGCCCGTTTTTTCGTCAAAGTAATTGTCGTGCATAGCCTTTGAGCAGTCGTCAATTACCTTATTGAGATACTCGTTGTCCTTGTTAATGCCTAAAATCTTGGCGACCTCAAGGGTTATGCGGGCGGTCTTAATCAGGTAGTAGGTGTTTACAAAGGGTTCGGGAATCAAAATTATATTGTGGGGAGTGCACCAGTCGCCAAGACACCAGCCGCCCTCCTCCTCTCTGACGACCAGATTGTCCTCACAGCGGGACACCATGTACTCTATGTACTTTACCATGTTGGGGTAATACTCTCTGAGAACATCCGTATCCCCATAGTATCGGTAGTAGTTGTAGGGCACAATTACGATAGCGCCGCCCCAGCCTCCGGGACCGCCGCCACCGCCGTAGAAGGGAGCCGTATGCTGAACATGGCCGCCGAATCTGTCCTGATTGTCGGCAATATCCTTCATCCACTTTTTAAACATTTCCTTGGCTGAAAGGGTAGTCATGCATGCTCCCGAGGCAATCTGACCGTCACCGGTGTAGCCCAGCCTCTCCCTGTGGGGGCAGTCGGAGGGAACGCAGCAGTGAATATTGTTTAGCTGAGTCCTTATATAAGCCTCATAGTACCAGTTGAGAAGGTCATCGGAGCTTTCAAACTCCGAGGTATTCTTGATGTCGGTATGAATGACCCTGAACTCCAAAGGCTCGGCAGTGCCGATTATCTCAAAATACCTGCCCGCGTGCCATGTAAAGCGGGGATAGTACAGACTATCGTCTTTTCCGTTGTGAATATAAAAATCCTGCTGAATGCGGTGAATGTCTCCCGCGGAAAAGAAGTTAAGAGTGCCGTCTTCGTTTATTTCCTCAGCGATTCTGAGCAGAGCAGTCTCATTAGCCCTTGATTTTTCGGGGAACTTCAGCACGGGATAGCCCGCAACATTTTCGCCCAGGTCATAAACGCTGTGATCTCCCTTTTTGCTTATCAGCTTTGGCTGTATGGTTCTTATTACTCTGTCAGGGGGACACTCCTGCTTTTCCAGAATGCTCTTAGGGGCGTCCGCCAAAGCGGGCGGGTACCACTCGGAGTCGTCAAAGCCCGCGTCGTTCCATCCTTCGGGCTCATTGTTAAGATTCTGAATCTCGCCGAAGTAGATATTCGTCCTTAAAATATAGCTTTCATAAACTTTTACAGTGCTGTCGGAAACAATTCTCTCCAGTTCCCCGTCTTCATATATGAGATTTATGCTGAACGCAAGCTTCAAATCGCCGCAGCGGGTAAAGCCTTCATTTCTGCTCTCATGCTGACCGTAAAATCCGTTGCCCACATGCACGCCCAGAGCGTTTTCCCCGTCTTTAAGGAATGAGGTTATGTCATACTCAAGATAGTAAACCCTGTGGGTAAGTGTATCGTAAATCGGCATGTGGATCTTTGAAAGATCCCTGTATTCGTAGTTTGTCCATGCGGGGACATTCAGGTCATCGGTAATCCTCTGACCGTTTACATAAAACTCCCCAAAGCCGAGGGTGCAAATTCTAAGCACAGCGCTCTTAACCTTTTTGGTAAGATAAATGGTCTTTCTCGCAAGGAACGCCTCGGCGTTCTTTCTGAACATCAGCCAGCGGCAGTCTTTAAAGTCAAGGCATTTTGCCATGTCCACATGGGGTATGTGCCCGTCCATGTACTCGAGTCCATAGGGAACAAAGCCCAGCTTTTCATAAAAGGGCACAACCCTTGTCTGAGCTCCGATTAAAAGCCTTGTGGCTCCCTTTTCCTCAGCCTTTTCAGAGAGGAGATTGACGAGCATGAGTCCGAGACCTCTGCCTCTGTACTCCTTGTCCACAGCGATTCTGCCGAGTTTATAAGCTCCGCCGCCAAGGTCAATTAGCCTTCCGCAGGCAATCTCCTTGTCCTTGTCATAGAGCACAAGGTGTTCCGAAACGCTGTCCAAAGAGTCAAACTCCTCCTCAAGGGAATAGCTTTGCTCCTCGACAAAAACTCTTTTTCTCACTTTCGCGGCGTCTGAAAAATCTCCGCCCTTTTCAATCCACCTTACCTTCAAATCCATAATAACACCCTCAAGCCCGTTGTTATTAAAAGGAAAAACCTTCGTTATGTGAAGTTTAACATACCAACAGGCTCAAGACAATACGAAAGGGGCAATAAAAACTTTTATCTTGATAATATTGTGGTTTATGCTATACTATATTTTGAGTTTTTGTGTAGTTAAACGAAAATGAAAAGGAGTTTTTCTTATGGCAGAGCCTAAATTGGGAGTACAGCTTTATACATTAAGGGATTATATAAAGACCTATGAGGATACCGACAGAACCTTTGCCTTTCTTCAGGAACTTGGCGTAAACATCATTCAGATTTCCGGCATAGGCGATTTCCCCGCCATAGAGCAGGCGGAGCTGGTCCGCAAATACGGCATGCAGGTCTGCGTAACACACAAATCCTTTGAGAGAATGCAAAACGACCTTGACGCTCTGATTGACGAGCATCTGCTTTTGGGCTGCGACAGCATAGGCGTCGGCAGCATGCCCGTATCCTACAGAGGCTCCCTTGAAGGCGCAAAGGCCTTTATCAAAGAGGCCGAAAGAATAGGCAAGCACATGAGAAAGCGCGGCGTAAGATTCAATTACCACAACCACGATTTTGAATTTGAAACCTACGAAGGCCGCAGAATTATGGATGTGCTCATTGAGGAAAGCGACCCCGAATATGTATGGTTCGTGCCAGATGTGGCTTGGATTCAGATTGCGGGCGAAAACCCCGCCGAATACATTAAAAAAATGCAGAACCGCATTAAGGTACTGCATTTCAAGGACTTTATTATTGATGAGGACGGCAGAAGGTTTACCGAAATAGGTCTCGGACAGTGCGACCTTAAAGCCTGCTACAAAACTTGCGTAGAGCTGGGCGTTCCCTACATCGTTTACGAGCAGGACAGCGGCTTTGCCGTAAATCCCCTTGAATCAACAAAGGTAAGTTTCGAAAATATGAAGAAAATCGCAGCGGGCGCTCTTTAATCAGCTTGTATAATCTTCAATAACCCGCGCAAGGCTTTCCTCTCCGTACACCGTAATGCCGTTTTCAAGTATTTCCGCGTCCGCTGGGGGCAAACTAAAGAGAAATACATCCAGTATTTGTGAAGGCACGGTTTCGTCCTCAACAAAAACGGCTATCTTTTCTTCATAAGCTCTGACGGTGTACTTTGTACCTTGAGCCGTGGTTTCCGCGCTGTGATATTCCGATATATCGCCCCCGCCCACGCCCAAAGTCTGGGTTATGGCTATGGGAAGGGTAAGGGCGCAAAGCAGCAGCGCACCCGACACCACCAGTTTTCTTGGTCTTAACATCTGACCTCCCCCAACACAATTTTTAAAGGCAAAACACGCCGCAAATCTATTTTGCCCACAAATAGTTGTTTTTATACAATATCTGCTAAAAATAAAAAAAGCCAACACAATACAGCGCACCCCGCAAGTGAACTCCCTTTACAGCGGGAAACATATGTAAAATCAAAATCTTTACATGTATTTTGTGCACTCAAACCTAAAGGAGGCAACAGCCCTAATGGGAGAAAACAGAAAAAAACAAAATCCCTTGGCTGGTATTAAACTCGAGAGAAACAAAAAGCAAAAGGCAAAAAAGCACCACTCCAAAGCCTTCAACACCTTTCTCACGGTTATTTTAAGCTTAGCCATTATCGGAATCATATCCGTAACCTCGGTTGCGATATATGTTCTGCATGACATTGTAAGCATAGCAAACGGCGATGTGGTCATAGATCTTGACGAGTATATGCTCAATCAAAGCCAGACCACAATTCTTTACGCCTATGACGAAAACGGCAAAGAGGTTGAAATTGCAAGGCTCCACGGCAACGAAAACCGCATCTGGGTACCCCTTGAGGAGATGCCCAAAAGCCTAATTGACGCCTATGTCGCCATTGAGGACAAGCGTTTTTGGGACCATTCGGGCGTTGACTGGATGAGAACCCTCTCCGTCGTCGTCAAATACAGGTTCTCCCAGGGCGGCTCCACCATCACTCAGCAGCTTATTAAGAACCTCACCGGCGAAAACGGCAGAACCTTTATAAGAAAGTACAGAGAGATTTGCTACGCTCTCAACCTCGAAAAGCATGCCTCTAAGGAAAAGATACTCGAAACCTACCTTAACACCTTATATCTTGACGAGGGCTGCTACGGCGTTCAGACCGCCTCCGAGTTCTATTTCGGCAAGGATGTCAGCGAGCTGAATCTCGCCGAAAGCGCATGCCTTGCCGCCATTACCACCGCTCCCAGAACCTATAACCCCATCCGCAATTTCGAGAACAACAGAAGAAGGCAGAAGCTCTGCCTTGACTACATGCTGGAGCAGGGCAAAATCTCAAAAGAAGAATACGACGAGGCTTTAAACTACGAGATTATCTTTACGAACAGCGAAAAATATGTCCCCAAAAAGGACAACAAGACAACCAAAGAGAAAAAGGACACCTACCAGAGCTACTATGTCGACTATGTTATCGACAAGGTAATAGCCGACCTCCAGGAGCAGTACAACTACACCTACAATCAGGCATGGAGAAAACTCTACTACGGCGGACTTAAAATCTACACCGCCGAGGATATGAATATCCAGTCCGTTTTGGAGGACATTTACTATAACAGAAAAACCTTGCCCAAGGGCACAAAGGACGGTCAGGCTGTCCAGTCCGCCATGACCGTTATGGACTATCAGGGAAGACTCAAGGGCATAGTGGGCAGAGCCGGCCCCAAGCCGGGCGACAGAAGCCTTAACATCGCGGCGAAGAGCCCCAGACAGCCGGGCTCCGCAATTAAGCCCCTCAGTGTTTACGCCCCCGCGATAGAGAAGAACTACGCCCACTGGTCAACCCTCATGCAGAACTACGGCCTAGTCTTAAAGGACGGCTCTATCTGGCCCAAGAACTATGACGGCCCCGGTTCACCCGGCTCATACAAGACCATAGCGGACGCCATACCTCCTTCGCTCAACACCGTGCCCGCAAGGCTTGTGGATATAATGACTCCCAAGGTATGCTACGACTTCCTTGTGAACAACTTCCACATTTCAACAGCCACTACTTCCGATGTAAACCTTGCCCCCTTGGCGGTAGGCGCTATGAGCAAGGGCGTCACAACCCTTGAGATGGCAGCCGCTTTCGCCACCTTCGGCAACGGCGGAAAGTACTACGAGCCCATCTGCTATTACAGAGTAACCAACCACGACGGCTCAAAGGTATATCTCCAGACACAGGCAAAGCCCGAGCAGGTTATTTCCGAAGCCACCGCTGACATCATGCTCAGGCTCCTTGAAAGAGTTATCACCACATCCAACGGTACGGGCCGCAAGTACGGAGTTTCGGGCTTTGAAACCTTCGCTAAGACAGGTACCACCACCGACAACAAGGACAGATGGTTCGTGGGCGGAACTCCCTATTATGTAGCCGCCGTCTGGCTCGGTTATGAAACACCCAAGGACCTCTCACACATCTCTGGCAACCCCGCGGGTCAAACCTTCAAGACCGTTATGGACGAAATCCATAAGGGACTTGAAAAGAAAGGCTTTACCCATTCCGAGGATGTTGTCAAAAAGGTTTTCTGCACAAGAACGGGACTTCTCGCGAGCGAATACTGCACAAGCAAGTCCACAGGCTGGTACAAGTTTGACCATGTACCCAGCACCTGCACCACATGCAAGTATTCCTCACCTCAGGTAAATCCGGGCGGAGTCACCACCGAGCCTGAGGCAGGCGAGGGAAATGAAGAACAGCCAAACCCCGAGCAGTAAATTAAATGCCGCCTGATATTTTTCGGGCGGCAAATTTCAGTTAAAGGTGGTTTAATGGTTATTCTGGCGGTTGACTACGGAGAAGCCCGCACGGGTCTTGCCGTATGCGACAAAAACGAGGTGCTCGCGACCCCTCTCAGCCCCGTCGTGGTCAAAAGCACCGATATGCTTATAGATACGATTATAGAAACCGCAAAGCAGTACAAAGCCGAGCTGATTGTGGTGGGGCTCCCCGTCAACATGGACGGCTCCCACGGCTTCAGAGCGGAGGCGGTAAAGGAGTTTGCTCAGCTTCTGAAAGAAAAGTCGGGTATGCCCGTAGAGTTCTGGGACGAGCGGCTTACCACAATGTCGGCTTCAAGGCTTCTTAACGAAACCGATGTAAAAGGCAAAAAAAGAAAAATGAAGCTTGACAGCGCCGCCGCGGCACTTATTCTCCAGTCTTTCATCGACTCAAGGAAAAGAGGCTGAGAGGCTTTTAATTTCGGCATGTTTAAGGAATACAAAATAGCCTTAATCTATTGATTTAAAGGTATATAAAAGCTACAATATACCAAAGATATACAGCCTGTTTTTTTGGCTTAAGAAACGAGCAGTTCGCAAAGTTTTTCTGCGGCTTGCCCGAATTTTGATTAGGAGGTTTATTATGGCGTCCTTTGACATTGACCCCTTCCGCGACAAAAACTCTGAAAGGTATATGCTGTCCAAAAGAATCGGCAAATTGGCAGAGGTTCTCTACAAGGATTATTTGTACACAGATACCGAGCCCCTTGGCGGCTTTTATTACAGGGACGGTCAGTATTCGCCCGCTCAGATAAACGAGGGCGAATGGGTACCCTTTGACAGCGAAAACGGCTGGTGGGGCTATCCCGAATGCTACTGCTGGTTCAAGCACAGCTTTAAAGTGCCCGAAAGATTTAAGGGCAAGACCGTTGTTTACAGGCTCTATCCTTCCGACAGCGGCGAATGGAATGTCAACCCGCAGCTTATAATCTTCATCGACGGCAAAACCGTACAGGGCGCCGACCCGAATCACAGGGAAGTAAGGCTTCTTGACAAGGCTCAGGGCGGCGAAACCTTTAACATACAAATCAACGCGTACACAGACCCGTTCGCATGGAGGGGTCCCGTCAGAATGAGGGCAAAGCTGCACACCCTCGATGAGGATGTCTTAAAGCTTTATTATCACATCAAAACCCCTCTTGACGCGGCAAACCTCTTGGGCCCCGACGATTTGGCAAGGATTGAGATAGTAAACAAGCTCAACACCGCAGTCAGCATGATTGAGTTCGGCGCTCCCGAAAGCGAGTTTAAAAAGAGCGTCCTCGAAACCATCGACTACCTTGAGGAAAACCTTTTCGGCAAGGCCCTTGACGGTGTTGAGGTTTCGGCAATCGGACATACCCACATAGATGTTGCATGGCTGTGGCGCCTGCGTCAGACAAGGGACAAGACCGGCAGGTCCTTCGCGACCGTGCTTAAGATGATGGATGAATATCCCGAATACAAATTCATGTCCCCCCAGGCTCAGCTTTACGACTTTGTAAAGCACGACTATCCCGATGTTTATGAAGGCATTAAGCAGAGAGTCAGAGAGGGCCGCTGGGAAGTTGAAGGCGGTATGTGGGTCGAGGCGGACACCAATATTTCCTCGGGCGAATCCTTGATAAGGCAGTTCCTCGTGGGCAAGAGGTTCTTCCGCAAAGAGTTCGGCAAGGACTGCAAAATCCTCTGGCTGCCCGATGTATTCGGCTACACCGCCGCTCTGCCTCAGATTATGAAGGGCTGCGGCATCGAGTACTTCATGACCACCAAGATTTCATGGAACGAATACAATAAGATACCCTATGACACCTTTATGTGGCAGGGCATTGACGGCACGGAAATCCTGTCCCACTTCATCCCCGCCCAGAACTACGGCAACGACCCCAAGGGCTATTTCCAGACCACATACAACGCAATGATGTCCCCGAGGCAGGTGCTGGGCGGCTGGGAGAGATACCAGCAGAAGGACCTTAACAAGAATGTTCTCATGTCCTACGGCTATGGCGACGGAGGCGGCGGCCCCACTCACGATATGGTTGAGCAGGCCAAGAGAATGGCGGAGGGCATACCCGGTATCCCGAAAGTAAAGTTCGAATTCGCCCGCGCCTTCTTTGACCGCCTTAAAAAGGAAGTTGAGGGCAACAAGCGCCTGCCCAAATGGTGCGGCGAGCTGTACCTTGAGTTCCACAGAGGCGTTCTTACCTCTCAGGCAATCAACAAATGGTACAACAGAAAGTCCGAGGTACTTTACCAGAACATCGAAAACGCCGCAGTTCTTGAAAAGGCTGTCACAAAGAGCGGATTTGAAAAGTACCCCAAAACCGGCATTGACAAGGGCTGGGAGATTATCCTTCTCAACCAGTTCCACGACATTATCCCCGGCTCCTCAATTAAGGAAGTCTATGAAGACTCCAAAAAGCAGTATGAGCAGATTACGCAGGACGGCGAATACATGCTCTCCAGTTCCCTTAGCCGCATAGCCAAGGGAGTCGCCGCGGAGGGCAGAGTTCTCGTCGTGTTCAATACACTCGGCAGCGTAAGGAACGACATAGTCGAGACCGAAGCGCCCGCTGCTGACGACTTTACCCTTATGGACATGGAGGGCAATGTGGTTCCCTATCAGAGAACCCACGACGGCAAGATTGTGTTCTTTGCCGAGAATGTCCCCGCAAAAGGCTACAAGTCCTACCTTGTAAGCCCCGCGCCCTATTCCGATTCCGACACCGCGGCTGTATTCAGCGGCAACAAGGTAACCTCCAGGTTCTTCAACATCGAGTTTGACGATGATATGAACATTTCAAGGCTCGAGGACAGAAGAACAGGCAGGCTTGTCGCCCCCGAGGGCAAAAAGCTCAATCAGCTCATCGCCTATGAGGACCGTCCCTTCAACCACGACGCATGGAATGTCCAGTGCTATTTCGAGGAGAAGGCTGAGGAAATCAACGATGTCCTCAACGCGAGAGTAATCGAAAACGGCCCCGTCAGGGCAGTGCTGATGATAGTCCGCAGGTTCAAGAGCTCACTCATCACTCAGTACATTAAGATTTACAAGAACATTGACAGAATAGACATTCAGAATGTGGTTGACTGGAAGGAGGCCTACTACATCGTAAAGGCTCTGTTCCCCGTTGATGTCAACTCCGTAAAGGCAACCTTTGACATCCAGTTCGGCAACATCGAGAGAACCACCCACAACAACACCCTTTGGGACTTTGCCCAGTACGAGGTTGCCGCTCAGAAGTGGGCTGACCTCAGCGACAACAGCTTCGGTCTGTCCGTTCTCAACGACTGCAAGTACGGCTATGATGTAAAACACGGAGTTGTCAGACTATCCTTACTGCGCAGCCAGAACTTTCCCTGCAAGGGTCAGGACCAGCATGTCCACTACTTCACATATTCAATCTATCCCCATGAGGGAGCGGTACAGCACTCCGATGTCGTCACCCACGCTTATAACCTCAACTATCCGCTTTTGGCTTATACCGGCGACGGTCTCGGCAGCCTGCCCGCGGAGTTCTCGCTTCTGAGCGTTGACCAAGATAACATCATTGTTGAAACGGTCAAAAAGGCTGAGGACAGCGACGAGGTCGTAATAAGAATGTTTGAAACATGGAACAGACGCACAAGATGCGCCGTCAATTTCGGTGTGAATGTGGAAAAAGCCGTCGAGTGCGACATGATGGAGGAGAACGAAAAGCCCCTCACCATCACTTCCAATGTTCTTGACCTTGAGTTCAGACCCTTTGAGATTAAGACAATTAAAATAAAGATTTAGAGGTGCGGTATGCTCAACCAGATGCAAATTGATAGAATGCTTAAAAAGCTCAAACGCTTTGAGGAGTGCCTTGAGCCTTACATCTTCACAAAGGTGGGCGAGGTGGATTTCAAAGCCTTTGTAACCGACAAGCAGTATCACGAAATCCCCGACGACAGCCTTTTTGAGCCTATCGAAAAAGGCTTTACATGGCAGGGCGAGAACAGGTACTGCTGGTATAAGGGCGAATACACCGTCCCCGCGGAGCTTGAAGGCAAACCCTTATTTATAAAGCCCAAAATGGAGGGCTACGAGGCCATGCTGTGGGTTGACGGCAGGGTATCAGGCACCTTTGCCACAAAAATAGTCTACACAGGCCACGGCAACCACTACTGCGACATGATAAAGATGAACCCCAAGGCAGGGGAGAAAATAAACATCGCCATTGAGTACTACGGCGGTCACCACTGCATAGGCTGCCAGCCCTTTGAGGTCGCTCCCATAAAGAACTATAACTTTAAGTACGAGGGAGCGGACATCTGCGTCAAAAACTACGAGATTCAGGACTTCTACTTCGACCTTCAGGCTCTGAATCAAATGGCGGAGGCTCTGCCCGATGACAGTTTCCGCAAGGGCGAAATCATAAACTGCCTGTATGAAGTCCACAACAATGTCTATTATTCAATAGATAATGTGGACTGGGATACCTTTATGGAGTCCCTGAGAAAAGTCGCTCCCTTGATGAAGCAGGTTCTTTCGGTCAAGAACCCCGAGTCTGCTCCCGAGGCTGGCATTATCGGTCACTCCCACATGGACACCGCATGGCTGTGGCATATCGGCGAAACCATTAAGAAGTGCGCAAGGACCTACTCCAACGCCCTCTCGCTTATGGAGCAGTATCCGGAGTTTACCTTCATTCAAAGCTCCGCTTGCCACAGCAATATGATATTAAAGCACTATCCCGAGCTCTTTGAGAGGATAAAGGAGAAGGTTAAAGAGGGCAGATACGAGCCCAACGGCGGTGTATGGGTCGAGTGCGACTGCAACATCACCTCGGGTGAGTCCATAGTCAGACAGTTCCTTTGGGGTCAGCGCTTTAACAGAAAGCACTTCGGCTACACCTCAAACTGCTTCTGGCTGCCCGACACCTTCGGCTATTCGGCAGCAATCCCCCAGATTATGAAGGGCTGCTCTGTGGACTACTTCCTCACCACCAAAATAAGCTGGAACGACACAAATGTCTTCCCCTACGACACCTTCTACTGGCAGGGCATTGACGGCACAAAGGTATTCTCCCACTTCAACACAACCCACCACTTCCCCAATGTGGAGGATGTGTTTGACAGAGTAAACAAGGGAGTAAAGCAGAAGTCCGTTACCAACAAAAGACTCCTTGCCTACGGCTTTGGCGACGGAGGCGGCGGCCCCCAGTTTGAAATGGTTGAGCAGGCAAGAAGAATCAAGGATACCTTGGGCGTTCCGAAAACTCAGCATGTCAGAGTCGGCGACTTTATGAAGGAGCTTGAAGAAAGCGTTAAGAATCCCAATGTCTACAAGGGCGAGCTGTATCTCGAGCTGCACAGAGGAACTCTCACAAACCAGCACACCATAAAGAGGAATAACAGAAAAGCGGAGCTTGCTCTCAGAGACCTTGAGATTCTGACAGTCGCGAATGCAGTCACCAAGGGCGAAGAAGCAAAAAACGACGAGATTAATCCCCTCTATGAGGAGCTGCTTATAAATCAGTTCCACGACATCCTCCCCGGCACATGCATTACCAGAGCCCATGAGGAAAGCCGAGAGAAAATGGGCCAGGTCATAAAGACCGCAAAGGAGCTCATCGCAAAGACGGTCGACTCCGAGGGCGAAGATTATGTAACCCTTATCAATACATTGTCATTTGACAGAAGCGACGCGGTATTCATCGACCGCAAGCCCGGCTGCATTATCGAGGGAGAGTACGCCCAGCAGGTCTACACCGACCTTGACGGCAACGAAAAGCTGATTCTTGCGGGTCTTACCATCCCCGCTTTCGGCAGCGTAACACTTAAATGGGTAAAGGGCGAGCCCGGCGGCAGAAGCGCGTTTGAGGCTTTCGAAAACAAGCTGGAGACCCCCTTTGCCGATGTAACCTTCTCCGAAAACGGCGCAATCGAATCCCTCTACGACCCGAAAGCCCACAGGGAGATTGTAGGCGGCCTGCCGCTTAACACCTTCCTTATGGCAGAGGATGTCCCCTCCGCATGGGACAACTGGGATGTGGACGCCGATATTGAGAGCAAGTTCAAGCCCTCTATGGAGCTTATCAGCCGCGAAGTCGTTTCCGACGGCGAGGTCGCGTACATCGTCCGCAGTGAATACAGAATCAGCGAGAAGTCAACAATCAAGCAGGATATGATTTTCTTCGCCAACTCCGCTGAAATTAGGTTCGACACCGCCATGGACTGGAACGACGACCACAGATTCTTAAAGGCTGCCTTTGAAACAACCATCACCGAGGACTTTGCCCGCAACGAAATCCAGTTCGGTCATGTAAAGAGACCCACAACCCGCAACAACAGCCTTGAGCAGGCTAAGTTCGAGGTTGTAAACCACAAGTACACAGACTTGTCCGAAACCAAGTACGGCGTCAGCGTCCTCAACGACTGCAAGTATGGCATTACCTTAAACGGCAGCGGAATGTATCTGTCTCTCCACAAGGGCGGCACAAGACCCGACGAAAAGGGAGACAAGGACGGCATCCACAGATGCACCTATGCTCTGCTGCCCCATAACTGCGGCTTCAGCAGCGAGAGCGTAATCCATCCCGCATACATGCTCAATGTCCCGCCCGTTCAGGCAAATGGCAAGTACAGCGCAAAACAGCTTATGACAGTTGTTTCCCCCAACATCATTGTTGAGGCTGTAAAGCCCTGCGAGGATTGCGAAAGAGCGTTCATCGTACGCTTCTACGAGGCTGAAGGCACCTTCACCAACACCAGAGCATACTTCTGCGAGGGCATCGACAAGGCATATGAAACCAATATGCTTGAAGAGGTTCAGAAGGAGCTTGAGGTTTGGGCAAACGGCATAGAAATGACCTTCAAACCCTTTGAGATTAAAACAATTAAGGTAACATACTAAAAAATCCGCCCCGCAAGGGGCGGAAATTCCCGATATGAAAGGAGAGGCATTATGGAAGTTCTGACAAAAAAGATTGACAAGGATGAGGCTGACAAGAAACTTAACTTCGCCACATGGGGAACATGGGGCTGCGGAGCCGAAACCTTTGACTGGAGCTATCCCGACTCCTCCGAAACCTGCTATATCCTCAAAGGCGCGGCAGACATTCATTATGAGGGCAAGACAACCCATATAGAGGCCGGAATGCTGGTTCACTTCCCCAAGGGACTTGAGTGCACCTGGGCTGTCTCCGAGCCGATTCAAAAATACTATAAATTCGGGCTTAATGTTGACGGATTGTTCTAAAGATAATAAAATAGCAAAGTAAATTTTAAAAAGCAGGACGAATCAAATGAAACTCGGAATTGTAGGACTGCCCAATGTGGGCAAAAGCACTCTTTTCAACGCGCTTACAAACGCGGGCGCCCAGTCGGCAAACTATGCCTTCTGCACAATAGAGCCCAATGTGGGCATAGTGCCTGTTCCCGACGAAAGGCTCACCCGCCTTGCCGAAATGTATAATCCCCATAAAGTAACCCCCGCCACAATCGAGTTTGTGGATATAGCGGGTCTTGTAAAAGGCGCCTCCAAGGGCGAGGGTCTTGGAAACAAGTTCCTTTCCCATATCAGGGAGGTTGACGCCGTCATCCATGTTGTCAGATGCTTTGAGGATGACAACATCATTCATGTTGACGGCAGTGTAGACCCGCAAAGGGACATTGAAACCATAAACCTTGAACTGATTCTCTCCGACGCGGAGATTCTTGACCGCCGCATTGACAGGGATACCAAGGCTTTAAAGGGCGACAAGAGCGTGGCGAAATCCCTTGAGGTATTTAAAAAGGTCAGAGCCGAGCTTGACAACGGCGTCTGCGCAAGGGCAATCCCCTTGACCGACGAGGAAAAGGAGATTTTAAGCACCGTGCCCCTTCTTACGGCAAAGCCCGTTATCTACGCCTGCAACATGAGCGAGCAGGACTTTGCCGACAACCTGGAAAACAACAAATACTACAAGGCTGTTGAGAAAATAGCCGAGGCAGAGGGCTCACAGGTTCTGCCGATTTGCGCAGAATTCGAGGCTCAGCTTGCCGACCTTGACAAGGAAGAGCGCGAAATCTTCCTTAACGACGCGGGCATAAAAAGCGGCGGACTTGACCTTCTTATCCAAAAGAGCTACGCGCTTTTAGGTCTTATCTCCTTCCTTACCGCGGGAGAGCAGGAGGTCAGGGCGTGGACCATTAAGAAGGGCACCAAGGCTCCGCAGGCAGCGGGCAAAATCCATTCGGATTTTGAAAGAGGCTTTATAAGAGCCGAGGTCATCTCCTACGAAGAGCTAATTGAGTGCGGCTCAATGGCTGCCGCTAAGGAAAAGGGACTTATCCGCCTTGAGGGCAAGGACTATGTAATGCAGGACGGAGATGTGGTCCTCTTTAGGTTCAATGTATAGCAAAATATAACTTTGTATCCATGACATTTAAGCTGTATAATATAGTCAGCCAAAAGGCTGGCTATATTATCGGCAAATACCCGCTCGTGGCGTAGCTGGATAACGCAACAGATTCCGATTCTGGAGAACGGGGGTTCGAATCCCTCCGAGCGGGCCAAAAAGAAGTCGATTTCAATCGACTTCTTTTCTTTTTTCCTATACAATTGAAAAAAGACTGCAACAAATATCAAGATTTGAAGATAGCCTTCGGTTTATCATAGATGCGGAAGGGAGGTTTTAGGGTGCTTTCTTGGGTAGACCTGACAGAAATAATTAAGGCTCTGATTGACGAAAACATTGAGCAGGGCATAACACTTTCTCAGATTTCAGAACACTGCGGCTATTCTCCCCACTATCTGTCTAAAAAGTTTCACGAGATTGAGGGCATTTCTCTAAAGGAATATATCCTCATTTCAAAGATTCAGCATTCCGCTGCTGCGCTCCTCAATACCAATCATCGAATAATCGACATCGCCGTTAGCCACGGCTACTCATCCCAAGAGGCGTTTACAAGAGCCTTCATAAAGGTTTACGGAATAACCCCCTGGGGCTACCGAAAGCTGCAAAAACCTTCTCCCGCCGCCGAAAAAAGCCGGCTTATCCCTTTAGCCGGCGTCAAGCAACAGATTGGAGGGCTTAATATGAAAATCTATGTAAAGCAGATGTATGACTGGAACCACTACGCTTTTATCGCCGAAGATGTGGAAGAAAAACACTGGGATTATTTCACTGAGAATCAATGGTGGCAGGTCGGCAATAACTTTATAAAATCCTACGACAATGTAAGGGACTTTGAGTACTGCGCCAAGAACTTCACAAAGTACGGCGAAACCGCCGTAAAGCAGCAGCTTAAACTAATAGAAACCCCATGGCAGAAAGCTCTGGAATCGTTTTGCTCCGAAATTCAGAAGCTGGGCGTCGACTGGTATGTCCACGGCAGCGCGGCGATGGCTCTTTGGGGAATTGATGTTGAGCCCAAAGATGTAAACATCATAGTAGCAAATTACTCCGATTTTGATAAAGTGCGTGACCATTTCTGCAAGTTTGCCATAAGACCCATCGAACGCTGCGAAAACTGGGTTATGAGCGGACTCGGAGAAATCTTTATGGACGCGGTTATCAGCATCGCTTTCCACAATAAAGAGCTGGAGCCCTACGACATGAGCACCCTTGGGAAAGTTAATTTCAATGGTAAAGAAATATATATTTCCAGCCTCGAAATGCTGAAAGAAGACAATATCAACTTCAACCGCCCCGACCGCGTAAAAGCAATCGAGGAAAAAATAAAAGAGCTGGGCAAATAAGAAAAGAGCGGACAACAGCGCATAAAAAAGCACCTGCATTGCAGGTGCTTTTTTTATTCTACTATATCTATGTATTCGGCAGCAATTTTTGGGACATTGGTTTTCTGCCCTGATGCGGTTATATTTTTTATTCCGTCAAGCTCACCGTAGATTTTTATTATGTCATCTTTTAATATGCGGCTTTCGTTTTCGTCTTTCTTTGTGTACTCCACATAAATGGTATCGGTCCATGCATTGTTCTTGCCCTTTGTAACATTGACTCTCAGCACTGTTTTTCCGCCCGATTCCTGAGCCTGAATTACTTTGCCCTGGAAATAAGCCTTCTCTCCCTCATAGTTTGCGGGATTTCTTAAAATCTCCTTGTATGAATAAGTCTTGCAGGCGGCAACATACTCTTTCTTTGCGCTTTCGGCGTCCGGAGTTTCTTCTTCGGCGACGGATGTATTAATGGAATTATCAAAAGTCGTGCTCGCGTCAAGCTCGGAACCAATAAAACCTATAATACTTAACCAAAAAAGTGTTGTGAAGATTACTGCTAAAGCAATAACGGCTCTGACGCTTTTCTTAGGATTCATTTTCCACAGCAGATAAAAGCCTGCGGGGTAGAAAAGAAAAATGAGCAAAAGCACAACTGCTTTGTTCTCATACCATTTATTTGTCGCGGCTTTTCCATCCATAAAACTATAGCCGCACTGATTGCAGAATACGCTGTTTTCAACCAATGTCTTACTCCCGCATTTGGGACAAATCATTCCGCTCACTCCCTTGACATAATAATACGAAATTTGCAATAAAGTGTCAACGAAACTTATTGTTAAAAAGGAAAATTAAAGCCAAATTGAGCGAATCCCCGTTTTATAGCGCGCTATGTGACTTTAATGGTACACTTAAAATCATATTATAATCATGGGAGTAACTTTACAGGCACGGAGGGGTGTTTGTGGCAAGAAAGGGCAGGAGCAAGCGGGATTTATTTGGCGCCATACATCATTATGATGAAAACGGCAGAAAAATAGGCAAGAGCGAGCCGAGCATTATAGGCGGATATATAAACTACGACCGACAAGGCAGAAAAATAGGCTATTCGTCGCCCAAAATTTTCGGCGGATATACCCACTATGACAAGCGAGGCCGCATAATAGGCAAGTCGGAGTCGAAAAATTTCAAAGGCTATGTCCACAAAGACGCTAAAGGCAGAATGGTGAGCACCAGCGACCACGGCTTATTCGGCGGCTATCAGCACAAAAACACCAAGGAGGGCTGCTACATAGCCACCTGTGTTTACGGCTCTTACGAAAGCCCACAGGTCATGACGCTGCGACGCTTCAGAGATAACACGCTCTCAAAGACTTTTCTCGGCAGACTTTTCATCCGCGCATACTATTCCCTCAGCCCAGCGTTGGTAAAACGCTTTGGCGGTAACAAAAGCTTTAGAGCGTTTTTCAAAGCTCTGCTTGACAGAGTCGTAAATCGGCTTAACTCACAGAATTCTCCAAAGTTTAGGTAAAGAAGGGTTTTTTATGTCATTTAAATTAGGTTTTAACGCTGATATTCCTAATATAGAGCCGAAAGTGGAGGCATATGTCCCTCCCAAAGAAACAAAACCCCGCAAGTCTTTGGTCAGGGTTTATTTTGAAAGTTTAGACCGCGCCTATACATATTACAACGACCGTTTTGACCTGAAACTCGGCGACAGGGTCTATGTTGAGGGCAAGCTGGAGGGCAATCAGGGCAGGGTTGTGGAGATTAACTGCAACTTTAAAATTGATCTTGCGGATTACAAGCGGGTAATAGCCGTAATTGATACTGACATCAAGGGTCAGTTCTACATCGCAGGCTCTCACATCTTAACCTTTGACCCTAACGCTCTGCCGATTGAAAAGGCGTCATTGTGGTTTATGCCCCCAATAGCGGAGGACGCCGAAATCGTCAGCGGCTATGACGATACATCCTTTCGTCTTGATGAGCTCAGCGGAATGAATGTGGGCGGCGATGAAACAAAAAGAGGCTTTGATTATTACTTTGAAAACAAGGTAAGATATATCTGCCTTGACAAGACAAAGGGCTATGCGGTAGTCCAAGGCAGCAAGGTCTATGAGGTGGAGTTCGAATACCAAAACGGCGAAGTCAGCAAGCTCACATGCTCCTGCTTCTCTTGTCTGAATTGCCGGCATGAGTTCGCCGCCATGCTGCAGCTTAATGATACTTTGGAGCAGATAAGAAATCTCAATGCTGCCGAGTTTGAGCGCAGCGGGTACTTTGCCGCGGCGGACAAAGAAATACTTGTAAAGTACGGCATAATGGCAAGAAACAGCGGCGGCATCAAATTTGAATAAACCTAAAAGAAAGGAGCCCGAAACGGGCTCCTTTTTTATTCGTCTTTAAACACTTTTTTAATCGCCTCAAGATAGCCGTAACCGTAAAGGTCGTCAGGCTGGAGATAACTTGTTTCCGTCCATTCGTTCCAGCTGTTTATGGTTATAAGCTTTGCGGGCAGGTCGTGGGTATCAGCGTAATCCTTTGCCATCCGCAAAGCCTTTTCAAAGTTCTCTGGCGTGTTTTCGGTTATTATATCCTTCCTCAGCCGCTTGTATCTGGGGTTGTTGTCCCAGCCGATTGAAACATGGGGGAAGTAGGGGATGTCGTATGTCCTGTCAATCCTCTCGTACTCCCGTTTTACATCTTCAAGAATTTGGGGATAGGGCCTGTTCGGAACTGTAAAGTGCACGAACTGATAATTTGTAATGCTGTCAAAGCCCAAGTCCTTATAATCGCAGCTGTCGGCGCCGCCGTTTGAGTCAACTCCGCTGTGGTTTAGATTGTGCTTTCCCCACGCCGCAAGCTGAAGGTGCAAATCAGGGAATCCCGCCTTCTTTGCTTCGTTTCTGAAGTATTCGATGCCCCTCTTTGCTCCCTCGCTGCCGCCAAGTCCGCTGACAAAATTCTTAAAGTCATAAATCATAAACACTGGCTTTCCGTCAATTTTGTAATAGGAAGGGTGGGTAAAGTATTTCTCGATAAGACGCTTAACAATCACTTTGAAACTGTCAAAGCCAACTGCGCCCTTCCAGATGACCACATCGCCAAAGTCGTCGGAAAGGTCAATGTTCCAAAGATTGTTAGCGTCGTGGTTCGCCCACATTATATAAAACTTCACAAGATGATTGTTTTTAGCTTTCAAATACCCGTCATTCAGGCAGTTTTCAAGGAAAGGTCTGTCGTCGTACCAGTACCAGTCGTATATAAAGACATTCACTCCGTACTTTGCGGCGCAGTCGATTTCCATTTCCATAACCTCGGGGTCCGCTTCATTCACATAGCCCCAAAGCGGCTTTCTCGGCCATGAGTGTTCGGGGAACTTCTTAACGGCATTCTTAACGCTCTGCCATTCGCCGATGCCTTCCTTCCAAAAAATCCTCGCTCTCGGCTCATCGCCTGTGTAAGCGGTCCAGATATATGCCGCAATATCGTAATTTTTGCTCAAATTAACCCCTCCGGCTCTTTTTTTGAATATATCATACTATTTTCCCCCGCACAACGAAAAATTTTATAAAAAATTTTTTTTGCTTTTCATATGCTACAAATTTTAATATTTCATTCGCAAATTTATTGTGGAAAAGTACTAAATTAGTAAAGAAATAAAGCCGCGCCGAAGGCCTTAAATATTTGATTTTGTTATATTCCGTATTTCATTTGGAATAATAAAGTGGATTTTCAGAGGGAAACTTCCTTTGCTCTGACGCTCGATATGCGTCTGAAACTTAAATCACAGGAAGATTAATACAAAAAATTTCCATAATAACCCTCTGATAATTTTACTACAAAATATAGACAAATTCTGATAAGAATGATATGATTCGAACAAAAGGAGGTGTTGGCATAGTCAGTCTTGTCGGTGTCGGGCACTGCTGCCACGATTATCTTTGTTTGATTGATGAGTATCCGCCGGAGGACGGGTCAACCCGCATAACATCCGTCAGCACCCAGGGCGGGGGAGCCGTCGCGACGGCAATGGTTGCGGCTTCAAGGCTTGGAATCGAATCAGCGTTTATCGGCAATATCGGCGATGACGAGGTCGGAAGCCTGATCTTAGAAGAATTAAAAAGAGAAGGCGTAGATGTGTCGGGCGTCGAAGTTTTGCCGGGAGTGCAAAGCCTTCGTTCCTATGTAATGATTGACACAAAAAAAGGAACAAGGACCAAGTTCCCTTACAAGGGCAACATTCCGCCGATTGTCTGGGACGAGCACAAAAAGAATATGCTGAAAAACGCCAAGATACTGCACCTTGACGGCACGGATTACGAAAACGCCGTCAACGCCGCGGAATTGGCAAAGGAGTATAAGGTTCTGATATCCCTTGACGGCAGCACCAGGCAGAAAGATAACCGATTGAACAAGGAACTGGCATCCAGAGTAGACATTTTAATCATGAGCGCGGTATACCCAACCGCAGTTTCGGGCAAACCTACAATTAAGGAAGCGCTGCTTGAAATCAGTACATGGGGCCCGGAAATAGTAATGTCAACAGCAGGAGCCGACGGAGTCTTTGCGGTAATAGACAATCATGTTTATCACTTTGAGGGCTACAAGGTGAATGTTGTGGACACTACCGGAGCGGGCGATGTATTTCACGGTGCGTTCCTTGCGGCTTATTTAAAGGGCAAAAACCTTGAGGACTGCATATCAATTGCCCAGTTAACCGCTGCCTTAAAGTGCGAGCATATAGGAGGCCGCACAGGAATAACTGACTGGAAAACGGTAGAGAATAATTATAAGCCCTTTGCAGGTGTTCGCCTGTAATAATAAAAATTGGAGGAATAATAAATGAAGAAATTTGTTGCTCTTCTGCTGGTATTCTGCACAGTATTGGCACTTTTCGGCTGCAAGCCGGCAGATAAGGACACTACAGACAAAGGCACATCGGCTCCCGCAAGCGGACCGGACGAGTCTGTAAAAGGTAAACTGGTTATCTACACCACTACCTACGACATTGAGTACAAGCTGATCATCGAAGAAGGCTTCCAGAAGAAGTACCCCAATGTCCAGATTGAAACCGTTCAGGCAGGTGCCGGCGAACTCAAGACAAGAATTAAGTCTGAGATCGAGAACCCGCAGGGCGATGTAATGTTCGGTGGCCTTGCATATTCCGACGCCGACCTTGGAATCTGGGAGAAGTATGTTTCAAAGTATGACTCCACAATGCCCGAGTCGATGAGAAACACAACAGGCTATCTCAGCTGGACAACCATTCAGCTTGAAAACCTGCTTGTAAACATTGACGCCGCTAAGAAGGCAGGCATCGACCCCGACAGCATTACCGGCTTTGAATCACTTCTTAACCCCGCTCTCAAGGGCAAGATCATCTGGGCTGACCCCGCCTCCTCATCTTCCGCATGGAATATGCTCGCCACAATGCTCGTTGCAATGGGCGGCTATGAGAGCGAGAAGGCTTGGGACTATGTTGACAAGCTCCTTGCAAACGGCGTTGTTGTAGGCAACAGCTCCAGCAACTGCTACAAGTCAGTTTACGAAGGCGAGTATGTAGTAGGCCTTACCTATGAGGCTCCCTGCGTATCCTATATTGAAGGCGGCGAAGGCGACAAGGTTAAGATCGTTTATATGGAAGAGGGCACATCCGCATTCCCGTTCGCATCCGCAATCATCAAGGGTGCTAAGAACATGGAGATTGCTAAGCTCTTTATCGACTACCTTGTATCCGAAGAGGCTCAGAAGCTTTGGGCATCATCCACAGCCCGTCAGGCCAACACAAAACTTCCCACAACCAACCAGTATCTGACCGACATCAGCAAGATTAAGCTTGTCGAGTCCGACCATCAGTATCTGAAGGACAACAGGGACAAGATCCTTGAGAAGTTCCAGCAGATTTATGTTAAGTACAATTAAAGCAAAAAAACAATAAGTGCAATTTACAGGCAATTAAAGAGGCTAAGTACAATTAAGTAGTGAGGTCATTGTATAGGCAGGAATCCGCTCCTGCGGATTCCTGCCACTCAAGAGGAGATTTGGGATGAGTATAAATATCATCATTAAAAATGCAGTTAAGCGCTACGGCGATGTTGTGATAATCCCCGATTTATCACTTGACATAAAAAAGGGTGAATTCTTCACTCTGCTCGGCCCCAGCGGATGCGGAAAAACAACCTTGCTTCGTATGATAGCGGGCTTTAATACAATAGAGGGCGGAGATTTTTATTTTAACGAGACCCGCATCAATGATTTAAACCCCGCCAAGCGAAACATAGGCATGGTGTTCCAGAATTATGCGGTTTTCCCGCACATGACGGTCAGAGGCAATGTCGCCTTCGGTTTAAAGAACCGTAAAATGAGCAAAGAGGAAATTAAGAAGAGGACGGACGAGTTCCTCGAGTTAATGAAAATAAAAGAATATGAAAACCGTCTGCCCGAACGCCTTTCCGGCGGTCAGCAGCAGAGAGTCGCGCTGGCAAGAGCTCTTGCGGTACACCCCGATGTTCTGCTTATGGACGAGCCCTTGTCAAACCTTGACGCGAAGCTCAGGGTAGAGATGCGCGAGGTTATCAAAGAGATTCAGAACAAAATCGGCATTACGACGGTTTATGTTACCCATGACCAGGAAGAGGCTATGGCTATTTCCGACCGTATCGCCGTTATGGATAAAGGCGTAATTCAGCAAATCGGCACACCGAAGGTTCTCTATCACCGTCCCGCCAACTTGTTTGTCGCGACCTTCATAGGCAAGACGAATGTTCTCGACGGCAAGATTTATGAGGAGAACGGCGAAAAGGGCGTAATGCTTGAAAATGCTAAGTTCCCGATGAAGAATCTTAACGACCTTGCCGTAGACGGCTTGAATGTCAAGCTCTCAATCCGCCCCGAGGAATTCGTAATCTGCGAACACGGCTGCGGCTCATTAAAGGGAATAGTGGAAGACAGCGTATTTTTGGGTCTTAACACCCAGTACTTCGTCCGCCTTGAAAGCGGCGAAAAGGTACAGATTACCCGTGAATCCTCAATTGAGGACACCATTGAGAAGAATTCTGAAGTAGAGATTTCAGTGAAAACCGACAAGATTAATGTTTTCTCTGAAGACGGACAAAGAGCGCTAATAGGCTAAAGGAGGATTATTATGACCAAGTCAAGAAAAAGGCCGTTAGAGCTCTGGCATTTAATCAGCATAGCAATAACGCTGCTTTATCTGCTGTTCCTGATAGTGCCGATGTTCAATATCCTCAAAGAATCCGTATATGAAAACGGCAGATTCACTTTAAAGTATTTTATTCAGTTCTTCAGCGAACCCTATTATTTCAACACCATTTTAAACAGCTTTAAGATTTCAATCGCCACCACATTGTTTTCACTTCTTGTGGGCGTTCCGCTGGCTTACCTTTACAACCTCTACAGAATCCATGGCCGTTCGGTTGTTCAGGTTCTTATAATCCTCAGCTCCATGTCCGCGCCCTTTGTCGGCGCTTATGCCTGGATTCTGCTTTTGGGACGCTACGGACTTATAACCAAGTTCTTCGCGGAGCTCGGCATCGCGCTGCCCAGCATATACGGCTTCAGGGGAGTCGTTCTGGTTCTCACCACAAGGCTCTATCCCTTGGTATTCATGTATGTTTCGGGCGCGCTCAGAAATGTGGACAACTCACTCCTTGAGGCTTCTCAGAACCTCGGAGTCAGCGGCGTAAAGCGTTTCTTCAAGGTGGTTGTACCCCTTTGCACACCTTCTATTCTCGCCGCTGCTCTTATGGTATTCATGAGAGCCATGGCGGACTTCGGCACACCGCTGCTTATCGGCGAGGGCTATCGTACCTTCCCCGTTGAGATTTACAAGCAGTATGTGGGCGAAACTTCTCAGAACTATAACTTTGCCGCCGCAATCAGCGTCATCGCTATCGTAATCACGGCAATAGTTTTCCTTGTTCAGAAGGTCGCGTCGGAGAAGTTCAGCTTCAAGATGAACGCTCTGCATTCAATCGAAAGAAAGAAAGCAAAGCCCGTAACTTCGTTCTTCATTCATGCTTACACCTACATTGTGGTTGCAATAAGCATGCTCCCGCAGGTTTACCTTGTTTACTGCTCATTCAGAAACACAAACGCCTTCGGCAACTTTACCAAGGGACTTTCGCTTAACAGCTACAAGAATGCGTGGAAATATGTGCGGACAGCACTGCCCAATACATTGATTATCGGTCTTTCCACAATGGTAATTGTCGTTCTGATGTCAATTCTCATTGCCTATATGGTTGTCCGCCGCAAGAACACAATGAACAATGTCCTTGACACAATGTCAATGATTCCTTACATCATACCCGGCTCCGTTATCGGTATCGCTCTGGTGCTGACCTTCAGCAAGGGCTGGCTGGTGCTTACGGGAACCATGGCAATTATGATTATCGCCATGGTCATCCGAAGGATTCCTTACACAATCCGAAGCAGCGTCGCAGTGCTCCAGCAGATACCCATCACAACGGAGGAAGCATCCATAAGCCTTGGCGCGTCGAAACTCAAGACCTTCTTTAAGGTTACCACTCCCATGATGGCAAGCGGCATCGTTTCGGGCGCGATTCTCAGCTGGGTATCGATAATCACCGAGCTGTCTGCATCCATCATGCTCTACAGCGCAAGAACCCAAACCCTTACCCTTTCAATATATGTATTGGTAAGCCGCGGTACAGACGGCGCAGCTTGTGCGGTATCCACCATTCTGCTTCTCTTTACCGTAATTTCTCTGGCTCTCTTCATGAGAGTATCCAAGAACAAAGATATCGTTATGTAATTAGGAGATGTAATTAATTTATGCCGTATGTATCTGCAAAAGAGATGATACAAGATGCCAAAAACGGCAAGTATGCTGTAGGGCATTTTAATCTCAACAATATGGAATCCATCCGTGCTTACCTCTTAGCCGCCGAAGAAATGAAATCCCCGGTTATACTGGGGGTTTCAGGCGGCACGGCTAAGTACATGGGCGGATATAAAACAATAGTCGCCACCGTAACTTCGTTTATTGACTACCTTAAAATCAGCGTTCCCGTTGCCCTGCATGTTGACCACGGCACATACGAGGAAGTTCTCGACGCCATTGAGTCGGGATTCAGCTCAGTTATGTTCGACGGCTCAGCCCTTCCAATTGAGGAGAATATTGAAAAAACCCGCTATATCTTAGGACTTTGCAGAGAAAAGGGCATCTCCCTTGAATGTGAGGTCGGCGCAATCGGCGGAGAAGAGGACGGAGTCGCAAAAATGGGCGAATACGCCGACCCGAATGAGTGCGCAAAAATGGCCGAGCTGGGCATTGATATGCTCGCTGCAGGCATAGGAAATATACATGGAAAGTATCCCAAAGACTGGCCGGGCCTTCGCTTTGACATTCTTGAGGAAATCCAAAAAGCCACAAACGGAATTCCCCTTGTTCTTCATGGCGGCTCGGAAATCCCAACCGACATGATAAAGAAGGCAATCTCCATGGGCGTCTGCAAAATCAATGTAAACACCGAGTGCCAGATAGCCTTTACCCAGGCAGTCAGAGAGTACATTGAGGAGGGCAGGGACCTTGTAGGCAAAGGCTTTACCCCCAGAGCTCTGCTGGCTCCCGGTCTTGAGGCAAGCAAGCAGGTCGCCATTGAGAAAATGCAGCTTTTCGGCAGCGTCAATAAAGCTTAAATTCAGGAGGATTAAATGTCATACGATTTATATAAGGAAAAGGCAGCGTTTATTCGCCGCACCGTTCTTGACATGCTTGAATCCGCAGGCTCCGGACATCCCGGCGGCTCCTTTTCCGCAACCGATATATTAACCGTTTTGTATTACGGCAAGATGCGACTTTTCGATGACCCAAGAGATGACCGCAGGGACCGCTTTATCCTCAGCAAAGGTCACGCAAATCCCCCTCTCTATGCAATTCTTGCCGATAAAGGATATATAGAGAAGGAAGAGCTTAAAAGGCTCAGGCATTTCGGAAACAAGCTGCAGGGTCACCCCGACATGAATAAATGCCCCGGCATTGACTGCAGCACAGGCTCTCTGGGTCAGGGTCTCTCCGTCGCGGTAGGCATGGCTCTCGGCTTTAAAAAGCAGAACAAGGACAACCATGTCTATGTCTTAACAGGCGACGGCGAGCTGCAGGAGGGCATTGTCTGGGAGGCTCTTATGGCAGCCGCCCATTATAAGCTTGACAATTTAACCATGATAGCAGACTGCAACGGCCTTCAGCTTGACGGCTCCACCGATGAGGTCATGTCCCTCGGTAACCTTGCTGACAAAGTAAGAGCCTTCGGTTTTGAAGTAGCTGAAATCGACGGCCATAATTTCGAGGAAATCACCAAAGCCCTTGACATTAAGCCCCAAGGCAAGCCCCTTTGCATTATCGCAAGAACTATAAAGGGCAAGGGCGTCTCCTACATGGAGAATAATTTCGCATGGCACGGCAATGTTCCGCAGGGCGAACTTCTGGAGAAGGCAAAAGCAGAGTTAGGAGGCCGAGTATGAAACTGGATAAATTAAGAGCAACCCGTCAGGGCTACGGCGACGGACTTGCCGAGCTAATGAGGGAAAAGAGCGATGTCATCGCTCTTGACGCAGACCTTGCCATGGCAACAGGCTCATCGGCTGTTAAAAAGGAATTCCCCGACCGTTTTGTGGATGTGGGAATCGCGGAGCAGAACCTTGTGGGCATGGCAGTGGGACTTTCCTTAACAGGCTATGTTCCCTATGCCTCCACCTTTGCGGTATTCATGGCAGGACGCGCGGGTGAAATCATCCGCAACGCCGCCGCTTACAGCAAGGCAAATGTAAAGTTCGTGGGCAGCCATTCGGGCATCACCCCCGTCGGCGACGGCGGCACCCATCAGTGCATTGAGGATTTCGGCAGCATGAGGGCAATCCCCAACATGACAATCCTCTCACCTTGCGACTACAATCAGGCAAAGGTCCTTGTCAAAAAGGCTTACGACATCAAAGGCCCCGTATATATAAGGACATCCAGAGAGGGCGTTCCCGAGATAACCGATGAAAATCAGGACATCACCATCGGCAAGGCCCAGATTCTTAAAGACGGTGAGGATATCTGCATTATATCCACCGGTTTCCCCGTAAGCCTTGTTCTCGAGGCTCTGGAGGAGCTCGAAAAGGATAATATAAACGCAGCGGTTCTGAATATTCATACAATAAAGCCCCTCGATAAGGAAACCATACTTGAATACGCGGATAAGTGCAAAAAGGTCCTTGTCGTTGAGGAGCACAATGTGCTCGGAGGACTCAGCGAAGCTGTCGCGGCGGTTCTCGTGGGCAAAGACGGCATAAGCTTTGACCGCATTGGCATAGAGGACCGTTTCGGTCAGTCGGGCAGCAAGGCTGAAGTTCTTAATGAATACGGTCTGACGAGCGAAAATATCGCAAAACGGGCAAGAAATCTGCTTGCGAAATAAAAAGCTCTCTCTTTGATTTGACAAGGCTTTTGCTCAGTGCTACTATATACTATGTTGTAAAAATATACAAATTATCAGAAAGAAAGGTTAGTACACAGTGAATGTGGATGTAGATTTGCCCGTCAGCTTGAATTTGCGCATAATGCGCAAGTACGATGACCTGACATCTGCAGAAAAAAAGGTCGCCGATGTGGTACTGAATCTCGGCGACAGCATAATTGAGCACAACATAAAAAGCCTTGCGGAGGAGAGCAAGGTGAGTGAGCCTACCGTAGTCCGTTTTTGCAGAAGCATAGGCCTTAGCGGAATCAAAGAGCTGAAAAAGGCGGCAATGCAAAGCACAGTTGCGGAAACTCCCGCCCCTCCCAGCTCCCATATAAGCACTCTGGAGAGCAAGGATCAGCTTGTTGCCTTTGTACTGGACAACATGGCCTATATTCTGGGCGAAACCAAAAAGATTGTTAATGAGGAAAGCCTCTTTAAGGCAATAGACCTAATAAACAAGGCGTCCTTTATCAAAATCTTAGGCTACGGAGGTTCCTCCATAGTCGCCCGCCATATACACCACTACCTCAGAATGGCGGGAAAGCATGTAGAGCTTTTAAGGTCTCAGGAGGATTACTACCCCTCTCTCAGAGAACAGTACGATAAAAGCGATGTGGTGCTTGCCATCTCTTACTCGGGCAACACGGAAGTGATTCTGGACCTGGTAAGAGACGCGAAAGCAAAGGGAGCAAGAATCATCAGCATTACATCATGGGGTGAGTGCAAGCTGAACAGCCTTGCGGATGTAAGCCTGCAAAGCTACTTCTACGGCGACGGAATCATCCCCGGCGTTCACGCCTTTGAGCGAATTTCGCAGCTTGCTATTGCCAATATGTTAATAACAGGATTATACAAGCTTAATCAGCCGACATAAA
>LFSO01000053.1:39525-70156 GCA_001512765.1 Clostridiales bacterium DTU053
CAAAATTTTTATGAAATATTATACTTGCTTTAGAAAATATTGTCAATTTTAAGTTATGTTTAAGGTTAATGTACTTAAGTTTAATCTTTTTAGCGCAGTAAATGTAATAAATTGGCACTTTTTCATATTTGCTTGTTAAAGGCTAAAACGGAGGTGATAACAGGATATCGTAAACGGCTAATGTTTCAGCGCCTAAACCTTTAAGCGGACTGACTAAACGGAATCGGATTTCATCACAAGGGGGGTTTAAAATGAAGTATTTGAGCAAAACATTAGCGTTGGTACTCGTATTCCTCTTGGCATTTTCGTCATTTAATCTCGTAGCCTTCGCGGCCGCGGCAGAAGATGTCACGGCGCTGGAAGCAGAGGAGGATTATATCCCCGGCTTCCTTGAAAGGCTGAAAGGTCTTGTGGACCTAATCAGAAATTTCATCGACTCCATTAAAAACTTTGTTTTCGGACTACTGGGAATAGTCAAACCAATACCGGTTCGCTCAGTCGGCTTGAACAAGTTGTTCCTCCTTTTGCAGGTGGGTGAGAGCGAACAGCTCATAGCCACTGTTTACCCCGATGTAGCCACCAATAAGGATGTAATCTGGAGTTCAAGCGATGAAAGCATTGCGGTAGTAGACCAGAACGGCTTGGTAACAGCTGCGGGCAGCGGAATTGCATCCATCACCGTTACCACGGTTGACGGACGCAAAACAGCATCCGTAACAGTTTTTGTGGGCGATGCGTTAGTGTTGCCCAGCGGCAGCATTCAGGCCGCTATTGACGCGGCCGATGCGGGCGATGTAATTTTCGTAATATCCGGCACATACAAGGAGCGGCTGACAGTCAATAAGCCTCTCACCATTTGGGGACTCAATTACGATACAGATGGTGACGGAGACAGAATATATGAAGTTTTCGTAACATACCCCGACGGTTTAGACACTTCAGACCTTACACTTTTGAATGTAAGCGCCGATAATGTTGTAATTAAAGGCTTAACCTTTATAAATGAGCAGGAGACAGCGGGTTCTGCCAAGGAGCTTTCATTCACAGGCGAGAATATTGAGTTTGCCAATAACCGAGTAATCGTAAAGGCAAATAAAACCGCCCTCTATTTCGGCAGCGACAGCACAGCGCCGAACGCAAGGGGCGGAGTAGTGGTCAGAGCAAACTATATTGAAGCCGCAGGCACAGCTTTACATATTCAGGGCATTGGCGCAGTGGTAGAGGAAAACGAAATCACAGGCGGCACAGCCCTTAAAGTAGAGCCTAAAGCAAACTCTGCAGGCGGCAGCGTACAGGGAAATACGCTTAATGCTTTCCAAAACGGCATAGTCCACAGCTCGGCGCTGAGCGGTTCTGGTCAATGGAAATATGACGACAACACTGTAACAGCGGCAGCCGCAGCAGGCGTATCCGGCGTTTGGACAGGCATTAGTCTTAGCTCAGCAGAGGCATCGGCGGTATTCACAGGCAATACTGTTGACGGCACCACGGCAGTAAACAGCGGAGCGTTCGATGAAGTCATCGGCATACATTTCGCAGGCGTCATTTCGGGCGCGGCAGCATTTGCTTTCAGCGGCAATGCGGTAAGCGGCGTAAGCCTTGGCGCACTTAAAGAATCCGGCTCTGCCGACCTTAACGCAATTTTCGCAGACAACACCTTCCCCGAGGGCAGCATGGTAATTGGCAATGAAATTAAGGTTCCCACATGGGCAGACTTTGCCGATACCTCGTGGTATAATGCCGCTCTTTCCGAATATGACATCAGCACGGCTGAGCAGCTTGCAGGTCTCTCCGCGCTGGTTGCGAGCGGAATTAACTTCAACGGCAAGACATTAAATCTTATAAACGACATTGACCTTCAGAATATCGAATGGATACCCATCGGCGACGGCTCAAGATGGTTCGGCGGCATATTCAACGGCAACGGCTATAAGATTACAGGCCTTAAGATTACCGACAACACCCTCGCCAATGTAGGTCTTTTCGGCTATGTCCGCGGAGCCGGCGACACGGCAGGAATCAGGAACCTTACCGTTTCCGGCAAAATCGATATTGCAGGCAGCAAGGTATTCAGCCCGAATGTGGGTATTCTTGCAGGCTTGGTATGGGGCTTTGTGGAGAACTGCCATACAACCTCGGTCAAGGAGGAGAATACAATAAGCTTTAAGTCCGAATGCGGCGACAGCGGTCAGCACCGTGTGGCGCTCGGCGGACTTGTGGGCTGGAACGCAAACTCCAATTATCCGCATAACGGCATGGCAGACTCATCATTCACAGGCACAATCAATGTGGAAACAGAAACTCCATATGTTCCCGGCGTAGGCGGAAACAGCGGCGCATATGTCGGCGGACTTTTGGGCATGGCAAACAGAGTAAATGTTGTAGACAGCTTTGCTCATGCCGACATCACAGCCAACGCCTACAGATACCTCTCCATGGGCGGTATCATGGGCTATTCAATGGGAGAAAAGACCCGCTTTGAGAACCTTGAGTTTGACGGCAATCTGAACGGCTGCACCGATATGACGGGTGACAGCAACTACAGCACCTGTTCCGTTCAGATAGGCGGCATCTTAGGTTCGGGCGAGTTTGCAGGCGCTTCAGCTCCAGAGAGCGGCTTTGTAAACTGCACAGCAAAGGGCGCTCTGAATGCCGACATCGACGGCGAGGGCGCATCCGTCTACACAGGCGGCATTGTAGGCTATGTATATCCGTATTGGAGAGAGCCTTATCTCGCTTACTTCGGAATTGAAGGCTGCGAGGTTGACCTCCTGCACAATGCGGACCTTGACACTCCCGCCAACATCTACACAGGCGGTCTTGCGGGCATTATCTACAACGACGCTTCCGCAAAGACAACCATTTCTCTGGCGGACTCCGAGGTCAAGGGCGCAATCAATGTCTCCAATACCGCCGCAGGCACAGGCAAGAGAGCATATATCGGCGGTCTGTTCGGCTATGGTCTTAAGAACAACACCGACCCCGCCCTTAACGCAGTATTTAGCCTCAATAACTGCACAGCAGTAGCCCCCACGGTAAGCCTTGACTACGACAACCTCAAGGCAAGCGATATGTGGGGCAAGATTGAGTGGGCAGAGGCAGCCGTAAACAATGTATACTACAGTTCCTGGCTTGACGCGGTTTCCGCTCTGCAGGAAGGCGGCACCTTCACATTCACCGCTGAACAGGTAACAATAGACAGAAAGGTAATGTTCAGAAAGAACAACATCACAATCCGCGGCATTGCCGATATAAACGGCAAGCCCATGACCACAATCAAGGGCGTCGGCAACTCCGTAGAGCAGTTCAGAATCGAGGGCTACAATGTAACGCTCAGAGACCTGAACTTCGACAGCATAGCAAACGGCGGCGGTGCCAGGGAGAACAACGGCGTATACTTCTATTATCCCAACAATATCTGGGCTGCCGACAGAGTAAACTACCTGATTAACTGCCACTCCACCAACACCTACTGGGCAATTTTCAGCGGAATTAAGCTCAACGCGGTAATAGAGGACTGCACATTTGAGAACACAAACAACAGCGCGAAAATCTATATGGACAGGCCCTACGATGTCACCATCAGAAGGTCATTCTTCAAGAACGATGACAGCAAGTTCTCGCTGCACATCGATAACGGCACCGTAGGCGGCAATGTCACAGTAGAGGACTGCGTATTTGTAAGCTACTTCACCACAGCAGGCGATGTGGCCAACACAACGGGCGCAGGCAACATTACCTACACATTCAGAAACTGCGACTTCTACACCAACAGCGGCGTTGAGGGAAGCTGGTGCTCCGTCAGATACGCCAACGATACCAGATTCATAGGCTGCAGATTCCACGAAGGATTTGAGGGTATCGGAGCCTATCCGTATGAAGGCGGCTCGGTATTTGTAGACAGCGGCTGCGCATTCGTGGGCGGACCTGTTGACATATCCATCTACTACGGAGTCGGCGCCGGCGTACTGGCAGGCGTAAATGTTCAGCTTGACAGCGAGGGCAAAGTTATCGGCGGTACATTCAAGTCCGACCCGACAGCCTACCTCGCAGACGGCTACACAGCAACACTCAGCGGCGGAGTTTGGATTGTAGGCTAACTGGAAATACGAAGCCAAGTCGCTTAGCCAAATAAAGGAGCACTGTCCTAAGGGGCAGTGCTCTGCTTTTTTAAAAAGACCACATTTTAAGCTCTGACTAATCTAAAAGGTAATGCTCCCAGAATTAAAAGCGATTATTTAATGTCACTTTGTTAGGTAAAGAATTGATTAATATTCCACTGATTGAAGTGATACGCATGTTCATCAGACAGGTAGAATAAATCTGAATATAAAAAAGTAATAATATCCATATCTTCAAATAAGTCAAAAACCCAATCAAAGATATAATCATCTAAACCATATTCATCCTCAAATAAAGACCGTGATTCTTCAACTATTAAATAAAGAGTTAATTCATCAAGAACACTATGGGCAATTATCTGTCCGCCGTGATGTGCTATCTTCCTTAATCTTTCTACATTATACCTAAGGAGATAAAGAAAATTGTAGTCATACTCCATAAGGAATTGTGGCGGCAATAAACTTTCTAACCACGAATTGTTTAACTGCCCAATGTGTGTTCCCTTTGGCATTCGCGCAAGCTCATTCATGTCCTCTTGAATCTCATCAAGCAAAATATCACTGCCTACGACAAATGTTGCGGCAGCAGCTTCGCCGAACGAATCCTCAATATACTTAGACCATGCCTCATGTGTTCTGTATTGGTCAAAATCCAGAATATTTGAATAATCTTTTTCATAGTCTTTTTCAATATCAGGTAGCTTTTTCCACTCTAATGCTTTGCAAACTCCTTTATACTTGTCCGCTCTTATAGATTCACCCGATTCATAACGGCTCCATGTTTTTGTGCCGACGCCTGCTTTAAAAGCAGCTTCTTCAATCGTAAGTCCTAACTCAAGTCTTCTTGCCTTAATGATTTTTGCTAATACTGGACTGCCTTTTATGGATTTGGGTGCCATAATTCTTACCTCCTTTATGACAGGTCACATCAATGTCGGTATAACATTTTGTGTCCGGTTGTCAAGAGCTTAAACATTATATTCGTGATACATATTTCGACAACAAATGACAGATGAAAAGAAAGGAGTCATTCTGCACATAACAATCATAAAGTTTTTTATGTGATTTGAAGCCCTATTTAAATATTGAAAAACCGTCTTCTGCAAAATTATAAGACTAGTAAGAAGATTACAAAAAACCACAGCCCAAAAGCTGTGGTTTTTTTGTCCGAGGGGCTTTGGAAAAAGAAAACAAACTCTATCGCTTAGATTAATGCCGAGCCGCCGTCTTTTAATGTCCTTCGCACTTTTATTCTATCAATTTCCCAAACAGGCTTGCCGCTGTTTAAAGTTTCAAAGGCCGCGACTCCCGCCGCCTCTCCCAACTGATTTAAGTTCACCATCACACGCAGAGCGCCGAAAGCGCCCTCATCCGCGTTCAGCATCCGTCCCGCCATAATAAAGTTTTCGTATCTGTCCTGTATTAAAACCTCAAGGGGGAGCTGATAGTATTTTGCGGGTTCTCCCGTAATGCCTTCCCGAGTCCTCCAGTTTCCAAATTCCGTCTTTGTATTCTTGCCGTAAAAGGTACTGACGGTGCCGTCCAGATACTTAAAGGTAATTCCCATGTTGTCGCTGTGGTGAATGTCCACACGGTAGGTGCCGTTTAAAACGGCTGTGGGATAGCGCTTGCCCATAAGGAGGTCTTTTTCTGTCGCCTTAAACAAAGTTTTATAATGCGCCGTTTCCCTGATGCCTATATGCGAGCAGGCGGCAACCAAAGAGTAGTCCATATCGGGATGACCGTATTTTTTAAGGAGATTAATAAAGGCTCTCATTTGCCTTCTGCCTTCCATTTCAGCAAAGGTAAGGTCTCTTGCCTTATTGCAGATAACATTAAATACATGATTATCCGCCCTAAGCGTAATATCATCGCCGCAAACGGACCTGTCGCTCCAGCCCCAGTCATCTTCCAGACCCTCCTCATGCCCATGTTTCCTGATTATTTGGCTGAGTAAATCCGAGTCAATATCGCCCTTCATCAAAAAACACGAGCTTGGGGGCTGAACCGTTTTGTTTTGGTACGACTCAATATTCAAATCCCTGCATAGGTCACCGTCGCCTGTGGCGTCAACGAAAAAACCAGCTTTTACGGCGCTTCTGCCGTCCTTGTTTTCTATTATTACGGCTTTGATTTTATTTCCGTCATGCAGGAGACCAGCGTAATATGTATGAAGATAAAGCCTTATTTTGTTTTCTCTAATATAGTTGTCAAGCTCGATTTTAAGCTCCTGAGAATTAAAGTGATAAGCTCCGGTGACCGATTCCCCGCGCCAAACCGCGCCCGCCTTTTTTAAACGCTCAAGAGTTTCCAAAGTGAGCCCTGCTATGATTTGGTTTTTTCCGTCCGTATCGTAAAGACTGTGCCAGATATTGATAAGGCCGTTTGTCGCCGTTCCTCCAAGGCAGTTCTGCTTTTCAATCAGCGCAACTTTAGCCCCCAGCCTTGCCGCCCTGACCGCCGCAAAAACGCCTGTGCAGCTTCCGCCCACAACGCATACATCCGCCTCGTCGCAAATCTTAACCTTTCTTTCAGGCTCCACAATAAATTCCATCTGCCCGCCCCCTTTATATGATCTTATATTATTTCAGAGCGAAAAGCTACCGCTTGACAAAAAGAAAAAAGCTAAGAATCGGATTGATTCTTAGCTTTAACTGGTTGCGGAGAGAGGATTTGAACCTCTGACCTCCGGGTTATGAGCCCGACGAGCTACCGGACTGCTCTACTCCGCGTCATCTGATTGCCTATATAATATACAATAAAAGTCCAATAAAATCAAGACCCTTTTTGCGTGTTTTTGCTTCCATTTTATTCCCGTTTGCGACTCGGTGTTAAAACTATTAAGAAGCTAAATTCAGGACATAATTAATTGTAAGACAAAAAAGCAAAGAATATTCACCTTCTTGACTTTAGTCTTTTCTTTGATGTATAATCATTTAACACATAGGAAGATTTTGCAAATTAGATATTTAAAGACTGTGAAGGAAAGAAAGACACTGGCTTTGCTTTCAGAGAGCCGCTGGTTGGTGCAAAGCGGCGGGGGCTTGTGTGCATAGCTCGTTCCGGAGTTGCCTGTCCGAAATAACAATGAGTAGGGCAGGACGGCTGACAGCGTTATATGTCGAACCTCTGCCGTTATCGGCGGGTCTGAGGGCATTTATATGCCGAATCAGGGTGGTACCGCGGAGAAATTCGCCCCTTAAAGCACTTGTGCGTTAAGGGTTTTTGTTTTTATGGGAGTGAAAACAAGCTCCAAACGGAGGTCAGGATGAAAAGAGTAGGTATTTTCGGGGGCAGCTTTAATCCTCCCCATATAGGGCATTTAAAGCTGGTAAGGGCCGCGGCAGAGCAGCTCGCCCTTGACAAGGTTCTTATTATCCCTGCGCTGAATCCCCCTCATAAAGATAATTCTGAGCTTGCCTCCGCACAGGACAGACTGAATATGTGCCGCCTTGCCTTCAGGAATGAGCTTTTCGAGATTTCCGACATCGAACTTCGCCGCGAGGGCAAAAGCTATACGGTTGACACCCTTAAAGAAATTAAAAAGGAAAGACCCGGAGACAAGCTGTTTTTGATTATCGGCTCTGATATGCTTCTTTCTTTCCACACATGGAAGGATTACAGAGAGATACTGAATCTCGCCACCCTTGCCGCGGCAATTAGAGAAGGGGAGAGCAGCCGCCCTCTTATCGATTATAAAAATAAATTCCTTCAGGGGCATAATGTTGTTATTCTGGAGTTTACCCCCATTCCAATAAGCTCCACTGAGATAAGGGAAGGAATCTCCAAGGCTGAAATCAAGGAATTTCTTGTCCCCGAAGTGAAAGAATATATAGAAAGCAGGATGCTTTATAGATAGCAAAATTTATATCGAAAAGCTAAGAGAGCTTTTATCCGAAAAACGCTTTGCCCACACAATGAATGTGGCGAAAGCGGCAAAAGAGCTGGCAGATATTTATGGCTGCGACAAGGAAAAAGCTTATCTCGCGGCTCTGCTGCACGACATTACCAAGGAGTTCACCAAAGAGCAGCATTTTGAGCTTATCGAAAAGGGTAATGTAAAGCTCACCGAGATAGAGAGAACGACTCAGAGCCTTTGGCATTCAATAACCGCTCCCGTTTACGCAAGGCTAAATCTTGGCATTGAAGACGAGGACATCCTAAACGCAATCCGCTATCACACAACCGGCAGAGAAAACATGAGCACCTTTGAAAAAATCATCTTTACGGCGGACTGCATTTCCGATGACAGGTCATATCCCGAATTGGACGAGGTAAGGTCTCTTGCCTTTACGGACCTTGACGCGGCGGTTCTGGCAAAGCTTAAATACGCAATAGAATTCCTTGTAAAAAAGGACAGACCCATTTGCGGCGATACCGTTAGCGCATATAATGAACTGGTAATGAAGAAAAACGAAAGGACGGAATAAATGAGCAAAGAACTTGTAGAAAAAATCGTTAATATACTCGACGACAAAAAAGCTGTTGATATAGAGGTTATCAAAATCAAAGAGCTTACAATCATTGCGGATTATTTCGTAATCGCCTCGGGCACATCAAACACCCACTTAAAGGCGCTTGCCGATGAGCTCGAGTTCAAACTCGCTGAGGAGGATATAAGACCCCGCCAGATTGAAGGCAAGGCAACGGGCTGGATTCTCCTCGACTATCAGAATGTGGTTGTCCACCTATTCCTGCCCGACGCAAGAGATTACTATAATCTCAGCCGACTATGGTCCGACGGTTCAAGAATCGCGGTTGAAGAGCTGATTCATTAATATAGATTAATTCTGAGACGGGAGAAATATAGATGGAATATAACTTTAAGAAAGTAGAGAAAAAATGGCAGGACATTTGGGAAGAGTCCGGAGTATTCCATGCAAAACTCGATAAAAGCAAAGAAAAGTTCTATTGCCTTGTTGAGTTCCCTTATCCTTCGGGTCAGGGTCTGCATGTAGGTCACCCGAGGTCCTACACCGCCCTTGACATCATAGCAAGAAAGAAAAGGCTCCAGGGCTACAATGTTCTTTATCCCATGGGCTGGGACGCCTTCGGTCTGCCCACGGAAAACTACGCCATAAAGAACAAAATCCATCCCGAAATAGTCACAAGGGACAATATAGCAAAGTTTAAAAGCCAGCTCAAAGCTCTGGGCTTCTCCTTTGACTGGAGCCGCGAGATAAATACCACCGACCCCAAGTATTACAAGTGGACTCAGTGGATTTTCTTAAAGCTCTTCGAAAAGGGTCTCGCGTATAAAAAGGAAATGGCTGTCAACTGGTGTACCTCCTGCAAATGCGTTCTCGCTAACGAGGAGGTCGTAAACGGCGTTTGCGAGCGCTGCGGCAACGAGGTTGTCAGAAAGGTCAAAAAGCAGTGGATGCTCAAAATCACCGAGTACGCCGACAGACTCATTGACGACCTTGATGAGCTTGACTATATTGAGAGGGTTAAGCTCCAGCAGATAAACTGGATAGGCAGGTCACACGGCGCTCAGGTCGATTTCACCACAACCGAGGGCGACACCATCACCGTTTACACCACAAGACCCGATACCCTTTTCGGCGCAACATACATGGTGCTGTCACCTGAGCATCCCCTAATCGACAAATGGGCGGATAAGCTGCAGAACATAGACGAAATTAACGCTTACAGGGATATGGCAGCCCACAAGAGCGACTTTGAGCGCACCGAAATCAATAAGGAAAAAACGGGCGTTGAGCTTAAAGGTGTTAGGGCAATCAATCCCGTAAACTCAAAGGAAATCCCGATTTTCATCTCCGACTATGTTCTCATCTCTTACGGTACCGGCGCTATTATGGCGGTTCCCGGACACGACACAAGAGACTGGGAGTTCGCTAAGAAATTCGGTCTTCCGATTATCGAGGTCGTCAGCGGCGGAGATGTTGAAAAAGAGGCATATACCGACATCGAAAACGGCATTATGGTAAACTCCGGCTTCCTCAACGGTCTCTCCGTAGAGGAGGCTAAGGAGAAGATTATAGAGTGGCTCATTAAAGAGGGCAAGGGCGAGAGAAAGACCAACTACAAGCTGCGCGACTGGGTATTCTCCCGCCAGAGATACTGGGGCGAGCCCATTCCGATTGTGGAGTGCCCCAAGTGCGGCTATGTTCCGCTGCCCGAGAGCGAGCTGCCGCTTGAGCTTCCCAAGGTAGAAAGCTACGAGCCCACCGATACGGGCGAGTCGCCGCTTGCCAAGCTCACAGACTGGGTAAATACCACATGCCCCAAGTGCGGCGGCGCGGCAAAGAGGGAAACCGACACCATGCCCCAGTGGGCAGGCTCAAGCTGGTACTTCCTGCGCTACTGCGACCCGCACAACGATGAGTGCCTTGCCTCCAAGGAGGCTCTCGATTACTGGACACCCGTCGACTGGTACAACGGCGGCATGGAGCATACAACCCTCCACCTGCTTTACAGCCGTTTCTGGCATAAGTTCCTTTACGACATCGGCGTTGTGCCCACCAAGGAGCCCTACAAAAAGAGAACCAGCCACGGCATGATTCTCGGCGAGAACGGCGAGAAGATGAGCAAATCCCGCGGCAATGTGGTAAATCCCGATGAAATAGTAAACACCTACGGCGCCGACACCATGCGCCTTTACGAGATGTTCATCGGCGACTTTGAGAAGGCCGCTCCCTGGAGCTCCACCTCAATCAAGGGCTGCAAGCGCTTTGTGGACAGATACTGGAGCTTCAGAGACATCCTCATCCCCGACAAAAAGATTAGAGATGAGCTTTTAAGCTCCTTCCACAAGACAATCAAGAAGGTCACGCACGACATTGACAATCTTAAGATGAACACCGCAATAGCCGCCCTTATGAGCCTTATGAACGAAATCTCCGAAACGGGCAAGATAACAAGAGAGGAACTCAGGATATTTACAATTCTTCTCAATCCCTTTGCTCCCCATGTCACCGAGGAGGTTTGGGAGCTTGAAGGCTTTGGCGGCAGGGTAACCGACGCGAAATGGCCCGAATACTCCGAGGAGCTTTGCGAGGAGAAGAAGGTTGAGATTGCGGTTCAGATTAACGGCAAGGTACGCTCAAGAATCGTAATCGACGCCGACGCTACACAGGAGCAGGCTATAGCCGACGCTAAAGCCGACGCCAGAATCAGGGAGGAGCTCTCAGGCAAGACGGTTCTGAAGGAGATTTATGTAAAGGGCAAGCTCGTAAATATAGTCGCAAAATAAATTAAAGCCGACCGAATTTCGGTCGGCTTTTATATTGCAAATTTAAAGGCGGGTTTTCCCCGCCTTTTTTAGCTCAGCTCAAACTGACCCGTATAGAGGGCGTAGTATCTGCCCTTCTTTTCAATCAGTGTGTTGTGGTCACCCTGCTCAATTATCTCACCGTTTTCCAGCACTATAATCTGGTTGGAGTTTCTAACGGTGGAGAGCCTGTGAGCGATTACAAACACCGTTCTGCCTTCCATTAGGCTGTCCATGCCTTTTTCCACAAGGTGCTCGGTTCTGGTGTCAATGGAGCTTGTAGCCTCGTCAAGAATGAGGACCGGCGGATTGGCAACAGCGGCTCTGGCTATGGATATAAGCTGCCTCTGACCCTGACTTAAGTTGCCGCCGTCGCTTGTCAGCATTGTCTGATATCCCTGGGGCAGCCTTTCTATAAATGAATGGGCATTGGCGAGCTTTGCGGCGTTAACGATATCCTCAAATGTAGCGTCAAGCCTGCCGTAGCGGATATTGTCCTCAACCGTGCCTGTAAACAGGTGGGTATCTTGGAGCACCATGCCGAGGGAGCGGCGAAGATCCGCTTTCTTAATCTTCTTAATATCTATGCCGTCGTAGGTGATTTCGCCCTCCTGAATGTCATAGAAGCGGTTGATTAAATTTGTAATCGTGGTTTTGCCCGCGCCCGTAGAGCCTACAAAAGCGAATTTATGACCCGCGGCGCCCTCGATATTGATGTTCTTCAGAACGGGCTTATCCTTGTCGTAGGCGAAGCTTACATTCTTAAACCTTACATCGCCCTTTACAAGAGTGTAGCTTACGCTGCCGTCGTCATTAGGCTGCTTCCAAGCCCAAACGCCGGTTCTGTAGTCAACCTCCTCAATGCTGCCGTCGTCATTGACTTTAGCGTTTACAAGGGTTACGACTCCGTCGTCGGTCTCGGCAGGGTAGTCGATAATCTCGAATATCCTCTCAGCGCCCGCAAGAGCGGCAAGAATATTGTTCACCTGCTGGGAGACATTGGCGATGGGCATTGAAAACTGCCTTGTGTACTGAAGGAAGGAGGCAAGCTGACCGATGCTAAGCCCAATAACGCCCGTAGCCGCTTTCTTGATGATGAGATAAGCGCCAATGGTGGCTGTCAGAGCATAGTTCATATAAGAGAGGTTGCCCATGACGGGCATAATGACGCTTGCGAAGGTGTGGGCGTTGACTGAAGCGGATTTCAGATCATTATTTAGCTTGCCGAAATCCTCAATAACCTTATCCTCTCTGCAGAAGGCTTTAACAACTCTCTGACCCTCAATCATTTCCTCAATATAACCGTTTACCGCGCCTACCGTTCTTTGCTGGAGTCTGAAGTACTTTGCGCTCCTGCTGCCTATGGTCCTTATGGCAAAGAGCATTATGGCAAGCATTATCAAAATCAGTATCATAAGCGCGGGACTGAGGATAACCATCATTATAAATGTGCCCGTAACCGATACAAGCGAGGTCAGAATCTGGGTAAGACCCTGGCTCAGAGCCTCTCTTAAAGTGTCTGTATCGTTTGTAAAGCGGCTCATAATCTCGCCGTGGGTGTTCTTGTCAAAGAAGTCAATGGGCAAATCCTGCAGATGGTCGAACAAATCCCGCCTTATGGCATTGAGCGTCCTGTGGGTGAGTCCCACCATGACCCTTTGATATGCGTACTGAGCCGCGGCTCCCGCAATATAGATGACGGCAAGGATGGCTATATAGCCTAAAATCTTTGCAACAGGGTCGGTGATTTCGCCCTTAAAAGCCTTTTCAATGGTGTTGATGACGGGGGTGAGCATATAGGTTCCCGCAACTCCCGCGCCGGAGGCAATAAGCACAAGGAAGGCGACCAAAACCAGTATCAGCTTATTCTTTGTAATATACTTAATGAGCCTTCCAACCGTCTTTTTCGTGTTGACAGGCTTCAGACCCGGAGCGCCCCTGCCGGGCCCTCTCATAGGTGCTCTCATAGGTGCTCTTGTGCTCATATTTCCGAATCCTCCTGCTGTGAGCGGCAAACCTCCGCATAAATGCCGCCCAATTTTAACAGCTCCTCATGGGTGCCGATTTCGCTGATTCTGCCCTCGTCAAGAACTATAATTCTGTCCGCGTGCTTTACGGAGTTAACCCTCTGGGCGATTATTATTTTCGTGGTTTCGGGGAAGTAGTTTTTAAGGCTCTCTCTGATGAGAGCGTCAGTCTTTGTGTCAACGGCGCTTGTGCTGTCGTCAAGGATGAGAATCTTCGGCTTCTTTAAAAGAGTCCTCGCGATGCAAAGCCTCTGCTTCTGACCGCCCGAGACATTTGTGCCGCCCTGACCAAGCATCGTTTGATAGCCGTCGGGGAAACTCATGATAAAGTCGTGGGCAGCCGCGGCCTTGCAGGCGGTGATAATCTCATCCATAGTGGCGTTTTCGTTGCCCCAGCGGAGATTCTCCTCAATGGTGCCGCTGAAAAGCAGATTCTTCTGCAGCACCATAGCCACAGCGTCACGCAGCTTGCGGAGCTTATAGTCCTTTACATTCCTGCCGCCGACATAAACGGCTCCCTCGGTTACATCGTAGAACCTCGGGATAAGCTGCACCAGCGTGGACTTAGAAGAGCCCGTGCCGCCGATAATGCCGATTACCTCTCCCGATTTAATAGAAAGATTAATATTATCAAGAACATTCTTCTTCGCGCTCTTTGAGTATTTGAAAGACACATTGTCAAACACAATGCTGCCGTCCTGAACGCTTAAATTCTCGTCAGCGTCGTCGTCTTTGATAATGGGCTCTGTGGACAGAACCTCAATGGCCCTTTGAATCGACGCCCTTGAAATGACAATCATGATGAAAACCATCGAAACCATCATAAGGGAGAAGAGAATCTGATGAACATAGGCGATAAAGCTCATAAGCTCGCCGGTGCCCATGGAGCCGGAAAGCACCATGTTGCCGCCGAACCAAAGAATCAGCGTGATTGCGGTATACATTGAAAGCTGAAGTATCGGGTTCTGAAGGATTGCCAGCTTTTCCGCAAAGATGCTGGCGTCTCTTAATTCATCGTTGCTTATTCTGAACTTTTCCTTTTCATGCTCGGCTCTTACAAAGGTCTTAACAACCCTGATTCCGATAAGGTTTTCCTGAATAGCGGCGTTAAAGCGGTCGTATTTCTCAAACATCGCCCTAAATCTTGGGAAGGCTTTAAGTATGATGAATACGAGCATAAAGCCGAGAATCGGGGCGATTACAAGGAAGATTATAGACAGCCTTGCGTTGATTTTTATGGCATAGATAATAGCCAAAAGGAACATAAAAGGAGCCCTTGCGCAGGTCCTTATTATCATCATAAAGGTCATTTGTATAAGGTTTATATCCGTGGTCATCCTCGTGATAAGCGAGGCGGTGTTTATGGAGTCAATATTGCCGAAGGAGAAGTTCTGCACCTTCTTAAAAAGGCCCATTCTCAAATCGGCGCCAAAGCCCATGCCTGCGACTGCGGCAAATCTCGCGCCGAGTATTCCGAGGCAAAGGGAAACAATAGACAAAGCAACCATAACGGTGCCTGTCCTATATATAAGCTGAGTGCCGGAGCCCGATATAATGCCCATATTCGATATAATGCCCATATTAATGAGGGTGCGAATTAGGAATAGGTCCGCGGTCTCGCTCAAATCCTTGCCGTAAAGTCCGCTGTCCACAATAACGGACATAAGCGCCGGTATGCAGACCTCAAGCATAGCCTCCAGCATTACCGTCAGGGGCGTAAGTATAGCATACAGCTTTTGATTTTTCATAAAGGGAGTCAGTTTCTTTAAGTTCATACGCTTGTCCTCTCAGGTTCCGAAATTAGTATTGTCAGATTATTGCTCCTCTTTGGACAGATTCTCAATCATCTTTACAAGCATTCTGTCAAACTCGTTTTTTTCGTTCTCGCTGAAGCCGTCCAGCATTTCATCGGACAAAGCCTTCAGCTCGTTTCTGCAGTAGTTGTGAGCCTCTACGCCCTTTTCTGTAAGCCGTATTTTGTTAAAGCGCATATCCTTTTCATCCGTCAGCTTTTCAATCAGTCCCATGTTCTGCATGCGCCTTATGCTTACAGCGACAGAGGCGGGGGAGGTCATTATCTTGTCGCAAATATCCTTCTGGGAGCATACACCGAACTCATTTATTATATGAAGTATAGCCGGCTGCCCGGGGTAAATATCCCTTTCCTTAAAACGCTGATGCAGCCGCTTTCTGAACAGTATATGGGTCAAAATGAATTTATCCGCTGTTATAAGTTCCTTCGGGGACAATTTTTTCACCTCGTCTTGCCCAAAAATATAGTTAGCCGCCTAATAGTTAGCCGACTAACTATTAAATAATATCAGCATATTTTTTTAAAGTCAATAAATCTTTCCGATATTTTCATGTTTTTGTTAACTGCGATAAAGCGATAGAGGGCAAAAAGTGCCGACTTATGCAAGTCTAATGAATATTTTTCCCATATGCTTGCAAATAAAGCATAAATTATGCGACAATAAAACCATAGAGATAATCTAATTAGAGAATAATCATTACAAAAGAATAACATTTTCTTACGATTATCTTAATATTTCCCTTATTCCCTTGACTGAGGGTAGCGTTCATATAGAATACAAGTAGAATAATCGTGACAGAGAAACTTTATGAGGTTTGACAGCCCTGTCTTTCCTCAAAAGGAGGAGTAGCTTTGATAGAGGCAGTAAATGTAACAAAAAAATTCGGCGATTTCACAGCTATCGAAAGCCTGTCCCTGACTGTCCCCAAAGGCTCAATTTACGGTCTTGTGGGATACAACGGCGCAGGTAAAACCACTCTGCTTAAAACAATCGCGGGAGTCTACCGCCCCGAAGGCGGAAAGGTTTTGATAGACGGCGAGCCCGTTTTTGAGAACGAAAAGAAAAAGCAAAGACTCTTTTATGTTCCCGACGAAATTTATTTCAAGCCCTACGCCACTATGAACAAGATGGCAGCCTTCTACAAAGGCTACTATCCCAATTTTTCATACGACACCTTTGAAAAGGTAACAAAGCTTTTCGGTCTTGACCCCACAAAAAGACTGAACGGCTTTTCAAAGGGAATGCAAAGGCAGGCGGAGGTGGTTTTCGCCATGTCCACAATGCCCGAAACCCTGCTGCTTGACGAGTCGTTTGACGGACTTGACCCGCAAAAGAGAGCGGTCGTCAAGGAACTTCTGTACGACTACATGAGCAGGAAGGATGTCGCGACCATCATATCCTCCCACAACCTCCACGAGCTTCAGGACCTCTGCGACTATGTGGGACTTATAAACGGCAAGAGGATAGTCCTCAGCGGCTCCGTATCCGACCTGTCAAAGGGCAAGGCAAAGTACAGGCTGGTATTCGACCGCCCCGTAACCGAGCAGGATTTCAAAGACATTCCCCACAAGCGTCTTAACATCGACGGCAGCATCGTAACACTGATGGCCCTCGGCACCCCTGAGGAGGCATACGCAAAGCTTAAAGCGATGTCGCCGCTGCTTATAGAAGAAACACTCCTGACACTTGAAGAAATATTCCTTGACGAAATGGAGGCTGAGGGCAATGAAGCAAAAAAGATCTTCGGCTAACCCCTTTACCCATACCTTTTCTGAAAGCCTGAAAAGCACAAATATAGTCGTAACACTACTTATGCTTGCGGTAATGGCCTTTATGTTCTTTTCAATGCTGAGCTACCCGCTTTCATATCGCGACCCCTATATGGAATCACCCACTGCCAAGGACCAGTATATATATTATCTGTTTGCCCCAAACGAACTGGCAACGGTGTTCGCCTGTGGACTTATGCTTGTTGCGGGCATTCTTATGGGACTTTCCTCATTCAGATTCATCACTTCCAAAAAGACCGTAAATGTATACTACAGCCTCGGCATTAAGAGAGAAAAACTGTTCCTTGCCCATTACCTAAGCGGCGCTTTGCTGCTTGTGGTTGGAGCCGTGCTTTCGGTAATGGTGGGCGTGGTTATGAACCTTATCTATATAGGCAGCAGCTTTGAGCTGTGGCAGGCGGCCACCTACTATATGATGGCATTTGCCACAATCGCCCTTTTCTCATACTCCGTAACAGCAGCGGTTCTCTCAAGCGTGGGAACGGTTTTTGAGGGCGGAATATTCTCGGTCATAATCTCATTCCTCCCCACATTCCTGCTCTCAAGCGTTCAATTCCTTATGAACAAGCTGGTATGGGGCAATCCGTTCGGTGTTGCCTTCGTAGAAACGGGCTTAACGCACCAATATAATTCCCCGTCGCTTGTAACCCATTTCTCATACCTCACTCCTTTAACCGCGTTTTCAAGTACCCTTGTGGAAATAGCCGACCGTGAAAAGCCTCTGAATGCTGACCAGGCCGAAAAGGCTGCGGAAACAATATATGAACTGGCAGCGTCGGACTACCTGACCGATCTTTTCTGGCTGATTGCGATTGCGGCTATATTCTTCCTCGGAATGTACCTCTTTAAGCGCAGAAGAGCTGAAATCAGCGGCTTTATCGGCACCAACAGAGTTCTTAACAATGTAGGAATTTTTGTTGTGGCAATTTTCACTTTCAGCGTTATTTTCACAAGCTCACCTTTACAGAAATATGCAGCTTTCGGAATAGCCCTTTTTGCCGCGCTTTTGGTCTTTGTCATACTTGATGCGGTTTTAAGGCGCAGCTTTAAAGAGTTTAAGCGGGACCTTGTATTCCTGCCCATGCATCTCGCAGTTATTACAGCCATCTTCTTCATTTTCTCAACGGGACTTTTCGGCTACTCAAAGAGAGTTCCCGCCGCTGAGGACATCAAATCCGTTTCCGTCTCCACTGTGGGCGTTCAGAGCTTCTTCAGCGAGTATTATCCCATGCGCGAGGATATTCTCGTCTACCCCGGCTCAAACGAAATGATTTCCGGCTTTGAGAGCGAGAAGGATATTAAGTTAATCAGAGATATTCACGCAAAAATCGCCGAGCTTAACGCCGCGGACGCGTATGAGATGTGGAAGTTCTCCGCTGACCACTCCTCAAAGCGCCTTGCCTCCAGAATTCAGTTCACATACTATCTCAAGAACGGCAAGACGGTCAGAAGGAGCTTCAGGAATGTCTCCGCGGGCGTAATAGAAGAGCTTTTAAAGATTTACGACACAGAAAGATTTAAAAAGGCTGCCGATGAGGCGCTGTCTCCCGATACCCCCATCATGCAGAACGAGAGGGCAAGGCTCCTGCGTTCAGAAGGCGTAATTGTAAAAGTTTATCCGAAAGACCTGTCATATATCGCAAGGCTGAACCTGACTTCAGAGCAGAGAAACGAGCTGTATGAAGCTCTCAGGCAGGATATCGCAGAGCAGACTTACAAGGAGAGATACTTCCCCGAAAAGCCGCCCCTCGGAGTAATCAGCATTGTCGGCAATAACTATACGGATTTTGACAAGGGCATAATCGAGGTCATAGAAGACGAAAACGGAAGAGCTTACGAAAAAGCCATAGAGCCCCCGTCAAAGGCTGATGATATCATAAAGCCTCCCTCCGGAGAACCGTGGGATATTCTCGACAACTCCCCGACAATCGCAATGCACGGCACCACGGATTTCAACATCGACTTTGTAATCACCGAGGACATGGAAAGAACCATTAAGTTCTTAAAGGACAACAATATGATTGACGCCTTTAAGGGCAGCGAAAAGAAATACACCTCGGTACAGCTCGTTTCAATCGAGCGCAGCTTTACCTTCCAGCCCTTCATGCTCAAATACGGCTTTGACTTCCACTATGACGCCTTCGGCAAGTCCATAAGCAAAGCTAAGAGCAATGAAGAATACCGTTACGATCCCCTTGAGAATCAAAAGACCTACACCGTAACCGACGCTGAAACAATTAAGGTATTGAAGGATATCTCATACCTCACTTACTTCAGCAGCGGCACGGGCTATGCGGCGGTATTCAACGCGGAGGACGGCACTGCCCAGTATCTCTACATCCCCGCTTCAAAGATGCCCGCGGCTTTAGCCGGCGCCGTTAGGAACTTTGACACAGAGCAGCTCCGGGATTTTAACCTCAGCAATTATTAAATAAAACGGGCGCCCAAGCGGCGCCCTTCTTTTTTAATGGGGAATGTCGACATTTGTTGACATTTCCATATTTTTGTAATAAAATCCTGACAAGCTCTAAGGGGAGGCAAAAAGGTGGAAAAAAAGAAGGCATTCACTTTAAGCGAAAAAGTGCTTGTGGGTGTAATAATCGCCCTTGCTTTCTTGCTTGTCGCTCAAAGAATCAGCGCGTACAGATACTTCTCAAGGCTTGACGCCATCGAAATAATAGCCTCTGAGGAGAAAACAGCCGCCGAGACGGCTTCCGAAACGAAAAGCGAGGAAACTAAGAGTGAAACGGAAACCGAATCTGAAGCTGAACCCGAAAAGCGTCTTATAAACATCAACACAGCCTCAAAAGAGGAGCTGATTCTGCTTAAAGGAATAGGCGAGAAAAAGGCTCAGGCAATAATCGATTACCGAAACGAAAACGGCGGCTTTGACAAGATTGAAGAAATTATGAATGTCAGCGGAATCGGTGAAAAGACCTTCCTGAACATAAAAAGCTATATTACGGTAGATTAAGAACGCTCAGGCGTTCTTTTTTCTTTTGTTGTTTTTTTTCAAAGTTTGTGTGATATAATACTTATAAATTAACTAAAATTTTCATAATTTGTGCTATTTTGCATAATGCTTTTCTTTTGGAGGAAACTTAATGAGCGGCAGCCATTTTTTTGCCTTCTTTGCGAGAATGAAATATATTAACCGCTGGTCTTTAATGCGCAATGTCTTCTATGAAACTCTAAGCCAGCACAGCACTGAGGTGGCGGCAATCGCCCATATGCTGGCTTTAATCGGCAACAAGCGTTTCGGCAAAAGCTACAACGCTGAAAGAGCGGCGGTTTTAGGGCTCTATCACGATATGCCAGAAATCCTTACAGGCGATATGCCCACTCCCGTAAAGTACTTTAACAGCGAGATAAAGAATGCCTTTAAGTCCGTTGAGCGTGAGGCGGCGGCGAGGCTTACCGACTCCCTGCCGGGCTATTTAAGGGACGAGTTTAAGACAATCTTCAGCGAATCAAGGGACGACGCGGAGGAGTGGCGGCTTGTTAAGGCCGCGGACAAAATAGCGGCTCTAATCAAGTGCATTGAGGAGCAAAAGGCGGGCAATACTGAATTTGACAAGGCAAAGCAGTCTGTGGAAAACACTCTCAAAGAAATGGAATGCCCCGAAGCGGAAGTTTTTATAGAGGAGTTCCTGCCCAGCTTTTCACTGACCCTCGACCAACTTAAATAACAACAAATATCGGAGGATATTATGGATATAAAGAATATTCTCGAAAAGCTGATAAGCTCTAAGGGCGTATCGGGAAACGAGGCATTGGCCGCTAATACGGCGGCTGAAATCCTTGCCGACTATATGCCCACCGAGATTCAAAGCAGCGGCAATGTTGTGGGCTTTCTTGACGGAGAAGGCCCCATTATAATGCTTGAGGCGCACCTTGACCAGATAGGCCTGATTGTCACAGATATAGACAAATCGGGCTTTATCCGCTTTGCCAAGTGCGGGGGAGCGGACATGAGAGTCCTGCCCGCCGCCGATGTTACCATAGTCGGCAAAGACGGGGTCGAGATTGACGGCATTGTAATCAGCACACCGCCCCACCTTGCCAAGGACGAGGACAAAAAGAAGTTTAAGCAAATAGAGGACCTGGCGATAGATGTGGGTCTTTGCTATGAGGACGCATTAAAGGTTATCCGTCCCGGTGACAGGGTAACCTACAAAAAAGCCTTCGGCAGCTTGATGAACAATAGGCTTTATGGCACCTCCTTTGACGACAGGGCCGGAGTCGCCGCGGTTTTGAAGGCTGTGGACCTATTAAAGGGACAGAAATTAAACTGCAAACTCTGCGTTCTCTTTGCAGCCCTTGAGGAAACCACGGGAGGCGGCGCGGCTGTCGGAGCGTTCGCTCATCAGCCCGACGAGTCAATCTCAGTGGATGTCAGCTTTGCCGAATCCCCCGGAGTGCCCGAGCACAAAACGGGCAAACTGGGCAGCGGCGCCATGATAGGCATTGCCCCGACTTTGGACGATGAAATAAGCGGAAAACTTATTAAGATTGCGAGAACCAAAAAAATAAAGTACCAGACCGAGGTTATGGGCGGTCAGACCTCCACCAACGCCGACAAAATAAGCGTAGCGGGCAGGGGAGTCAAGACCGGTCTTATCTCAATACCACTGAGAAACATGCACTCAGCGGTTGAAGTGCTGCAGCTTGACGATGTTGAGGCTGTGGCTCAGCTCTTAGCGGAATATGTACTGTCAAAGGGGGTTATGTAATGCTGGAGCTTTTAAAGCAGATGGCTGAAATCACGGCTGTTTCAGGCAAAGAGGGAGTTCTCAGAGATTTAATCATAGAGCAGATTAAACCCTTTGCCGAGTACGAAATCGACCCCCTTGGCAATCTCCTTGTCCGCAAGAAGGGCAGGCGGAAGGCTAAGAATAAGGTTATGCTTGCCGCCCATATGGACGAAGTCGGAATCATAGTAACCTATGCCGAAAAAAGCGGCTTTCTCCGCTTTGCCACCGTCGGCGGAATCGACCCGAAGGTGCTGATCGGCAGAGAAGTAGTCTTTGAAAACGGCACAAGAGGCGTAACCGGGCTCTCTCCCGTGCACCTTCTCAAAGACTCAGAAAAAGACGCCGTTCCCGAAATTTCCTCACTTTATATTGACATCGGCGCCGAAAATGACGAGCAGGCTCTAAGCGCCGTTCCCTTGGGAACAAGGGGAACCTTTAGGGAAAAATTCGAATATTTCGGCGACGGTCTTATCGCGGGCAGAGCGCTTGACGACAGAATCGGCGTCGCCCTTATGGTTGATATAATCAGGAGTGAAATAGAATACGACCTTCACTTTGCCTTTACGGTTCAGGAGGAGGTAGGCGCAAGGGGAGCCGCCGCGGCGGCATTCAGCGTCGCCCCCGACTACGCGATAGTCCTGGAGGCGACAACGGCGGCGGACATTATAGATGTGCCCGAGCACAGAACGGTCTGCGCATTAAAGAACGGTCCCGCCGTTTCCTTCATGGACCACAGCACCGTCTATCCCATGGAGCTTTATGACCTTGCCATGAAAGTCGCGAAAGACAACGGCATCAAGGCTCAGCCCAAGGCGGCTGTTGCGGGCGGCAACGACGCCGGCTCAATCCACAAGAGCGGCAAGGGCGTAAAAGCCATAACCCTCAGCGTCCCCTGCAGGTATATCCATTCCCAGAACTGCGTCGCCGCGGTGCAGGATATGGAGTCCGCCAGGGCTTTGGCTGAAAAGCTGGCCGCTGAGCTTGCCAATGCTTAAGCTTTTAAACGACGACACCTATTTTCAGGCAAGGCGACAGCTTGAAAATAACCAATTCGGAGCCGTAATCGGCTCGCTTTACAAAGCCTACGGAAATTCCTGCGACTACTGCGTCTGCCTATGCCAGAAAAGCGACGACGGCAGAATCACCGCGCTCATTTCCGTTTTCATGGGCAGCATGACCCTTTACTGCGAAACAGATGCGGATTTTGAAGAGCTGCGGCTGTATATAAAAAGCGCATCCCCCTTTGAAATCCTGTCGGACCTTAAGACAATTGAAATGTCGGGTCTTAAGATTCAAAGCACCGGCAGCATAATGGAGCTTGACACAAACGCGGAGTTGTCTTTGAGCTCCTCAAAGGCCGGGGAGTGCAAAGCGGCAATCGTGCCCGCAGACTACCGTGAGCTGAGCGGCTTATATGATATTATTTTTGAATCTCAGGCAAAGTCCCCCGAGCATTTCAGAATCTGGTACGCCCACGCCTCGCACATGATAAGGCACGGTTTTATAAGGGCAGCGGCGGTAAAAAATAAAGACGGCACCCCCGTTGCCTGCGCCTTTACCCAGTGCGAGAACAGCGTTTTAAGCGTAATCACTTCCGTTGCCGTAAAAGAAAAACACAGGCGGCAGGGTCTCGGCAGCGTCGCGGTAGGCTTTCTGGCTAATAAACTGCGTAAAGAAGGCAAAAAAGTTTATCTTTTTTCCAAGGATGAAAATACAGATAAGTTTTATTTGAACAACGGCTTTTTTGTATGTGGTAATTGGGCAAAAGCTGTTATACAATAGTAGAGAAATTTAAAATAGCGGAGTTATAAATGGCAGAGAATTATTTTAACATTGACGAAAAACTTCTTGAGCTTTCCGAAAAAGCTCTGAATAGATGCAAGGAAGAATTTATAAAAATAGATAAGACGACAGAAATAAATCAGCAGAAGGTTCTTTACGCCTTTAGCGCCAACAGGGTCAGCGAGGCGGATTTATCAATCACCACAGGCTACGGCTACGGCGACAGGGGCAGAGAAGCCCTTGACAAAGTCGCCGCCATGTGCCTCGGAGCGGAGGATTCCATAGTCCGCCACAGCTTTGCCAGCGGCACCCACACCCTCACCGTCGCCCTTTTCGGTCTCTTGCGCCCAGGGGAAAAAATGCTTTGCGTTACGGGCACCCCTTATGATACAATTAGACCCGTAATCGGCATAAAGGGCAAAGAGGGCAGAGGTTCCCTAAAAGACTTCGGCATCACCTATATGCAGACCGAGCTGACAGATAGCGGCAGAGTGGACCTTGACGCCGTTGAAAAGATGCTGAAAACCGAAAAAATTAAGATGGTTTATATCCAGCGCTCAAGGGGATACACACTTCGCCCCAGCCTTTCCGTGGAGGAAATAGGTGAGATTGTTGCCCTTACCAGAAACTTCAGCGACGCCATTGTGATGGTAGACAACTGCTACGGCGAGTTTGTCCAGACCAAGGAGCCTACCGATTTCGGCGCAGACATAATAGCAGGCTCGCTTATAAAGAACCCCGGCGGCGGCATTGCGAAGTGCGGCGGCTACATAGCCGGCAAAAAGGAGCTTGTGGAGCTGTGCGCCTACAGAATGACCGCGCCCGGAATCGGCAAGGAGGTGGGCGCGACTCTCGGTCACACAAGAGATATGCTCATGGGTCTTTTCCATGCGCCCCATGTGGTCGGCGAGGCGCTTAAAACCGCCGTCTTTTGCGCGTCACTTTACGAACTTTTGGGATTTGACGCCTCTCCCGCACATAACGAGGAGAGATATGATATAATCCAGAGCATAAGTCTTGGAAACCCCGAAAGGCTGATTGCCTTCTGCAGAGGCTTGCAAAAAGGCTCGCCCATAGATTCCTTTGTCGTTCCCGAGCCGTGGGATATGCCCGGCTACGACAACAAGGTAATTATGGCCGCGGGAGCCTTTACCTCGGGCTCATCCATCGAGCTCTCAGCCGACGCGCCTTTAAGAGAGCCCTTTGCCGTTTGGCTCCAGGGAGGTCTTAACTTCCACAGCGCCAAAATCGGCATACTTCTTTCCGCTCAGGAAATGCTGAAAGAAGGCCTTATCTCTTTATAATCGGCACCAACCCTGTCGGGTTTACCATAACAACCTTTAGGAGCGTGTACTTATGGAGGAAAAGTTAAAGCTAGATTACAAAAAGACCATACTAATAGGCTTTGGATTCATGGCAACATCCATTGTATGGCAGATTTACGACCCGTACATAACCAAGATTCTCAATGAGATGCTGTCAAATTCAGAGCTTATTGCCCGTTGGAGCGCGACCCTTGCGGAGCGTTATCCCATTCTGCTTGAGTTCCTTAAAGCCCAGGGCGAAAAAGTCGACACCGCAGGCGGCTTTACGCTTGTCCCCTTGTTCATCGGAATTATAATGACCTTTGACAATATCTTCGGCGTCATATTCCAGCCTGCCCTCGGAAAGCTTTCGGACAGAACCCAAACAAGGCTCGGCAAAAGGCGCCCCTACATCTTGGTCGGCGCACCCATTTCGGCGCTGCTGTTTGCTCTTATTCCCTGGATGTTCGTTAAGTTCAACAGCCTGCCCGGACTTATGATTTGCATTATCCTCTTTGTCTTTGTTATGTCCACATGGCGCGCGCCGGTTGTCGCCCTAATGCCCGACCTTACACCGCCTGAGCTCAGAAGTGAAGGCAATGCTGTTATCAACCTCTGCGGCGGTGTCGGCGGATTCATCGGCATGATTTCGGGTACAATTTTGTCAATTATCTTTGGTCTTATCTATGGCAAGGACAATTTCACAGAGCAGCAGACTTATCCTTATGTATTCCTTTTGGGCTCTGTCGTAATGATAATCTGCACCCTTGTCCTGTTCTTCTTCGTAAAGGAGCCTGACAGCCGAATCAAGGCAAAAGCCGATGCGAACATGGCTTTGGAAGAGGAGAAGAAGCTTAAAGAAGAAAAGAAAAAGAAGCTCAAGGAAATGAAGCTCTCCAAGGCAGAGAGAAAGAGCCTCATTTTCATGCTGTTCGGACTTTTCTTCCTGTTCTGTTCCGCAAACGCCATAACAACCTTCTTTGCGCTGTTTGCGGCTGAGATTCTCGGAAAGACAACAGCCCAGGCAACCTTAATGATGGCTGTGTTCCTTGTCTGCTCAATGCTTATGGCAATCCCGGCAGGAAAGCTCGGTCAGAAATACGGCAGAAAAAAGACTATCCTTGCAGGACTCTTTATCTTCATGGGAATCTTCCTTGTATATCTTGTTTCTTACCTTATCACAGGCAAGAACTGGGCTATCTGGCTGGCACTCGTATTCGGCGGAGCAGCTAACATGATGATAACCGTCAATACGCTGCCTCTCGTTCTCGAAATCGGCGGTGTCGAGAGAATAGGCACCTTCACCGGCTACTACTACACAGCCACATTCTCCGCCCAGATTGCGGCTCCCATCATCTACGGCGCAGTCAGAATGTTCACGGGCACATATCTCTCACTCTTTGTATACTGCCCCATCGCGTTCCTTCTCGCAATCCTCTGCATCAGCATGGTTAAGCACGGCGAGGCAATTCCCGCCGAGGAGCTTAAAAAGATTCAGGCTGAGGTAGACGCTGACTAAAAAATTAATTTCTATTGATTTGTGGAAATTAACTGTTTAAAATAATAATGCCTTGCCTTTGCACCAGCAAAAAGCAAAGGCAGGGCTATTAAAACTTTAGGAGGAAAAGTTTTGGTTTCATCCGATTTTGAAAACAAGGATAGGAATACCGAGGATTTTGAAAAGAACGAAAATCCTATAGACAATAACCCTCCCATAGATGACAGGGAAGAAAAATCCGATACTCCCGACGAAGAAACTATGTTTCAGGGGGCTTCTTTGCCCGAGAATACACCTGCGGAAAATATTGATGACGACACAAGAAAAGAGCTGGAGGACCTCGCAAGGCTCTTTCAGGAGGAATACAACAAGACCTTAAAAGAGGCGGAGGAAAAGGGAGAAGAAAGCGAAGAAGACGGCTCAGAGGAAGAAACACTCGAGGAGCGGAGCGAAACCGAGTCTGTGCTGAATCTCGAAAACCTTTGCGCAAGCTGCGGCGTGCGTGAAAGGGATTTAAGCTGCGTCGAGGATTATGAGTACTGCTCAAAGTGCAGAAATGACATGATTAACCGCCCCGTTCCTCTTGTTTCACGGCTGTTTAAGGTTCTCGCTGTTTTCGGCGCGGTCATCAGCTTTTTCCTCTTTGTTCTGAGCTTTCCCGCCATTGAGGAGCTTGCCGAAGGCGACATCGCCATAAAAGAACGAAGGATAAACTCCGCCATCAACCACTATTCCTCCGCGATAAACAAATTCGAAAGCCTTAGCTCCGACGACGGTTTGGCAAAGGGCTATGTTTTTGAAAAGTATATTCCCAAGGCAAGCTTTGTCAAGGCAAGGCTTATTGACGCTCTTTACAAAAACGGATATGTAACCTATGTGGAGTCCTATGTGGATACCTACTTTGAAGACAGGCTTAATAATCCGTTGCTATACAGGGTAAAGAAGCTGAATGACGAAGCCGCGGAGCTTTCTCAAAACCTCCAAAAGGCATACGATATAATTTATGACGATGTCTCAAAACGCCCCAACAATCTTCCCTATGACGACCTTGCCAAAAAACTTGACGAAATGAAAAACACCCCGGTAGAGGGCGAGAGCAAAAAAGGCGAAACTTACAGAAAGGTAGCCTCAAACCTCTACAAGTACTATATCGCGTCACTCAGCGGCCGTGATTTTTCCGAGCAGATTGCCATGCTTGAGGAGATTAAGGAGCTTATGCCGGAGGCATATTGGCTCTACGGTCAAAACCTTGCCTCAATTTACGCAAAGGCCGGAGAAAAAGACAAGGCTTTAAAGAGCGTAGAGGAGCTTAAAAGCTATAACTCCGAGGACCCGATGCCCTATGCCGCCGAGGCTGCCGCTCACAGAGTTTCTAAAGACTTTGACGCCGCCATCGCCGCCGCGGAAAAGGGATATAACCTTGACCCCGACTACGGCTATGAGTGTTTAAGGCAAAAGGCAATAGCCCAGCTCTTAAAGGGTCAGTATAACGAGGCTTACGAAACCATGAGCTTTGTTTACGAAGCCTTCCTGGACATGGATTCCGAAGACTACTTCATCGGCGACATGGGCGACACCTATGCCATCACCTGCCTTGCCGCAGGAAAGAAGGAAGAATACGACAGCGTAGTTGAGCTGTTTGAGTCCTACGGCTACAATCAAAGGCCCATTCTGGCGGACTACGCGGCAGGAAAGCTCACCATCGAGCAGATATTCCTTGAAGGAAAGGCGGATGTGGCATGATTTATCTTTACGCAATATTAAAATATCTCACTTTCCCCGGCAGCATCATAAGAGCAACCATAGAGCATACAAATTGCAGAAAGTTTGGAATACCCATAGAGGACGACAATCCTTTAAGGTTTGACGACCTTTGCGGTCATGTGGAGCATGAACTGCCGAAAGACCTTACGGCGGCCGCGAGAATCGTGCTAAGACCCTTCATATTCAATTTGGTTGTAGGCTTCTTTATTCTGTTTTACGCCGCAGTCGCGGTCTTTATGGCAGGCGATTTCAGCCTTGTGGATTTATTCCTACTGTGGCTCGGAATTTCCCTGTGGTCCAATGTGTTCCCCTCCCTTGAGGACGGCTCGAACTACCTCTATCTCGCAAGAACTCAGGGCAAGGGAATTTCCAAGGCTATAGCGGGCTTTATGCGCGTGGGAGCTGCTTTGGACACATGGTGTCTCAGCCTGCCTTTGGCTCTCGTTTTTGCGTATATCCTGCCAATAATTTTTAAATATCTTTTTGTGGCGTAACACTAAGGATTTCAAAGTTTTATGTTGTTTTGTATCTGTTAATAGATTTAACACATTTCCGCAATAATTTTCAGTCTTGTTTTTAGATTTTATATAAAAATGAGATGTGTAAATATACCATTTGAACAAAATTATGTTCGAATAAAGAATAACATTGACAATTCACCAAAAAAAAGTTATTCTAAATTACAGGGTATTAGCATAATTCTGATTTCATATTGAAAGGATTGTTTCGGATGAAAAAGCTAATCGCACTTGTCCTCTCGCTTGTATTGATGTTTTCTCTTCCGCTCGGCACAATGGCAGCAAGTGTTCAGGCTCCTGTTGTTCAAAAAGCGGAGCTCACACCTTTCTTTGCAGACTTTGATATCTCAACAATTCTGGAAATGGCCGATTTTGATTTAGGCTCGATTTTCAGCTTTTTTGAAGACTTTGACATAATCGGAATGATTACAAGTCTCTTCGGCAACTTTGACCTCGGCAGTCTGTTTGGCGGCGGAGACTTCGACTTCCTCGGCATCATCATGGACCTCATCGGCGGCCTCTTCGGAGGCGGCGGTGGCGGTGGCGGCGGTGACGACGAGACCACCGAGCCTACCGACGAGTACACCGATCCCAGCGATGAGTATCCGACAGATGAAACCGAGCCTGTAACCGACATACCCAAGACAGGTGCGTCAAACGGCGCGGCAAACGGCCTTGCAGTAGCTGTTGCTATTACATTCATAGCTTCCTGCGCCTTCGTAGCAACAAGGAAGAATAAAGAAGAATAATCACAGCTTTTCCGAAAACTTTTCAATATTTAGATAAACCCGGCTGTTGCTATTAAGCAGCAGCCTTTTTGTTTTTATTGGAAAACAAAAAAAGCGGCAAAAACCGCCTTAAACAAAAAATAAAACCGAGCACCTATAAGATGCTCGGTTTGTGGTGACCCGGACGAGATTCGAACTCGTGTTACCGCCGTGAAAGGGCGGTGTCTTAACCCCTTGACCACCGGGCCGCATGGTAGCGGCAGTCGGATTCGAACCAACGACACTTCGGGTATGAACCGAATGCTCTAGCCAACTGAGCTATGCCGCCATATCGCGCTGTGGAACAGCGAACACAATTATAATATAAGCTGAGATACTTGTCAACTCTTTTTTTAAATATAAATTTTATAAGCGTAATTTTTTTGGCGTCAATGTATTTATTATAAGCCGATTATTATTGTGCGTTAAAAAAATAAAAATATACGGCCTGCATTTGCAAGCCGTTTTTTTGTGTTTTAAGCCGCAGGCGCGAGGCTGTCGATTTCCGCTTTAATCTTGTCAGCCGTTTCAAGCATCGTCTCCGCAAAGATTCCAAAGCCCTGAACGGGATTGTTTAAGAACACATGGGTTACGGCGCCGACAAGCATACCGTTTTGAATTATCGGACTGCCGCTCATGCCCTGAACAATACCGCCCGTTTTCGCGATGAGTCTTGAGTCGGTAATCTCAATTGTCATATTTTTTTTCGTGCCGTCCTCGTTGAGATTTACCTTTACTATCTTAATCTTGTATTTTTCGGGCTTTCCGTTTTCAACTGTGGAGTAAATCTCCGCCTCACCGGGCTGAACCTCGTTCTTTGTCGCTACAGGCAGGGGAGTTTTCTTTTCGGGCTCATGCAGAACACCGTAAAGTCCCGTATCGGAGTTTATTCTAAGTGAGCCGAGAACCTTGTCGCCGAATACTCCGCAAAGCTCGCCCGTTACTCCGGGACTGCCTTTATATACGCCCTTTAGATGAGCCGTGAGAATGTCACCGCCGCTGAGGGGCATTACGGTTTTGGTGTCCACATCGCATATAGCGTGTCCCAAAGAGCCGAATATGCCTGTTTCGGGGTCGTAGAAGGAGATAGTGCCTATTCCCGCCGAGCTGTCTCTTACCCACAGACCGCCTCTGTATTTGCCGTCAGTGGCTGATTTAACAGCTCTGAATATTAAGGTAATATCCTTACCGTCTCTCGTCACTTGAAGCGTTACGGGGTTTCCGCCGCTGTTTTCAAAGCATTTTGCCACATCGGAGT
>LFSO01000053.1:70168-79668 GCA_001512765.1 Clostridiales bacterium DTU053
GGATTTACAAGTCCTGTCTCGCTCATCACATCGTCGATTCCGACGACAATTACACCGTTTGTGTAAAGTCTTATTCCTATAACCTCTCCGCCGGGGACCGCGTATCTGCGCTCATTTGTGGTTACCTTCGCTCTTTTTACGGGGAACAGCCTGAAGGCTTTTATCTCCACATCGCTGGCGTTTTTAATTTCATTCGCAAAGCTGTAGCTTACATTCTGCTCCTTCTGTTCTCCCTCGGAAGTTTTGCTTGCCGAATAAAACATTCCGATATTTAATTCGGCGCCCTCTACTATATTGAATTCGTCAGGAATTCTGCGTTCACCGACAATAATAAAGCCGAAAACCACTGCCGAAAAAACGGCCATGGCGGCTGTTAAGCCTTTGAAAAATTTCCGCATATTATGACCAACCTTTCACTTTGCAGAAAGCTTTTGTGACCGCATATTTAAGGCTGAATATCGCCTAACATCTTGATTTTTTTGCGATTCAAAACAAAATTACTTTCCGCTCACTCTTATAATTTGCATAAGCGGCTTTTTAATTTGCGGCAATTCTTTTCGCTGTCGGTGAATTCTTGAATAAAAGAGATAGAAATTGCCTCGTATATTTTTTGAAAAAAGGCAAGACTTTTAAAATCAAGGCATAAAAAAAGCTGCCGAATATATCCTGACGAACTTTATTTTCATAATCTTCAAACTGTTCTATAATTTTTTTAATTAGGTTTAGATTTTTAAGAATAAATAAAAATCTCTTTATTTATGTTGCTTTCTCTTTTTTGAGAATTTTTACTGCCTTTATTATTCCCAGAAAAGGCACTGTCAAATCAAACTTTGAGACAACTTGCAAAAAATAGCATCATAAAAATTGACAATTGTTTTTTTCTTAATCTATAATAGTTTAAAAGCTTTAAGCGTTTAACTCAGCACTGTCTTAATAGCAGACTAAATTTAATTTTTATATATGAGAGGGAAATGCTATGAGGGATTTTGCTTTGGAAATTGAGAAAAGAGTGGAGTTTATCAGAAAGGTTTTGAAAGACGCCGGCGCGAGCGGAATAGTTTACGGAAACAGCGGCGGCAAAGACAGTGCCCTGACAGGTATTCTTTGCAAAATGGCGTGTGATAATACGCTGGGTCTCATCATGCCCTGCCACGCGAAAAGAAATTTTGAAATGGACCTTAAAGACGGCATGGAGGTTGCCGAAAAATTCAATATCGAGACAAAGGTAGTGGACCTGACTCCCATAAGAACGGAAACGCTTAAAACCCTCGAAAAAGATTTTTCGCTTACCGACATGGCAATAGCTAACATAGCTCCCAGACTCAGAATGACGGTGCTCTACGCTGTTGCCGCAAGCAGAAACGCCCTTGTCGCCGGTACCGACAATCAGAGCGAAATGTATATGGGCTACTTTACAAAGTTCGGCGACGGAGCCTATGACTTTAACCCCATCGGCGACCTTACCGTAACCGAAGTCTATGAGTTCCTTAAATATCTCGGCGCTCCCGAGTGCGTAATTAAAAAAGCTCCCTCCGCAGCCTTGTTTGATGACCAGACCGACGAGGGAGAAATGGGGATCACATATAAAAAGATTGACGAGTATCTTATGCACGGCACCGGCTCAAAGGAAGATATTGAAATCATCGAGCGCTACCACAGAATTAGCGAGCATAAGAGAAACCTGCCCATAGTTTATAAACCGTAAAAATAAGAGCTAAGGCAAAACCTTAGCTCTTTTTGTTTTCTTTTTCTATAATTATTTCATTATCCAAAGGTATGTATTTTTCTTTTGATTTTTTTAAAACCTCTTTTAGCTGCTCAATGCTGTCCCTTCTGCGGGGCTTTGCTTTAAGAATTAACACCGCCGCAAGAAAAATCAGCAAAGCAGAGGCCAAATACATGATATAAAGCTTTACATCATCGGGCAGGGGAGTGATTGCCCCCAAAAACAGAGCGTTCATATCAGTCAATCCCAAATAGCCTTTTTGCGTTTTCGGCTGTGAGGTTCAAAATTTCCTGCGCTGTCGTGTTTCTGACCTCGGCTATTTTTTCAGCCGTATAGGGTATCATCGCAGAGTCGCATCTCTTGCCCCTGAACGGAACGGGGGCCATATAGGGAGCGTCGGTTTCGATAAGCAAAAACTCATCGGGCACTGTTGCCGCTACCTCAAGGGGCTTTTTTGCGTTTTTAAATGTAACCGCGCCGCCGAGACCTATGAACATTCCGAGTTTAACAATCTCCCTTGCCGTTTCTGCGCTGCCGGAAAAGCAGTGCAGAACGCCCTTCGGACGGTGCTTTTTAAGGATATTCAGTGTATCTTCATGGGCGTCTCTGTTGTGAATTATCACGGGGAGATTAAGCTCCGCGGCGAGAATAAGCTGCTTTTCAAAAACTTCAATCTGCTTTTCCCGCGGCGAAAAATCATAGTAATAGTCAAGACCTATTTCGCCAATCGCCACAACCTTTTTGTTTGCGGCCAGCCGCCTTAATTCATTAAGCGTATCGTCGCCGAAATCCTTAGCCTCATGGGGATGAACTCCCACAGCGGCGTAAATATAGTCATATTTTTCGCTAAGTTTAACGGACTGGGCAGACGACTTTAAATCCGCGCCGCAGTTAATTACCCCAATAATGCCTTTTGAGGGCAGGGACGAAATAAGTTCATCCCTGTCCTCATCGAATTTGGCGTCATCATAATGCGCGTGGGAATCAAAAATCGAAGTATACTCCATAAAAACTATCTGACCTTTGAACCGACGGGAACATCGTCGGCGAAGATTACCTTAACATCGTTTTCGCCTGCGTCAGCGGCAAGTATCATGCCTTGGCTTTCAACGCCGCAGAGAACGGCGGGCTTTAAGTTATCGACAATAATAACATTCCTGCCGATTAAATCTTCTGGCTTATACCAAAGAGCGATACCCGATACAATCGTTCTGTCCTGTCTTTCGCCGTCGTCAACGGTGAGTTTAAGGAGCTTCTTTGCCTTCTTTACAGGCTCGCAGGCAAGGACCTTTACAACCTTTAAGTTTACCTTAGCGAAGTCCTCAATGCCGATGAGAGCTATATTCTCCGCACTCTTTTTCTCCTCTTCCTTTGCAAGAGGCATCAGCTTTTCAAGCTCTTTAAGCTCAGCCTCTGTGTCGATTCTCGGGAAGATGATTTCACCCTTCTGAACGCTATAGCTGTCTTTAAGACCGAATACTCCCGCGCTGTCCCATTCGATTTCATCGGTAAGACCGAGCTGCTGTCTGATTTTCGGTGAAGTCTCGGGCATTACGGGATTTATAAGAACGGAAACGATTCTCAAGCTCTCGCAAAGGTTGTAGAGAACATTCGCCAGCACTGTCTTTTTGCTTTCGTCCTTTGCAAGGAGCCACGGAGTGGTTTCGTCAATATATTTGTTTGCTCTGGAAATAAACTTCCAAATATCGGTCAGAGCGTTGGGGAACAAAAGCTGGTCGTAAAGGCTCTCTGTGTTTGCCTTAAGTCCCTTTGCCATGCTGATTAAGGACTCGTCAAACTCGGTTTTCTCTCGCTCAGCGGGGATAGTTCCGCCGAAATACTTTTCAACCATGGCGACTGTGCGTGAAAGCAGGTTGCCCAGGTCGTTCGCAAGCTCGAAATTAATGCGGTTGATAAGATTCTCATTTGAGAAAACGCCGTCGGAGCCGAAGGCAATCTCTCTTAAAAGGAAGTATCTTATAGCGTCAACGCCGTATCTCTCGCAGAGCACAACAGGGTCAACCACATTGCCCTTGGATTTGCTCATCTTGCCGCCCTCAAGCAGCAACCAGCCGTGACCGAAAACCTTTTTGGGCAGCGGCTCGCCGAGGGACATCAGCATTGCGGGCCAAATAATCGAATGGAAACGGACTATCTCCTTTGCCATAAGATGAACATCGGCGGGCCAGTATTTTTTGTAAAGGCTGTCGTCGTCGGAGCCGTAGCCCAGAGCGGTGATGTAGTTTGAAAGAGCGTCTATCCAAACATAAACCACATGACCCTCATCAAAATCGACGGGTACGCCCCACTTGAAAGAGGTTCTCGAAACGCAAAGGTCCTCAAGTCCGGGCTTAATGAAGTTATTTATCATTTCATTTTTTCTTGACTGAGGCTCGATAAACTCGGGATTTTCCTCATAGTGCTTCAGCAGCTTGTCGGCGTACTTGGAGAGCCTGAAGAAATAAGCCTCCTCGGATGCCTTCTGAACCTCGCCGCCGCAGTCGGGGCATTTGCCGTCTTTAAGCTGAGTTTCGGTCCAGAATGACTCACAGGGCTTGCAGTAAAGTCCCTCGTAAACGCCCTTGTAAATGTCGCCGTTTTCGTAAAGCTTTCTGAAAATCTTCTGAACGGCCTTTACATGGTAGTCGTCGGTTGTCCTGATGAATTTGTCGTAGCTTATGTTCATCAGCTTCCACAGAGCTTTGATGCCTACAACTATATTGTCAACATAGGCCTTAGGCTCAAGACCTGCGGCCTTAGCCTTGTCCTCAATCTTCTGTCCGTGCTCATCCGTGCCTGTAAGGAACATTACATCATAACCGCGCATTCGCTTATACCTGGCCATAGCGTCAGCGGCAACCGTTGTGTAGCTGTGGCCGATGTGCAGCTTGTCCGACGGGTAATAAATCGGGGTTGTGATGTAAAATGTCTTTTTGTCCATATCAATGCTCCTTTTACTTTGCATTCGGCACTTAAAATATAAGCCGAAAAATTTCTAAAATTTACTAAATCGATAAAACTATTATAACACTTATATCGATTTAATCAATATTTCTTTGGCAGGTATGGAGTTTAACTTCGGGGAGATTTTAATAATGAAATAGATTTTACTGTTAGTAAAATCGGCTTTTTTGGCATTTTTATTCAAGCCAATCTATATTTATTAAAATCTATTGAAAGTTTGGAACAAATAGGATATTATTATATAGCATTCAAATTTCCGGAGGAATATATATGGTTTCAGCAGGTGATTTTAAAAACGGTCTTACCTTTGAGATGGACGGAGAAGTGTATCAGGTTATCGAGTTCCAGCATGTAAAGCCGGGTAAAGGCGCCGCTTTTGTAAGAACAAAGATAAGGAATGTTATCGCAGGTTCCGTTGTTGAGCGCACCTTCAGCCCGACAGACAAGTTCCCGACCGCATACATCGAGCGCAAGGAAATGACCTATTCCTACAGCGACGGAGATCTCTATTACTTCATGGACCCTGAAACTTATGAGCTGGTTCCCATCGACGGCGATAAGCTCGACGATAACTTTAAATATGTAAAAGAAGACATGGTTTGCAAAGTGCTTTCTTATAAAGGCAATGTTTTCGGCGTTGAGCCTCCCAACTTCGTAGAGCTCAGAGTTGCCAAGACTGAGCCGGGATTCAAAGGCGATACCGCTACAAACACCTTAAAGCCGGCAGTTCTTGAAACAGGCGCCGAAATTAAGGTTCCGCTCTTTATAGAAGAGGGCGAGCTTATCCAGGTCGACACCCGTACAGGCGAGTATATGTCAAGAGCTTAAAGCATTGACATCTGAATTAGACAAAATTTGGTTTAATTTCAGAGTATAATCTGCTTGATATCTGTAAAAAGTACAGACGAAAGCCGCCTGCCGGTTTTGAGGAAAAAAATAATATGGAGGGTAATGTTATGAATCTTACCGAAAAAGCCGCTTATTTAAAAGGGCTTGCTGAGGGACTCGGTCTTGACCCTGAGAATAAAGAAACTAAGGTAATCAATGCCATTATTGATTTGCTCGATGACCTTGCACTTACAGTAGCAGACAATGAGGACGAAATCGCCCTTATCACAGAGCAGCTTGACGCTGTTGACGAAGATTTGGACGCCCTCGAGTCCTATGTATATGACGATGAAGAATGTGACTGCGATATTTGCGACGACTTTGACGAGGACGACCTTTATGAGCTTGAGTGCCCGTCCTGCAAAGAGATAGTATGCTTTGACTCAAGCATATTCGACGGCGATGAGCAGTTGACCTGCCCCAATTGCGGAGAGGTTTTTGACAAGTTCGAAATCGTCAACGAGGACGACGAGGAGAAGAACGAGGAATAATCTTCGAAATTCAAGCCGGGCAAGGTCCCGGCTTTTGTTTTAATGAAAAAAGGGGGAGCGGCATGAAGGTCTTTGTTTTGTTTTCCTCGCCAAACAAAAACGGATATACAAAAAAGCTGCTTGACGGCTTTTTTGTGTCTGCCCCCGAAAATCTCTCGGTTGACACAGTAAACCTATTTGATTTATTGCCCAAACCCTGCAACGACTGCAAGGCGTGTGGCAAGGAAAATACCTGCGTCTTTGACGACCTTGATGAGGTCTTTGACAAAATGCAAAACGCGGATGTCGTGATAATCGCCACTCCCGTATACCACTATAATGTCCCCGCTCCATTAAAAGCCGTCTTTGACCGAACTCAAAGGTTTTACGAAGCCTATGTGGTCAGGAAAGAAGAGCCTAAAAGAAAAAATGATGGCAGGGGAGTTCTCCTCACCGTCAGCGGCAGAAAGGCAAAGCAGCCTGTAGAGCTGATAAAAAAGCAGACGGACAGAGCTTTTGCGCTGCTTGGAATCAATCTTGCAGGCAGCGTCCATATGGGGGAAACAGACAAAGGAATTTCAGACTCCGAAGCAATTAGACAGGCAGAGGAACTGGGCAAAAAGATTTTTTCAAAATAAAAAGGGTTGCAGCTTAGACTACAACCCCTTTATTTTTTCCGCCAAATCCTCATCGTTCATAAGATGAGCGTTTTCAATCAGCGTAATTCCCATATCCTTTGCCCGCTGGCGGAAGTATTCAAGACTTCTGTTTCGTCCTGTCAGCTTTGTGGCAATCAGCACCTTTTTAACATAGGGTCCGCCGAACTTTTCCGCAACGGTGTTCAGCTTATAAAGCTCCTCATCATCCGTAAAGCCGTTTTTGCAGGAAATGAAAATCGGAATGTGCCCTCGCATCAGTATAACATCAACTTCATTTTCCGTTTCGGCTATAAAGGGCGAGCTGTGCCGTTTGCCGTCCCAGTCTATATTCACGCCCTGCAGCGCGTCGTTAAAGAAGGGCTCGTCCTTTTCATCGCGAATTCCTCTCGCAATCATCAGAATCTTTAGCTCCAGCACCGTTCCCGCCTTTACAAGACAGTGGCGAATCAGCTCATTTTTAAATCTGTATCTTAAAAATGCGTTGTCCGAGCCGGTATCCTGAATCAGTTTCAGCGAACAAAGACTTTGCAGGAATTTCTCAACAGCGTCAAAGCTTTGATTCTTGTTGCTCAGATGCGACCGAATTTCAGAAAGGGATAGCACCGTTTCAAGGCTGTCCCTCTTTTCTTTCATATGCTCAAAGTCGGCAAGCACACCCGTCAGTCTGTTCCAAAGCCCGGTATCTTTCCTGCAAAGCCCCCACATCTTGTCCGTATCGTCTTTAAAATCCTCGGGCATGTCCCAGCGGGACTCGTATTTAAAGCTTTTGAGAACGCTGCCGCCGTAGAGATTTATGGTTTCCCCAACGCTTAAATAAAAGGGAGTTTTTCTTGTTTCTGAGCCGTCTATATCAAGGCCCACAATGCTCCTGTCGCTGATAAAGTATCTGTGTACTTTCGGCTTTGTCGGGCTTTTTTCCATCAGAACCCCCATAGCCAAGAGCATTAAATCGTCCCCGCCTGTCAAATCGAACTCGCAGTCGGGGAATTTTTTCTGTATTTCGCTCAAAAGCTCCACAGCGCAGTCCAAAGAGTTCCTGTCGGGGTGCAAAAAGTGAATATCGGTTTTAAGCCTTCTTTCATTAAAAAGCTTCTCGATTATCCTTTTATGCCCCGCCATAATCTCTTTTCGCCCCACAAATATAACGCGCTGAGGCTGCAGCACAAGGGAGCTTATGATATTTTCGACAGGGTTCTTGTCAAAAAGCTCGACTAATGTCATTTTATAAGACTCCTTGGTATTTTAAGCTAAATTTAAGCATACGGGTATACAATCAAACTAACTCTACTTAGAATAGGCTTGAAAGGAGGAAACATCGCTTAAGCATCGGTTTTTTATACAAACTGATGAGCCGGCGATAGTTTTCTTTGTTAAAAATCAATAAAAAAGTCAAGCCACTTTTTCCCCATAGGAATTCGCCCGCTTGACTTTCAACTCAGCCTTATTCTATCCGCTTTTACCCGTAAAATAAGGCTGAGGTTATTATATGCACTATTTTCTTGCGTAATCGTAAATTGCCTCCACAATTTCGACTGCCTTAATGCCTTCCTCGCCGTCAATCGCAAAAGGCTTGTTTTCGGAAAGCGATTTGTAGAAGTCATGTATCAGACAAGTATGGCCGCTGCCCCAGTAATCCTTTTCGCAGGATGGCCTGTTGATGTCGAGGACGATATCCTCCTCACCGTTTATCTTAACGGTCAGCTTGTCAGCCAGGAGTATGGAGCCGTTCTCGCACTCGAGTTCGAGCATAACGGGGGAGTTTGAGGTATAGCAAAGGCTGGCGAAGAAAACGCCCCTGACGCCGTTTTCAAAGAAGATTAATGCATCCGCGGTATCCTCGGTTTCGACAACGCCCTGGAGCCTCTTTGTAGAAATGCTTGCTTTAAGCTCTTTAACGGGGGAATCCACAAACCACTGCAAAAGGTCAAGGGTGTGAATTGCCTGATTTATGAGCACTCCGCCGCCTTCAGTCGCGATTTTGCCTCTCCATTCACCGCTTGCATAGTAGGCTTCTGAGCGGTCCCAAGTAACAATTCCGCGGGCGCCTAGAATTTTGCCCATCCTGCTGCTTTCCAATAGCTCCTTTACATAAATCGATGAGCTGTTGTAGCGGTTCTGAAAGCAGACGCCGAGCTGAACGCCCGTTTCTTCAGCGACCTTAATCATTTCCCTTGCGTCTGCGGAGTGGATTGCCATGGGCTTTTCGCATATTATGTGTTTGCCCTGACGCATAGCCTTAATAGCCATGGGGGCGTGGAGATAATGGGGAGTGCAGATGTGAAGAACATCAAAATCCCCGAACTTTAATAGCTCATCAAGGCTGTAAAAAGCGGGAACGCCGTTTTCCGACGCGGATTTGTCGGCAGCCTCCTGGTCTATATCGCAAACCGCGGTCAGTTTTCCCAGCGGACTGTCGTTAATTCCTTTAATGTGGTTTCTGTGAATGTTGCCGCAGCCGATTACGGCAGATTTATACACTTTCATTTAATTGCACCTGTTTCCGTATAATTTCCCTTGCGTGGCTTGAATTTCAATCTTCAACATTATATAACACGAGTCTACGCATTTCAAGTGCGGCGGCAGCTTTTACCCGGCCAGTAAAACGATATTAAAACAGCAAAATTAAAAAATTTGTTCTCGCTGTCAAAAAGTCCCATTATTTTTATTTGGTTTGATGTAAAGTGATATCGTATGACGGATTTTTGTAAGATTCTGTTGCAAATTTGGTCCCTGTTTCGAGGGATTATGGAAAAACTTCTCCATATAATACTATACTATGGAACTTTAACAAAA
>LFSO01000053.1:79755-98287 GCA_001512765.1 Clostridiales bacterium DTU053
TTTCTAATTTCTAAAAAACTCATATTAAATTGGGCAAATTTTCCATGAATTGCCGCCCGAAACAAGTGATAAGTGTAATATGTGACAATGTCATAGAGAAATATCTTGCCATCATTATATTAGTAATTAAAGAGATAATCATTTTTTTAACAAATTTTTCGGAAATGTTAAAAATTCGTCAAAGTAGCTTTTGAAAAACCAATTTTGAGAGATTTCCGAAATAACCCGTGAGTAAACACATATTTACTTTTCACTAGCGCTATTCACTTTGACTTTGGTAGGGATAATATGGACAACAGAAATTATGATGTGAACAGATCGGGGGGAGCGCCATTAATGTTTGGCAGATATTCGGCTAGATTCAATAACATTACAATGGCCCAAGCCCGAGAAGCCCTTGAAAGAGACCCGTCAATCATTCTAATTGATGTTCGCTCAAGAGAAGAATACGCCAGCGGACATATAATGGGCAGCATTAATATTCCCGTGGACGAGGCAGACGCGATTGTTGATATAATAGACGACAAGGATGCCAAAATATTTGTGTATTCCAAGAGCGGTGCCCGCAGCAGGAGAGCCTGCGCTGAGTTCAGCAGAAAAGGCTATACGGATGTGACCAACATTGGCGGAATAAGGGCCTGGACCGGATTTACGGTAAGATAAAGGGGGATGATAAATTGAAAACGGTAATCATAGGCGGAGTTGCCGGAGGAGCTTCCGCGGCGGCAAGACTCAGAAGGCTTGACGAATCGGCAGAAATAATCCTTTTGGAAAAAGGTCCGTACATATCCTTCGCAAACTGCGGTCTGCCGTATTACCTAGGCGGAGAAATCAAAGAAAGAGAAGAGCTCCTTTTGCAAACGCCCGAAAGCTTTTATAATCGATTCAAAATCGATGTAAGGGTTTTAAGCGAAGCGGTTAAAATCGACAGGCAAAGAAAGGTTGTCCATATTAAAAACCTTAAAGACAACACCGAGTACGAAGAAAGCTACGACAAACTGATACTCTCACCGGGCGCAAAACCGATTATCCCGAACATTAAGGGTATAAACAGAAAAAATGTTTTTACCCTTAGAAATATTCCCGACACAGACAAAATAACAGAATACATCGCCGAATATTCACCCCGCAGCGCAGCGGTAATCGGGGGCGGATATATAGGCCTTGAAATGGCAGAGAACCTATATTTAAGGGGACTCGAGGTCACAGTTCTCGAGAAGGCTTCCCATGTTATAGGTTCTTTGGATTTTGATACGGCGGTTGAAGTCCATAACTACATTAGAAGCAAAGGTATAAATCTTATTCTGGGCGAAGCGGCGGAGGAAATCACCGATTCCCCCGACGGAAAAACCATCATAAAAACCGCCAACAGAGAAATAAAGACGGATATGATAATCCTTAGCATAGGAGTTACCCCCGACACCGCTCTGGCTGAAGATTGCGGACTGGAGCTTGCCCCGAACAATGCGGTAATCACAAACGAGCATATGCAGACCTCCGACAAGGACATCTATGCCGTCGGCGACTGCGTAATGGTAAAAAACCTTGTGACAGGTGAGCCCGCCCATATCCCCCTTGCGGGACCCGCCAACAAGCAGGGCAGAATCGCCGCGGACAATATCTGCGGAATTAAAAGCGTTTACAAGGGCAGCATAGGCTCGGCAATTCTGAAATTCTTTGACCTGACGGTCGCTGCCTGCGGAATAAATGAGCGCGCCGCGAAGGCGTCAGGGCTTGACTATGACAAGGTTTTCCTATATGCTTTATCACATGCGGGTTATTATCCCGGGGCAAGGAATATCAGCATGAAGGTTTTGTTTGAAAACAAAAGCGGCAGGATTTTGGGCGCTCAGCTTGTCGGCTTTAAAGGAGTGGACAAGCGCTGCGATGTCCTCTCCGCGGCGATAAGGCACGGCTTTACCGCCTATGACCTTGAGGAACTTGAGCTTTGCTACGCACCGCCCTTCTCATCCGCAAAGGACCCTGTCAACATGGCGGGCTTTGTGATTACAAACATTATTGAGGGTATAGTAAAGCAGTACCATTGGCACGACATCGACAGGCTGTCAAAGGACGAAAATGTAACCCTACTTGATGTCAGAACTGAGAGAGAAGCGGCGAGAGGCTGCCTTGAGCGCAGTATCAACATTCCCCTTGACAGTCTCAGAGACAGGCTGAATGAGCTGGACAAGTCAAAGCCCGTGTATGTGGTTTGCCAGAGCGGGCTCAGAAGCTACATAGCTTGCAGGCTGCTTTCTCAAAACGGTTTTGACTGCTACAATCTGGCGGGAGGATATCGTTTGTACGAGTCTGTGACCAAAGAAAAGGAGAAAACACCCTCCCTGCAAAACGGTACAGAGCTTTAATTTTGCTGATACATTGCCCTTGATTCCTCAGAATCGGGGGCCTTTAATTTTAAGAAGAACTTTGCGTTAGTGGCGATTGTTTTGAAATATGCGGCAAGACGCGGAAAGTTTACGGCATTTATAAGGAGGCTTCAGCGTGAGTAACGATTGTTTTGAAATATATGTGGCAAGACACGGACAGTCTTACGGCAATTTAAGGCGGCGGCAGGGAATCGATTCATCGGTTCTCGCCATTCCCGAAAGGGAAGACCCCGCCCTTACCGACGCGGGAAAACAGCAGGCGCACCTCTTGGGTGAACTGCTTAAAAATATAAAGTTTGACGCTATTTACTCGAGCCCTTTGCTTAGAGCTGCGGGAACAGCGTACGAGGTGCTGCTCTCCCAGCAGGAGAAGAGCGATATTGACACCATCTATTTGCTTGACGAGCTTATAGAAGTCAATGTGCTTGAAGGCTATTTGGGCAGAGGTCTGGACTTTTTGAAAGAGCAGTTCCCGAAGGCGAATTTCGTGCATGAGCAAAGCCCGGAGCACCCCGTTCCCAGAAAGGGAGAGGGCGACGACATGAGGGTCAGCGTCCACCGCGCCAAATGCGCCATTGACTTTATAAGGAGCAAATACACATACGGTCAAAAGGTTTTCATAGCCACCCACGGCACATACCTTACCAGCTTTATGTACGCCGCGCTTGGTATAAGCCCCGAAACCAGCCGCTTCAGATTCGGCTGCGAAAACTCATCTTTCAACAGAATTATGTATTATACCGACGGCAAAATCCTTCTCGAGGCGGCAAACGACATTTCTCACTTAAGACTTTGGGGAGACGACTTAATCCCCCAGGCAAGAAGTCTGTTTATTCAAAACGAATGAGGCGTCATTTCGAGGAAAAATTTTGAAAACCTATCGCAATTTTTTCCTCTGTGGATGCAAAGTTTTTAATTTGGAAACAATTTATCAACATTCCTCAAACATTTTGTAATTAATTCCTAAATTGCCAGAAATTATATGATTATATCAGACAATTTTCATAAAATTCGTTGACATTGGCATACTATATAGGTTATACTTCTTATCGTAGACATCTATGCATTAACATAGTAAATCAGCTGTATTTATTTGCCGCACTTAACCCCATATATTGTGTTAGGAGGAGTTCCCCGATGAAAAATTCAAAAAGAACATTTGGGTTGAAGGCGCTTTCCTTCATTCTCGTTGCCGCTCTGTTCCTCAGCATTTCGGTTCCCGCATTTGCTGTGGATTATGAGCCTTTCTTCCTCTATGAGTTTATCGACGGAGAAAGCATTTCGATTATAGAGGCAGATCTGGATACATCAATTGATAAGACATTGGTTATCCCATCTGAGATAGACGGATATACGGTTGTCGCAATCGGCAGCAGAACCTTTGCGGATTATAAGGACCTTGAGGCAGTGGAGATTCCCGCTACGGTCAAGAAGATTGGCGCTGAGGCTTTTGCAGGCTGCACAAACCTTAACACCGTATCAATCAGAGGCATAATCGAAGAGTGCGGTATGGGGGCATTCAACGATACAGCTTGGTATAAGAATTTTGATATTGATTTCGTAATTATAAATGTCAACAGCCCGCAGGCAATGCTCATCGGATACAAGGGCAATGACAAGGATGTCAAGGTTCCCATTACCATAGCTAAGATCGGCGACGGCGCTTTCAAGGGCAACAAGACAGTTGAGACCGTCATCCTCCCCGAGAGAACAACAGTTATCGGCGCCTCCGCATTTGAAAACTGCTCAGCCCTTACAGAAGTAACCGCTCTCGGCGACATCACAGTTGTAGGCGAGAACGCATTTAAGGGCACAAAGTGGTTCGAGGAGTATCCGGGCGACTATATCGGCATCGGCAAGGTATTCATCAAATACATAGGCAATGAAGAAGTTGCCGTTATCCCCAATACTTACACAGTAGTCAGCGCAGGAGCTTTCTACGGCTGCAAGAACACCTTTGCGGTTAAGGTTCCCGCTTCCGTTACATCAATCGGCGATTCAGCTTTCTTCACCTTCTCCGATTCGATGAACAACCACTACGCCGAGATTTTTGCATATGCAGGCACATACGCAATAGATTATGCAAAGGCAAACGGCATTAACCACACCGTTCTCAATCGTCCCGGCGATGTTAACGGCGACGGCAATGCCACAGCTGCAGACGCCCGCCTTATCTTAAGAATGGTCGCAAAGCTCGACAAGGTCACAACCGACAAAGCTCTTGTCGCGGATGTAACAGGCGACAACGCTGTTAAGGCTGACGACGCCCGTATGCTTCTGAGAATGGTTGCAAAGCTTGACAAGGTCACACCCGAAGATCTACTCAGCAAGCCCTCCAGCAAGGTTGAAATCCTCAACGCATATTCCGAGGCTGTAAAGTTCGCTCTCAACAGCGGCGCAGGCTACACCAAGAAGACATATCAGGAGTTAAAGAATATTAAGCTCAACTTCTTCACAGAGCTCAACCTCATGTTCCTGCAGAACAAGATTGTTACCACAAAGCCGAAGAACGCAAAGAACCAGGTTTATGATGTTGACTCCGTATCAGCTCTTACAAATCTGCATCTGCCCACGCTCATCAGCACAAAGAACATTAAGAGCGCAACCTGCACAATTGACGGCAAGGGCAAGTATGTAATCACCATAGTAATGGGCAAGGAGACAGCAAGAGACGGCTTTGTAACCGATACCCAGAAGCTCCTCCCCGCTGCTTCAAGAAAGAACTTTGACGATCTGCTCAAGGACCAGCTCTGGTACAAGTCCAGCCTTACAAAGTTCAACTACACCCTTAACTACAATGACAGCAAGGTCGTAGCGGTTGTTGACATTAAGACAGGCTTCCTTGAGTCCATCACAATGACCATCAACCACGACTTTGAAATCACCGGTCAGATTTATCTCACCAAGATAACTGACGGCAGCGGCGGAAATGTAGGCAAGGCCACAAGAGTCGACACCTACGAGTTCACAGAGTTCAAATACTCCTAAACAATAAAATAAAAGCGGTGCCAAAAGCACCGCTTTTTTTATTTCTTTTCCTTTTGATTTGTTTATATTTTCAAATACTGCAAAGCCTATAAAAAAGCTAATCTGTTTGCAAGATGTGTCTGATTATGTTATAATATCGAAAGTCTTTATAAGAAAAATTATCCAATAGGGTAAGACACAAACAAAATTCGGAGGATATTATGTCGGAAACCGATTTCAACGCTTTAGCAGAGCTTTTGTATCCTGATATAGACAAAACTCCCGAGGATTACGAAAAGATTTATCCCGAAAGGCAGCTTAAAGAGGGCGCAAAGGTTACCCGCTTTGCCCCCAGCCCCACAGGATATATCCATATAGGCAACCTTTTCACCGCCATGATAAGCAAGCTGGCGGCGGAGGTTTCAGGCGGCGTTTTTTTCCTCAGAATTGAGGACACCGATAAGAAAAGAGAGGTAGAAAACGGGGTCAGCGCGATTCTTTCAGGTCTTTCCCAGTACGGCATTGTCCCGATGGAGGGCATGACGGGGGAGGACAGCGAAAAAGGCGCATACAGCCCCTACAAGCAAAGCCTGAGAAAAGAAATCTATGCCTGTTTCGCGAAGGACCTTGTCAGAAAGGGCCTTGCCTATCCCTGCTTCTGCACTGAGGAAGAGCTTAACGAAATGCGCGAAAAGCAGGTTCAGGCAGGCGTAAACACAGGCTATTACGGCGAATGGGCAAAGTGCCGCAACCTCAGCTTTGAGGAGCAAAAGAGCCTTATCGAGAGCGGACGCCCCTTTGTTTTGAGACTTCGCTCACAAGGCAATCCCGAGAATTATATCAAAACTGAAGATATGCTGAGAGGCAGAATGGAAATGCCCGAGAACAATATGGATGTGGTTCTCATCAAATCCGACGGCATTCCTCCTTATGCCTTTGCCCATGCGGTGGACGACCATTTAATGCGGACAAACCTTGTTGTGAGGAGCGACGAGTGGATAGCCTCCCTACCCGCCCATCTTGAAATCTTCAAGGCTCTGGGCTTTAAGCCCCCCAAGTACGCTCACATCTCGCCCATTATGAAGCTGGACGAGGGCAACAAGAGAAAGCTCAGCAAGAGAAAGGACCCTGAGGCCGCCGTAAGCTATTACTCCCAGCTCGGCTATCCGAAGGACAGCGTTCTCGAGTACCTTATGACCCTCGCGAACTCGAACTTTGAGGATTGGAGAAGGGCAAATCCCGACGCGCCCCTTTCCGCCTTCCCCTTTAATATAAAGAAAATGAGCCAGAGCGGCGCATTGTTTGACCTTCTGAAACTTAACGATGTCAGCAAGAATGTCATCTCAAAAATGCCCGCCGAGGAAGTGGCAAGTCTGGTGCTGCAGTGGAGCAGGGAATACGACCCCGAGCTTTACAGCATAATAAAGGATGACGAAAAGTACCTGACATCCATCTTCTCAATCGACCGCGGCGGCAAAAAGCCCCGCAAGGATATCGCCATGTGGTCTGAGGTTAAGGATTATATTTCCTATTTCTACGACAGCCTCTTTAAACCCGACTACAATCTGCCCGAAAATATCAGACCCGAGGACGCAAAAGCCATCTGCAAAGCATATGTTAAGGTTTTCGATGCGACCGACGACAAGGACACATGGTTCAATAAGATTAAGGGCATCTGCCCCGAGCTCGGCTTCTGCCCCGATGTAAAGGCTTACAAGGCCGACCCCGCAGGCTACAAGGGTCATGTGGGCGATGTGGCATCGGTCATTCGCCTTGCCGTAACGGGCAGGCTCAACACTCCCGACCTGCACTCCATTCTCTCCCTTTTGGGTCAGGAAAGAGCGGTTAATAGACTTAATTCATTCTCAGAAAGCATATAAAATTGGAGGAAAAGTAATGGATGAAGTAATTACTTCAAATTTTATCCACGACATTATTGACGAGGACCTTAAAAACGGAGTCAACTCAAGGGTTCAAACCCGTTTCCCCCCTGAACCCAACGGTTATCTTCATATAGGTCACGCAAAGGCTATATATATTGACTTTAAGACTGCCGAAAAGTACGGCGGAATATGCAATTTAAGATTTGACGACACCAACCCCTTAAAAGAGGATGTTGAATATGTTGACGCCATAATGGAGGACATTAAGTGGCTAGGCTTTAAATGGGCCAATGTCTATTATGCCTCCGACTATTTCGATTTCCTCTTTGAGTGCGCCGTAAAGCTCATCAAGCAGGGCGACGCTTATGTATGCGACCTGTCCGCCGATGAGATAAGGGAATACAGAGGAACCCTCACAGAGCCGGGCAAAAACAGCCCCTACAGGGACAGGAGCGTTGAGGAGAATCTGGACCTTTTCTACAGAATGGCAAAGGGCGAGTTCCCCGACGGATCAAGGGTTTTAAGGGCTAAGATCGACATGGCGTCCCCCAACCTTAACATGAGGGACCCCGTTATGTATAGAATCGCCCATGTTCCCCACCATCAGACAGGGGACAAGTGGTGCATCTATCCCATGTACGACTTTGCCCATCCTCTCTCCGACGCCAAAGAGGGCGTAACCTACTCACTTTGCTCCCTTGAGTTCGAGAACCACAGACCCCTTTACAACTGGTTCATCGAAAAGATTGGCTTTAAGGAGCCTCCGAAGCAGATTGAGTTCGCCCGTCTTAATCTCAACTACTCCGTAATGAGCAAGAGAAAGCTTCTGGAGATGGTCAACAAGAAAATCGTCAGCGGCTGGGACGACCCGAGGATGCCCACACTCTGCGGCCTTAGAAGGCGCGGCTATCCGCCCGAGGCAATAATCGACTTTATCGAAAAAGTGGGCGTTTCAAAGGCATACAGCATCGTGGACATAGGTTTTCTTGAGTCCTGCGTCCGTGACAGACTCAACAGCAACGCTCCCAGGCTCATGGCGGTTCTTGACCCCATTAAGCTCGTTATCGATAATTACCCCGATGACCTTGTGGAAGAACTGCCTGTCGAATACCACCCCGACCATGAGGAAATGGGCAGCCGCAATGTCACCTTCTCCAAGGAGCTTTATATAGAGCGCTCAGACTTTATGATTGAGCCCGTAAAGAAATATTACCGCCTCTATCCCGGCAACGAGGTAAGGCTCAAGAGCGCATATATCGTAAAGTGCACCTCATACGAGACCGACGAAAACGGCAATGTAACCTGCGTTCACTGCACCTATGACCCCGAAACAAGGGGCGGCAACGCTCCCGACGGCAGGAAGGTCAGGGGCACAATCCACTGGGTAAACGCAAAAGACGCGGTCGACGCCGAGGTTAGACTCTACGACAGGCTCTTTAAAGTGGAGAACCCCGCCGACGATTCCGACGGTTTGAGTTTAGAAGACAAGCTCAACCCTGACTCCCTTATAATCTTAAAGGGCTGCAAGATTGAAAAGGATATTCTGAACGCGAAGGTCGGTCAGAGCTTCCAGTTCATGCGTCAGGGCTATTTCTGCATCGACAAGGACAGCACAGAGGATAATCTCATAATCAACCGCACCGTTCAACTGAATTCATCCTGGGATAAAATTGCGCAGTAGAGGGTATTAAGATGAAGTACTTTTATAAGGCAGTAATGGCTGTTTTGTCGCTGGCGGTTTTCCCCGTGTTCTTCTTTCTGCCTCTTATAAGGCTTAAATTCAGCGGCAACTTGGCCAAGATGATAAACAATGTATTAAAGGAGCCCCTGCCCAATAACCTCAGCGTCGCGAAAATTATTGATGTAGTAAACAAGCTGAAGGCGGAGTACCCGACCATCGGCTCAGCGAAGATCTGGGAGAATGAGAAACTTGCCCCAATTAAGACATACTTGATTATCTTTATCATTCTCCTTGCGGTCGCTCTCATTTTGGCTCTTTTGATTTTCATCTTCGCGGTGTTTACAAAAAAGAGGCTGCCCGTCACAATGTTCTCAATTTTGGGACTTGTTTGCAGCCTGAGCTTAAATCCCGTGTTTGAGGCAATAGCAAAGCCCTTTATGACGGGCAAAATCTCACTGGGCTCGCTTATAGGCATTTCCCTTGCGAATCTTCTTGGCTCCGTGTCATATCTCGCTCTAAGCGCAGTCTACTTCATCTTTATCCTGCTTTTCGGTGTCATGACCGTATTTAATATTGCGCTAAAGATTGCGGAGTACTATTCCAATTAAATTAATAAAGACTGCGGAATTTCGGTTCCGCAGTCTTTTTTTAGAGCAAAAAAAACAGACGCTATTGCGTCCGTCTTTAAAAGTGTCGGCATCACCTATTTTCCCAGGCAGCTTCCCGCCAAGTATCTTCGGCGCAACTGAGCTTAACTACCGTGTTCGGGATGGGAACGGGTGGGACCTCAGTGCAATCGACACCGACTGTGTCACTTAGTTTCCCAAGTGACGAGAAGGATTATAGCATAGCCCTTTTTAAAAATCAATACCTAAAATAAAATTTTTTATAATTTTATCGAAAACTCCTATACTAAAAAATGCTATTTATGCCTTTTTAAGCACCGAAACGATTTCTCCCACATACATTCTGTGATAATCCTTTATAGGATACAAATCCTCAATGCCTTTATCAATAAAGCCCGCAGGGTTAATATCCTGGAACGCCACCTTCTTGCAGATAATGACCGTTTCGGCCTCATCCACATAAATGTGTCCATTATGATAAGCAGGCTTTAAGCCGGTAGCCTCGAATTTGTCCATATCCCTGCCGCTTTTGCTGCCGAAAACCCTATGTGCGCTTTTGTGCTCATCGCCCATAAAGTTTAATGAGAAATAATCAGAGCTTTCCATAAGACCGAAGGTATGCCTTGTGGGACGCACAAATACAATCGCGACTTCCTTGCTCCAAAGCTCACCGATTGTTCCCCAGCTAATTGTCATAGCGTTGTGGTTTTCCTCATTGCCTGTGGCCAGCAAAGCCCAGTCGTCGGCAATCATCTTTATGGGGTTTTCTTGCAGCTCTCTCGGATCTATCTCTTTATACTTCATAACTTCCATCCTTTCGGAATTTGTTATATAATATTTAACAAATCGACACTTTTTATTAACGCTTATGGTATATTATAACATAAAAAACAAAAATAAAGGAGATAAAATGGAAGAGAAATTTGTTCCCGAAATCCACGGATATTTAAGAAAGTTTATGCTCACCGTGCCGAAAGTAATCTCCGAGGCATCGGGCATAAGGATTTTTGGCAAAAGAATAAAATCGCTGGTTTTCTCCACCGATGTCAGCATAATCAGAAACTGCAACGCGGACGCGGTAATAGCCGTCTATCCTTTTACTCCTCAGCCTGTCATCACTCAGGCGGTTATCATGGCCGCCGATGTGCCCGTATTTGTGGGTATAGGCGGAGGTCTCACCCAGGGAATCAGAGTTCTTGACCTGGGACTTCACGCTGAGTTCCAAGGAGCTATCGGCGTTGTAGTCAACGCCCCCACCTCCAACAGCACCGTAAAGCAGCTTAAAGAGGACCTTGATATTCCGATTGTCGTCACCGTCGCTTCCGAAAAAGAGGACATAGCCGCAAGGCTTGAGGCGGGCGCGCAGATACTTAATGTATCCGCTGCCGCCAAGACTCCCGAGCTTGTAAGAAAAATCAGGGAGCAGTTCCCCAAGGTGCCGATTATCGCTACGGGAGGTCCCACCGACGAGACAATCCTTGAGACCATCAGAGCGGGAGCGAACGCCATCACATGGACTCCTCCCAGCAGCGGCGAGGTCTTTAAGGACATCATGGAAGCTTACAGAAGGCAGGAGGGGCATCCGCCCTTCTAATAGGCTGTTGATTTTATCTTTCGGTTATGATATTATAACCTAACAGAAAACTTAAAACGAAAACGCTGTGATGAAGAGAGTAGGCGTTTCAAAGCAAACACAGAGAGAGCGGGTAGGCTGAGAACCGCTTTTTGCTTGGGCGCTGAAGTTCACTTCGGAGCGGCACGGCTGAAGGCTTGCGGCAATCCGCATTCATATAGGTCGTGACGATTGCCCGCGTTAAGGGCTCAGAGTGCCCGATACTGCGCTATGGTGTCGGGAATCCGGGTGGTACCGCGTGGGTTTTCCCTCGTCCCTTTTTGGGGCGAGGGTTTTTTGATGTACGGAATTTCTTATTAAAATAAAAAGTAATGGGGTGTAAGTCTTGAAAGAAAAGATAGAAGCACTGAGGCTCGAAGCTATCGAAGCTTTAAGCTTAGCCCAAAGCCTTCAGGAAATTGAGGCTCTGAGAGTTAAATTCCTCGGCAAAAAGGGCGAGCTGACAGCTGTTCTCAAAATGATGGGCTCCTTGTCGGCTGAGGAAAGACCGATTATGGGCCAGCTTGCGAACGCTGTCAGAGCGGAGCTGGAAGAAAAAATAGAAAGCAGAAAAAAGGAGCTTAAAGAGGCGGAGATTGAGAAAAAGCTCGTTGAAGAAAGCATTGACATCACAATGCCCGGCAACCGCCGCAGAATAGGACACAAGCATCCCTTGTCAATCGTACTTGACGAGGTAAAGGATATATTCCTCGGCATGGGCTTTAAGATCGCAACAGGTCCCGAAATAGAGTGGGACGAGTACAACTTTGAGGCCCTCAACATTCCGCAGGACCACCCCGCAAGGGACACTCAGGACACATTTTATCTCTCCGAGAACAAACTTCTGCGCTCCCAGACCTCTCCCGTTCAGATAAGGGTTATGGAGCAGCAAAAGCCGCCAATCAGGGTTATTGCCCCCGGCAGGGTTTACCGCTCCGACTCTGTGGATGCCACACACTCGCCCCTTTTCCATCAGATAGAGGGACTTGTGGTTGACAAGGGCATCACCATGGCAACCTTAAAGGGCAATCTCGCTGACTTTGCGAAGAGGCTCTACGGCGAGGACACAAAAATAAGAATTCGTCCTCACCATTTCCAGTTCACAGAGCCCTCCTGCGAGGTTGATGTAACCTGCTTCCGCTGCCACGGCGAGGGCTGCCCCATGTGCAAGGGAGAAGGTTTTATCGAAATCCTTGGCGCGGGCATGGTTCACCCGAATGTGCTCAGAAGGGGAGGCATCGACCCTAAGGAGTACAGCGGCTACGCGTTCGGTATGGGTCTTGAGCGCCTTGTCATGTTCCGCTTTAACATTGATGACATCCGTCTTTTCTACGAAAACGACCTTAGATTCTTAAAGCAGTTTTAGGGGGTGGACTGAATGAAATTATCAAAAAAATGGCTTAATGATTATATATCCTTAAATGTTACCGACAGAGAGTTCGCCCTCGGCATGACCATGAGCGGCTCAAAGGTTGAGGGTTACGAAAAAGAAGGCGAGGAGTTATCAAACATCGTCGTCGGCAAGATTTTGGAGCTGAAAAAACACGAGGACTCCGACCATCTTTGGGTCTGCAAGGTTGACGCGGGTCAGCCTGAGCTCCTGCAAATTGTAACTGGCGCTCAGAACCTTAAAGTGGGCGACTATGTTCCCGTTGCCCTTGACAATTCAGTCGTCAGCGGCGGCAAGAAGATAAAGAAGGGCAAGCTCAGGGGAGTACTCAGCGAGGGTATGCTCTGCTCACTTGAAGAGCTGGGCCTTAGCATAAACGACTTCCCCTATGCTGTGGAGGACGGCATTTTCGTCCTCGGCGACGACTGCGACAAGACTCTCGGCAAGGATATTAAAGAGGCAATCGGACTTGACGATACTGTTGTGGAGTTCGAGATTACTTCCAACCGCCCCGACTGCCTGAGCGTAATCGGACTTGCAAGAGAGGCATCGGCGACCTTCGGCGTGCCCTATAATATGCCCGAGATTAAGAACAAGGGCGGAGAGGGTGAAGCCTCAAATCTCCTGAAAGTCAGAATCGACGCTCCGGACAAGTGCTACCGCTATGCGGGCGCTGTCGTTAAGAATGTAAAAATAGAGCCCTCCCCCCGCTGGATGAGAGAAAGGCTCAGGGCATCGGGCGTCCGTCCCATTAACAATATCGTTGACATTACTAACTATGTAATGCTCGAGTTCGGTCAGCCCATGCACGCCTTTGACTTAAGATACCTTGACGGCGCAGAGGTTATTGTCAGAACGGCTAAAGAGGGCGAGAAAATCACAACCCTTGACGGCGTTGAGAGAGAGCTTAGCCCTGAGATGCTGGTCATCGCAGACGCCAATAAGCCCGTCGCTGTAGCTGGCGTAATGGGCGGCGAGTACAGCGGCATTATGGATGACACAACGACAATTGTCTTTGAGTCCGCCTGCTTTAACGGCACGAGTGTGAGAAGAACCGCCAAAAAGCTGGGACTCCGCACAGAGGCCTCCGCAAGATTCGAAAAGGAGCTCGACCCCAACGGCTGCCTTATGTCCCTGCTCAGAGCCCTTGACCTGGTAGAGCAGCTCGGCGCGGGCGAGGTTGTAAGCGGCGTGGTTGACGCTTATCCCAAGGTAAAGGAGAGCGTCAGACTCCCGTTCCGCCCCGACTATATGAACGAGTTTATCGGCATTAATGTCTCAAGGGAGCAGCAGATAAAATACCTTGAAAGCCTTGATATTAAAGTTGAGGGCGATGAAATAATCATCCCCACCTTCAGAGGCGACCTGCAGCAGCAGGCGGATATTGCCGAGGAAATAGCAAGGCTCTACGGCTATGAGAATATCCCCGACGAGCCCTTAAAGGGAGTCGCCGTCGGCTATCTTACCGATTATCAGCAGTTCTTAAAAGATACCAACAATCTCATGCTGTCGTCCGGTCTTACCGAAATAATAACCTACTCCTTCATCTCACCCAAGGCATATGATAAGATATGCCTGCCCGAGGACAGCAAAAAGAGAAAGAGCATAAGAATTCTCAATCCTTTGGGCGAGGACACCAGCGTTATGAGGACTACGGCTCTGCCCAGCCTCCTCACCGTTCTCTCTCACAACTACAACAACCGCAACGAGGAGGCGGCGGTTTACGAAATCGCCACCGAGTACGAGCCGTGGGAAAGCGACGACCGGCTTGCGACCGAAATTCCTAAGCTCATGATAGGTCTTTACGGCGCCAATATCGGCTACTATGAGCTCAAGGGCATAATCGAGGAGTACCTTGAGAAAATAGGCGTAAGCAGATACGATGTCCGCCCCGTAAAGGATAACCCCTCATATCACCCCGGCAGAACAGCCGAGATTGTGGTTGACGGCAAAGCAGTATGCATTCTGGGCGAAATCCACCCGAAGGTGCTGGCAAACTACGAAATCGGCACAAGGGTTTACGCTGCTGAGGTTGACCTTAACACTGTTTACGAGCTGAGAAACACCGAGCGCACCTACAAGCCGCTGCCCAAGTTCCCGTCATTAAAGAGGGATATCGCTGTCGTCTGCGACAAGGCAACACCCGTTCTGAGTCTGCAGAGAGCAATCGAGAACGCAGTGGGCAAGAACCTTGAAAGCGTAAAGCTCTTCGATGTCTATCAGGGCGAGCAGATAGAAAAGGACAAAAAGAGCGTCGCTTTTAGCCTTACTCTCAGAGCAGCCGACAGGACACTGACGGATGAGGAGGCAGACTCGGCAGTCAAGAAGGCACTCAACGCCCTGAGTGAGCTGGGCGCCGTTCTCAGATAATTTCATCAAAGTATAGAAAATCTTTAAATGTCAATAATAAATACCGATGAAGCGTTTGCTTTGTCGGTATTTTTCTTTGTGGGGGATGCGCCGTGGCTAAAAGGCTTGTTGTCTTGTTCGCAATCTTTTCCCTTATGCTCTGCAGCCTTTGCATGAGGATTCTTCAAATCAACATAGGGCCCTTCAGCGCCTCGGTTTCCGCCCAGTCCAACAAAAGGACAATAAGCATCGCGGAAAGCAGGGGAGCCATTTACGACCGCAACGGCGAGCTTTTAGTCAACACCAAAAAGCAGATTTACGCCGCCGTTATCCCCTCCGCTAATGTAATGAGCCAGATAGATAACCTCCTTACAAGCGTTGACAAAAGCCTTATCAGAAAGAACCTTGAAAGGGGGCTGCCCGCCGTTTACCCCGTGGGCGGAATCAGCGGCAACACGCCCGAGATTAAGCACATCACCACCTTTAAACGCTATGAGGAAAACCAGCCCGCGGCTCATCTTATTGGCTATATAAGCCCCGAGGAGAAAAAGGGCGTCAGCGGCCTTGAAAAGAGCTTTGACCAGCTTCTATCCTCCCATTCGGGCAGGATTTCCGTCAGCTTCGGCGTTGACGGTACAGGCAAAGCCCTTATAGGCGAGGGAATCACAATCAACGACGAAAACTACAATTCCCCCGCGGGACTGATGCTCACTCTGGACAAACGCCTTCAGGGTATTGTGGAAAACGCCCTTGACATATATGACATTGAAATGGGAGCGGCAGTGGTTTTAAAGGCGGAAACCAGCGAAATCCTTGCCCTTGCCAGCCGCCCCGTATTTGACCCAAGCAACCCCTCCGTGTCCTTAAAAGCTGAAAACGCCCCGTTTTTAAACAGGGCGCTTATGGCTTATTCTGTAGGTTCAATTTTTAAGCCCGTGGTTGCCGCCGCCGCTATTGAAAACGGCATCAGCGAGAGTTTTGAGCATGATTGTGTGGGCTATGTGCAAATAGGCAGCAACCGATTCAGATGCCACAACCGCAGCGGTCACGGTGTGCTTGACATGGCGGGCGCCATTGCAAACTCCTGCAACACCTACTTTATTGAGCTTTCAAAACAGGTGGGAGCGGAGAAAGTATACGCAATGGCAAACGCCTTCGGATTCGGCAGGGAAATTGAGCTTTCCGACGGTCTTTTATCCGCCGCGGGCAGTATGCCCGATGAGGCTGAACTTCTCAGCCCCGCGGCGCTCGCAAACTTCAGCTTCGGTCAGGGCAAGCTGCTTGCCACGCCCCTTCAGATTGCCGCCATGTATGCCGCAATCGCCAACGGCGGCTATTACAGGGAGCCCTATGTGCTCATGTCCATGCTTGACGACAACGGTCAGGAGTACGCCTACTATATGCCTCCCGCCCCCGACAGGATTATGAAGGCAAGCACCGCCAAAAAGCTTATATCTCTGCTCAAGGAAACCGTCGACAACGGCAACGGCGCCGCCGCAAAGCCCGACTTTGCCACCGCGGCGGGCAAAACCGCCACTGCCCAGACGGGTCAGTACGAAAACGGCAAGGAGCTTTTAGTCACATGGTTCGCTGGCTTTTTCCCCGCGGAGGAGCCAGAGTATGTAATAGTCATAATGAAAGAAAGGGGCAGCGCCTCAACTAAGGACTGCACCCCTGTGTTTAAATATATTGCTGATATGATAATTAAGAATAAGCTGTAATTATTCCTTGTTAAGCCAAGCGGAGATTATCCTGTCCTCAGACCAGACTCCGCCCGCGGAAGCGTAATCAATGACCCTTATGCGGTCGCCCTTTGAGAATACAATCTCATATTCAGCCTGTGTCTTAAAGTCGGCGGTTTTCGTCGGCTTTATTTCTTTGATTTTCACTTTGCCGTTCTCGCTTTTTACGGGAATTCTTATATCCTCTCCCTCAAGAGCAGAATCCCTTGCCAGCACAATCGGCCCCTTTTTCAGAGCAAAATGCTTTAACGCCGCTTCGGGAGCGTTCGGTTCTATATCCTCAGCTTCTATGACCTTTATATCCATGTTGAGCCTCAGCTCAATAATATCTCCCTTTTTCCAAAGCCTATCGATAACGGCGTATGAGCCTTTCTCCGCTCTTGCTTCCTCGCCGCAAACCTTAACCGATGTCATGTCGCTCCACTCGGGAATTCTAAGACTTACGGCGAATTTGCTCTGGGTCTCGGGCTCAATATAAATCTTTATATCTCCCTGTGTCGGGTAATTGCCCTCAATTCTCAAAATAACATTTTTGCCGTCGGGTGTCTCAAACTCAGCCACGCCGCTGTGATACATATTTATGGCTATGCCGCTATATGAACTCATTACGGAGAACAGCGCGCCTATGCCAAAGCCCGCGGCGTTGATCGCGGCGCAGCAGCCGTAGTAGTTTATATCCTTAAGATCCTTCTTTCCGCCTACCGCCTGACCTCTGCGGGCAAAGAGAAGGGGAGAGTAACTGTCAACGGGGAGGGTTACTCCATCCATCTTATTCTTTTCAAAGTTCACGCTGCCAAGAAGGCTGTTAAGAGCAGTCTTTTCAATCTCGTCAGCGTACAGCGCCTTGCCCGTCAGCGACAAAAGCTGAAAGAAGAACTTCATCCAGGTAACCGCGACACAGGTTTCCTGCATTATGCCCGTAAAAGCGGGGTCGAACTGCCTTGCCCTTGAGTTGTCAAACAGCTCATGGGTGCAGCCGGCGTTTCCTATTATCGTAATGTCGGAGTCGATAACAAGTCTTGCGAAGTTCTCCGCCATTTTAAGATAATCGGGGTTGTCGCTTACCATATAAAGCTGCAAAATGCCCTCAAAGCAGGACATCATCTCATATGCCTTTGTGACGGGATACTGATACGGATAAAGCTTACCTTCCAAGGCGGCTTTAAAAATATCAAAATTCTTAGTGCCGCCGCACCGGACTATCTCATGGGCAAAGTCAAGGTATTTTTCGTCCCCTGTGATTCTGTAAAGCCTAACAATAGGCTCCAGCAGCGAACTGGAATTAAGACCTTCCCAAAACTCGGAGGTATGGGTAATCGGAATTTTACCTTCAGAATTTCCGACTTTGGAGATTATATAGTCCGCCTGCCTTCTCATGGAGCTTATAATTCCATCTTTCAGCTTTTCATCGGCGCAGATTTCAAGGAAGTACTCAAGACCCAACAGCACATATTTTCTGCCCCAAATGTCCCACTGCCTGAACTCCTTTTCAATGCTGTAAGTTGTGATTCTGCCAAGGGAGTCGGCGGTAGTCAGCAGATTTCTTACGCTCTTTTCCATAATTTCAAAGAGCCTTTCATTTTTCGTGTATCTGTAAACCAGCGCCGCGCCGCGCATCATCTTGCCCCAGAATTCGCTTCTCCAGCCGAGGTCTTTGTCGTCGGGATTTGTCTCAAACAGCTTTACAAAAACAGTCCAAAGCTTCTCGTCAAGGAGCTGAAAATCCTCAATAAACTTTAAAGCCTCAAAAAAGCGCCCGTCAAAACTCATTTTCCCTGTATCTAAAGCCCAAAGCTTAAAATTCGCCATATTAGCCTCCAAAACTTTTGTTAATTACAGTTTACGGTTTAGCCTATAAATGTCAATCTCTAATTGCCCTTTTAAAACGGGCATAA
>LFSO01000053.1:98343-112219 GCA_001512765.1 Clostridiales bacterium DTU053
CTAATATGAAGAACACAGAGCTTTTTACAGAGCAGAAGATAATTAAAGGCAAGAACGGACTTGCCGCTTTGTTCCTGATTTTGCTTGCCCTTTTAGCCTTTACCGCCCTTGGAATTGCGGGCATAGTCATCGCCAGCAGAGCAGCGCGATATGGCAGCATAATAATGCCTTACAGTGGACCCAGTGAGAATTTCGGCGGCGCGCTGATTGTCATTTCGATTATCGGTTTTGTGGCTTCTACAATTATGTTCGCAGGTCTTAAAACTTTAAAGCCCAACGAGGCTTTGGTTCTGACCCTTTTCGGCAAATACTTCGGCACCTTGGAGGGTCCGGGATTCTTCTTTGTAAACCCCTTTGTCACTGCGGTGAACCCCATAAAGCGTACGCCGATAGCCGTTAACACCGCGGGAACGGTGGATCTCCAGCCCAAACCCGCTCAAAGAGGCGAAAAAATGGACCTTATCGATTCTGCAAGCGGCAAGGCAATATCGCTTAAAATAATGACTCTGGACAACAACAAGCAGAAAATCAACGACAAGCTGGGCAACCCAATAGAAATCGGCGTCGTTATAGTTTGGCGTGTTGTCAATGCGGCAAAAGCCGTATTTAATGTGGATAATTACTTTACTTACCTTTCCACGCAGGCGGACAGCTCGCTGAGAAATATCGTAAGGCTCTTCCCCTATGATGTATGGCAGGACGGAGAGGAAGCCGACGAAATGTCATTAAGGGGCAGCAGTCAGGAGGTCGCTGTGAAGCTCCGCGAAGAACTGCAGTCAAAGGTGGAAATCGCGGGTCTTGAAATTGTGGAAGCTCGCATTACCCACCTTGCCTACGCTCCCGAAATCGCCGCCGCCATGCTCCAGAGGCAGCAGGCAAGCGCCATTATCGATGCCAGAAAGCTCATTGTTGAGGGTGCGGTTGGCATGGTTGAGATGGCTCTGCAGAAGCTCAGCGAGCAGAACATCGTAGAGCTTGACGCAGAAAGGAAGGCCGCCATGGTTTCCAACCTCCTGGTTGTCCTTTGCGGAAATAAGGAAGCCCAGCCCATAGTCAACAGCGGTTCGATTTACTAAAGGTTATGAGCAGCAATAAAAAGCAAATCCCCCTTCGCCTGTCGCCTGAGCTTTATGACAAATTAGCCGCATGGGCAGAGGATGAATTCCGCTCCCTCAACGGTCAGATTGAATATCTCCTCACCGAGTGCGTAAAAAAACGCTACGGCGAGAAAAAAGACAAATAAAAAACGGAGGCTAATAGCCTCCGTATATTTTTTAATCTTTGTTCTCGAATTTGTTTGCATACAGCGTTTTGAAATATCATGGGCAATAAATATTTCCGTAGAAGATTAATAATTTGGCTCACTTTTAGGGGGTTATACTTCTGTCAAAACTTGCTCTTTGTTTTCCCGCTCATAGGCGTTCATTTTTTCAAGACGCATTTTTGCGAGTTCTTCATACATTCTTCTGCGCTTGTCGCCGGAGAGGTCATAGAAAAGTTTTGGAATAATGCCCAGCAGACCAGTTGCGGCGGGCATAAGCATGCTCATGGCAAAGAGGAAATACTTCGTTTTTTCGGACTGCTTTCCAAAGCCTGCGTCCAAGGAATAGCCTGCTTTTTTCATAATTGCGGAATTGAAGGAATTTGTGACATTGCGGAACAATTTATACGCCATGCTTTTGGTGGCAAGGGTCACTCCCTCGGTTCTGTATCCGAATTTCCATTCGCAGTAGTCTAAGGCGTCGGTCAGAATTTCCCTCGGGAGAATTTTATTTATAGACAATGTGCCTTTATAGAAAATATCCCGCACCATTAAAAGCACAGTCATTATTAGTCTGTTCTGATATATTCCTTTAGGACCGATACCACGCATTGAGCCTATTACGAAAATTCCCAATGTTATGACATCTTTAAGATGCTGACCGAATATCCAAAGCGATTTGGTTGAAAAGCGTGCGCGTACCTGATTGATATATGTATAACTTAAAATGGAGAGGGGAGCGCCGGGAATTATAATCACATTGCGCAAAGAGCTGGAGCCCAGCACATCGATAAAATAGTTGTGTTCCCAAACGCCGACAGGGAATTTGGATATCAAATCGCTGACAAGAATAATTAGCATGGGCTTGTTGTTTATTATTGTTCTGAATCCCTCTTTATAGTTGTGGCGTTCTCGGGATTGGGCGATACGCTCTGTGGAATAGATGGAAAAGAACAAGGCAAGAATGCCTCCCGAAATAGTGCAAAAGGTTCCCATGCCGATAAAGGCGTTGTCCATAGTCATTTTGATTTTCTTGTGGTTTACAAGGTCAATTAACGCTCCCATGATAATTTGGGGAAAGGACTCCCAAAGTCCGGAGACGACCTCGGCAGTGGTATAAAGGCGCACTCTGTCTTCAGGGTTTGGGGTTATATTTGCCAAAAGACCCGTTTCCGAGATTTCTCGCAAGGTTCCAACTGCTTCCCTTGCCATTGCGAGAATGAGCCAGAAAGCAATTTTTCTCATATCTAAGGGGTTTTTGTCGAAGAACAGGGGAGAAAGCCAGTAAAGACAGGTAAGGGCGGTTCCCGGCAAAGCATACGCCAGAAGGTAGGGGCGGAACTTGCCCCAGCGGGTTTTTGTTTTATCGATTAACGAGCCAAGTATGGAGTCGTTAATTACATCCCAAATGCCGTTTATAAAATTGATTATTGTGTTCCAATACAAATCAATTTTCAGAACATCAATAATAAAGCGGGTTTGGTATTCATCGATGTTAAAGCTTTTTGATGAGTCAAAAAGCACATAGGCTATTGTTTCTTTTCTGTTTACATAGCGCCGTGTGTAGGTGTCTTTTGCCAGCGTTTGGATATCCATGTCCTACCCCCAAAACTCAGTGTTAAGCTCCGCCTCATTCATTCAGCAAGGAAAAAAGATGTTCCGCGCTTGACCTTATGCTTTCAATGGGCGTTTTCGTGCTTTGTTCAATCACGCCAAGCTCCACACCTGCCGACTTTGCCTGCTGCAATATTTGCCTAAAGGGGAGATTGCCTTTGCCTGCCTCACAGTCTGTGCCGCCGCCGAAAATAAGTCCCATGGGCTTGAGTTTATAGTCACGCAGATGAAGAATAGGCACACGGCCCCGGAAATCCTGAAGCAAAGTGAGAATATTGCCGCCGCCCTTTTGGCACCAATATGTGTCGACAGTAAAAAGACCCGAAAAGTTTTCCCGCATAAGCTCCAGTACGGTCTTTCCGTCAAACTTTAGAAATTCGTAATGATGGTTGTGGTGAGAAAGAAGTATATCCTGCCGCTTTAGTTTTTCATATAGGCTGTTCAGCTGTTCACAATAGCGCAGAACGCCCTCCTTGCCCTTTCTCAGCGCGGAGAGGTCAATCACGCTGTTTGATATAAATCTCGCGCCGAGAATATGCATGAATTCAGCGGTTAAGCCCGTGTCTTTCGCGGCGGTATTGTAACGAATCTGACAGGAAACCGTTTCTATACCGTGAGCTTTTGCCGCATTTGCAATAAGCTCTGCCGTCTTTGCGGTAAACGGCATTTTTAAATAATCCACGGCAAGCTCAATATGTTTTACACCGAAGCCTGAGATTAAAGAGAAGGTTTTATCTATTTCCTTCTCGTTTTTCATAACGGAACGACATGTAAAGGTTTGCAGACCAATCTTCATCGCATTTGCGGCTTATGCCGCCCCGCTCCTTTCAAACACAATTTAGTTTAGATTTACTTAAGAGCTGCCTGTTCTTTTCAAGGCATCTTTTGTATTCCAAGGCAGCGAAAAAGCTTGCCGCAAGTCCGTAGTGCCAGTCGTTTCCTCTGGGAGTAATGCGGTATACAAGATAAGGAATACCCTGAATCGCGCTTGTCGGTGCGCTGATTTTCGGCATGCTTAAAAGACCGTCACGATATTCAAAATCCTCCACAACCGCATGGAAAGCCTTTTTTGCGGCATGGTAGTATTCATCGCCCAAAAGACCTGTGCGCCAGCCGTAAAACCAGCCGCTCGCTATGAGCATGGTGGCTGAGCTTTCTTCATATGTTTCGTCGGGACGGTTAATAACAGTCGCGAAATAACCGTTTTCTTTCTGATATTTAAGCAAAGACGCGGCAAGGCGCTTGAAAAGCTCCTTTGTATATTCCTTTTCTTCTCCCTCTGGCAAATAATCCATAAAGAGGGGAATCGCAGCCATAACCCAGCCGTTGCCGCGTCCCCAAAAGATTTTTTGCCGCGGATAGTGGGTCTTAAAATTCGTCCAATAGCTGTGATAAAAGAGGTTATCTTCCTCGTCAAAGAGATACTTGCTGAACATTCGAGGCTGGCGGGAGGCAAACTCCCTAAGTTTTTCGTCGCCCTCCGTATAGGCATACCAGTTCGTAAAGACCCCGTACATCATGATGCTGTCTACCCAGATGCTTTTCGGGTAAATAAGACTTTCGGGGCCGTTTCCTAAGTGGTTGGGCATATCTTCAACCACCTTCGGAACCTCATCAAAATATTTGCGCACCCTCTCAACAACAGCCCTGTAAGGTTCGCCACCCTCTTTTTGAGCAAGGTAATAGGCGGCGAGAGCCGGAGCGGAAGTGTCCGAAGTGTTGACCCTGTATCCCTTTTTTATGTGGTGGTCATAGTACTTTTTTATGTATGCGGTGTAGCGTTCCTGATTAAATTCGGTGTCAATTTTGGAAAGGGCATAAAGATAGAGTGCCTGACCCCATGACCAATTCAGTTTATGGGGCGGAAAGCGTTTAACAGAGGCGTCTGCCAATTCAAATACCTTGTTTATGTATGAGTTCATTTTTCACTACCTCCGCTTGCCTCGCCATATTCCCGAATAGCTTTATCGAAGTTCAGACGCAAGTAATGACCCTTGAATGAGAAGAAGAATTCATCGGCTTCACGCTTTGCGTGGCAGTAATCGCTTTCAAAACGCTCATATTCAAGAGGCTGTTCTTCCCCATCCACGAAAAACGCGCCGCCGTAGACGGTTTTATATTCATGGTTTTGGCTTTTGTAAACGAGTTTGCTGCTGCCGTCGTATTCAATGCTGTTTTCCATGATTCGACTTTTGAATTCTTCAAAGCTTTCCTTATCTTCATCGGAAAGCTCATAAATCCAGTAATGATAATTGCCTTCTTGTATTAAATCAAAACGCTTATCGGGATAGTCTTTAAGTCCGTTTTTCAAAGCCTTTGCGCTGTACATACTGAAGGGCTTATAGTGAAGCTCATTCTTGCCAATGATGGCAAGGAACGCTTTGCCATGGCGCACAAAGGCGTATCTGCCGTTTATTTCAACTTCGTCAAGAAACGCTTCGGGCAGGTATGTATGACTGAACTGAGGAACTGAATAAAGCTCCAAAAAGCCCGGTGTCTTTGGAATCTTGTAAAGCATAAGCAGCACATTTTTATGCTGCACCGCATGCGGGGAGCGTCCAAAGCCCGCCCAGTAGCCCGGATAAGCCGAGGCGCTTTTTTTGTCTTCGTTTTTGGCGGGGTGGGTTGTGAATACTACCGATTTTCCGCCAAAGTTCAAAACCTGCAGCATTTGTGTGGCGCCGTATATGCCGGGGTGATATCTCTGCACATTCATTAACTGATAGTGCTTGGTCTGATAGCAGTATAAGTTTGCCCTTTGCAGAGCGATGCCGTTGGGCATGGGATTCAGCTTTTCGCTGATAAAACGAAGTCTGTCAGGGTGACGGAGAAGTTTCAGATTAATGGCTTTGAAATAGTTTACAAAGCTGTTGGAGAACAAATTATGTTTATCAAAGTAGCTTACGGTATTGTATATGACCTCAGGATTTGTGAACGCCTCCATGCTGAGCTGGCGCATTATCTGTTTGTCGCTGTGACCCACATATCCCTTTTCTTCAAGTTCCCATGTGTCCATAGAGTGAGAGGATTTTATAACTCTTTCTTCTTCATCAAGACCGATTTCATAAAGTACTCTGGGGAACTCATAAAGCTTTTTCGGCGTTCCGTCGGGGTGCTTTGCGAAATACATGGAATAGAAATTAAGGAGCATTTTATGGGCGTCGGTTTTGTAGTTATCGTTTCTTTGCCATAGGAAATCAATGAGCCTGCTCACCGAGTCTCCCGTTATGCCTACCATATTGTTGGCATAAGCGCGGCCTGTGGGAGCCGTAAATGTAAACTTGTGCATATTGGAGGCAACATCAAAAAGAAGCAAATCCAGGCACATTTTCATGCGCTCGACCATGTCCGCGTCTTCGGGAGCGGCGAACTCAATAAAGTTTGCGGCGGGACCCACATCAAAAAGATAGTAGTTTGTGGAGTTGTATTCGGAGAAACCGTAAAGAAAACGCTGCTCCATCCAGTAATTTATTCTTCTGCGTCCGCGCTCCATATGCTCCTTGCCGTCAGCGCCGTCGTTTGTGAATATCCTGTCTTTCCACATTTGACCTGCCAGATATTCGGCAACGCCGTAAAGAATCTGATGGTTTTCGGACCAGTAGCACATGGAGTCTTCCCCCGGTTCGGTCATCCAATATTTAGCGTTGAGGAAAATGTCCTCAATCATTTGCGCTCCTTCGGGGGAGATTAAGCGAATGGTGTCAATATGGGAGTACTGGATACGCAAAAGGCTTTGCATTATAAAATCCTGGCAGTCATAGCGTCCGTCTATGTATTTTTTTGCGGGTTTAAGAGCCGCGATTATATTTTCATTGTTTAGCTCAAAACCGCGCTCTTTTTGCAGGGCGGGATTTTCAAGATAAAGGAGCAATTCGTGTATTAGCTCCGACCCTTCATTGCTTTTGGGATGATGCGGCAATGGGCGGATTGATAAATTATTAAATATGTCTATGGCAAAATACGCCCCAACAGCGGCTGCCAGAATTGTTGCGGCGATTTTCGATTTTGATGTCTTATTAATAAAAATCACTCCTTTATATAAACTTTAGGAATTTTGCTTTTTATGTTTTCTCATTGTCTGAGGAAAGTGGCTGAATTGTATATTTTTATAAAAAATGCAATTTAATTGTAAGTTATTCTATGAAAGATTGTCAAATGTTTTTTGGAATTTAGAAAAATACTCCAGCAGCCTTTTCCTTTGCAATTGACAGCCTTTGAAATATTGATATAATTAAAGTTGAGTTTTGGTAAAATTTTGTAATGTTTATTAGTAAGAAAAGGTTTGCCTGCCGGTGCATAAAAAAGGAGAGTTTGAAAATGGATATACGCTACAGCGTTTCAAAAAACGAATTTAAGAGCATGGACACTGCCGCGCTGCGCAAAAATTTCCTGATTGACGACTTATTCCAAGATGACAAAATTAAACTTTGCTATTCCCATTATGACCGAATTATCGCGGGCGGAGCAGTGCCTAAGGCAAAGGAACTTGTACTGGAAGCCTCGGACGAACTTGCCGCAAAGTACTTCCTTGAAAGAAGGGAAATGGGCATCATCAACATAGCTGGCGACGGTTCGGTTGTAGCCGACGGCATATCTTACCCGATGAAAAAATATGACTGCCTTTATCTGGGACGCGGAACTAAGGAAATAAAGTTTATTTCCGATTCTGCCGAAAAACCCGCAGTGTTCTATTTCAATTCCACCCCCGCTCACAAAGAATATCCCACGGTACATATTCCTAAGGAAAAGGCTGTTCAGGCGGCTTTAGGCTCATCAACCGACTGCAACGAGCGCATCATATACAAATACATTCTGCCCGGCAATGTGGAGAGCTGTCAGCTTGTTATGGGTCTTACGATTCTGGCTGAAGGCAGTGTTTGGAACACCATGCCCACACATACCCATGAGCGCAGAATGGAGGTTTATCTCTATTTTGATGTGCCCAAAAACCATACGGTATTTCATATGATGGGCCCCGGAGATGAAACCCGTCATATAACCGTCAGAGACAGGCAGGCAGTGATTTCGCCCAGCTGGTCAATTCACAGCGGAGTCGGCACAAAGAACTATTCCTTTATCTGGGGTATGTGCGGCGAAAATCAAGACTTTGATGATATGCAAGGCATCGCAACGGACGACTTGCTGTAAAATTAAAATCCGCGCAGCCCTTTTGCGGGGCTTTGCGGATTTTTTCATAAAGGGAGGTAAATCATGATTTTAGATAAGTTTAAGTTGGACGGAAAAATCGCTGTTGTTACAGGAGCCAACACAGGCTTGGGACAAGGCATCTGCATAGCCCTTGCGGAGGCTGGAGCAACCGTTGTCGGCGTCGCGAGAAGAAGCTGCGAAGAAACGGCGGCGCAGATTGAAAAGGGCCGCTTTTTTGAACTGCGCGCGGATTTGTCCGATATGAATAACGCAGAATATGTCATAGATGAAACCTTAAAACAATTCGGTAAAATAGATATTTTGGTAAACAACGCGGGCATTATCCGCAGAGCGGATTTTGTTGATTTCACGGAGCAGGACTGGGACGATGTTATAAATCTCAACCTCAAAATGCTCTTTAAACTCAGCCAATTGGCAGCAAGGCAATTTATTAAGCAGGGCACAGGGGGCAAGATTATCAATATCGCCAGCATGCTCTCTTTCCAGGGCGGAATTCGTGTTCCAAGCTATACGGCAAGCAAAAGCGGCGTTAAGGGTCTGACTATGGCGATGGCGAATGAACTCGCTAAGTACAATATAAATGTGAACGCAATCGCTCCCGGCTATATGATAACGAACAATACCGAAGCTCTGCGCAAAGACGAGAAGCGCAGCGCGGAAATTCTGGCGCGCATTCCCGCAGGCCGCTGGGGTCTGCCCGAAGATTTAGCCGGTGCCTGCGTATTCCTTGCAAGCAGCGCGTCAGACTATGTAAACGGCTTTACCCTTGCGGTTGACGGCGGATGGCTCGCCCGTTAAAAATAGGAGGACAAACTTATGACTTATGCAAGACTTATGCAAAACGGCAGTATTTTTTATGCAGCATACATAGACGGAAGCTATTATAAAATTGATGGAGACCTTTTTGCCGAGCATAAGGTGACCGACAAAAAGATAGAGGGGGATTTTAAGATATTGGCGCCCGTATCCCCATCAAAAATAATTGCTCTGGGCGTGAATTACAGAAATCACGCGGCGGAAATGGGCGAAGAAGTAAAGTCAGACCCCCTGATATTTATGAAGCCGCCCACTGCTGTAATAGCTCCGTATGAGAATATAGAAATCGCGAATCCCGAGAACCGCACGGACTATGAGGCTGAGCTTGCGGTCATTATAAAGAGTAAGTGCAGCAGAATCTCGGCCGACGAGGCTGAAAACTATATTTTAGGCTATACCTGCGCGAACGATGTAACCGACAGAGTTCTGCAAAAGAAAGACGGGCAGTGGGTCAGGGCAAAGGGCTTTGATACATATTGCCCCTTGGGTCCTCATATTGTTACGGGCATTTCGCCGATGGGCCTTCGTGTGCAGTCCATTCTGAACGGCGAAGTGCGTCAGGACTCCACTACGGACAAAATGATAAACAATGTTTTTGATACCGTTGCCTTTATAAGCAATATAATGACCCTGCTGCCGGGTGATGTTATTATGACAGGCACCCCCGAGGGAATCGGCCCGTTAAGCGCAGGAGATGAAATCGAAATCAGAATTTCAGGCGTAGGCAGCCTCGTAAACAAGGTCGTAAATCGTGAATAAATTTAAGGCTCTAACGCAGCCAAGCTCCCATGTTTATACCCGAACCCCTGAAACTGGCATCCGAAAAAACACTGGTTGCATCAATATAAAACCCTTTTAAAAGAAAAACCCCGAAGCCTTTTTGGCTTCGGGGTTTTGTTCGAGAGACGGGACTTGAATGCTCATTAAAAGCCCCTGTGAAATCGAATGTTTATTTATCTCCTACTGCACGGCTTTTAAATCTTCTTCTCGGTCAAACTGCGAGCGGTACAGAGAAGCGTAAAAGCCGTTGGCGGCAATCAATGAATCGTGAGTGCCTGTCTCAACTATTTGCCCGTCGCGCATGACAAGTATAAGGTCGGCGTCGCGTATGGTGGAAAGACGGTGCGCGATTACAAAGCAGGTTTTTCCTTGCATCATAGAGCGCATGGCCGCCTGTATTTTCCGCTCCGTCTGTGTATCAACATTCGAGGTAGCCTCGTCGAGAATCAGCATTTTTGAATCTATCAGCATGGCGCGCGCTATTGTTAAAAGCTGCTTCTGACCCTTAGAGATATTTACTCCGTTGTCGCTCAGAACCGTGTTATAACCGTTCGGCAAGCGCTTAATATAACCGTCAATCTTTGCGGCCTTCGCGGCTGCCTCGACCTCGGCAAGAGTAGCGCCGTCTTTGCCGTACGCGATATTTTCGAAAATAGTGCCATGAAAGAGCCATGTGTCCTGCAGCACCATTGTGTAAGCTCTGCGAAGACTTGCCCGTGTTACATCACGAATGTCGTGGCCATCGACGGTTATGCTTCCTTCGTTTATGTCATAAAACCGCATCAGCAAATTGATGATAGTCGTTTTTCCTGCTCCGGTCGGGCCGACTATGGCTATCAGCTTTCCGCTGTCCGCCGTGAAATTCAAATCGCGGAGTATGGTTTTTCCGTTTTCATAACCGAAGGTCACATGGTCAAAGCGCACATCTCCCCGCACATCGGTAAGCGTCAGCGCATCGGGAGCATCTTCCGGTTCGGGGAGCTCATCCATAAGCCTGAATACACGCTCTGCCGCCGCAAAGGCTGACTGAAGCTCACTGATAATGTTCGCAAACTCATTTATAGGCCCGGAAAATTTACGGGAATAGAGCACAAACGATGAAATATCTCCCAGCGAAATTCCGCCTGCCAGGTATAGCAGAGAACCGAATACGCTCACCAGCGCGAGAGAAATGTTGTTAATGAAATTAACCGAGGGACCTGTTACTCTTCCGTAGTACTCGGTTTCGAAATATGCGTCAACCGCATCGAGGTTGTGCTCGTCGAAGCGGTTTATCATGACATCCTCGCGGTTGTAGGCTTTGATGGTCTTTAGACCGCTGGTTATTTCCTCTATATAGCCGTTCAACTCGCCGAGCTTTATTGACCGTTTACGGTAAAGCGGGCGTACACGCTTGGACATATATCGGGTGAACAGTATCGACGCGGGGATTGTCACGGTAAAGACCAGAACAAGCGGCGGACAAATCGTCAGCATCATAACCAACGAACCGACAACCGTTATCAGACTGGTCGCTATATGGAGCAGGTCGGTCGACAGCGAGGCGTTTATCGTATCTATATCGTAGGAAATGATGCTGATTATCTCACCCGTCTGATGGCGGTCGAAAAAGGAAACGGGCAGACGGGTCAAACGGTCGAATACATCCCGTCTCATGCGGTAGACGACGCTGCGGCTCAGCTTTATCATTATGATTGACAGTACATAGCTCATAACCGAGGATAAGATATAAAAGCATATCATAAGCGAAGCGTAAAAGAACACCGTGCTGAAGTCTACCTTTCCCTTGCCCAGTTCAATCGCGTCAATAGCGCGTCCGGACAGCGTAGGTCCGACAAGGGAAAATAAATTGCTTGAGATGGTAAGCACAGCCGCCAGCAGCAGGAGCCATTTATAGTGATAAAGATATTTCCACAGCCTGCCGATTAAATACTTTTTCGGTGCTTTGACACCTTTCTGAGCGTCTACTGCGCGTCTTATAGAAGCGGTATCAAATTTAGAGTTTTTGTTCATTCCATACCATCTCCCATCTGAGCCTCGGCAATCTCGCGGTAGCTCTCACAATTCTTCATCAGCTCAGAATGAGTCCCCATTCCGATAACCTGACCATCGTCCAGCATTATGATTAGGTCTGCTGAGCGTATCGAACTTACCCGCTGGGCGATAATGACCTTTGTCACGCCCTCACAGCTTCTTCTTAGAGCGGAACGCAGCGCGGCGTCGGTTTTGTAATCGAGTGCGCTCGATGAGTCGTCAAGAATCAGTATCTCAGGATTCCCCGCGAGAGCGCGCGCGATTAGCAAGCGCTGTTTCTGCCCGCCGCTGAGGTTGGTACCCATGCCGGTCAGCACATAATTGTAGCCGTCCTCTTTTTCGCGAATAAAGGCATCCGCTTGCGCCACCTCGGCCGCTCTTATAATATCCTCATCGGAAATATCACGACCGAAGCGTATGTTTTCCAAAATCGTGTCGGCCATCAGAAAATCGTTCTGCAGCACCACGCCGAAACGGGAGCGAAGCTCATCATCGGGAATGCCTCGAATATCGTCGCCGTCTATCCTCACGACGCCGGAATCAGGGTCATAGAAGCGCATCAGCAGACTGACAATCGTTGTCTTTCCGCTTCCTGTTGCCCCGATGATGCCGAGGGTCTGACCGCGCTTTAGTCCGAAGCTGAGTCCCGATATATTAGGCTCGGTTTTGTTGTATGAAAAGGTTACATTATCAAATTCTATATGATAACCGTTGTTTACATGGTTTCGTTCGGTCACTGCGAGATCAGGCTCAGCCTCCAGCACCTCGGCTATGCGACGGGCGGAAGCCGTGCCTTTCGAGAGATTGACGAAAATTCGTGTGACCATCATCATCGCGTTGAGTATTATCGTGAAATAGCTCAGGAAGGCGATGATTTTGCCGGGCTGGGTAAGACCTGCATTGACTCTGAACGCGCCGACCACAATCACCGCAGTAAGCCCGCCGTTGAGCAGAAGATTCATCACGGGACTCGTGATATTCGTTACCATACCTGCTCTTTGTTCGCGCTTTACCGCGTCTTTATTAATCTCATCGAAGCGTGCGCGCTCGTAGTCGGACTTGGACAGCGCCTTTATTACCCGCACTCCGGTTATATTCTCCTGTACCTTGCGAACTATTTTGTCGATGGCATTCTGCACCAATGTGTAAAGAGGTATTACATGGCGGGATACAAGCCATACGACAAGCGCGAGCAGCGGCAGAACTGCCACCAGTACAAGAGTTAACACCGGTTCCAGCGTGATGGTCACGCATATTCCGCCAACCAGCAGAATTGGAGCGCGTACCCCAAGGCGCTGCATCATACTGAACATATGGTGAACATTATATGTATCGGAAGTCAGTCGGGAGATAAGCGACGGCAGCGTAAATCGGTCGCTCTGAGAACAGCTCAGCCGCATGGTGCGGGCGAAAAGGTCGTGCCGTATGCGCTCGGTGGTGTTGCGGGAAACCTTTGCCGCTATACGGTTCGCCGATATATTGCCAACTATCGAGACGGCGGCGCAAAGTATCATGGCACCGCCCCAAAGAAATATTCCGGTTTTGCTGCCCCTCGGAACCACATCGTCGATTATGTATGAAAGTATCCAGGGGAGCGCAAGGTCCATAATCGTGCCAATGAATTTAATTGTCAACCCGAGACACATTAAAGGTATATACGGGCGCAGATAATGAATTATTTTTTTCATAAGTGTTATTACCGAACTTTCTTTCAGATTTCCGATTTTTCGTCTCGGGAGTTTACATAATCCGTCGCCCGTCGCATTGCTATTTCTAAAAGCCGCGTTAATAGCTCACACTCTTCTGGAGTGAATTCCGCCGTTAAATAATTATTCCAGTCGCGAAGTACCTCCTGCACTCGCGGCAGTATTTCGAATGCTTTGTCTGTCGGGTAGACTTCGATTATGCGCTTGTCATTCGCGGATATCCGCCTCTCCACATAGCCGTTTTCCTCAAGCTTTGCGAGCTGGCGAGCGACATTGCTCTTGTTTATATAAATCATCCGAGCCAGACCATCCTGCGATATCCCCGGGTGTCTGCATACATTCAGTATGTAGGCATACTGATTTCCGGTCAGTCCTGTACCCTCAAGCTTATTTGTGCGGTACTGTGCCGCGCATCGAGAGATTACGCTTATGCACCTCATAATCGATGCCATTTTCGTGCCTCCTGAATACCTATTGTTGCGAGCGCAACTATTTA
>LFSO01000053.1:112258-140544 GCA_001512765.1 Clostridiales bacterium DTU053
CCATAAAACCGCCTGACTGAAAACAAGGCCGCCGACCCCTTTTGAAAGCTAAAAGATAAAGCCTCGGTTTATAACCGAGGCTTTGCTTTGTACTTACATCTTAAAGTCATATTTATAGATAATGCTCATGTATTCCGTTGCTCATGCCAGGCGCTCTATGATGGAACCTAATTCGCTTGATGACCCGTTACATACTCTTTAGGCATAACTTCTTCTTTATACGGTTATTCTGCTGCCATTTCAATTATTTCAACGCATTTTGTTAAGACATCGGCATATTGGATGGAGCGTCGCCTGGAAAAGCCGCTGCTTCGTTCTTCAATCAGAAAGATATGCGGATAGATGCCTTTAATAACAGCGGGTTCGTTGATTAAACGGATGTTGGGTCGTTTCTTAAAAACATTAATATGAATATTTGGGTTGGTTTCATACAACTTCTTTATTTTATCTTTAATTATGGCTAATTGAGTCATGCATTACCTCCTGCTTTTTAGTTTAAGCCGTGTGAATGTCAGGCGGCTTTGAGATTGTATAACGCATTCCGAAATACCTCCTGTAACAGAGAGGCGATGCAAGCTCTTGCTTTGTACTGATGAACTGTTTGCAAAGATTTATTCTTCTTCATCCGCTTGCTCAGCCGGCTGCTCAACAGAGCGTCTTTTATCGCTGACACGCAGAACAATCTCATTCGGGTCAACCTGCAAATCAATTTTATCACTCATAAGTTCCGGAATATCCGCAACAGTTATGACAGTCCCAACCTTAATGCCGTCAAGGTCTATTGTAATTGTGTCAATCATGTTTTCAGGCAACGCTGCATAAGGAATTTCTAACAGCATAGTTTCCAATAAGCCTGTAATTTTTTCTGTGTTTTTCAGAATAATATGGATTACGCTCTTGACTTTTTGATCCGCCTTCAGCGCCTGGAAACTAATGTGAAGGATTTCATTTTTAATTGTGTTTAATTCTATTTCCTTAATTTGAACAGGAATAAGTTTTCCGTCAAGATCAAGTTTTAATTTGCTTCCTTCCCGTTTATGACGAATCAGTCTGCGAGCAATGTCCTCGTCAATCTGAAGAGAAATGGAATCCGAAAGCGGACCTCCGAAAACACTGCCGGGTATCTTGCCGTCGCGTCTTAATTGCTTTGCTTTGACTGCAAAATCCCTCTTGCTTACTTTAATAACATCCATTTGCGCTTCCTCCTTAAATGTTTTTATACAAGCCTACACATTAAAGTATAGGACTGTTGACCACGCCATGGATTTTAAAAAAGAAGGACTTCTTCATATAACACCTTTCCAGTGCAATACTAAAAGCCCTTCTGACAGACGGTTCTTTTGCTATTCGATTTATATATTATAGTGTACCACAGAAAAAAAATAAAAGCAAATCGGCCTGTTTTTCAGCTTTTTACGCTTAGCGGGCGGCCCCCTTTTTAGAAATTATTTAACATACTATCCCGTTTAATAAACTGACAAAAATCACGGCAGGACATGCTTTTCAACGAAATATTCCGCAAAGCACATATATAGTTAAACCTAACGGAACGGACTAACGGATATACACATAAAACCGCAGCTCGGCACAAAAGCGCCCTGTGAGTGCCCATAAAAATTATTTTGCAGTTGCTTTCGCCTTGATTTTCCTGCCAAAAAGATATGAATTCCCTTAACCTGTGTAAAATGTCATCTTCAAAACCAATGAAAAGCCGAAAAAATGAAAAACCCCGAAGCACTTTTGTGCTTCGGGGTTTGGTGCGAGAGACGGGACTTGAACCCGTACGGGATTTACCACACGCCCCTCAAACGTGCGCGTCTGCCAATTCCGCCACTCTCGCTCGGACGAGTTCGATTATATCAAAGCCCCATAGTGTTTGTCAATACCTTTTATGCTAAAAAAATTTAACATATTTTCATGTTAAAGTATTTTATCTCCGGGGCCGCTGCAGAGCATATTATATAACTTTAAAAGCTAAAAAGCAAGAATCAAATTCATATTATGTTTTTAATGCAAAATATGAATCCTCAAATTTCCCTCAATCCTTGCAAAGACATTTCTTTTTTGATATTATTAAATGAGTTTCTATGGATAATTGTGCCTAAGAAGGTGGAATAAAGATGAGTTTATTAAGTACGGTTGAAAAAGTGCTGACCAGAAGCCTTATGAAGTCGGGCAAAAAGGGCAACGCAAAGAATCCCGCCCCGCCTTTAAATGACAGCTATGTCAGCATTGTTAAGGAAGCAAAGAGCGAATACTTTTCAGTAGGATTCGGCAAGCAGGAGATTATGCCCCCCGAAGGAGTTACGGGCAAAAAGAAGTATTATGTTGCCGGCTACCGCGTTAACAACCCCGCAACCGGCGTACTTGACCCCATGATGGCAAAGGCTATATGGATTGACGACCAGTCGGGCGCAGGCGGAGTCGTATTCTGCTCCGTTGACTGCGTGGGACTGTTCAAATACGATGTTGACCTTGTAAAAGAATCCTTAAAGGACTTTGTAAAGGAAACAGGCTGCAGAAGCATAAATATCTGCTCCACTCACAACCACGCCGGCATCGACACCATGGGTCTTTGGGGTCCCCTGCCCAGAAGCGGCAGAGACAAAGAGTTCATGCAGATTGTCAGAAACGGCATCAAGAAGGCAATCGAACTGGCATACGCCGACAGGAGAGAAGGCTCCCTTTATCTCGGCTACGGCAGAGCTGACGAGGGAATGCAGAGGGACGACAGGCTCCCCAGAGTTTTCTCCGATAAGCTGACAAGAATCCGCTTTGTCCCCAACGACGGCTCAAGGGAGATTTACTTTGTAAACTTCGCGTCCCACTCCGAGTCCCTTGAGGGCAAGAACTCCCTTGTCAGCGCCGACTTCCCCGCATACATAGCTGAGGAAATCATGGCTCAAAAGGGAGCGGAAACGGTCTATTTCGTCGGCGCAATCGGCGGTCTTGTTCGTATGTGGCCCATGGATGATGACAATGTCATCTCCACAAAGAAAACAGGCAAGAGGCTTGGCGAAATTGTCTGCGATATAAAGGACGAAGTTAAGCTCGAGCCCAAAATCAGCCTGGCAAAGCGTGAGTTCTATGTGGAGGCCGAAAACTCCGTCCTCATAGCCGCATCCAAAATCCTTAAAATTATCCCCTCAAAGGTTTATTACATAGGCGCTGGCAAGTACGGCATGGGTCTTAAGTCCGAAATGACCTATATGGAAATCGGCTCGCTTAAAATGCTGCTTATCCCCGGCGAGATATTCCCCGAGCTTGTCTACGGCGGATACCTCAGCGCAGAGGAAAGCGCGGAGGGCAAGGGTCCCGAAATTAACCCGAAGCCCCTTTGCGAAATTGCGGGCGACGAGAATCTGCTTGTATTCGGACTCGCTAACGATGAAATCGGCTATATCGTAACCCCCAACGACTTCTATCTGCATCCCGAAATTCCGTATCTCGATAAGACTCAAGACAGACTGGGACGCAGACACTATGAGGAGACCAACTCCCTCGGACCCAATACGGCATACAAAATTGCCGAGATGTTCGAAAAGCTCTTAAAGGATATTAAAAACGCTGAATGATTTGAAAAGAGCCGTACAGGATATTACTGTACGGCTCAAAAATCCGCTTAGAAGGTAATCTATGAAGGCATATTTTTACACTCTCGGCTGCAAAGTCAATCAATACGAAACGCAGGAAATATCCGAAACCCTTTCTGCAAACGGCATCTTCAGGGCAAGTTCCCCTGAGGACGCGGACATTATTGTCGTAAATTCCTGCACTGTCACTCAGGAGAGCACCCGCAAAACCAAGCAGGCGGTAAGAAGGTTTAAAAAGCAAAATCCCAACGCTGTCCTCGTTCTGACGGGCTGCCTGCCTCAGGCTTTTCCCGATGAGGCTGAGGCTCTTGAAGAAATTGATGTACTCCTCGGCAACAAAAACAATCATGACCTTTTAACGGCGGTGAATTATTATCTCCAAACAGGCGCGAGGGTAAACAATGTGCAGCTCCATGAGATAAAAAAGGGCGATGAGTATAAGGGCGTCGGCATTTCAAGCCTTGATGAGCACACAAGGGCGTATTTGAAAATCCAGGACGGCTGCAACAGGTTCTGTTCCTACTGCATTATTCCCACCGCAAGGGGACGCTCCCGCTCAAAGCCGCTGGAGGAGATTGAGAACGAGCTCCGCCGCCTTGCCCAGAACGGCTATAAGGAAATTGTCTTTGTGGGCATAAATCTCTCAGCTTACGGCAGAGAAATGGGGCTTTCCCTTGCCGACGCGGTTGAAACGGCGGAAAAAGAGGAGGGCATAGAGAGGATAAGACTCGGCTCCCTTGAGCCCGACCATATCACCGACGAGCTTCTGGAAAGGCTCAGCAGAATAAGGAAACTTTGCCCCCATTTTCACTTATCCCTTCAAAGCGGCAGCAATTCCGTTCTAAAGCGCATGAACCGCCACTACACGGCGGAGGAATACCTTGAAATCATGGACATGGTGCGCCGACATTTCCCCGACGCCGCCTTTACAACCGATGTAATCGCGGGCTTCCCCGGCGAGACCGACGAGGAATTCGCCGAAACCGCAGAATTTTTAAAAAAGGCACGCTTTCAAAAGGTGCATATCTTCCCCTTCTCCCCCAGAAAGGGCACAAGGGCGTATGACATGGAAGGGCAGATTCCAAAGAATATAAAGCACAGCCGCTGCGCCTTCTTAAACGAAATCTGCGCTGAGATTAGAACAGGTATTCTGAAAGCGCAAATCGGCAAGACTTTTGAGGTGCTTTTTGAGTCCGCCGAAAAGGGAAAAGCGGGCGGCTACACAAGAACCTATATCCCCGTTGAGATAATTTCCGAGGAAAACCTTCAGGGACAGCTTAAAAATGTCCTGATAACGGGCGTGGAAAACGACTGCTGCACAGGAAAGCTGGTATAATTTAAAGACCGTCAATCGGGCAGATTGACGGTCTTTTTGCAGGAAAAGGAGGTTTTTATTTCTATCAGCCTCGCTAAGCAGGCATACCGAACGCCCATACATTTCGCGTATCGTAAATATTAATGTCGCCCCTGCATTCGAATCTAAGACGCATGAAATTATCAATATACGGCTCTTTAATTGCCAACTTGTAACAGGGGTATTCCGTGCCCTCAATTAAAATACTGTCCGCGGCGCTTACACTTTCGACAAACTCAAACTTTTCAAGCTCATCAGCGCCGCCGTCTTTTCCGGGATGGAAAATAACCTCAATATCCGGGAGTTTCCAGTTGTAATAGGCTGTTTTGTTGTACATTACTCTCAGATTATCGTCAAGAAGGGCGGCTGTTCTCAAAACACGCCTTGCGTCTTCAGCGTCCACGACGAGACCGTTGGTTAATTTCGCGGCCTCATAAATATAAACATCATCGATGGTATCAAGTTTTGCGGCGACTCGCAGTAAAAACCTTGCGTCCGCCGCGGTAATCTTTCCGTCACAGTTCACATCGCCGTAGAGAACTGCGGTGTACTTTTTTTCTTCTCCCTCGGGCGTTTCGATTGCAATGACCGCGCCCGTAGGCAGATAATCGTCAAAAGTCAGCGTTCTCCCGTTAAACTCGGCCTTGATTTTTAAGCTTTTTGCGGCGGCTTTTAAGTCAAACCACTCATAGGGCGAAATCGTTATTCCCGACCAGACATAATTTTCGTCAAGGTCCAGGAACATCAAATCAGAGAGCTTTGCGCTGTTTTTTAACAGAATACAGCCTTCAGTCAGCAGAATGCTCATGCTCTCGGGACTGTCGGGCATTCCCGCCTGCGCGCCTACATAGACTGCGGAAAAAAGCAAAACGATAGCCAAACAAAACGATACCCACTTCTTCATTCCTAACACTTCTTTCTTATTTGCCGCGTGCCATAAATGCGTGTCATAAATATGATGCGATACATTGGCAAATTGTTCCTGAAAGCTAAAATTTTAAAGTTTTGCAAAGCTTCGTTAATATTTTCTGAGGAAAAACAAAAGCCGATGAACCAAGGTCCATCGGCTGTGGCACCCTCAATAGGAATCGAACCTATAACTGTCCCTTAGGAGGGGACCGTTATATCCATTTAACTATGAGGGCATTTCTGCAAAAAGGATTGTATCAAAAAACTTTATAATTGTCAATCTAAAATCCTTCCATTCTTAAATTAAAAGCCCGCCGTTTAAGCGGCGGGTTTTTTGTATCAGCCTATTTCCAAAACCTTTGAGGCTTCCGCGGTTTTTATGAGTATATCCTCTGGGAAAGCGCTGAGAACCTTCTCCTCAGCCTGAATAACCCTTTTAAGGTCGGGCTTTAATCTCGGATGTCTTGGAGTGAAAACTGTGCAGCAGTCCTCAAAGGGCTCTATTGAAATGTCAAAGGTTTCGATTTTCCTTGAGATGGTCACAATCTCGTCCTTGTCCATGCCTATAAGGGGTCTTAGAACGGGCAAGACGGAGGCGTCATCGGTGCACTGCAAAGCTCCGAGAGTCTGACTTGCTACCTGACCCAGACTTTCGCCCGTAACAAGAGCCTTGCAGTCCTCTTTTTCGGCAAGTACGCAGGAGATTTTCATCATAAGCCGCCTCATTACAAGGGTAAAAAGCTCCTCGGGGCAGTGGGCTCTTATTGCTTCCTGCAGCTCCGTAAAGGGTACAGTGTAGAGCTTAATTCTGCCGCTGTATTCGCTGACCTTCTTTAAAAGTCTGTGGACCTTCTGCTCCGCCAGCTCAGAGGTGTAAGGAGGCGAGGCAAAATGAACGGCGGTTATGCTTATGCCCCTCTTGGCAATCATATAGCCCGCCACGGGGCTGTCGATTCCGCCGGAAATCAAAAGCATAGCCTTTCCGCCGGTGCCGACGGGTATGCCGCCCGCGCCCTTGACCTGCTCGCCGTGAATAAACGCCTCCCTGTCCCTTATCTCCACCATGACAATAATGTCGGGGTTGTGGACATCCACGGTCAGATGGGGGAACTCCTCAAGTATCTTTGCGCCTGTTTCCGCGGAGATTTCGGGGGATTTAAGGGGGAATTTCTTATCGGACCTCTTTGCCTCAACCTTAAAGGTCTTTGCCGCCATAAGGCTGTCCTTTAAAAACACGCAGGTGTAGTGCAGTATCTCGTTCATGTCCTTTTCGCAGGCAACAGCCCTTGAAAGAGCGGCAATGCCGAATACCTTTTTAAGCCTTTCGAAAGCCTCGTCCAAATCAATTCCCGGGCTTAAAGGCTCAACCATAACAGTTGACTGGGACTTAATATACTTAAACTCTCCCAAATCATAGATTCTGTCCCTTATATTCTTAACAAGGGCGTCCTCAAAATTCTTGCGGTTAAGTCCCTTTAAAGCGATTTCACCGTTTTTTATAAGAATTGTTTCACGCATTTCAGCACTCCGATTCGTTTGGCGGGATAAAACTCCCGTCCTTTATTTTTCTGCCCGTTTTATTTTGCGCCTTCTGCTAATAAGTATTAAGGGGCAGACAAAAACAGCAAGAATAATATACAATTAATTGAAGAAAGTTTCAAGCAATAAAAAAGCCTGCTTTAAAGCAGGCTGCTGAATTCAGAGTCTGAGTCGCTTTACAGCGTCCTCTATGGCGTTCAAAGTTGCGTACATTTCATTTTCTGTATTAAAGCGTGAAAGACTTATTCTCACAGCGCTGTCAATCAGCGCGGGCGGCAGACCCATCGCGGTGAGGACTTCGCTCCTTTTGCCCTTTTTGCAGGCTGAGCCTGCGGAAATATAAATGCCTCTCTCGGAAAGGAAGTTTACTAGCACCTGGGACGGTATGCCCTTGACCGAGATATTGAGAATATAAGGCAGAGCGTTTGCGGGTGAATTGATGTAAACATCCCTTATGCTGCCGAGACCCGACCTTAGAATGCCGTTAAGGTTTGCGACTTTGTAGAAATTGTGCTCAATATCGCCGCATGCCTTTACGGCGGCTCCGAAACCCGCGATGGCGGGCATTGCCTCTGTTCCGGGGAACATGGCCCTTTCCTGACCGCCGCCAAAACTTATGGGCAGAATACCCGTGCCTTTCTTTATATACAAAGCGCCGACGCCCTTGGGTCCGTGCAGCTTGTGCGCGCTCATGCTCATAAGGTCGATTCCGAAACGAGAAGGATTTATTTTCAGCTTTCCGAAAGCCTGAACTCCGTCAACATGAAGGAGAGCGGGAGCGCCCGCTGCTCTTATAGCGGCGGCTGCCTGTTCGGTTTTAAGTATTGTTCCGACCTCGTTGTTTACTGCCATAATGCTGACTAAGATAGTTCTTTTGTCCACCGCGTTATAAAGCTCCTCAACACTGAAGTCGCCGTATTTGTCGGCTTTGAGCCATATAACCTCGTACCCCTGAGCCTCCAGAACCTTCATCGGCTCCTTAACGCTGGGGTGCTCTACGGAAGTGGTTACTATTCTGTTGCCGTATCTCTTGCCCTTGTTCACCGCGCCGAAAATCGCGGTGTTGTTGGATTCGGTGCCGCCGTGGGTAAAGTAAATCTCCTCGGGGCTGACTCCCAAGAGAGAAGCGACGCTTTCCCTTGAGTTTTCAAGTATATTCCTTGCTTCGATTCCCTTCTTATGAATTGATGAGGGGTTGCCGTAGAATTCGGTCATGACGGAGTACGCCGCATCTGCTGCGACCTTGCATACAGCCGTCGTCGCGCTGGTATCAAGATATATGTTCAAAGGTTATCCCTCCATTAAGCTGGTTGATGAACGCTTAAATAAAATTAGGCGCCATTAATTATATTATACTGCCGCAGATTGAATTGTGCAATTAACGGACAAATTCTTATAAAAAAGGTGATTTGATGGACAAAAGCTCCCTGAGTCTGTTAAATTTCGGTGACAGCCTTGACAGTATAGCAAATCTGGACCCCAGAGGCTACGGGGTCTGCCGTGTTCTTTACAAAGCGGCGAGAGACATGGCAAATGAGCCTTTGAGCATTAAAGGGGCCAAGCTGATTATTGACAGTCTTGCCCCCAAAGGTTTAGTATATATTATATCCGGTTTTGTTCTTCCCGACTGCGAAAAGGCGGAAACAGACGGACTAATAGGAGCAGTGCTTTTGTCAAAGGTTTTGGCCCTTTATTTCAGGGCAAAGCCTGTTATTATTTGTCCGCCTGAGGCTTTGAGCGCCGCCGAGGCAGCCTCAAGGGCAATAGGGCTTGAGGTCATTTCCTCAATACCCGACGCATCCGACCGTCCCTATTTAAGCCTTATGCCCTTCACAAAAGATAAGGCTAAAGCGCTCGATGAGACGGCAGCCCTTTTGGAGAACGGCATGCCCTGCCTTGTCATCAGCATAGAGGCTCCGGGATCTAACGCCGAGGGCGAGTACCACAGCGCAAAGGGCATAAATATTACGGAGCTTGAGGCAAAGAGCGATGCGCTTTTTAGGCTCCTTCAAAACATGGGAGTTCCCAGCCTTTCAATCGGAGATTTGGGCAACGAAATTGGCCTTTCTACTTTGAGGGAAAGCGTCTTAAAATACATAGACAAAGCTGGAAAGAGCTGCCAGTGCGGCTGCGTGAGCGGAATTTTCTCCGATACCGCGGCAGACGCTGTAATCACCGCCACCGCATCCGACTGGGGCGTGTACGCCCTTATTTCCGCCATAGCTTTGCTTAGAGGCAATAAAGAGATTATCCCTTCTGGCGATGAACTTAAAGATGCCTTGAGAGCGGGCGTCGAAAACGGTCTTGTTGACATGAGCGGCAAAGCCGTGCCCGCCATAGACGGCTTTAACGAGAGCCTTAATGCTGCGGTTCTTAGTCTTATGCGGGAGCTTGTCAGCCACGCCATAGACAATCGGGGAGAGTACGAATACTGGTTCGACTCAGTGCTACAGAGCGGTTATTTTAATTAGACTTCAAAATATCTGCCCTATGGCAAATTCAAACTCAAGGGAGATAATGTAATGAAGAAATACAGGCGTATCTGGGTAGAAGTCGATTTGGACGCCTTGCACCACAATCTGAACGAAGCAAAAAGAGTATCAAAGGGTGCGAAAATCCTTGCGGTAGTAAAGGCAGACGGCTACGGTCACGGAGCGGTTGAAATAGCGAAGGAGCTTCACGAAGAAGCGGATTATTTCGGCGTAGCCTTAATCGACGAGGCGCTGCAGCTAAGGCGCAACGGGGTTACAAAGCCGATACTGATTCTCGGCTACACCTCGCCGACCCAGTACGAAACCTTAATTGAGGCAGACATAACTCAGGCGATTTTTTCAAGAGAAGCTGCCCGGCAGCTTTCCGACACAGCCGTAAGAATGGGCAAGAAAGCTAAAATCCATGTGGTTGTGGATACGGGAATGTCCCGAATAGGTTTTCCGCCCACCGAAGAAAGCGTTGAAACAATCAAGTGGATAAACACCTTACCGGGTCTCTTTGTTGAAGGCATATTCAGCCATTTTGCTCTTGCCGATTCAAAGGATAAAACGGTCGACAAAATGCAGCTTAAAAGGTTCGGCTTTGTCCTTGACGGTCTGGAGAGAGAGGGAATACATATTCCCATAAAGCATATATCCAACTCCGCCGCGGTAATAGACTCCGACTACAGCTTTGACATGGTGCGCTGCGGAATTATGCTCTACGGCATGTACCCCTCCGACGAGGTGGATAAAACCAAGGTTTCATTAAAGCCGGTAATGTCCCTTAAAAGCAGCGTAATACAGGTTAAGACCCTGCCCCCCGGCGAGGGAGTCAGCTATGGGCACACCTTTGTGACCACAAGGGAAACCAGAATCGCCACAGTCTCCGCGGGCTACGGCGACGGCTATCCGAGAGCCCTCTCCTCAAAAGGCAGAGTAATTATAAACGGTCAGTACGCCCCCATAATCGGCAGAGTCTGCATGGATATTTTTATGGTGGACATCAGCCATATTGACGGCGTAAAAGTCGAGGACCCCGTAATTCTCATCGGCAGGGACGGGGATAAGGAAATCACCGCCGAGGAGGTCGGAGCCCTTGCGGATACCTTCAATTACGAAATAGTCTGCTCCGTATCACGAAGGGTGCCGAGAATTTACCTTAAAAACTCTGTCGAAGTCGGCGAATACTGCGCATTCAAATAAAAAAGGGGATGGACTTTGAGTCCATCCCTTTAAATTTACTGGAAATCCAGAACATTTACCCACCTTAAAAGGAACTCCCTTTCCTCGGGCTTTCCTTTTACAAGCTGAGAGGCCGCCACAATGGGAACCCACTTCTGCACATACTGCTTTGCGGTGTCGCTTTTAAGACAGAAGAGTTTCAGATATTCCTCAGCCAGCTTTTCGTTGCCGCTGAGCCAGAATAAAAGATAGGTCCTTGCGGCGTCTGCCGAGGCGTTGCCCTGCGTTGCGTGTGACCAGTCCAGAATATACGGCGTGCCGTTGTTGTGGATGATTATATTGCTGGGGTTAAAGTCGCCGTGGCAGACCTTGTTGTGGGTGGGCAGAGAGTTCAGCCTTGTATGCAGCTCATATCGGGTTGTTGCGTCAAGCCCGGATTCCGAGATTTTTCTGTTCATCTTATCCTTGAGCTTGCCCAAAAGCGGCGCTCTGCGGGAGTGCATGTCAAGCTGAACATCCACAAAGAGATTTAAATATTCATTGAGTTTATCGGGATTTTCGTCCATAAGCTGCTGCAAGGTTTTGCCGGGAATGAAGTCAAAGACAATCGCCCATTTGCCGTCAATCTTCAAAACCTCTTGAACTTTGGGGATATTAAGCCCCGTTTCCTCAACCCTTGCTTGATTTAACGACTCATTGAGAATATCCGACTTTTTATAGTTTTCGTCAAAGACCTTAATTGCGTAATCTCCGTCTTTGTAAACGGTCTTGCCTGCTCGAACCGCGATAACATTGTTAAGATTCATATTCCTCGTTTCCTTTCTGAGCTAAGCTAAGTCTGCTTCTGGGGTGCGGGGAGTATGCGGCAGCCCGTGCCGCACACTCCGGGGAGGTAGCATATCTTTAAAGAACGATTACTTGCCGTAATAAGCATTAAGATACAGCTCTTTAAGCTCTGCTATCAGCGGGTATCTGGGGCTTGCGCCCGTGCACTGGTCGTCAAATGCCTGCTCGCTCATCTCATCGAGCTTATTAAGGAATTCTTCTTCCTCAATTCCGTATTCCTTAATTGACTTCTTAATGCCCACAGCCTCTTTAAGCTCCGCGATTTTCTCGATGAGCCTTTCCAGCTTTTCCTCGTCGTTCTTTCCGCCAAGTCCCACGAAATCCGCAATCTCAGCGTATCTCTTAAGGGCGTGGGGGTGGTCATACTGGGGGAATGTGCCCATCTTAACGGGTGTTTCGCTGGCGTTAAAGCGGATGACCTCGTTTATCATAAGAGCGTTGGCGACGCCGTGGGGAAGGTGGAAGTACGCGCCCAGCTTGTGAGCCAATGAGTGGCAGATTCCGAGGAAAGCGTTCGCAAATGCCATGCCCGCCAGTGTAGCGGCGTTAGCCATCTTGTCTATAGCCTCGGGATCGCTGCCGCCGTTTTTATAAGCTCTCGGCAGATACTCGAATACCATCTTTATTGCCTTGAGAGCGGGCCCGTCTGTATACTCCGTCGCCAGCATTGAGGCGTATGCCTCTACGGCGTGAGTCAGAACATCTATGCCCGATGCAGCAGTAAGGCTCTTCGGCATATTCATCATAAGGTTTGAATCGACTATTGCCATATCGGGAAGCAGCTCATAGTCAGCAAGGGGATACTTTACGCCCGTCTTTTCGTCTGTGATAACCGCGAAGGGTGTTACCTCGGAGCCGGTACCCGCCGTTGTGGGGATGGCGATAAAGTAAGCTTTTTCGCCCATCTTGGGGAAGGTGTATATCCTCTTTCTAATGTCGGCAAAGCGCATAGCCATGTCTTCAAAGTCTGCGTCGGGATGTTCGTAAAGTACCCACATAATCTTTGCGGCGTCCATCGGGGAGCCGCCGCCGACGGCTATAATGCAGTCGGGCTCAAAGTCTCTCATGGCTTTTGCGCCTTCTCTTGCGCATGCAAGTGTCGGGTCGGGCTCAACATCAAAGAAGGTTGTGTATACAACGCCCATTTCATCCAGTTTATCCGTAATGGGCTTAATAAGACCGTTTTTGTAAAGGAAGTTGTCCGTTACTATAAATACCCTCTTTTTGCCGAGAACATTCTTAATTTCATCGAGGGCTACGGGCAGGCAGCCACGCTTAATGTAAATCTTTTCGGGCGTTCTGAACCAGAGCATGTTCTCTCTCCTCTCGGCAACAGTTTTGATATTTATAAGGTGCTTTACTCCCACATTCTCGGATACCGAGTTGCCGCCCCATGAGCCGCAGCCGAGTGTCAGCGAGGGAGCCAGTTTGAAGTTGTAAAGGTCGCCGATGCCGCCGTGGGAGGAGGGTGTATTAATGAGAACTCGGCAGGTTTTCATAGCCCTTTCGAATTTCTCCGCCTTCTCCTTTGCGTTAAAGGCGTCGACATACAGCGAGGATGTATGACCCAGACCGCCGTCCTCAATAAGACGGGCCGCCTTTTCAATCGCCTCGTCAAAATCCTTGGCCTTATACATCGCAAGGACCGGGGAGAGCTTTTCGTGGGCGAATTCCTCGGACAGCTCCACGCTTGTAACCTCGCCAATGAGGATTTTGGTGTCTTTGGGAACCTCTATTCCCGCAAGCTCTGCGATTCTGTATGCGGGCTGACCGACTATCTTTGCGTTGAGCGCGCCGTTTATGATTATTGTCTTTCTGACTTTATCCAGCTCATCGCCCTTGAGGAAATAGCAGCCACTCTTTTCGAACTCGTCTTTAACGGCCTTGTATATCTTTTCTGGCACAATAACAGCCTGCTCAGAGGCGCAGATCATGCCGTTGTCAAAGGTCTTTGAATGGATAATGGAATTTACAGCGAGCTTAATGTCCGCGCTTTCATCGATAACGGCGGGAACATTGCCGGCGCCCACGCCTATTGCGGGTTTGCCCGATGAGTATGCGGCCTTTACAAGGCTCGGGCCGCCTGTTGCAAGGATAATGTCCGCCTCTCTCATAACAAGGTTTGTAAGCTCAAGGGACGGCACATCAATCCATCTGATAATTCCCTCTGGCGCGCCGGCTTTTACGGCAGCCTCAAGTATAATCTTTGCAGCCTCTATGGTGCAGTTCTTTGCTCTCGGGTGGGGGCTGATGATTATACCGTTTCTTGTCTTGAGAGCCAAAAGAGCCTTAAAAATCGCCGTTGAAGTGGGGTTTGTGGTGGGGATAACCGCCGCGATAATTCCGAGGGGCTCGGCTATTTTCTTTATTCCGTAGAACTTATCCTCTTCAATGACTCCGCATGTTTTAGCGTCCTTGTATGCGTTGTAGATATATTCCGAAGCGTAATGGTTCTTTATTACCTTATCCTCAACCACGCCCATTCCCGTTTCCTCAACCGCCATTTTGGCAAGAGGGATTCTCGCCTTGTTTGCCGCGGTTGCTGCGGAGAGGAAGATTTTGTCTACCTGCTCCCGGGTATATGTGGCGAAAACCTTCTGCGCCTCTCTTATATCCTTAAAAGCTTTTTCCAGTGTTTCAACGCTGTCTATTATATCGTAAATCTTCTTCATATCCGTTCTCCTTATTCGAAAAGGGTAGAGTAGTTGAACTTAATTTCCCTTTATTAATTAGTGGAATTACCTGTTGCCGCTGATGAAAACTTTTCCTGCCCTCTACAGTGGGGTCCCGTCATTGTGGTTAAGCAAAGCGGCAAACGCTGTATTGTCAGCTTATTCATTATCAACACCCCTTTCACTTACAGTCTATCATTGGCAGCATTTAGCAGCAATTATATAAATGGAATATAAGTATTCCTTTATCGATATGGGATTATCGATATTGTCGTATCTATTCAAATTTTCGGTTGAACTATTGTGCAAAAGTGCTATAATGTAAAAAAGAAATTCATTTGTCAATAATCCCTTTATGGGAGGTAAATATGAACATACAGCATTTAAAGTACGCGGTGGAAGTCGAAAAGGCGGCGTCCATAACACAGGCGGCGGAGAACCTTTATATGTCCCAGCCCAACCTCAGCAAAGCCATCAAGGAGCTTGAGGCATACCTCGGCGCGCCGATTTTCAGGCGCACCTCAAAGGGCATGATACCCACCGCCAAGGGTCAGACCTTTCTTGCATACGCAAAAAACATCTTAAAGCAGGTTGAGGAAATGGAGTCCCTCTACAGACCCTCCGACCCTTCAAGGCAGGTTTTCAGCCTATCCGCCCCGAGAACGGGTTATATAAGCATGGCGCTTGTGAACTTTGCGGAAAAACTGGACAGGAAGAAAGAAATAGAGCTTAATTACAAGGAAACCAATGCCACCAAGACCATAAACAATGTGGTAAGAGGGGAGTTTAGTCTCGGCATAATCCGCTGCAGAACGGAGCACGAAAAGTACTTTTTCGGCACCCTTGACGATAAGGAGATTTCCCACGAAAAGCTTTGGGAGTTTGACTACTGCGTGTTGCTGAACGAAAAAAGCCCCCTTGCCCTAAAACAGGAAATCCGCCCCGAGGACCTTGAGGGCATGATAGAGCTTGACCATGGCGACACCACAGTGCCTCCCGCCTCCGTTCAGCAAAAGGAGATAAGACCCGCCAAAGACAGCAGAAAAATATATATTTACGAAAGGGGCAGCCAGTTTGATTTGCTCTCGAGGTTTACCGACGCGTATATGCTGACAGCCCCCGAGCCGGAGGAGCTTATAAAAAAGCACGGGGTAGTCCAGAAAAAGCTGACTGGAGTAAAGCTCAGATACTGCGACATACTCATTCACCTTGCTGAATACAGCCCCACAGAGCTCGACAAGATGTTCTTAAACGAGCTTAAAAAGGCGTCAAGAATACTGATGAATCCATAAGAAACGGGACTTTGGCAAAGCCAAAGTCCTTTAAATTTGCCCGCTTCCAAGCATCCTTTTAACTTCTTCAATGCTGAAAACGGGAGCGGCGCAAGCCCCGTTTTCGCAAAGATAATACGCGCTGCCCTTTTCGGGGATAGGGTATCTGTCCGTAAAAGGAGCGATTTTTGAAAGCAGCTCTTTGTTTTCGTTGGTTTTCAGAACACAGCTTAAATTGGGATAGCAGCCGTCTTTCAAAAATTCTCTCAGCTCCGCGGGTGCCTTTTCTTCGCTTGATACGCAAACAAGGTCATAGGAAGGGTACAGCGCCCTTGAAAGAGCTATAAGCGCAAAGCTGTGACCCGTGGGGTAGTTCAGCGCCGCCTCAGCGATAAATGAAAACTGCCTTGAGCTTATTTCCTTCCACTTTTCCTCGCCCGTCAGCTTCCATAGTCTAAACAGCACATCCGCGGTGACCGAGTTGCCTGAAGGCATAGCGCCGTCAAAGGTCTCTTTGGGGCGGGAGATTAGCTGTTCGCCTTCTTTTGAATAAAAGTAGAATCCGCCGTTTTTTTCATCCATGAAAAGCTCTGTCATTTTCTCCGCAAAGTGAGCCGCCTTTTCCAAGTATTCGGCATTTAAGGTCGTTTCATAAAGCTCCAAAAGGGCGAAAGCGAAAAAGGCATAGTCTTCAAGCTGACCCTCAAATGCGCTTTCATTCTCCCGCCATCTGATTTTTAGTTTCCCGCCGTCGTCCGTAAGATTCACCATGATAAACTCATACGCGTTTACTGCAGCGCTCAGATATTCTTCTTTTCCCGTTATCAGCGACGCCTTTGAAAGCGCGGCAATCATAAGGGCGTTCCAAGAGGTCAGAATCTTGTCATCCTTATGAAGACTTGTCCTTTTTGCCCTGTATTCATACAGCTTTTCCCGCTTCCTTTCAATCTCGGGGTTTGATGATTCGTACCGAGGATTATAAAGGAGATTCAGAATATTCTTCCCCTCAAAGTTGCCCTCATCGGACACCCCGTACCATTCGCAGAAAGCGTCTGCGCCCTCGCCCAAAACGCTCTTTATTTCCTCTTTGGTAAAGACATAAAACTTGCCCTCAACGCCGTCGCTGTCAGCGTCCTGACCGCAGTAAAAGCCTCCCTTTTCGTCCCTCAGCTCTCTTAAAACATAGCCCAAAATGCGCTCAGCGACGCTCAGATACAAAGCCTTTTGGGTAATCCGATATGCCTCAAGGTATGCGAGTGTCAGCAGGGCATTGTCATAGAGCATTTTTTCAAAATGGGGCACCAACCACATATCGTCGGTGGAGTAGCGGGAAAAGCCTCCGCCCAGGTGGTCGAATATGCCACCCCTATACATCTGCAAAAGAGTTTTTTCCGCCATATTTAGGGCGGTTTTTTTGCCCTCAACCTGAGAATACCTTAATAAAAATATCAGATTGTGGGGCGTGGGGAATTTGGGAGCGGAGCCAAAGCCGCCAAACTCTTCATCAAAGGATGCTTTGAAATCCTTGTACGCCCTGTGTATGAGCGACCTTTCGGGGCTGATGCCCCTTGCGGTTTTCTGCCTATTTATATAAGCTATTATCTTTTCGCTGTCTTTGATTAATAGCTCCCGATTTTCCTTCCAAAGATGGGCAATCCTTTGCAGCAGGTCAATTAGCCCTATAATGCCGTATCTCGCTCTTTTCGGCAGATATGTGCCCGCCCAAAATGGCTTTTGCTCGGGCGTCATCAATATGGTCAAAGGCCATCCGCCCGACCCCGTTAGAGCCTGACAAACAGCCATATAAACCGCGTCAATGTCGGGCCTTTCTTCTCGGTCAACTTTGATTGCGATAAAGTCCCTATTTAAAATCTGAGCTACCTCATCGTCCTCAAAGGACTCTTTCTCCATCACATGGCACCAGTGGCAGGTGCTATAGCCAATGCTTAAAAATACGAGCTTGTCCTGCCTTTTAGCCTCCTCAAAGGCTTCTTCTCCCCACGGGTACCAGTTGACTGGGTTGTAAGCATGCTGCAAAAGATACGGCGACTTTTCGTACTGTAAGCGGTTCACTCCTGCTCCTCCTATGCTCAGCTTTGAGATGTGTCTATTCTTTCAAGATTTGTCTGAGCGGGGTTGTCAATGAGATTGCCCCTATAGTCAAAGCGGGAGCCGTGGCACGGGCAGTCCCAGCTTTTTTCGTCGGGGTTCCATTCAAGCTGACAGCCAAGATGCGGGCACTTAACCGACACAATGTGCAGTTTATGCTCCTCGTCCTTGTAAACGCCCACTTTTTCGCCCGCTATTTCCACAATGCCGCCGCTGCCTGCTCTAAGGCGCTCCGCCTTTTCGTCGGGGAATGTGAAAAACTGCCTTGCCAGCCCCTTGACCGTCTGTCCCAAATCCTCGATGAATGTTTTTGTAGAAGCAGAGGGAGTAAATCGGCTCGGTGAGAAAACCTCGGCATTGGGATTTTCTCTGCCCAAAATCATATCGGAAATAATCATGGCGGATACCATGCTTGAAGTCATGCCCCACTTTGCGAAGCCCGTCGCTACATACCAGTTGAGGACTGAAGATGAATACTGCCCGATATAAGGCACGCCGTCAAGGGTAATGCAATCCTGAGCGGACCAGCATGCTATTTCCTTGCTTTGCGGAATAAACTCCTTTGCCTTAGCGCGGAGAAAATCATACTTTCCGCCCGCGCTGTTTTCGCCCGTGCGGTGATTCCCGCCGCCAAACAGGAGCATATCGTCAAAGTTTCTAAGGGAGATTCCGTCATCGTCAACGCCCAAATACATTCCATCAAGTTTTGCGGCTCCCTTTAACGCCAGAACATAGCTTCTTTCCTGATGCATTCTGGCAAAATAAAATCCCGGAGCGTTTATAAAGGGGAAGTGGGTGGCAAAGATTATGTGCTTTGCCCTGACCTTCGCGGTTTCGGTGAAAACCGTATCCTCCTCAACCTTTATAACCCTTGTGTCCTCAAAGATGGTAAGCCCCTTTGCGATTTCCTTTAAGAACTTTAAGGGGTGGAACTGCGCCTGATTATTAAACTTAACCGCTCCCGCAACCGAGAAGGGCAAATGGGTTTCGGTCGTGTATTCGGCGTCAATACCCAGTTCCCTTGCCGCATCCGCCTCATCCTGAAGTCTTTTAACATCCTGCTGATTCTGGGAGTATAAATATGCGGGCTTTTCCTCGAAATTGCAGTCTATATTCTCCTTTTCGATTATTCGCTTGTACTCCCTTATGGCGTTTTCGTTCGCCGCGGCGTACTGCCTTGCCAAATCCTCGCCGAAATCCTCGGTAAGCCTTGAGTAAATAATGTCATGCTGAGAGGTAATTTTCGCGGTGGTGTTTTTGGTTTGACCGCTTCCTATTCTGCTTGCCTCCAGCACGATTGTATCAATATTGTTTTGAGTGAGCTTATATGCCGTCAGTATCCCCGCCATTCCGCCGCCAATAACCACAGCGTCGGCGGTCATATCCTCTGTGAGCTTATCATAGCTTTGTATCTCCGTCGTCTGAGTCCATATAGATTCCATAATTTCACCTCGCAGATAGAGTATGTAAAAAGCCCGAAAATAAACGAAGAAGCTGAATTTTTTAATTTCTCGGGACATATCTTTAAAGGAGATTGGAGGGGATAATGTGGAAACAAAAAAAGAGAGAGTGATAACGGCTGTGAGCAGAATCTTCACCGTCGGCGCTCTGTGGGGAATTTTTGAGGCAACCGTGGGATATTTACTTCACCTTTTACCCTTTAACATAGGCTGGCTTGTTTGGTATCCCGCCGCCTGCTTTTTTATGTACCTTGCTTATCAAAAGTCAGAGAGAACCGCCGATATTCTGCTTGTCGCCCTTCTTGCCTCGGGCATAAAGCTTCTTAATCTGTTTATGCCCATAAGAATCGACAGGGTGATAAATCCTGCGGTATCGATAATTCTTGAAGCCGCCGCCATGTTCGCGGTTATAAAGCTGCGAAACAAATACCTTGAAAATAAGAAAAAGAATATTCCCATCCTTGCTTTTTCGGTTCTCTTAATGAACACCCTCTGGCGCGCCCTTTACATACTCTATATTCTTCTTTTGGTGCCAGAGTGGATGAGAAATATCTCAGTCATCAGCAGCACAGAGGCTTTGATTAATTTTCTGATAGAACAAAACTTCTACACATGCCTCATAATTTTCGCGGGAGCGGTTTTGTTTAATCCGCTGATGAAACCCATAAAGAGAATAGAGAAAAGAGCAGAGAGCCGCTTGCTAAAGCTCCCCGTCAGAGTTTTGCTCAGTATAAAACTTACAGCCGCTATCGTGCTATTAATCATAAACATAAGCCTGCAGTTTGCCCTGTAAATAAAAAAACCGCCCTTTTGGGGCGGTTTTTATTTGGTTCGGGCAATCGTGGTGTTGTCCATTGTCCTGTCGGTCAGCGCCTGAACGGGGTTCGGATTGGACTCCGCGCGATAGTCTATATTGAACTTCTGCTGATGCTGAACAATAACCTTGTGGCTGGGTACCGCATCCACATTGTGGTTGACCTTGTTCTGATAGAAGAAGAACTCATGGTCAGCGGGCAAATCGGAAACGGGAGCATACTGCTCTCTGTTTGCGGTGAGCAGAATCTGCTTGTCCAAAATCATGCGGACATAATCCCTTGTATCGTGGAATTTAAGCAGCTTGGGGAAGTCGCCGCCGGGGATAACCTGCTGCCAATCCTTGTTTTCATACTTCTTGAGCATTTCCGCTGCCTTGTGCAGATGAGCGATTTCCTGCTGCAAATGCATTTCCCAAATTGACTTTACATTCGGGTCGGTCTCGTCTTCATAGAAAGAATAGTAGAGGTAGCACTCAGTGTACTCGTGCAGAAGCATATTCTCAAGCCATGTGCAGTTGGGGTCAAGCAGCGAGCCGTAGTGTGACACATGCTGCTCCTCAATCATGCCGATTTCAAGATATAGCTCTCTGCCCAGGTCGTTGTAATAGGTGTTGCCTATATTCATATAGAAGTTCATGGTCTGCTGCTCGCCAGCGGTGATAATCAGCGTGTTGAGCATGGTCTGAAGGTCGGCCTTTTTAAAGTCTACATGGTACTTAATAGAGTCATAGGGGAAGCGGTGCTCAGCGATTGTGGGACGGCCGGGGGTAATGTCCACATAGCTTTTAACCAGCTGCTGAGCGGGAATCTGCGCGTCAAGGTCAAGAAGGTTCGCGTATCTGTAAAGGTGGTCAAAATCCTCCAGCAGAGCAAAATCCAGCGCCTGCTTTACATAGGGGTCAGGCTCGTTCTGAGCAAGCCATGCGGTGAGGTCAACTGCGACATGCTCATAGCCGATGGTGGTCTCAAGGGGAGTTTCGTCAATGGGTTTCAGCCAGTTAATGTGCTTTTGCTGCTGCTGTTCAATGCGCCTTGTAAGCGCAAGCTCTCTGCGGATGTCGTTGTTGTTGCAGTTGCGGCTGAACTGATGCTTAAAGATAATTGCCTCAACCTCAATGCCGTTCATAAGGATTATGCGCACCTTGGTGTATGGGTCAACCGTGTTCTTGCAGTACGGCTTGGGATATACGGTGCACCAATCCATTATCCCGTCGGTAAGATTCATGGGTTTTTGCTCAAAGGGATTCATTCCATCACTCCTTATGCTTTGTATACTCTAATTTTTCTCAGAATTTCATTAAATATGCAGTTTCGGTATAACAAAAGGACATGAGGGAAAATTAATTAAAGTAACAGAAAGGGTGAGGGAATGGAAAGGGCAGTCGGCATCAGCATTCAAAGAAAAGAGGCATGGGACAAGGTAACGGGCAGGGCAAAGTATACCGATGATTTTCCCGTTACCGATGTTTTGTCCGCAAGGCTTTTGACAAGCACCTATGCCCACGCCAAAATCAAGAGAATAGATACCTCAAAGGCAATGGCAATGAGAGGCGTAAAAGCGGTTTTGACGGGCGGGGACTTTAAGGAGCTTTTCGGACCGCTTCTTCTTGACCGTCCCGCGCTCGCCAGAGATGTAGTGCGCTACGCCGGAGAGCCTGTGGCTATGGTCGTGGCTCAGGACGACTGCTGCGCGGAAGAGGCGGCAAGGCTAATTGAAGTGGAATACGAGCAGCTCCCCGTAATTCTCACCCCATCTGAGGCGCTCGCAGAGGGCGCGCCGCTTATCCACCGTCAGCCCAACGGCTATAAAAAGGTTGCGACGGACATATACCCGATTGCGGGCACCAATATAGCAAGCAAGTATCAAATCAGAAAGGGCGACGCTGCCGCCGCCCTTAAAAGCTCTGATATTGTGATTCACCGCAAGTTCTGCCTTCCGCCCTCCGACCATGTGGCAATGGAGGTAAGAACAGCCCAGGCGGAAATCTCCGCTGACGGCACAGTGCTGATTACCACCTCATCTCAAGCGCCCTACACTGTCAGAAAAATGCTCTCCGAGGTCTTTATGATTCCAGCGGGAAAAATTCAGATCAAGGTCCCCTTTGTGGGCGGAGGCTTTGGGGGCAAAGCGCCCGTATTCCTTGAAATCCTCGCCCTCCTTGCCTCAATGAGCGTGGGCGGCAGACCCGTCCGTCTGACCATTCCCCGAGAGCAGGACATGGCAAGCGCACCCAGCCGCATAGGTCTTGAGGCTGATATAAAAATCGGCGCGACTAAAGACGGCGTCTTTACGGGAGCGGAAATGACCTACCTTCTTGACAGCGGAGCATATACGGACATCACCCCCTATATGACCAAGGCAACCGCAGTCGACTGCACGGGTCCCTACCGAATTGACAATCTCTCATGCGACGCCCTTTGCGTCTACACAAACCACACCTACTCCACATCCTACAGGAGCTTTGCCCATGAGTCCCTTACTTTCTGCGTTGAGCGCACTATAGACGCTTTGGCTAAGGAATGCGGTATCGACCCGCTTGAAATAAGACTTAAAAACGCGATTGTTCCCGGCTGCAGCACTCCTACGGGAGTCTACTGTACCGAGGATATTATAGGCAATCTGCCCGAATGTTTAAGGAAGGTGCGCGAGCTTTCCCGGTGGAACGGCGGCAGGGCTGAGGCTATAAAAAAAGATGCTATAAAGGCTTTAGGCATCGCCTGTTTTTGGAAAACAGAAACGCCCCCGACCAATGCTGTGTCGGGAGCGCTTATAACCTTTAACCCTGACGGCAGCGTAAACTTAAATACGGGCGTGGTGGAAATAGGCTCAGGCGACCAGACCCACCTTGCCCAAATGCTTGCGGAGAGACTAAAAATCAGCCCAAAGGATGTCCATGTGGTAATGGATGTGGACACCCGCACCGCACCCGAACATTGGAAAACGGTGGCGAGCATTACCGAATATATGGCGGGCAACGCCGTAATAGAGGCTGCCGACGACATGATAGCGCAGTTAAAAACAATAGGCTCCGAGGCTCTGAAATGTCCGCCGGAGGAAATCCTCATTGAAAACGGCAGAGTGTTCTCACGAAAGAATCCCCAGAATTTCATCGCTTTTAAAGATATTGCCTTGGGATACAAATCTGCGGACGGGGAGTCAATCGGCAAACCCGTAATCGGCAGGGGAGGCTTTATGCTTAAAGGGCTTACGGAGCTGGACACCGAAACGGGTCAGGGCAAAACGGGGCCTTCATGGACCGTCGGAGCGCAGGTTGTGGAAATTGAGGCAAACCTTAAAACCTGCACCTATAGGATAACGAATGCCTCAACCGTTATGGATGTTGGCAAGGCGGTCAACCCCGAGCTTATGCGCTCGGTCATAGCGGGCGGCATGGCGATGGGAATAAGCCTTGCAAGCAGGGAAGCGTTCCTGTATACCGAAAACGGCATACCAAAGACGCCGAACCTTAGAACCTATAAGCCCATGCACATAGGTCAGGAGCCCGATTATAAGGTCGGCTTTGTGGAAACGCCCGAAAAGGAATCGCCCTACGGAATCAGAAGTTACGCCGAGCACGGCATTATCGGTATCCCCGCCGCCCTCGCAAACGCCCTCTCCGCAGCCTTCAACACAGATTTCCTCTCCTTCCCCCTCACGCCCGAATACATCTGGCGGGAAAAAACATAGCCCAAATCCTGCTTTATTAAATGAGGTTTAAGACAAACTTTTCAGCCTTCTATTCACACAGCAATCTAATTGTATCCTTTTGCCGCTCTCCATATGGGGAGCGGCAAATTGTATTGACACGCCGCAAAAAGGTGCTATTTCGATCGACGCTCTCCGTGTGGAGAGCGTCTGTAGTCGACCCCGTAAAGGTTTATGGTGGCGTTATTTCAATCCACGCTCTCCGTGTGGAGAGCGTCCGCAAAAATACACAACTATCTTACGCATTAGAAAGTACTAATCATACTATGTTCACGAAAAAAAGATTGATGGTAATAAATTGTTAATAAAGAAAACAAAAAATTAATATTAAATCCGTGTCTTTTTTAGTGCGAGACTACCGAAGTTTTTATGTGCATTTATGGTTCGCACTATAAAACTATTGGTGCTTCTGGGTCATATGAAGGTTTTGCTCCGATGTGTTCTACCTTATTTTTGTAATTTTTTCCAAGATAATAGAATCTGAGGCTGTCGCATTGGGGATCAATAATTTTCTCAAGCTGATCCTTTACTTTTCGAAACTGAGCGGCGTCAATAACGCATTCAAATACAGAGTTTTGGACTCTTTGTCCGTAATTGACACATTGTTTTGCAAGTTTGTTCAATCGTTTTCTGCCGCTTGCGGTTTGAGTATTCACATCATAAGTAATTAAAACAAACATAGCATTTTCGTCCTCTCATCAGTAAACTTTAAACTTATGACTTCCATAAAAATGGTGGATAGCCATCTATGTCGCCGCGGATATATCGAGCAAGCAAAAGTGCCTGTGCATAAGGCACAACGCCCCATTCAATTTTTATATCGAGATAAGGGTGTTTGATTTCTTCAGATTTTTTATTTTGCCAACAAGTAAGAATTTTCTTTTTTGCGTTATCGGTTATTTCAACGGCGCCATTTTCTTTTTGGATAAAACAGTCTTTATTGATTTCTTTGCGGTTAATAAGTGAAAGGACAAATTTATCCGCAAGGGCAGGGCGCAACTCTTCCATAAGATCCAAAGCCAACGAAGCTCTTCCGGGCCGATCGCGATGCAGAAAACCAACATACGGATCCAGACCAACAGATTCCAGAGCAGAAATACAGGTGCTTAACAAAAGAGAATAACTAAATGATAGCAAAGCGTTAACATTATCAAGGGGAGGTCGTCTGTTTCTTGTATCAAACGAAAAATCTTCTTTCTGATTTAAAATCAGTTGGTCAAATACGCAAAAATAAGCCTTAGCGCCCTCGCCCTCAATACCTCTAAGCTGTTCAAGATTTTCCGCACACTGAATATTGTTTATGCATTTGCTTAGCTGTGCGGATTTTTGTTTCAGCTCTTCAACATTCAGGCGCATTGGATGATCTCGGGTCGCTCGTTCAAGTACCCATTTTGCATTATACAGTTTTCCCGTTAGAAAACTTTTGGCAATATGGTTGCTTATTTCGGTATCGTCAGAATACCTGTATTGAGTTTTTCGCAAAACTACATTGCCGCAGGTTTCTCCGCAAACTCTTGCAAGGAATTTTCCGCTCATCGACAAAAAGGAAATCGAGATGCCCCGCTTAGCGCAGGCGCCCATTAAAGCGGGGCTTACTCCCGAATAACCGCAAGTTACTATTGCCTCAAAGCGATGAAGAGGATATCTTGCTACTTCCTTACCATCCTGAGAGACAACAACATTCTCGCCATCCAGAGAAAGATACTTGTCATTCGTTGTAATATACAGAGTGTTCAAAAGCTTCCTCATGACAACTCAGGCCTTTTCATCTGCAATGTGGTTAGCAATATAGTCTTTTACACTTTTGCTTTTCATAAGTTTCGGCAAGCATATGTTTTTCAGTGAGCACGCATTGCAGCTTTTTGTAGGTTTAACTTTCGGAGTGTACTGCCTTTGGGTATACTCGTGCATTTCTTTAAAAAATCGGGTTGTAGAATTTCTTAGCGAATCAGTAATTTGGACTTTCTGCCTTCTTCTTGTTTTGCCGTAGTAAATGGCTCCTTCGTTTATAGAACAGCATAGCATTTCTTCAAGACATATTGCCTGCGCAACAAGTTGAAGAATATCAGCCTCGTTCTCTTTTGGTTCACCGCGCTTGTATTCAATGGGATATACTTTGTACTTTCCTTCATAATTGTTTATATGTATCCCATTTTCGTCAGCGATAAACTCAACCACATCGCAAATACCGGTTATTCTCAGTTTGTCCGATTTGATTGGCATTCCTCTGACAATTATTATATCTTTTCGTTTTTCATCGGATGTAGGGTCGTGAGCTTTTTCATGAAGAAGAGTACCTTCAACTGTTCGCAAATTGTCTGCCCATTGATTCTCAATAAAAATCAGAGCCCATTGTCTACGGCAGAAAACGAAATGCTGTATGCCCGAAAGCTGCAGGTAATCATAATGGCTTATCATACCAGCTCATCGTAAATCTCAGGTTCAAGACCTTCAAGGTGTTCAAGCTCTATGCTGTAATCCTCCAGATTGCGCGGGGTATCGGTTTTGGCCTTAACTTTAAGCGAACGATGTACCTTTGCTGATGAGTACTGGCCGTTTTTGTTTTTATGTTTCCACCAATATACTTTGCATACCTCCATGCTACCTTCGGGTCTTGCGGATGAGGCATCGTTTACAAACAATGACCTTAAAGCCCAAAGAATCCTATCGGCATCTTCTTCACTGAAGCCCGTTAATTCCGCAAGCTGGCAGTTTATGCTGCCGTAGAAGACATAAAGACCAAAGGGTACACGGTGTTTTGTGCCCATTGTATCGGGGCCTTTCTTCTCTCCCGGAACGCTGTTGACGCTTTTTGTAATCTGAATGCTCTGAATGTCTATCGGGACAACGCTAAAGGCGGGATGAATTGACACCGGTCCTCTGACTCCGATGGAAACATCGCTGCCCTTAAAGGCAAATACCTGACCAAAGCTTCTGACATCAATCCATGTCTCGCAGGCAATTTTTGCAAATGCTTCGGGGTCTTTTTTCTTTTCTGCCGCTTTCAGCTCTTCAACCGAATCTGCCCTTTCTCTCAGACTCTTAAAGCCCTCCACAGTCTTATCATCCGACTGTACAAATAACTTGATAGAACTATCCTCTTTGCTAAGGTCAATAAACCTGTTCCTGATTTTCCTTTTAATACATACATCGGAAATCTCACCAAAACCGTCATAGTCTTCCCTTGGGCGGTTGCCGTTTAAGGGGTCTCCGTTGGGATTCGCGTTTTTAACCGAGACGATAACAGCAAAATCGATTTTGTTTTTCAATACGCTCATATCAATTCTCCTTCATAAAAAAATTTATTCTTCAAAAGTTTCGGTTTCATTTTGTTTATGAGCCCTGCTGCCTTCAATAAAATGATTCATTTGCGCCGAGTATCCGAGCAGGAATGTTTCGTTAAGAGGGGTATTGTTGAATTCGGTGTCAAGCCGGGATATTAATGCCATCATTTCCGACTCAAGGAAGAATCCTTTTCCGCCAAGTCTTTTTAGATACGGCTGCAGTTGCTTGTGAAGTATATCGCAGTATTTCGCAGGAGCCCTGCAGAACGCATTGAGCAATCTTTCAGCATTTGTCTGCCTGTTCTCTTTTGCATCATACAAGGCTTTACTTTCAATCTCCCGCATATATGCAAGGATTCTGCCGAACAGATAGTTTCTGTCGTTGTTCTCAAAATCGAGCCCCATCTTAAATACCTCCTTATTTTTGCTTTTATCGTTGTAATACTTTCTGATTAAGGCGCAAGCAATGCTCAGGGTTTTACGGTACTCCCAGTCTTCTTTGAAACTTGCAGGATTGGAAGCCCTCCTTGCGGCGTTCTTCATAATATCAACGGGAACTTTTGCTCCGTCTATTATACAGGGCAGCAGCCTTTCAATAATTGATTTTTTGTGGTTTTCCTTTATGTTTGTCCCGTATGCCGCTTCTGCAATGTCTTTAGGAGCGGGTGCCCCTACAAATGCGAATTTTTCATACTTTTCTTTGCCTTTTTCATCTTTTCCGGTTTTGATTTTTCGGTATTCGAGCTTCCATGAGCAGGTTTTATGCCATTTTTCAATGCGTTCAATTAAATCAAGGATGAGCAGTTCCCTGTAATAAAAAATCGATAGCCTACCGCGAATTGCGGACCTACCGGAAGTTGCGGAATCCATTCCCATAACGACAGCCTGATTATCCTCTTTCAAGTTCGCCTTATAGCCGTTAATTGCTTTATTTAATTCATTTGCGAATTTTTCATTTGTAAATACTACCGGTTCATCTGAAGGATACAAGGCGGCAACAAGGTCCAGGGAATCGGCGCAAATGGGCGGTATTTCTTCATTTTTGGTGCCCCATGCAACAATCACTTGTGAG
>LFSO01000038.1:0-16869 GCA_001512765.1 Clostridiales bacterium DTU053
TTGACACCCACATTCTCGAGCCTGCCTACACCTGCCGCATAGAAAGGGACGGCGGCAAAACCTTCTATGTAATTGCGGTGAGCGTTAACGACGATGTTGAGAGCATAAAACTGAACACACACCTTGACCCAAGTTTCTTTGAATGGCAAGTGCTTTAATGCCAAGCCAAACCAAAACCGAGAGCCGCGCGCCCGCGCCGCCCTCGGTTTTTTGTTTCTATTATATATATATGTATCCCCGCCAAACAACCGAAGGGACTTTAATCAGTCCTCCGAATCCCCGCCGCCCCGCCGAGGTCGCCCCGCCCGCAAGGAGCAGACATTTCGCAAAGAGAGTAGCCGCCGTCAGTGCCACCGCCCCCGCCCATGGGGATTTCCCGTAACCGCTGCTCCATCCGCCGAGTGTCACCAAGACACAGGGGGTACTGCAAGCCGCCACCGCCGAGGGGCCTTCATTCCTTCCTCCGAATCCCCGCCGCCCCGCCGAGGTCGCCCGCCGCCGGAAAGAAATAGCCCGCAAGCTGACAACGCCCGCCCGCTAAGTGTCGCCCCGCCGCGGCCCAGCTGGCACAGAAAAGGGGCGATGACGCAAAGAAAAAGCAGCGCCCCTGTATTTCCCGCTTGATATTATGCGAGAAGGGGCATATAATAAAAGCCGTTATGCGCCGGCGGCTTTAGTTTTTTCTCGCTTAAAAAACGCCCGGATTTTCTAAATTTCGATACATTTTTCGCATTAAAGCTCATATAATATGCTTAACTTGCAAAAATTATTATTAAATTAGAATAAATTTTAAAATTCTACTTGCATTGAGCTTTGTTTTGTGATATGATTTTCGAGCGTGTAAAAGGGCTTTGTATATAAAGCTCTTTTATACAGTAATTAAGGCGATGATGCGGAAGGTGGCTGCTCTTTGAAGCAGGGAATTTCCGCGGAGTATGTCCGATTCGAAAACCGGGCGATCTAAGGGTCTTTTTGCGGTTTTTTGCCGAAAAAATGCCCTGAATTGAGATTTTAGCAACCCGGAAATACCGAGATTTCCGGCTTTTTTTTACGGAAGCAAGCGGAATACCCGGAGCAGTTGTTAAAATCCTTGCCCGCCTAAACTAAAGGAGGCAAATTTATGGCAGTAAAAGAGAAAATCAGAATCAGGCTTAAGAGCTACGACCACAACCTTGTTGACAAGGCAGCAGAGAAAATCGTAGAAACAGCCAAGCGCACAGGCGCGAGAGTTTCTGGCCCCGTGCCGCTGCCCACAGAGAAAGAGGTTATCACCATCCTCAGAGCTGTTCACAAGTATAAGGACTCCAGAGAGCAGTTCGAGCAGCGCACACACAAGAGGCTCATCGATATTCTCCGTCCCTCTAACAAGACGGTTGAGGCTCTTACCGAACTCCAGCTTCCCGCTGGCGTGGACATCGAGATTAAGCTGTAACAGGCTTTTTCGGCATAATCTACGGCGCAGATTAAGTCTGCTCTTATAAAGTGCCGCAGATCATGTTGACAATCAGTCAACCAATAATCTGACAGGAGGAAATTCAATGCAAAAAGGTCTTATAGGCAAAAAGATCGGTATGACACAGCTTTTTGACGAAAAGGGAAATGTTATTCCCGTAACTGTTATAGAGCTTGGTCCCTGCCCGGTCGTACAGAAGAAGACCGTTGAAACCGACGGCTATGACGCAGTACAGCTCGGTTTCGGCGAAGTAAAGGTTCAGAGAGTCAACAAACCCGTTAAGGGACATTTCGCAAAGGCAAATGTAGCTCCCAGAAAGTACCTTAAGGAGTTCAGACTTGACGATGTAAGCTCCCTCAATGTTGGCGACATCATCAAGGCAGACATCTTTGAAGTCGGCGAGAAAGTTGATGTAACAGGCATCACCAAAGGTAAGGGAACAGCCGGCGTCATTAAGAGATGGAACTTCAGTCGTCTTAAGGAGTCCCACGGCTCCGGTCCTGTTGTCCGCAAGGGCGGTTCAATAGGCTCCAACTCAGACCCCTCAAGAGTATTCAAGGGCAAGAGGATGGCAGGCCGTCTCGGTCATGAAAAGGTTACAATTCAGAATCTGGATGTTGTCAAGGTTGACGCCGAAAACAATCTTATCGCTGTTAAAGGCGCAGTTCCCGGTCCCCGCGGCGGCATCGTGTTTGTAACTGACAATGTCAAGAAAGCGTAAGGGAGGAAAGACAGATGCCAATTGTACCAGTATATAACGCAGCCGGCGAAAAGATTGACGATATAACCCTTAAGGATGAAATATTCGCAATCGAGCCGAACACACACGCTGTTCATTTAGCTGTTGTCAGCTATCTTGCAAATCAGCGTCAGGGCACCCAGTCCACCCTTACCCGTGCAGAGGTAAGCGGCGGCGGCAGAAAGCCCTGGAGACAGAAGGGCACAGGCCGCGCAAGGCATGGCTCCATCAGAGCTCCCCAGTGGCGTCACGGCGGCGTAGCGCTCGGCCCCAAGCCCCGCGATTATGTAAAGCAAGTTAACAAGAAGGTTAAGAGGCTTGCTCTCAAGTCCGTTCTGTCGGCCAAGCTCAGCGCTGACGAAATCAAGGTTCTTGACAGCTTCGGCCTTGAAGCCGTAAAGACTAAAGAAGCTCTCAAGGTTCTCAAAAACCTTGACACCGGCAAGAAGACTCTCATCGTTCTTCCCGAAAAGGACGACATAGTCTATCTCAGCACCCGCAACATCTGCGGCGTTAAGACTGTAACGGTGGATTCACTTAATGTATATGATCTGGTCAACTGCAATACCGTTCTCTTCCTCAGGAATGCAGTTACCGCGTTAGAGGAGGTTTATGCATGAGCAAGCTCCCGCAGGATATCATCATCCGCCCCATCATCACAGAGGAAAGCATGAAGGGCGCGCCTGTTAAGAAGTACGCGTTCCAGGTAGCCAAAGACGCCAACAAGATAGAGATAGCCAAGGCTGTCGAAAAGCTCTTCGGCGTTGAGGTCGCAAAGGTTAACACCATGAATGTTAAGGGTCACCTTCGCAGATACGGCAGATACGAGGGCTACAGACCCAACTGGAAGAAGGCTGTCGTAACTCTTACCGAAAAGTCAAAGTCAATCGAGTTCTTTGACGGTTTACTCTAATTTGATTTAAGCCGAAAGTATTTCCGGTTTAATAGGCACGGCGAAGTATGGAGCTTCAGCCACTCCGCGAAGCCGAAGCCGCAGAAAATATCTGTAATTATTCCTAATATCATCGTTTAGGAAAGAAAGGCGAGTGACATAATGTCAGTTAAGGTCTATAAGCCGACATCAAGCGGAAGACGCAATATGTCGGTTACTGATTATTCAGTGCTTTCAAAGGTAGAACCTGAAAAGAGCCTGCTTGAGCCCCTGCGCAAAAAATCCGGCAGAAACAGCTACGGCAGGATCACAGTCCGTCACAGAGGCGGCGGAAACCGCAGAAAGTACCGTATTATTGACTTTAAGAGAAGCAAGTTCGGCGTACCCGCTGTTGTTCAGACCATCGAGTACGACCCCAACCGCACGGCACACATCGCTCTGATTCAGTATGAAGACGGCGAGAAGAGCTATATCTTGGCTCCCGAAGGCCTCAAAGTAGGCGACACCGTAGTTGCGGGTCCCGACGCGGACATCAAGGTAGGCAACGCACTTCCTCTTGCAAACATCCCGGTGGGTACATTCGTACACAATGTTGAGATGCACCCCGGCAGAGGCGGCCAGATAGCAAGAGCCGCAGGTCAGGCAGCGCAGCTCATGGCTAAAGAAGGCAATCTTGCACTTCTGCGCCTCCCTTCAGGCGAGCTCAGAAATGTACCTGCGGAATGCATAGCCACAATAGGCAATGTTGGTAATCAAGAGCACGAAAATGTTAAGATCGGCAAGGCAGGCCGCACCCGTCACATGGGTCGCCGTCCCACAGTTCGCGGTTCAGCCATGAACCCTGTTGACCATCCCCACGGCGGCGGTGAAGGCAAGGCTCCGATCGGAAGACCCGGCCCTGTTACCCCTTGGGGCAAGCCTGCTCTCGGATACAAGACACGCAAGAAGAAGAACAAGTCCAACAAGTTTATTGTTAAGCGTCGTAACCAGATTTAATCGAGGAAAGGAGCAGGATTTATGGGTAGAAGCGTTAAAAAAGGACCTTATGTCGATAAAAAGCTGTTAGCTAAAGTCAGACAGATGAACGAAAAGGGCGAGAAAATCGTTATCAAGACCTGGAGCCGCAGCTCTACTATTTTCCCCGATTTTGTAGGCCATACCTTTGCAGTTCATGACGGTCGCAAGCATGTTCCCGTTTATGTTACGGAGGATATGGTAGGTCATAAACTCGGAGAGTTTGCACCAACCCGCACATTCCGCGGACACGCAGGCTCCAAGACATCCAACACAGGCAAATAATCGGTCAAAAGGAGTGTAAACTATGGAAGCAACCGCAAAGGCAACTTTTCTTCGCGTAGCGCCGAGAAAGATTCAGATAGTTCTCGACCTTATTCGTAATAAGTCTGCCGAAGAAGCTTTAGCAATCCTCAAATACACGCCCAAGGCCGCGTGTGAGCCACTGCTTAAGCTCCTTAAGTCCGCAATTGCAAATGCGGAAAACAATCATGATATGAATGTAGCATCCCTTTATGTAGCTGAGTGCTATGTGAGCCAGGGTCCCACGCTCAAGCGCATAAGACCCAGAGCTCAGGGCCGTGCTTACAGGATAAACAAGAAGACCTCGCACGTGACACTGGTGCTCAAAGAGAGAGAATAAAGGGAGGAGGCAAAGATAATGGGACAGAAAGTTAATCCCACCGGTCTGAGAATAGGCGTTATAAAGGACTGGGAGTCAAAGTGGTACGCCGACAAGAAAACCTTCAGCAACAATCTCATCGCCGACTATAAGCTCAGAGAGTATCTCTATGAGACCCTCAAGGCAGCAGGCGTTCCCAAGATTGAGATAGAGCGCGACACAAGAAGAGTTCGTGTTAATATACACTGCGCAAAGCCCGGCATCGTTATCGGCAAGGGCGGAGCTGAAATCGAAAAGCTCAAGGCACAGTGCAAAAAGATTCTCGGAACCGATGAAGTTATAATCAACATCGTAGAAGTTAAGCAGCCTGACCTTAACGCTCAGCTTGTAGCAGAAAACATCGCTGCCCAGCTTGAAAGAAGAATTTCCTTCCGTCGTGCCATGAAGCAGGCTATCGGCCGCGCAATGCGTCTCGGCGCAAAGGGCATTAAGACTCAGGTAAGCGGACGCCTCGGCGGCGCGGAAATCGCCCGTACAGAGCATTATCACGAAGGCACAATTCCGCTTCAGACAGTCAGAGCCGACATCGACTACGGCTTTGCCGAAGCACATACCACATACGGCCGCATAGGCGTTAAGGTTTGGATTTATCAAGGCGAGGTATTCCACGATACCCGCAGCAACAGAAACAAGAGGGAAGGGAGAGCTGGCCATGCTGCTACCAAAGCGCGTTAAATATCGCAGAGTACAGAGAGGACGCCTTAAGGGTGCGGCAAGCAGAGGTACAAAAATCACATACGGTGATTTCGGTCTTGTAGCTCTTGAGCCCGCATGGATTACCTCAAATCAGATTGAGGCAGCCCGTGTCGCAATGACCCGTTATATCAGGCGTGGCGGTCAGGTTTGGATAAAGATATTCCCTGACAAGCCGATTACAGAAAAGCCCGCCGAGACCCGAATGGGTTCCGGTAAAGGTTCACCCGAATACTGGGTAGCCGTTGTTAAGCCCGGCCGTGTTATGTTCGAAATCGGCGGCGTAAGCGAGGAGCTTGCCAGAGAGGCTATGCGCCTTGCAGCACACAAACTGCCTATCAAGTGCAAGTTTGTTACCAAGAAGGAACAGGATGGTGAGCAGGAATGAAAGCATCCGAATTCAGAAAGATGACAGCCCAGGAGCTGGATGCTAAGCTCCTTGAGCTGAAGGACGAACTTTTTAAATTGCGTTTCCAGCAAACCATCAACCAGCTTGAAAACCCCATGCGCATCAGGGCCGTGAAAAAGGACATCGCACGCTTGCTGACAGTAAAGCGCGACAAAGAGCTTCATGGCTCTGAATCGTAAGACAAGGGAGGAAAGCGCTAATGGAAAGAAATTTAAGAAAAACCCGTGTCGGCGTCGTTGCAAGCGATAAGATGGATAAGACAGTTGTTGTAGCTGTTAAAGACCGTGTTAAGCACCCTCTTTACAAAAAGATTGTCAACCGCACCATTAGACTTAAGGCTCATGACGAGAACAACGAGTGCCGCGTAGGCGACAGAGTATTGATTATGGAAACCCGTCCGCTCTCCAAGGAGAAGAGATGGCGTGTCGCCGAAATTATAGAGAAAGCCAAGTAAGGAGGCAGACAAAGTGATTCAGCAACAAACACTTCTCAAAGTCGCCGACAATACAGGCGCAAAAGAGATTATGTGCATCAGAGTGCTCGGCGGTTCCGGCAGGAAATACGCCAACATCGGAGATGTTATTGTCGCTTCTGTTAAAAAGGCTACGCCCGGCGGCGTTGTTAAAAAAGGTGATGTGGTAAAGGCCGTTGTTGTCAGAAGTGCCTTTGGCGTTCACAGAAACGATGGAACTTACATTCGCTTTGATGAAAACGCAGCTGTTATTATCAGAGATGACAAGAACCCGAGAGGCACCCGTATTTTTGGACCGGTTGCAAGAGAACTGAGAGACAAAGACTATACCAAGATTCTCAGCCTTGCTCCCGAAGTGCTTTGATGGGAGGTCGTAGATATGAAGAAGAAGGTTCATGTTAAGACCGGGGATACGGTTTTGGTTATAAAAGGCAAGGACCGCGGCAAGACCGGCAAGGTTCTTGAGGTCAGCCCCGAAGAGGGCAAGGTTATTGTTGAAGGCATCAACATCGTAACCAAGCATGTTAAACCCCGCAGAATGGGCGAGCCCGGCGGCCTTATCAAGGCTGAAGCTGCCCTCTATGCCGATAAGGTTCAGCTTGTTTGCCCCAAGTGCGGCAAGCCCACCAGAGTCGGCCATGCATTTGACTCAGAAGGCAAAAAAGTCAGAGTATGCAAGAAGAGCGGCTGTGCTGCTCAGTTTGAATAAGGAGGAGCGGACAGAGAATGCCTAAGATGCCCAGATTAAAAGAATTATATTTAAACGAAGTCGCTCCCGCACTTATGAAGAAGTTCAATTACAAGAGCGTCATGCAGATTCCGAAGCTCGACAAGGTAGTTATCAATGTCGGCTGCGGTGAAGCAAGGGATAATCCGAAGGTCCTCGACCATGTAGTATCCGACATAGCACAGATTACAGGCCAGAAGCCTGTTGTGGTAAAGGCTAAGAAGTCTGTTGCCAACTTCAAAATCCGTGCGGGCATGCCTAACGGCGTTAAGGTTACACTCCGTGGCGACAGGATGTACGAGTTCCTTGACAGACTGTTCAACCTTGCGCTTCCCAGAGTGCGCGACTTTAGAGGAATAAATCCGAATTCATTCGACGGCAGAGGAAACTATGCCCTCGGTGTTAAAGAGCAGCTTATCTTCCCGGAAATCGATTACGACAAGATCGATAAGGTTCGCGGCATGGATATCGCAATAGTAACCACAGCAAAAACTGATGAAGAGGCCCGTGAGCTTCTGGCTCTTATGGGCGCACCGTTTACAAGATAAGGGGGAGGGTTTTAAATGGCAAAGACATCTATGATAATCAGGTCTCAGAGACCGGCGAAGTATTCAACCAGGCAGCACAACAGATGCAAGATTTGCGGAAGACCCCACGCTTATCTCCGTAAATATGGTGTTTGTCGTATATGCTTCAGGGAACTTGCCCATAAGGGTCAAATCCCCGGAGTCAAGAAAGCAAGCTGGTAAACAGCTATTGAGCAAAGGAGGTTAACCTGATGCAGATTACCGATTCCATCGCCGATATGCTCACAAGAATCAGAAACGCTACATCGGCAAAGCATGACACAGTGAGCGTCCCGGCGTCAAACATCAAGAAGGCGATAGCTCAAATTCTTCTTGACGAGGGATATATTAAAGGCTTTAAGGTAATTGACGACGGTAAGCAGGGCGTAATCGAAATCGCTCTGAAGTACGGTCCCAACAAAACAAGCGTTATTACCGGACTCAGAAGAGTATCTAAGCCCGGACTTCGTATATACACAAATTGCGAGAATATGCCCAAGGTTATGAGAGGACTTGGCATAGCCATAATCTCTACATCAAAGGGTGTTATGACTGATAAGGACGCACGCAAGCTTAATGTCGGCGGCGAAGTCCTTGCATTTATCTGGTAAGGAGGACTAAGGGATGTCACGTATAGGCAAAAAGCCGATTCCTGTTCCGGCCGGCGTCGAAGTTAACATTGCCGGCAATGTAGTGACTGTAAAGGGTCCCAAGGGCACTCTTACTGTAAATGCTCACAGGAACATGAAGGTAGCCCTTGAGAACGGTGAAATTATTGTTACCCGCCCCAATGATGATAAAGAGAACAGAGCCCTCCATGGCCTTACCCGTTCTCTTATCGCAAACATGGTAGAGGGCGTTACAAACGGATTTAAGAAAGAGCTCGAAATCAACGGCGTAGGATACAGAGCAGCTGCCCAGGGCGGCAAGAAGATAACCCTCAATGTGGGCTATTCCCACCCCGTTGACTTGGAGGCTCCCGCAGGCGTTACAGTAGAAACTCCTGCTCCCAACAAAATAGTTATTACCGGTGCGGATAAGCAGGCTGTCGGCGAGTTCGCAGCCCAGGTCAGAAAGGTTCGTCCGCCTGAGCCCTATCACGGTAAGGGCATCAAGTATTCCGACGAGGTAATTCGCCGCAAGGAAGGCAAGGCCGGTAAGGGCGGAAAGTAAAGGAGTGAAGGCAAATGGTAAACAGACCAGATTCCAATAAAGCAAGAATTAAGCGTCACAAGAGAGTACGCGCAAAGGTTAAAGGCACACCCGAGTGCCCGAGGCTTAATGTTTTCCGTTCACTCAAGCATATTTACGCCCAGCTTATAGACGATGTTAACGGTGTAACACTTGTTTCAGCGTCAACCGTCGAAAAGGGCTTTGAGGGTTACGGCGGAAATGTTGAAGCCGCAAGAAAAGTAGGCAAACTCATTGCAGAGAGAGCAGCGGAAAAGAACATTGAAAAGGTTGTTTTTGACCGCAGCGGTTATATCTATCACGGCCGTGTTAAGAGCTTGGCCGAAGGCGCCCGCGAGGGTGGACTGAAGTTCTAAGAAGAGGAGGAATACTTTTGGCTAAGTTTGAAGCGCAGGAAAAGTCAGAATTCAAAGAGCGCTTAGTCGCTATTAACCGCGTTGCCAAGACGGTTAAGGGCGGTCGCATTTTCAAGTTCTCTGCTCTTGTTGTTGTCGGCGATGAAAACGGCACCGTAGGCTTCGGTCTCGGCAAATCGGGCGAAGTTCCGGATGCTATCCGCAAGGCAATAGAAGACGCAAAGAAGAACCTTATCAAGGTTTCCCTCAAGGGTACAACAATTCCTCACGAGGTTATCGGCAAATTCGGCTCCGGCGTAGTGCTTATGAAGCCCGCCGCACCCGGTACCGGCGTTATTGCCGGCGGCGCAGTCCGTGCCGTAGTTGAAACAGTTGGCATTAAAGACATCCGCACAAAGGCATTAAGGTCAAGCAATCCCTGCAATGTTGTCAGGGCAACGATTGATGGCTTAAAGCAGCTCAGGAATGCCGACGAGGTTGCCGCTATAAGGGGCAAGAAAGTAGAAGAGATTATAGGTTAAGGAGCGAGAAGAATGGCAAACATTAAGGTTAAGTTAGTCAGGAGCCTTATCGGTTCCACCAAGCCGCAGATTGCCACCGCTCACGCCCTTGGTCTTAGAAAAGTAGGCGATGAGTCGGTACAGCCCGACAATCCCCAGACTCGCGGCAAAATAAACAAGATAAATCATCTTGTTGAAATCGCGGATGCATAAGAAAGGATGGATAACATGAAACTGCACGAGTTATCACCGGCTCCCGGATCAACAAAAGATGCAAAAAGAGTAGGCAGGGGCCACGGCTCGGGCCACGGCAAGACCTCCGGCAAGGGTCATAAGGGTCAGAAGGCAAGAGCGGGCAAGGGTCCCCGCGTCGGCTTTGAAGGCGGCCAGATGCCCCTTCAGAGACGAGTTCCGAAGAGGGGCTTTAACAATATCTTCGCAACAAAATTCGCTGTTGTAAACCTTGCAGATCTGGAGAGAGTTTTCTCCGACGGTCAGGTTGTAGATATCGAGGCATTAAGACAGGCCGGACTTATAAAGAAGCCTCTTGACGGCGTTAAGGTTCTTGGTAACGGAGAGTTATCAAAGAAGCTGACAGTTAAGGTTAACGCCTATTCCGAAACCGCGAAAGCAAAGATAGAGGCTGCCGGCGGCACGGCAGAAATCATTTAGCACAACTGCAAAGGCAGGGTGCTTCCGATTGGAAGGAGCGTGTTAACCGATGTTCAAAACCATTGCTAATGCCTGGAGAATTGAGGACATTCGCAAGAAGCTCCTTTATACGGCGCTTATTCTCTTCATCTTCAGGATAGGTGCGGCAATCCCCGTTCCCTTTGTTAACGCTGCGGAGGGTATTATCAGCAATACCGATACTTCCTCATTCATCAGCTACCTTATCATGATGACCGGCGATGCGTTTAACTACGGTACCATTTTCGCAATGTCCATTACTCCGTACATTAACGCGTCAATTATCCTGCAGCTCTTGCAGGTTGTTATACCGGCTCTTGAGCGTCTTGCTCAGGAAGGCGAGGAAGGCAGAAAGAAGATTTCCGCCATCACAAGATATACTGCCGTCGGTCTCGGACTTCTCCAGAGCATCGCTTACTATGTATATCTCAGAAGCGGCGGTTTCCTTACCACAGACGATGCGGGCAAGAAGTTCGCAGGTTTCCCCGCGGTTCTTCAGGCTCTCGTAATTATCGGTATCCTCACCGCAGGCTCCGCGCTTGTTATGTGGCTCGGTGAGCAGATTAACGAAAAGGGAATAGGCAACGGCATTTCGCTCATCCTTTTTACGGGCATCATTTCAAGAATCCCCACGCTGGTAACAACACTGTTCCAGTACTTTAACAGAGGCGGCGTTTTCTACGGTCTCGCACCGCTTGCCGCAGTCATCATGATTCTTATGGTTGCCTTCATCGTCTGGATGGATAATGCGGAGCACCGCATACCCGTTCAGTACGCGAAAAGGGTTGTAGGCCGCAAGATGTACGGCGGCCAGAGCTCGCACATCCCGCTTAAAGTTAATATGTCAGGTGTTCTTCCTGTCATTTTCGCAAGCTCAATCCTGTCCATACCCCCCACAATTCAGCTCTTTGTAAAGGCTGAGAACAAGTTCTGGACAACGATTTTGGGCTGGTTCAACCAGACATCACCGCTCTATGTAGTTATCTATTTCTTCATGATTATATTCTTCGCTTACTTCTATTCGCAGATTCAGTATAATCCGATAGAGATGGCTAACAATCTCCGCAAGAATTCCGGCGCAATTCCCGGAATTCGTCCCGGCGAGCCCACCGCGGCATATATCGCCAAGATTATGTCAAAGATAACCCTATTGGGCGCGCTGCTTCTGAGCGTAGTAGCTCTGTTCCCGATTATCTTCACACAGCTCACAACTCTGATTTTCGGCGAAGGCAGAACCATGAACATATCGCTCGGCGGCACATCCGTAATCATTCTCGTTGGCGTCGCTCTCGAAACCGTACAGCAGCTTGAGAGCCAGATGATGATGCGCCACTATAAGGGCTTCCTTGACTAAGTTCCTAAACGGAGGTTTCAAATGAGAATTATTTTTCTGGGAGCTCCCGGAGCAGGAAAAGGAACACAGGCGGAAACAGTCAGCCGAAAGCTGAACATTCCCACAATATCAACAGGCAATATCATCCGTGCCGCCATTAAGGATGGCACAAAGATGGGCCTTGCCGCTAAAGAATATACCGACAAGGGCCTGCTTGTTCCGGACGATGTTGTCATAGGCATAATTAAGGAACGCCTCTCGGAGGATGACTGCAAGGAAGGCTTCATTCTTGACGGCTTCCCCCGCACCATTCCCCAGGCGGAAAGCCTCGACCAGATGGGCATAGAGATTGACAAGGTTATCAATATCCATGTCCCTGACGAGACGATAATCAAAAGAATCAGCGGACGCAGAGTCTGCCTCACCTGCGGCACTACCTATCATATAGAGTATAAGCCGACCAGAGAGCCCGACAAATGCGATGTATGCGGCTCCGTTCCCGTACAGCGCAAGGACGACTCCATCGAAACCGTTAAGGAGCGTCTTAGGGTTTATCACGAGCAGACCGAGCCCCTCATAAAGTATTATGAGCAAAAGGGCAAACTGCGCACCGTAGAGGGTCAGGAAAGGGTTGAAGACACAACCGCTCTGACGCTCAAAGCATTGGAGGACTAAACATGATAATGCTCAAGTCCCGCCGCGAGCTGGAGATAATGCGTGAAGCAGGCCGGATCTCGGCGAGAGCATTACAGCTTGCAGGTGAGGTCATAGCCCCGGGGATTTCCACGGCGGACATTGACCGTGAAGTCAGAAAGTTTATTGAAAGTCAGGGCGCTGTCCCCAGCTTCCTCGGCTACAACGGCTTCCCTGCGGCTGCGTGTATTTCCGTAAACAACGAAGTCATACATGGCATTCCCGGCAAGGACCGCATCATAAAAGAAGGCGACCTTGTCAGCGTTGACCTCGGTGCTTCGATTGACGGTTATCACGGCGATAACGCCGCCACATTCGCAGTGGGCAAAATAAGCCCCGCTGCGCAGCGGCTGATGGATACCACCAGGGAGGCCCTCTATGAGGGACTCAAAAAGGCGGTGGCCGGCGGCAGAATCGGTGATATAGGCCATGCGATAGAAAGCTATTGTGTGAGCAGAGGCTACGGCATAGTCAGGGAGTATACGGGTCACGGAATCGGCAGGTCACTGCATGAAGACCCTTCGGTACCCAATTACGGTTCTCCCGGCAAGGGAACAAGGCTTCTTCAGGGTATGACATTGGCCATCGAACCCATGATTAACGAGGGCACGGGGAGAATAAAGCTCCTCGGCGACGGCTGGACGGTAGTCACTGCCGACGGCAAGCTCTCGGCGCATTTTGAGCACACGATTGCGATTACAGACGGCGAATGTCTCATTCTAACAACGCCGTAATGCTGTGGAATGGACTTTGCAGCGAAGGAGTGATTAATCTGGAACTGACTCTGGGCTGTATAGTGCGTTCGAAAGCAGGCCGTGACAAAGGTAAATTTCTTGTGGTTACGGCAATCGAAGACAATGCCGTATTGCTCTGCGACGGAAAAGAAAGGCCGCTTGAAAGACCTAAGCGGAAAAACATCAAGCATATCGCCGTGACAACGGCGGTGCTCGGGGCGGATGATATGGCGAATAATCGGGCGCTGCGCAGAGCTTTAAGAAATTATGCGCAAAGAACAACACAAAAACAAGACCAGGGGAGGTAAGAAGTTATGGCAAAGCAGGATATGATAGAGGTCGAAGGTAAAGTCGTAGAAGCGCTTCCCAACGCAACCTTTCAGGTAGAGCTCGAAAACGGCCGCAGAATACTTGCCCACATTTCCGGTAAACTGAGAATGAACTTCATACGCATTCTCCCCGGGGATACTGTAACAGTTGAAATGTCGCCCTATGATCTCACCCGAGGACGCATCATTTGGCGTTCCAAGTAGCGAAGCTGAAGTTAGGAGGTAACAGAATGAAAGTCAAACCTTCTGTTAAGAAAATTTGCGAAAAATGCAAGATAATCAAGCGCAAGGGACAAGTCAGAGTTATCTGCGAAAATCCCAAGCACAAACAGCGTCAGGGCTAAACCTGTAAAATTAATGGAGGTGCATTTGATAAATGGCACGAATTTCCGGCGTTGACCTGCCCAGAGATAAGAGAATAGAAATCGCTCTTACCTATATCTACGGCATCGGCCGCAAGGTTGCAGGCGACATTATCAAAGCTACCGGAATCAATCCGGACACAAGAGTTAAGGATTTGACCGAGGACGATGTTTCCAAGCTCCGTGAATACATCGACCATAATGTAAAGGTTGAAGGTGACCTCAGGCGCGAGGTAGCTTTCGACATCAAGAGACTTGTTGAAATAGGCTGCTACAGAGGCGTCCGCCACCGTAAGGGCCTGCCGGTCAGAGGCCAGCGTACCAAGACCAACGCTCGCACACGCAAAGGCCCCAAGAAGACCATCGCCAACAAGAAGAAGTAAGGAGGTAAAAACGCGTGGCTGCTAAAGGTTCAGCAAAGAAAGGTACAACACGCAGACGCCGTGAGAAGAAGAATGTTGAGCGCGGCGCTGCACATATCCAGTCTACCTTCAACAATACAATCGTAACAATTACAGACTTGCAGGGCAACGCCGTTGCATGGTCAAGCGCAGGCGTAAACGGCTTCAAGGGTTCCAGAAAGTCAACTCCCTTTGCCGCTCAAATCGCAGCGGAAGCCGCCGCAAAGCAGGCTATGGAATCAGGCATGAAAACTGTTGAGGTTTACGTAAAGGGCCCCGGCGCAGGTCGCGAGGCTGCAATCAGAGCTTTGCAGACCGCCGGCCTTGAAATCAGCCTTATTAAGGATGTTACCCCGATTCCCCATAACGGTTGCCGTCCGCCCAAAAGAAGACGCGTATAACCAAAACAGGAGGTGTTTTATTAGATGTCAAGATATACCGGAGCAGTATGCAAATTATGCCGCCGCGAAGGCAAGAAGCTTTTCCTGAAAGGCGACAGATGCTACACCCACAAGTGCTCCATCGATAGAAGAAACTACGCACCCGGTCAGCATGGCCAGAACAGAAGAAAGTCATCCGAATACGGAATTCAGCTCAGAGCAAAGCAGCAGGCAAGACGCTACTATGGCATCGGCGAGAGTCAGTTCCAAAAGTACTTCCTGATGGCTGAGCGCAGAAAGGGCATTACAGGTGAAAACCTTCTTCAAATCTGCGAGAGCCGTCTCGACAATGTAGTATATTCCGCAGGCTGGGCTAACTCACGCGCAGAAGCAAGGCAGCTTGTAACACACGGCCACTTCCTTGTAAACGGTCAGAAGGTTGACATTCCCTCATACCTTTGCAAGGCAGGCGATGTTATCGCGATTAAGAAGAGCAGCCTTGATTCCGATAAGTTCAAGACCTTGCTTGAGGCTAACAAGAGAGTAATACCCCTCTGGATTGAAAGGTCCGAAGACGGAGCAGAAGCAAAAATCGTAAATCTTCCGACCCGCGACCAGATTGAACTTGATGTTCAGGAGCATCTCATAGTTGAGTACTACTCCAAATAAGAGGCTTTAAACAAAGCGCGGAGCATCCTGTGCCATGTCCGGTTTTCCTTGTGGTTAAGGCAGGTAAAATCTGTCAAAACTTTAATAATGGATTTCCGGACGGCAGATGCGGTTAAAAGCATTTCCCCATGCTTTTAATTAATTCCTTAAAGGAGGGTTTTGAATGATTAGTATTGAGAAGCCCAGAATCGAAACTATTGAACTGAGTGAGGACGGTACTCATTCCGCCTTTATCGTTGAGCCTCTTGAGAGAGGATACGGAACAACTTTGGGAAACAGTCTTCGCCGAGTTCTTTTATCCTCGCTGCAGGGTTATGCAATAACCTCCGTTAAGATTGACGGAATCCTCCACGAGTTTTCCACAATTGAGGGAGTTAAGGAGGATGTTACGGAAATCGTTCTGAATTTAAAGAGCGTTATCTTAAAGATAAACGGCAACGGTCCCAAGACTCTTTATATAGACAAGCAGGGTCCGGGAATCCTTACAGCAGGCGATATCCAGGCAGACTCTGAGGTTCAGATAATCAACCCCGAAATGCCCATAGCCACTCTTAACGAGGACGCCCATGTCCGCATGGAGCTGACGGCAGACGCCGGCAGAGGCTATGTATCGGCAGAGCGCAACAAGGCTTTGCTTGAGCCGGCAATCGGAGTTATTGCAATAGACTCGATTTACACACCCGTTAAAAAAGTAAACTATACGGTGGAGAACACACGCGTCGGTCACATTACTGACTATGATAAGCTCAGGCTTGAAGTGTGGACAAACGGTTCAATAACCGCGAAAGACGCGGTTTCGTTTGCTGCCAAGTTCCTCAACGAACATCTCAACCTCTTCATTGATTTGTCCGAGGAGGCCGGTAACGCAGAAATTATGGTCGTCAAGGAAGACGACGACAAAGAGCAAATCCTTGAGATGACCGTTGATGAGCTTGACCTGTCGGTACGCTCCTACAACTGTTTAAAGAGAGCCAACATTCATACTGTCGGCGATCTTATAAACAAGACAGAGGAAGAAATGATGCGGGTGCGGAATTTGGGCAGAAAGTCGCTTGAGGAGGTAGTTTCAAAACTCGCCGCATTGGGACTTTCGCTTCGCCGTGAGGAGTATTAAAGAGATTTAACCGCATAGAGTAAAGGAGTGATTTTATGCCAGGAACCAGAAAGCTCGGCAGGCCCACTGATCATCGCAAGGCAATGCTTAAAGCCATGGTAACTTACCTCTTGGAAAACGGCAGAATCGAAACAACCGTAACAAGAGCTAAAGAAGTCCGCTCAATGGCAGAGAAGATGATAACCCTTGCCAAGGAAGACAGCCTGCACAACAAAAGGCAAGCATTAGCTTATATCACTAAGGAGTCCGTCGTCAAAAAGCTGTTTGACGAAATCGGCCCCAAGTATAAGGATGTTAACGGAGGCTATGTCCGTATAATCAGAACAGGCCCGCGTCGTGGCGATGCTGCCGAGATGGCTATAATAGAGCTGGTTTAACGATATAAAGGGAACGGAAAAATCCGTTCCCTTTTTAAAATTCAAAAAAACTTTACACTTTCCTTTCACAAAATGTCTTTGTCTTGAACTTAA
>LFSO01000038.1:16881-53365 GCA_001512765.1 Clostridiales bacterium DTU053
GGCTGCGCGTTGATTACGCTAAAATGCGGGGATTTTAAGCTATTGCTGGACCCATATTTCAGCCGCAATCCAAAGACTTATTCCCCCGAGGCGGAGTACTTTGACGATGTGGACGCAGTGCTCATTACCCACGGGCATTTTGACCACATTGACGACCTGCCCGCTTTAACCGAGCGCAATCCGAATCTTCCTATTTACTGCACCGAAAGGGTAAAGAAAAATCTTAAAACCATCGGCATAAAAGGCGGCGATTTCAGGCTCTTTAAACCCGGCGACAGTTTCAAAATCGGCCCCTTAAATGTCAAATCCATAAAGAGCGTACATATAAAGTATGACTTTGCGTATATCGCCCTTCACGCCGTTTCCCCGGACTTTTACCGCTGGTTTTTCAAATCCTTTAAAGCGGCGGCAGACCTTAAAAGAAGCCCCATTGACGGTGAGTGCCTTGAATATCTGATTGAAGGCGACGGGGAAAGCGTGCTCGTAGCAGGCAGCCTCGGCGTTGACGACACAATTAAGCACCCGGAAAATGTGGATGTTTTCGTCCTGCCCTACAACGGCAGATGGATTGTAAACAAGCAGATGTACGACCATGTAAAAAGGATTAAACCTAAAAAAATCTTCATGTCCCACTTTGACCCCGCGTTCCCGCCCATGTGCCTTGATGCAAAGCCTCAGCGCTTTGTAAACTTCATGAGAAAAATGGGCGAAAATATAGACATCATAATCCCCGAATACGAAAAAGTATATAAGGTTAAAGAAGAAACTGCGCATAAAACCGCCGCAAATCTGTAATAAATCAAAGAAATTAAGGCAGCCGAATGGCTGTCTTTTTTATTGTTAAAAATTGATTTACCGCGTATTATCAAAGGAAATTTTTTCATTTTAACGCAAAAACGACTCAAGGAAAACTTTTCTGATCGCTCAGGCCGGACCCCCAAAAACCCCTGAAATACAAGGCATTATCCGTCTTTTTGCCATTTTTGCTTTAAGAAAAATTTTCCAATTAAAAAAGTATAGAAATTCCATTGAAATATTTGGAGTGTTGAAAATAGATTTAAGTGTGTTATAGTCGGATATGCCGACGGACGGTCGGCAAAGAAACGGAAAATTTAAGTTTACTTCGTTGAAAGGATGGTAAAAGAGACAATGAAGAAGAACAGACTTTTAAGCTTAATATTTACTTGTTTAATCCTTGGCATGATGTTTATGCCTAAGGCAAAGGCGGCAGAAGCGGCCGCGCCCACGGGCAGGGTTACAACCGCCTCAACGGCTCTTAATGTTCGTTCGGGAGCGTCAACCTCCGCGGCGGTAGTTGCAAGCCTCGCTAAGGATTCTTATGTAAGGCTCCTTGAAAAGAACGGCATATGGTACAAGGTTGAGTACTCCGGCGGCAGATACGGTTATGCCAGCGCGAACTACATAACCGAGGTAGGCTCCGCAAAGGAAGCCACGGTTAACACAAGCTCCGGCGGCCTTAATGTAAGAACAGGCCCCTCCACCGCTAACGGCATAAAGACCGTGCTCGCAAAGGGCACCGCGGTTGTTGTGCTCTCAGAGTCAAACGGCTGGGCAAATATCGTCTACAACGGCACCCAGACAGGTTATGTAAGCGCATCTTATCTTAAATACAACACAGCATCAGTTTCAAGCGGTTATGCGGCAGTAAAACTCAGCGGCGTACCGAACTTCAAGCAGACAGACTCCCGCTGGGCCGCTGTTACTCTCGGCACTTCGGGCAAGTCAATCGCTTCCATCGGATGCGCAACAACTGCTCTTGCCATGACTGAGTCCTACAGACTCGGCTACACAATCAACCCCGCCGACATGAGCAAGAGGCTCAGCTACTCTGCAAGCGGCTCACTCTACTGGCCGACCAACTATGTCCATGACACAGGCAGCGGCTATCTTAAGACCATGTACGAGAACCTGAAGAAGGGTATTCCCACAATCTACGCGTCCACAAACGCATACGGCGGTTCACACTTTGTTGTTGTAACAGGCTTTAAGGGCGGCAGCCTCGCAGCCTCCAATTTCATCATCAATGACCCCGGTTCAAACAGCAGAGTAACACTTGACCAGCACATCGCAGCATACCCCAACTTCTACAAACTGGTTTTCTACAGATAACCCAAAGAAAAAGGCACAGCCCAAAAAGCTGTGCCTTTTCTTTATGGATAAAGGAGCAAGCTTAAATTTTCTCTCTGTGCGCGCCGTGCCATACGGGACCTACATACTGATTGAGCCTGAAGCCCTTTTCAATTGCGGCGGTGATGAAATCCTTGGCGTTATGCACCGCCTCTTTGACGCTGGCGCCCTTTGCCAGATTTGCGGTAATGGCGGCGGCGGTAGTGCAGCCCGCGCCGTGGGTGAATGTGGTTTCAATCATCGGGCTTTCAAGGATTTCAAAATCCTTGCCGTCAAAGAATACATCCACAGCGCCCTTTGTGCCCAGCTTCTTTCCGCCTTTAATAAGGACATTCTTGGCTCCCAGCTCGTAAATTGCCTTCGCGGCTTCTTTAACCTTCTCTACGCTGTCAATGGGTCTTATGCCGCTGAGCTGAGCCGCTTCAAAGATATTGGGCGTTACAATGTCGGCAAGGGGCAAAAGCTCGGTCTTAATGGCGTCCGCGGCGACGGGATTTACAACCTCGTCTGTGCCCTTGCAGACCATAACGGGGTCAATGACTATATTTTTAGCTCCGTATTCTCTTAATTTCCTTGCTGTAAGGCGGATAATCTCCTCGCTGGGCAGCATACCCGTCTTTAAGGCGTCAACGCCGATTCCGCCCAGAACCGTGTCAATCTGAGCCTCAATCGTCTTTAAATCTACGGGGTAAACATCATGAGCCCAGTTGTTTTTCGGATTCTGAGCCACAATTACGGTGATTGCCGCCATGCCGTAGACGGAGTGTTCCTGAAAAGTTTTAAGGTCTGCCTCAAGACCTGCTCCGCCGCTGGTGTCGGAGCCGGCAATCGTCAATGCCTTGTACATATGTACCTCCCAAGTAAAAATAGTGGAAAAATTTTAAATTTATTGTATAATTAAAGTGTCATTAATAAAATATACAAATTCATTATTTTTGATAAGGACAGATTATGGAATCAATAATAATTAATCTCAGCGATTCAAAGCCCCTTTACATTCAGATTTACGAGCATATAAGAAACGGCATAATAAACGGCGATTACCGCAAAAACGAGCCGCTGCCGTCAATCAGAGGGCTTGCCAAAGCTCTTTCCGTCAGCAAAATTACGGTTGAGAAAGCCTACGACCAGCTTTGCAGCGAGGGTTATATAGTGGGCAGAGAAAGAAGCCGCTATTATGTGGCTGAGCTGTCCGAGCTTACTTTTTTCCGTCCCGAAAGCGTAAAGTCAAAAAAGACGCCCGACACCCTTGACAGCAAAAAGGCATATATCTTTGACTTTGCCTCCGGAGAAATGGACTCGGAGGGTTTTGATTTCGCCCTTTGGAGAAGGTATATGGGCAGGGCGTTTTCGGATGTGCCGAGGCTCATGAAATACGGCGACCCGTCGGGTGAGGCGGAGCTGCGTCGGGAAATCGCAAAATACCTCAACCACTCAAGGGGCGTTGTTACCGAGCCTTCAAACATCATCGTGGGAGCCAACACTCAGGTACTCATAGCCCAGCTTTGTACGCTCCTTAATGCCGAAAAGGACATCATCGCCTTTGAGAACCCCGGCTTTAAAAACGGCAGGCGGATTTTCACCGACTACGGCTACAAGGTGCTGCCCATAAGCTCCGAAAATGAAGGCATTGATATTGACGAGCTTAAAAAAAGCAGCGCGAAGGCGGCTTATGTCAGCCCCTCCCACCAGTTCCCCACAGGGCATATAATGCCCGCCCCCAAAAGGCTGGCGCTGCTGAAATGGGCGGCTGAGAGCGGCGCGTATGTCATAGAGGACGACTACGACAGCGAGTTCAGGTACTACGGCAACCCCATCCCCGCCATGAAAGGCATGGACACAAAAGACAGGGTTATTTATGTCGGCTCCTTTTCAAAAATCATCCCGCCCTCTATCCGAATCAGCTATATGGTTTTGCCCGAAAATCTCCTAAATGCCTTCAAAGAAAGAATATCCCACTACAATCAAACCGCCTCTGCAACGGAGCAGCTTACTCTCGCCCTCTATATGGCTGACGGTCAGCTTGAGCGGCAGATAAGAAGGCTCAGAAACATCTACAGCGAAAAGCGAAGAATCTTCATTTCGGAGCTGAGCCGCGCTTTTGGGGCAGAGGGTGAAATACACGACAACGGCTCGGGACTCTTTGTAATATTTGAGGTAAAAACGGACAAAACAAAAGAGGAAATAAAGGCAGCCGCCGAGAAAAACAAAATCCGCCTGAGCTTCCTCAGCGACTTTTATATGGGAAACAGCCCCGAAAAAAGCGGCAAAAGGCTTCTTTTATACTTTTCCAGCGTCAAAGCGTCCGATATGGAAAAAGCGGCAAATCTTCTGAAAAAGACCGTTCTGGAATAGCAAAACAGAGGAATATTGCGGATATTGACATATCCCGACATGGGTAATATAATGAAAATGTAAATATGTCAAATCGTTGACGGAGAAGGCTTTTTCACCAGGGCTTTTCAGAGAGTATCCTGTTTGGTGGAATGGATATACTGCCCCGAAAAAGTTACCACTCCCGAGAGCGGCCGAAAACCGTTTGGATTAAGGTCGACGCTTGCCCCGTTAAAGGCAGAATGAGTGGCAGCTTATGCTGCAATACGGGTGGAACCGTGGAGCTTTGCTTCACCCCAGTTTCGGGGTGGAGTTTTTTGATTCTAATAACTGCACAGAGAGGATATAGATTATGATTAAACTTACATTGAAAGACGGCTCGATAAAAGAAGTTGAAAAAGGCATCAGCGCCATGGATGCCGTAAAAGAAATAAGCATGGGACTTTACAAGGCAGCCTGCGCCGTAAAAATTAACGGCGAAGTTAAGGATTTGCGCGCTGTGCTCCAAGACGACTGCAGCTTTGAAGTCCTGACATTCGACGACGAGGAGGGCAAAAAGGCATTCCGCCACACTGCCTCCCACATCCTCGCCCAGGCCGTAAAGCGCCTTTATCCCGAGGCTAAGCTCGCCATCGGTCCCGCAACCGACAACGGTTTTTATTATGACATAGACATGCCCGTCAGCATCACGGCAGACGACCTGCCCGCAATCGAGGCGGAGATGAAAAAGATTGTCAAAGAGAACCTGCCCATAGAACGCTTTGAATTGCCCGCGGACGAGGCACTCGCCATGGCAGAAAAAGAAGGCGAAATCTATAAGGCGGAGCTTATAAGAGAGCACTCCGCAAAGGGCGAGGCCATCTCCTTCTATCGTCAAGGAGAGTTCGCTGACCTTTGCGCGGGACCCCATCTGCCCGAAACAGGCAGGGTAAAGGCAATAAAACTTACAGCCCTCACAGGCGCTTACTGGAGAGGCGACGCGAAAAACAAGATGCTCAGCCGCATTTACGGCACGGCATTCCCCAAGCAGTCCGAGCTTGACGCTTACCTTGCCGCCGTTGAGGAGGCAAAGAAAAGGGACCACAACAAGATAGGCAGAGAGCTGGAGCTCTTCACAACAGCCGACATTATCGGTCAGGGTCTGCCCATACTCCTGCCCAAAGGCGCAAGAATAATCCAGATACTCCAGCGCTTTGTTGAGGACGAGGAGCAAAAGAGGGGATGGCTGCTCACAAAGACTCCCTACATGGCAAAGAGCAACCTCTATATGCTGTCGGGTCACTGGGACCACTACAGGGACGGTATGTTTGTAATCGGCGACGAGGAGAAGGACGACGAGGTCTTTGCCCTGCGCCCCATGACATGCCCCTTCCAGTATCAGGCATATCTCAGCAGAGCCCGCTCTTACAGGGATTTGCCCCTCAGATACAACGAAACATCAACCCTTTTCAGAAACGAGTCCAGCGGCGAAATGCACGGCCTTATAAGGCTCAGGCAGTTCACAATCTCCGAAGGTCACCTTATGTGCACTCCCGAGCAGCTTGAGGACGAGTTCAGAGGCTGCCTTGAGCTGGCAATCTATATGCTGAAAACCTTGGGACTTTACGAGGATGTATCCTATCGCTTCTCCCAGTGGGACCCCAACGACAGAGAGAAGTACATCGGCACAAAGGAGCAGTGGGATGAGGCTCAGGGAGTCATGGAGAAGATTCTCAACCACCTCGAAATCCCCTACAAAATCGGCGTAGGCGAGGCCGCATTCTACGGACCGAAGCTCGACATTCAGATTAAGAATGTCCACGGCAAAGAGGATACGCTCATCACAATCCAGATTGACCAGATGCTTGCCGAAAAGTTCGGCATGGAATATACGGACAGGGACGGCACAAAGAAGCATCCCTACATCATTCACAGAACATCCATCGGCTGCTATGAGCGCACACTGGCTCTGCTGATTGAGAAGTACGCAGGCGCGTTCCCCGTATGGCTTGCCCCCGAGCAGGTCAGGGTCATCCCGATTGCCGACCGCCACTTTGAGGCGGCCGAGAAGGTGCTCAGAGAGCTGCAGAGCGCAGGTCTGAGAGCTGAGCTTGACACAAGAAGCGAGAGCCTTGGCTACAAGCTCAGAGACGCCCAGCTCCAGAAGATTCCCTATATGCTTGTAATAGGCGACAAGGAAGCTGAGAGCGGCACAGTTTCTGTCCGCAAGAGGGGCGTTGGCGACATCGGCGCAAAACCCTTCGCTGAGTTCAAGGAGCTTATCCTTAAAGAAAACGAAGAAAAAGTTATATGGTAAACCGAAAGCCCCATTTTGGGGCTTTCATTTTTTGCGTAGGGTTGGGGAAACTTGCGCAAGTCAGCCCTGCCCGAACGGGAGCAGTTTTTTCAGCCGCTCCGCCCCCGCCGCCTGTCCCTCCGCCCGCTCGGGTGATAAGCCCGCCCCGGTCCCGCCGCAAGAAGGATGTTCGCCGCCCGCAGAGGCTATACCCGCCTCCCGCCGCAAGTGCCTCTAAAAACAAAAAACCGCCCTTTGGCGGCAAAACTAAAGCCCTGAAGCAATCTTCAGGGCTTTTTATTAAACAACCGTAACCTTAATCATGTTCGTATTGCCGGGGACGCCAACGGGCACGCCTGCGGTAATCGTCACAACCTCGCCCTCAACCACAAGTCCCGCTTTTTTCGCCACTTCAACCGCATGGTCAAAGAGCTCGTCGCTGGTTTTCTTTTCTTCCAGCAGCAGGGGAGTCACGCCCCACGAGAGATTCAGCTGCCTGCAAATGTGATGATAGGTGCTGCAGCCTATAATCGGGCTGCCCGGGCGGAATTTTGAAATCATCCTTGCGGTCTTGCCCGACTTTGTAACCGTAATTATCGCCGCGGCGCCCAAATCCGTCGCCGTTGTGCAGGTGGCGTGGGAGATGGCGTTGGCGATAGCCTCGGTTATGTTTTCGGAGGCGATGTCAACCTCCCGCTCCTTAAAACGCTTGGAGTAGTTTATGTCGCTCTCCGCTTTTTCCGCAATCCTCGCCATGGTTGCGACCGCTTCAACGGGGTATTTGCCAGCGGCGGTCTCGCCCGAGAGCATTACGGCGCTGGTGCCGTCGTAAATGGCGTTCGCCACATCGGTAGCCTCAGCTCTTGTGGGTCTGGGGTGGTTGACCATAGACTCCAGCATCTGAGTCGCCGTAATGACCTGCTTGCCCGCGTTGTAGGCTTTCTTTATAATCATCTTCTGAATAACCGGGATTTCCTCAAGGGGGAGCTCTACGCCCAAATCGCCCCTCGCTATCATAACGCCGTTGGCGGCTCGGATAATCTCGTCTATGTTGTCCACGCCCTGGCGGTTTTCTATCTTCGCGATTATGTGAATTCTGTTGCAGTTGTGCTCCTGAAGAATCCTGCGGATTTCTAGAATATCCGCCGCTGAGCGGACAAACGACGCGGCTATAAAGTCAAAGCCGTTCTCGATGGCGAAAATAATGTCCGCTCTGTCACGCTCGCTGATGTAAGGCATGGTAAGCTCAGCGTTCGGGACATTCACGCCCTTGTTGTCCTTGACAACTCCGCCGTTTTTGACCGTGCAGTGTATGTCCCTGCCGACGATTTTCTCCACATAAAGCTCCACAAGACCGTCGTCAAGGAGTATCGTGTTGCCCTTTTTAACATCCCTTGAAAGGTCGTGACCTACAATCGAAACGCCCGTTTCATCGCCCAAAACGGTGTCGGCTCTTAAAACAAAGCTGTCGCCCGTTTTAATCTCAGCAAAGCCGTTTTTAAATCTGCCGACCCTTATTTCGGGTCCCTTTGTATCAAGCATGGTGGCTATTGGCAGATTCAGCTCCTCTCTGACCTTTACCACCATATCAAACATTTTTTTGTGCCACTTATGGTTCGCGTGGGAAAAGTTAAAGCGGGCAACATTCATGCCGCTGAGCATCATTCTTCTTAAAACATCCTCATTCTCCGTAGACGGACCCATTGTGCATACTATTTTGGTTCTTCTCATATAAACAACGCCTTTATATATAAATTCAGTGAAATTCTATCCCAAAATATTATATACTTTTTAATTAGTAAATCAAGGCATGGGAACAAATTAACATTTTCTTCTCCTTACTTGAGATTTTGGATAAAAAAGGATAAACTGAGCTTGAAGGGGGATTTATATGCTTGTTATGAATTCCGAGCAGATAAGAAAAGCTGAGGAGTCTGCGGTATTAAGGGGAGCCTCCTTTGAGGAAATGATGCTGAAAGCAGGCAGAAACGCCGCAAAGGAGATACTGAAGGTTTTCAGCGGCAGGGAAAACGCCCTGATAGTCTGCGGAAAGGGCAAGAACGGCGGCGACGGCTTTGTTGTTGCCGATGTTTTCGCCGCGGAGTTTCAAAAAGTAACCGTGCTTTTGCCCCTCGGAGAGCCAGCGGACGAGCTTTCAAGAAAGATGCTCTCCAAAATACAAGGCAGAGAGAACATTGAGATAGCAGATTTAAAGAAATCCGACACGGAAAGCCTTGAGAAAGCCAAAGCTGAGATAGACAAAGCTCAGGTCATTGTGGACGCTGTTTTCGGCATAGGCTTCAGCGGCGCCGTAAAAGGCGATTTGGCGGAGCTTATAAATAAAATCAACCGCTCTAAAGCCTTTGTGGCGGCAATCGACATCCCCTCAGGTCTTTTAAGCGACTGCGGGGAGCTTACCGAAACTTATGTCAAAGCAGATTTAACCCTTGCCATGTACGCCTTAAAGCCGGTTCATGTGCTTAAACCCGCCGCCGACGAGTGCAAAGCGGTAAGAATCATTGATATCGGCATCGGCGAGCCTGAGGAAAACAAGGACGAATTTGTATTTAAAACCGCCTCGCCCTTTGAAGTCGCCTCCCGCTTTAAAAAACGCCCCCATGACTGCCACAAGGGCACCTGCGGAACGGTTCTTATTGTCGCCGGCAGCTACGAAATGCCCGGCGCCGCAGTTCTCGCTTCAAAGGCGGCTTCTATTCTCGGCGCCGGTCTTGTCATCACCGCCTTCCCCGACAAGGCCTATAACGCCATAACCTCAAAGCTCACAGAGCAGGTTCTTTTGCCCCTTCCCTCAAACGAAAACGGCAGAATTAGCAAAACTGCGGAGGAAAAACTCCTCTCAGCGCTCAAAAAAGCGGACGCCCTTCTAATCGGCCCCGGACTCGGCGTGGATGAGGACACCGAGTTTATAGTAAAAACGCTTCTTTCAAATACAGAAATTCCAACGGTTCTTGACGCCGATGGAATAAATGTAATTTCCAAAAATATAGATATATTGAAAGAAGTAAAGGCGCCATTGGTCCTAACTCCTCATCCGGGCGAGATGTCAAGGCTCTGCCGGACCGACATCTGCGAGATTACTGCCGACAAGAGACTTGCTGCACTGAAATTCACACAAAAGTTTTCACCAACGCTCGTTCTGAAAGGCTCTAATACCGTCATTTCAAAGCAAGGCAAGGCGCAGTATATAAACGCCACCGGCTGTCCGGCTCTTGCAAGAGGGGGTTCAGGCGATCTGCTTTGCGGAATGATAGCCGCTTTAATGGCAGGAGGTATGGACGAATTTGAGTCAGCCGTGTACGCGGTTTATATCCACGGTCTGGCGGGAGATTATTCGGCGCGCGTATTCTCCGAGACATCCGCCGCAACAGAGCTTACCTTAAAATGCCTGCCTTTACTTCTTTCAAGATTTCTTTATAAAGCTGGTGCTGAGCTTGAAAAAGAAGATTTTGGCGCTGTTTTTAATCCTTTCGATTATATGCGCGCTGTCCTCATGCAAGAAAGGGGATGGCACGGAGATAAAGAAAGCCTCCGGAGAGATGCTCTACTTTGAGGCTGATGCGGTTCTCACCTTAAACGGAGCGCAAAGCGCAGCCCATATAAGGCACATAGGCTTTGAGCTGACCGAGATGACCTTCAACGCCCCCGCAAACATAAAGGGTCTTAAAATGACAAAGACGGACGACTCCGTAAACTTTGAGTTTTCGGGGATGAAGCAGGGCATTAAAGGCAGCGGGCCCTATAACGACAGCCCCGCTTTGATTCTCTCTGAAATCCTGAGCGCCGTGCAGACGGGCGAGGGAATAGAAACAAAGCGCAAAACCAATGAAATAAAGGGCAAAATCAGAAACGCCGACTTTACCGTAGTCAGAGATGCTGACAAGAATATTCAAGAGATAACAAGCGAGGGACTTTCGTTCAGGGCGGTTTTCTCAAATTACAAAAGCCTTGAAGCCGAAATCCTAGGTACTCCCTCCGGCATAACAGACTGAAAAAGAGAGGCGACCCCTCTCTTTTTTGGTGTCAAAACCCGCCCGACCACCCCTCCCCGGGCGGTTTTTATTTTGGAATAACAACACACCGCCCCGCCGAGTGAAAGCTCAACCCCGTCCCCCGTTTGACGCCGAGGAGGTCAGCCCGCGCAAAAAGGGAAGCGGCAGCCGCCCGCTTCCGTGCTAAGGGCAACCCGCACTCAACCGCCGCACCGCCGACGAGGGGACAACCGTTACGCATGGACGCCCCGAACAGGCAAAGCCACTAACGCCGCCGAGCCGAATTCCGCAGCGCAGCCGCAAAAGGCGCGCCCAAGACCACTGCCACGCCCGAAAGAAGGGGACAGCCCCCATCACACCGCCCCGCCGCGCCGCAGAAATAAGCCAACGCTCAAAAAATCCCGCCGCCGTCCTCAAAGGTTATCGCCGCCCCGCCAAGGGTTTCACCGCCGCCGAGAGGAAACTTAGCCCACCGCCACGCAGGATTGACCTTGAACAAGCGCCGCCGTCCACACAACTGAAAGGCTCGCCCGACCAAACCCGCCACGCAGGGCGCGCCCCACCGACGGGAGCGGTCAGCATAAAAATTATGTCCCACCCCGCCAAGGCTTGATAGGACAAGCTTTTGCGGCTATGGAACTCTCTGCCGTTCGTACAAAAAACCTTTTTTCTATGGGGCTGTCTTTGGCTAATTATACAGTTTTTCTAATCTTTGAGATTTTTTTCACAATTTCTGTTGACAAATCTCCGGCAAAAGTATATAGTATTATCAACAATATTGTATTATTGTATACAATTATACAATAATACAATTTCAGAAGGTGTTTATGTATGCTTGAACTCAGCAAACAGACGCATTTGCTTGAAAGAGACCCCTATAGGTACAGGCTCCAGGAAGTTCAAGAGCCGGAGCTTTTCAGAGAAATCTATCCCTACACGGATGTCCCGCGGGTTGTTTTCAATCACCGCAGGGTTGACCTTGCCATGCCCGAGGAGATTTGGATAACCGACACCTCTTTCAGAGACGGTCAGCAGTCCCAGTCCCCCTACAAGGTGGAGCACATGGTGGAGCTCTACAAGCTTATGCACAGACTTGGCGGCGAAAAGGGCATAATCCGCCAGACTGAGTTTTTCATATACAGCGAGAACGACCGCAAGGCAATTGAAAAATGTATGGAGCTTGGCTACAGGTTCCCCGAAATCACCACATGGATAAGGGCAAACAAAAAGGACTTTGAACTTGCCCGCTCCATGGGAATTAAGGAGACGGGAATCCTTGTTTCCTGCTCCGACTACCACATTTTCAAAAAGCTGAAGATGACCCGCTCACAGGCTCTGGAGCACTATCTCTCCGTTGTAGCCGAAGCCTTTGACGCGGGCGTAATTCCCCGCTGCCATTTTGAGGACATTACAAGGGCTGACTTCTACGGCTTTGTCGTACCCTTTGCGAATGCCCTTATGGATATGTCAAAGGAAGCGGGCATCCCCGTAAAAATCAGGGTTTGCGATACCCTGGGCCTCGGCATACCCTACCCGGGAGTAGCCCTGCCCAGGAGCGTGCCGGGCATCATAAACGGTCTCAGGCACTATGCGGGCGTTCCCAGCGAGCAGCTTGAGTGGCACGGACATAACGACTTCTATAAGGCTGTTGTAAACGCGGGCACCGCATGGCTCTACGGCGCCAGCGCGGTCAACTGCTCACTTCTCGGCATTGGCGAGAGAACGGGCAATGTCCCCCTTGAGGCTATGGTCATGGAGTATATTTCGCTCAGAGGCAGCCATGACGGCATGGACACAACCGCCATTACCGACATTGCGAGATATTTTGAGGAGAAAATGGGCTATCAGATTCCGCCCATGACTCCCTTTGTGGGCAGAGATTTCAACCAGACAAGGGCAGGCATCCACGCCGACGGTCTTATGAAGGACGAGGAAATCTACAATATCTTTGACACAAAAACCATACTAAACCGCAGCGCGGGCGTGGTGGTCAACAACACCTCCGGATTTGCGGGTATTGCATATTGGATTAACAATAGGTATAATTTAACAGGAGAAAGGGCTGTTTCAAAGCAGAGCGAGCTTGTAAAGAAAATCAAAGAATGGGTTGACCTGCAGTATCAAAACGGCAGAGAAACCGTCATAAGCAACGACGAGCTTGAAGCTCTCATAAAGGAGTACGCGCCCGACCTCATTTAAACCCGTTCACTGTTTGGGGGGATAAAAATGAGCATACTCGACATTGGCGAAACCGGCGGTTCCTTGACCTCAAAGGTATTTACATACCTTGAAAGCGAAATTCTCTCAGGAAATCTGGCACCCGGCACCGTTTTGACCGAAAGCAAAATCTCAAAGGAGCTGGGCGTCAGCCGCACTCCCGTAAGAGAGGCAATTTTCCAGCTTGAGCAGGAGGGTCTTGTAAAGCTGTCCCAAAACAAAAGCGCGGTGGTAGTGGGCATATCCCAAAAGGATATAGACGACATCTACACCATAAGGCTCCTGATTGAAGGTCTTGCCTCAAAATGGGCAGCGGAGCGAATCAGCGACGAGGAGATAAAGAAACTGGAAGAAGTCCTCGAGCTGGAGACCTTCTATGCCGATAGAGGAGACATCGCTAAAAGCAGAAAGCTGGACACCGAGTTCCATAGCATACTCTACGACGCCAGCGGCTCAAATCCCCTCAAGAACACGCTTAAAACCTTCCACAACTACATAGGCAGGGCAAGGGAAATCTCCTTTGCAAGCAACAACAGGGCATTAATTGCCGCCAAGGAGCACGCCGAAATCCTGAAGGCTATAAAAAACCGTGACGGAGAAGAGGCGGAGCGTCTTACAAGAGAGCACATTCAAAACGCGAGAGCAAACTTATACTTAGATATGCTTAAGGACAAGGACTCCGTATAAAAGCAAAACCCGATGGTTTTCCATCGGGTTTTGCCTTTGGCGTGAGTTTATGGCTGCATTACGCAACTCTTACCGGTTAAGTTTTGTCCACTTGCGCTTCTGCCTGCATCTTTTTCTGCAGCTCCCTTTGCGCCGCCTTGTTTGTGTTTATGGAGTTTCTGAAAACCACAAAACGCTGATACAAAAACTCGGTCACAAAGTTAGCCAGCATCGTAATCGCCAGAATCAGATACTCGTTCCAGCCGATTTTGTCAAGGGCGTCGCCCCACCAAGTGGAAAGGGGAGTGAATACAACATAATAAAGGGCAACCAGCAGCATGGCAAGGGGTATGTTGTTTGCGGACTTAAAGGTGAATCTGCGGTTTAATGTAAAGTTCCACAGCACCGAAAGGGTCAGGGCAATAAGGTATTTGGGCCAGTAAGCCAAATCCGTCAGACGCTCAAGAATTGTAAAGCTGCCGAGCTGAATAAGGCCCGCGGAGGTGGAAAAAAGGGTAAACTTAATTGCCTGAATGATATTGTCCTTTTTTGAAAGCTTCTGCTGAGGCTGTGACACAAAAACTCCTCCTATATTAATTATGCCTCAAGATATAATAAATGCCTGCGCTTAAAAAGCACAGGCACAAAAACTAATCTAAAATAACGCCGAGGACATTGTTTCCCGCCAAAACGGCATTGGACTCGTCGGTATCAATGTGCATGGCGGGGGAGAAGTTAGGGTGAACTCTTACGACAACATCGCCGAAGATGAGCGAACGCTCATCGCTCTCAACCTTAACATTTACTATCTGCTTATCCTTAACGCCGAACTTCTCAGCGGTTTCGGGGTCAAGGTGAATATGCCTCTTTGCGATAATAACGCCCTCTGAAATCTCAACTTCGCCTTTGGGACCGACAATCTTGCAGCCAGCGCTGCCGGCGATGTCGCCCGACTCCTTGACGGGAGCCTCAATGCCCAGCATCCTTGCGTCCGTGGCGGAAATCTCAACCTGAGTAGCGTTCCTAACGGGTCCCAGAATTGCTACAGAGGGAAAAGTGCCCTTCGGTCCGACAACGGCAACCCTCTCCTCACAAGCGTACTGACCGGGCTGAGAAAGCTCCTTTTTGGGGGTGAGCTCATAGCCCTGTCCGAATAAGATATCAAGGTGTTCCCTTGAAAGATGCACATGTCTTGCCGAAGTTTCAACAAGCACTTTTCTTTCCATTTTTTTATCCTCCAAATATAAAATGAAAAATCACAAAATTTTCCGGGCACAGCTTTTCACTGTACCCTAAAGGCAAAGGATTTGATAATTTACTCTTACATTCTACACCATTGTTAAAATTAAGTCAAGCAAGATTGCGCAATTGAATGTATTTTGAAAGGAATATATACACAATTTCGTGTGATTGAACCGAGTGCCTATGGATTATAAGCATAAAACCTTTTAGAGCCGAGAATCGGTTTTACCCCTATTACAATGTCCCAAAGCGGCATGATTATGAAACGCGCGTCTATGTGAAGAAAAATCGGGAGATATAAAAGAAAAACAGGTCTATTCCCGTTGTTGTTCTTATAAAATCAAGAGTGAAAGCTCAGAGAATTTAAGATAAGCCCCCGCTTTTTTTATTTTGCGCTGTAGTTTTCTCGCGTTGGCGCCGAGTTTCACAGCGGCAAAAATCATCTTAACAAACATAAAAGCGGTCGAGAAATCAAGGTCACCGTACAATAGCTCAAAAAGCAGTATTTCACCTAAGATTTTGCCTTGCCTAAAACCTCTGTAAGCAAAAAACGGCGGAAAAGACGCATCCGATGTAATAGATTATTAAAGAAACGGTAAACAGTTTTTTTTGCCTTGTTTCGGGAGTCTTAATTGCCGTTGCGTTTATGCTGAGCCCTTCATTATTAATTCCTCTTTAAGAGGTCAATTACAGCTTATGCGAAATTTTGGAATGGGCTGCGAATTAAACTTAAGATGTTTTTGCAATTGTGTAAAATTAAAAACAATTAAATAAAAATTAAAATTAATATGGTAAGATTGTACAGTAAATGCTATAATATTATCGTATGTTCGCCCACAGTTATTTTCGGATTTTCCTGACTTTAGGAAATCGCAACGAATCCGCAAATAATGTGGCTAAATTTATACTAAAGAGGAGGAATAGCCTTGACGGATGCAAAAACTCTTGCGTACATAAACATGTATGCTGTCCTGGGTACTCTCGAAAATCTATGTGAGCTGGACCCGAAGGCGAGCGCGCTGCTCACTAACAAAAAGCCTATATCCATCGCCTTTGATGTAAAGGGCGGCCCCGTTGCCACCATTACATTCAAAAACGGCAAGTGCAGAATGGTTGACTCGATTTTGCCCGACGCGGACATTAAAATCCCCTTCTCAAGCCCCGAAAAGTTCAACGGTCTTATCGACGGCACAGTTACCCCCATTCCCACAAAGGGATTCACAAAGATTCCTTTCCTTCTTAAAGAGTTCAAAAAGCTTACCGACCTTCTCTCATCCTACATGAGGGCCGAGCCGGAAAAACTCGAGGACGAGGAATTCTTCAGAATCAGCACAAGCCTTATGTTCTACACAATCTGTGTCGCAGTGGCGCAGATAGGCAACAATGATGAGATAGGCAAGTTCTCCGCAAGCCACATGGTTGACGGCGACATCATGATTTCCATAGCCGACGGCCCCGCAGCAACCGTCAGGGTCAGAAATCACCGACTCGTCACCATCAAGAAGGCCCCCGAGAATCCAAGGGCTGTCATGGAGTTTTCAAGCATCCGCCTTGCAAGGGACCTGTTTGACGGCAAGGTCAACGCAGTCGCATGCATCGGCGACGGCAGCATCAGGATGCGCGGCATGATTTCCATGGTTGACAACCTCAACAGAATACTTGACCGTGTCGGTCTGTATCTTGCGTAAGGAGGAGTGGAAATGGCAAGAGAGATTAATAAGTACGACAAAAGCCGTGAATGGTTTAAACGCGCGGTAGAGGTCATTCCTTCAGGCGTTTACGGACATCTTGGTCCCGCCGAGGGCTGCTTTATCCCCGTTGACGCGTTCCCCCTGTTCTCCGAAAGAGCTCAGGGCGCATACTTCTGGGATGTTGACGGCAACCGCTTTATAGACTATATGTGCGCTTACGGCCCCAATGTGCTGGGCTACGGCGACCCCGATGTTGACAACGCCGCCATTGAGCAATTAAAGAAGGCAAACTGCACCACTTCTCCCTCCTACAAGATGGTAGAGCTGGCAGAGCTGCTTGTGGACACCGTTCACAGTGCAGACTGGGCTTTCTTTGCCAAGAACGGCGGAGATGTCACAACCCTTGCGATAATGACCGCGAGAGCCGCCACCCACAGAAAGAAGATAGTCTTTACAAAGGGCTTCTATCACGGCGTGGCTCCCTGGACTCAGAAGATAGACTATCCCGGCGTACTGCCCGAGGATGTCGCCAACAATATCTATATCCCCTGGAACGACGCTGACGCCTTTGAAAAGGTCATAGCCGAGAACGAGGGCGAAATCGCCGCTTTCATCTCCACGCCTTATATGCACGGCAACTTTGTTGACAATGTTCTGCCGGCAGAAGGCTATTGGAAGAGAATCAGAGAGCTTTGCGACAAGCACGGCATAGTTCTCATCTGCGACGATGTACGCTGCGGCTTCCGTCTTGACCTGGCAGGCAGCGACCACTATTTCGGCTTTGAGGCAGACCTTATCTGCTTCTGCAAGGCTATAGCCAACGGCTGGAATATGTCCGCCCTCTGCGGCAAGGAGCATCTGAAATCCGTAGTCAGCGGCATTACCTATACGGGCAGCTACTGGCTGTCGGCAGCTCCCTTCGCTGCAGCCATCGCCACAATCAATAAGTTAAAGGCAATCGACGGTCCCAAGATGTTCAAAGAAAAGGGCACCCTCCTTGCCGAAGGCTTAAAGGCCGCCGCCGCAAACAACGGCTTTGACCTTATTGTATCCGGCGAACCTGCTCTCTTCTATCTCAGAATAGCCAACGACGACTCCCTCATGCTCCATCAGGAGTGGGTCGCCGAGTGCGTAAAGAGGGGCGTATTCTTCACTAACCATCACAACCACTTCATCAACGCCGCTCTGACCGAAGAGGACATTGCAGAAACCATAGAAGTCGCTGAGGAAGCCTTCAAGGTAGTAAAGAGAAATCACCCTGAGCTTCAGTAAGTGATAAGCGGGAGGTACAAAGTGTTCTACGGCAATGAGTACGAAGCGGTAACAAGCTACAGTGCTATAAGGGACTCTGTTGCGGGATTTATGTTCTTTGCCCTTATATTCACTTCCGTTACCTTCTTCATTTCCTTCATTCCCATGATAATTGCCTATGTGCGAAAGCACCCCAAAAGGCAGTTTATCGCCATAATCAGCTTCATTGTACCTCCCCTCGGATTCATAATAGCCCTTATCTGGGCGCTTACTGACACAGACCCGGAAAATCAGTGGTTCTCAAATCTCTTTTCCTCCCGCAAAAAAGAGCCGGACGACACTCCGAGGCCCGACCCCCAGCTTTTAAAGGCATTGTTTCACCTTGACTCTTTATACAGGCAGGGGATTCTGACCGAGGAGGAGTACAAAGAAAAGCGGGCGGAAATAATCAAAAGACTTTAAATGCGGCGCTGACCCTTACTTGCTAAACAAAATTAATGGACTGGAGGTAAATCAATGGCACTGAAAAAAGCCGATTGGCTCGCCCTTGAAAAAAAGGCTCACGAGCTGAGGCGACTTACCCTTGATACCACCTTTTGGGCCGGCAGCGGACATATTGGTGGCGGCATGAGCGTTCTTGATATGCTCACAATTCTTTATCACCGTTATATGAACATTAAGCTTGAAGACCCCAACTGGGAGGACAGAGACCGTCTTGTCCTCAGCAAAGGTCACGCCGGCATAGCCTATGCCCCCGTTCTCTGCGATTTGGGCTGGAACGACATGGAGCAGCTCAAAACCTTTAACCACACCAACTCCCTTATGGGTATGCACCTTGACTCCAATAAGGTTGTGGGCGTTGACGCCTCCACTGGCTCACTGGGACACGGCCTTTCAATCGCCGTGGGCATGGCTCTTGCGGCAAAGGTTCTGGGCAAAACCTATAAAACATACTGCATCCTCGGCGACGGCGAGTGCGACGAGGGCTCCAACTGGGAGGCAGCAATGACCGCCGCCCACTATAAGGTAAACAACCTTATTACATTCGTTGACCGCAACAAGTGCATGATTGACGGCAAGACAGAAGATGTCATGGGACTCGAGCCCTTTGCCGACAAGTGGAAGTCATTCGGCTTCATCGTAAAAGAGGTCGACGGACATAACTTCAACGAACTTTCCGAGGCTATTGACTTTGCTCTTAACAACGACGGCGCTCCCGTAGTAATCATAGCCCACACCATAAAGGGCGCAGGCATCGACTTTATGGAGGACAACTATGTATGGCACTACGGCGCCATTGACAGCGACAAGTACGAGGACGCAAAGAAGAGCCTTGACGCATACTACAAGAAGCGTGTAGAGCGCGCAGAAAGGGAGGGAGCATAATTATGGCAGGAGGACTTACTTACACAGCCGTTGATTCCACATCTCTTTCAACTGCTGAGATTTACGGAAAAGCATTGGTAGAGCTGGGCAGAGAGCATCCCGAGGTCGTTGCTCTGACCGCTGACCTCGCAAAGTCAACCAAAATCGGCGACTTCATGAAGGAGTTCCCCGAGCGTTTCTTCAATGTGGGCATTGCCGAGCAGAACCTCCTCGGCGTTGCGGCAGGTATGGCAAAGTCGGGTCTTGTTCCCTTTGCTTCAACCTTCTCGCAGTTCGCCTCCTTCAGAGCCGCTGACCAGCTCCACACCGACATTTGCTATCAGAATGTAAATGTCAAGGTTATCGCAACCCATTCGGGAACCTCCTTCGGCCAGGCAGGCTCCACTCACCACGCAATCTGCGACTTAGCCGTTACAAGGTCCATCCCGAATCTTACAGTTATAGTTCCCGCCGACGGCGTGGAAACCTACAATGCCGTAATGGCGGCATACGAAACACCCGGCCCCTTCTACATCCGCATTAACAGAGGCTTTGACAGGGTGCTCTATAAGGATTCCAACTACGGCTTTGAGGTCGGCAAGGCTGTCACCGTAAAGGAAGGCACCGACATCACCGTCATCGCCTGCGGCTCATGCGTATTCCAGGCTCTGCAGGCCGCTGAGTTCCTTGAGAAGACCGACGGACTGAAAGTCAGAGTTCTCGATATGCACACCATCAAGCCCATCGACAAAGAGGCTATCCAGAAGGCAGTATTCGAGACAAGAAGAATCATCACCGTTGAGGACCACAATATTCTCGGCGGTCTCGGCTCCGCCGTTGCCGAGGTCGTTGTTGACTACGGCAAGGCATGCGCCTTCAAGAAACTCGGCATTCCCGACAAGTTCGCCCCCATCGGTCTGCATGAGGATATTATGTCCATCGTGGGCATCGACTCCAACGGCATAATCGAGGCCGTAAGAGAGGTAATGGGCAAAGACTTTGAGCTTGATGACGACTGGGACGATGAGGTCTAAGCTCCTTAAAAATTTAAAATAAGGAGGATAATATGGCTGATAATTTAACATTGATGACGAATAAAATATTTCTTAACGCCGCCCTGCCTCTTGTCAAGGTCATTGCCACCGATGTCCCGTCCCTTGCGAAGAAGTTTAAAAACATACACGCCGTAATTCAGGTCAGCGCTCTTGACAGCTCTGAGCCCCACGGCAAAGCGGCAACCCATTTCGTGGTCAACGCAGGGGAGTGGCTTGTTCACGCCGACAAGGTCTCCACAAAGGTAAATGTGGAGCTTCAGTTTAAGAGCAGAGAGGCTATGAACGACTTCTTCAAGGGCAAGATTTCCCCCGCCACACTGCCCAAGATGATAGGAGTCACCAAGAACCTAAAGGCATTCATCGCCTTTATGTCGGTGCTTCTGAAGATGTCGTCCCTTCTGGGCGCCACTCAGCCGCCCGAGGATTACGAGGAGAAAAAGCTGCTTGTAAAGTGCTTCTTCTACCTTCTGTCCAGCGGTATCAGCCAGCTTAACAAGAGCGGTCACGAGGCTGTCCATTCATGGGCGCTCAAGAGCCCCGACCGCGTCTATGCGTGGGCTGTTGACGGCGAGCCCGAGGTATCGGCATACCTGCGCGTAAAGGCAGGCAAGACAAAGGCAGGCAGGGGAGAGTACAAAAGGTCAATGCCCTTCTTCAAGATGCGCTTTGACTCCCTTGACTCCGCCCTTGGAATACTTATGCAGACGGACGATATGCTGGAGTCCACAAGACAGGGCAAGCTGATAATGGACGGCGCTCCCGAATTCGGCGCCCAAATCGGCGAGTTTATGATGCTTGTGGGCGAGCTGGCAAAATAAAACCCGCTAAACCAATCACAGGGGAGTTTATCTCCCCTGTTTTTTAAGGTGATTTAATGAGTAAAATCCTTTTTATCGGCGCCCATAACGACGAGTGCGAGTACGGCACGGGCGGAATCGCCGCGCTGCTGTCACACGCCGGTCATGAGGTAATGTTTTTAAATGTGGCTTGCAAACGCCACTCAGTGAGAACTCCCGAAAGGCTCAAAGTCGAGGAGGAGATGGAAAGAAGAGCCGCGGAAATCTTGGGCGCGAAAAAGAAAATCGTCGGGGACAGAAGCTCCTCTGCTTACTTTCAAACCCCCGAAAACACGGAAATCATAATGAACGAGATAATCGCTTTCAAGCCCGACATAGTCTTTATGCACTGGCCAAAGGACAATCATATCGAGCATAGGGAGGTCTCGCGCGCGACCCTTGACGCTCTCTGCCTTGCGGCGGTCAGATGCGTGGTTCCGAGCGAAACCTACGCTTTTGAGGCGGGTCCCGACCAGACTATGCAGTATTTTCAGCCAGACATCTATATTGATATAACGGAAGCGGCTCCCCTTGTGGAAAAGAGCCTTAAAACCTTTGACATGGAGCACGCGAACGGCGAGGAGCTTTGGAGGGAAAAGGAAGTCTGCGCAAGGTTCAGAGGCCACCTTGCGGGCGTAAAATACGCAGAGACGCTAAAGATAATAAAATTCCCGACAGGCTTTGAGGAAAACGAGCTTTTGCTCCCAAAACTTCTGAAAGGCAAATTCTCCTGGCACAATGTCGGCATGTACCCCTGGGGACGACAGTATTTTCTCTAAAGCCCAGCTAAGGTAAAGCACAGCCCTGCTGTGCTTTTTATTTTCTTAAAAAGACTGTCCGAAAAAGCATCCTCCCGCTCACCGTCGTACCGTCCCACCCTACCCCGCATGGCAGCCGCCCTGCGGGGTTTTTTCTTTTGAGCGACCCGCCGCCAGAGAGCCCGCCGCCTGCCCATAGAGAATTCCGCACCCCGCCCCCACAGGCGCGCGGCTTTTCCCCTCCGCACTGCGTCATCCGCGCCACAACCTCAAACAGAGCAGGAATATCCGCCAGCCGATACCTTTCCCCACCCCGCATGGCAGCCGCCCTGCGGGGGAGGTCGTATGGGTGACCCGCCGACGACGGCAGAGCCGACCTGCCCGCCGCTGAGGGTAGTGTACCCGCCCTCAGACCCGCCGCCCGCAGCCGCAAAAACCGCGCCGCATAGGAGCCTCCGCACCCGCCGCTCCGTGGCGCCGACCTGATAAAGTTCACCGTCCAAAAGCGCAAAAAAATACAGGGACACGAATGTGTCCCTGTTTGTTAATGAGTTGACTTTCTTATTTAATTTCAACCTTTGCGCCTGCTTCTTCGAGCTTAGCCTTAGCAGCCTCGGCGTCATCCTTGGAAACGCCTTCCTTAACCGGCTTCGGAGCGCCGTCAACGAGAGCCTTAGCCTCTGCAAGGCCGAGACCTGTGAGCTCACGAACAGCCTTGATGACCTTAATCTTCTCTGCGCCGACTTCTGCAAGGATAACATCGAACTCTGTCTTCTCCTCAGCGGCTGCGCCACCCTCAGCTGCAGCGGGAGCTGCTACAGCGACAGCGGCTGCTGCGGATACGCCAAATCTCTCTTCGATTTCCTTAACAAGCTCTGCAAGCTCGAGAACTGTTAACTTTTCAACTTCATTAACTATGCTGACAACTTTTTCACTTGCCATGATTGTTTCCTCCTGTTTTATTTGCCATATAGGCTGTATTGAATTTACTTATATGCTGAGTTTATGCCTCTGCGGGAGCTTCTGCCGCAGCTTCGGCGGGAGCGGCTGCTTCACCCTGCTTGTCGATAATAGCCTGAATAGCGCGGGCAAATGCGGCCATGGGAGCCTGGAAGGCGCCGACAACGGTAGCGAGAAGAACTTCTCTTGTGGGCAGCTTTGCAAGGCTGTCAATCTTCTCAAGGCTGATAACCTCACCGTCGAGGAAGCCGCCCTTAATCTGGAAGGTCTTATGCTTGCTTGCGAACTTTGTGATGATTCTTGCGGGAGCGATGTGGTCGTCCTCGCTCAGAGCGATTGCTGTTGTGCCTGAAAGGACCTCGTCCAGGTTCTCAAGGGGAGTGTCCTTAATAGCAAGGCGCAGAAGGGTATTCTTAATAACCTCGTAGTGAACGCCCGCTTTTCTGAGCTCCGCTCTGAGGGCTGTATCCTCTGCAACAGTGATTCCCTTATAGTCAACAAGAACGCCTGCAACGGACTTTGATATCTTCTCAGAGATTTCTGCTACCTGCTGTTGTTTTTGTTCCAAAACTTTTGCGCTTGGCAAATCCTTTCACCTGCCTTAACAAAAATATTAAAGCTCTTTCCGCAAACCGTGGAAAGAGCATAATTAATCCAAAATAAGATTCAATTTAAGCTCTATTCCTCGGCAGGCGGCAAAGCCATTATGCATAAAGCACCTGCTGTCTTAAGAACAGCTTTGTCATTGTAGCATTCGTTACACAAAATGTCAAGTTTTTTTATAAAATTTTTTGAAAACCGGCCGCCCATGCATAGGACGGGCGGCCGCTAATTACAATTTCTAATGGACGCTTATTTCAGCTCTGCAAAGTACTTGATTGTCCTTACCATCTGAGAGGTGTAGGAGTTCTCGTTGTCGTACCATGCAACAACCTTAACAAGGCTCTTGCCGTCTTCAAGAGGAGTTGCCTTTGTCTGGGTAGCGTCAAAGAGTGAGCCGTAGGTCATGCCGATGATGTCAGAGGATACGAGCTCCTCCTCGGTGTAGCCGAAGGACTCGGACTGAGCTGCCTTCATAGCTGCGTTGATGTCAGCGGCTGTGACTGTGCCCTTAACAACTGCTACAAGCTCTGTGATTGAACCGGTGATGACGGGAACACGCTGTGCAGCGCCGTCAAGCTTGCCGGAAAGCTCGGGGATAACAAGGCCGATAGCCTTTGCTGCGCCTGTTGAGTTGGGAACGATGTTAGCGGAAGCGGCTCTTGCTCTTCTCAGGTCGCCCTTGCGGTGCGGGCCGTCAAGAACCATCTGATCGCCTGTGAAGGCGTGAACGGTGGTCATAAAGCCCTTCTCGATTTCAACTGTCTTGTTAAGAAAATAAGCCATGGGAGCAAGGCAGTTTGTGGTGCAGGATGCTGCGGAGATGATGGTGTCCTCGGGTGTGAGGGTCTTCTCATTTACGCCGTAAACGATTGTGGGAAGGTCGTTTCCTGCGGGAGCGGAGATAACAACCTTCTTAGCGCCTGCCTTAATGTGAGCCTCTGACTTAGCCTTTGAGGTGTAGAAGCCTGTGCACTCAAGAACTACATCAACATCAAGCTCGCCCCAAGGAAGGTTTGCGGCGTCCTTCTCGGCATAGATTCTGATTTCCTTGCCGTCAACGATGATTGAATTCTCTGTAGCCTGAACCTTGTCGGCAAGAGCGTAGCGGCCCTGAGCCGAGTCATACTTTAAAAGGTGAGCAAGCATTTTTGCATCTGTAAGGTCGTTGATGGCTACGATTTCATAGCCCTCTGCGCCGAACATCTGGCGGAATGCAAGACGACCGATACGGCCAAAACCGTTAATCGCAACTTTAACAGACATAATTTATTCCTCCGTTATTAATTTGTTAAGGATGTAACTCCCACCTACGGCAGAGCCATAGGAAATTTTAGGTTAATCCTTTCGTACAGTTTAATATTTTATATCCAAATGAAGAAATATGCAATAGCTTTGCTTCAACAAAAAGGCCTTACGACGCATATTCGGCATTTTGCAATAAAATTTTGGCTAAATAGTCAATTTTTTAACAATTAGAGAAATATTTAAAGCCATTAAACGAATAAAATTTTTCGCCGATTATTATTTTCCAATCTCTGTGGGCATAATAGTTTGAAGAAACCCACCTTTGGAGGACTGAACGAATTGCTTGAAGCCATTAAGCTGAGATATTCGCTGATAGAAGCCCTGGGAATCAATGAGAAGAATGAAAAAGAGCTGCGGGAAAAAATAAACGCCTTGTTTTTGCACGCAAGGCTCTGCAAGGACAGTATTTCGTCCGAGGAAGAGCTGTTCGACCTTTTGGAAATAATGAACGCTTGCCGCAAAAAACTTCGCTCAATGAATAATTATTCCCTGTCAAAGCTGAAAGTATGCGACTACAAGAGCTTTGACCCGGAGTATTTCCTGGAAGACATTTTTGTGGCGGCGGATTTGATGCTTTCTTCCTTCGGAAAGAGCATTGAATTTAAGGCTGAGGGAAGAATCCCCGAAATCAGCGCGAATCCGGAGGTGCTCTTTACCGCCGTCATGAACCTTATTTCAAACGCGGCCATTCATTCAAGGGGAGAGCTTATTTCGGCGTCTCTCAGCATGGCGGGAAACAGAGCGTGTCTTAAGGTGGAGAATGAAGGCAGATTAAACTTGAATATGCTCAGGCAGGCATATAACCGCGGCGGCAGCGGCGTAAACTGCATAATGAACGCCGCGCGGCTGCACTGCGGCTCCTTCCTTTTGGGCGTCAGCGGGAACAGAACCAAAGCCGTTTTATCCATTTCATCTATGGAGGCGCAAAGCACGGGAGCATACAAACTTCCCGACTTTACCGACTATATCTGCGACCGCCTGTCGCCCATGTATACGGCCCTTTGCGACTGCGTGCTGTGTCCCTTGTAAAGCTCAAAAAATACAGCCGGCGTTTTGCCGGCTTTTTTAGTTTACATATTCACCACATTCTGAGGCTTTCCGTTCACAAAGGCTTTAATGTTTTCGTTAAGGATGCTGAGGAGTCTTGCCCTTGTTTCCCTTCCCGCCCATGCGATATGGGGAGTGATAAAGCAGTTTTGCGCTGTAAGCAGCGGATTATCCTTTGACGGCGGCTCGGTGCTGAGCACATCAAGACCCGCTCCCGCCAGGTGACCGCTGTTCAGTGCGTCTGCCAGCGCCTGCTCGTCAATTACGGGGCCCCTTGAAGTATTAACAAGGAAAGCGCCCTTTTTCATTTTGAAGATAAAGTCACGATTTATAAAGCCCCGTGTTGCGTCTGTCAGCGGGGTATGTATTGTAACAATGTCGGACCTTTCCGCAAGCTCATCGAGAGAAACAAATTCAACAAAGTCTGCGTCCTTCTTGGGGTTTGGCGTGTAGGCGATAACATTCATCTTAAAAGCCAAAGCCTTCTCAGCCACCGACCTGCCTATTTTGCCAAAGCCGATAATTCCTATTGTCTTGCCCATAAGCTCCATAACGGGCCCTTTTAAGAAGCAAAAGTCGGGGCAGATGCTCCACTCTCCGCCGCGCACCGCCTCGCTGTGCAGAGCAACGCTGTTGTAGTGTTCCAGAATAAAGGCAAAGACATGCTGAGCCACCGCCTCCGTGGAGTAGTCGGGGATGTTTGAGACGGGTATGCCCCTCTCTTTTAAATAGTCTGTATCGGCAATATTGTAGCCCGTTGAAAGCAGGGCTACATATTTAAGATTCGGCAGCTGCTCCAGAATGCTTTTGGGCAGCGGAGTTTTGTTTGTTATGAGTATATCCGCGGGCAGTGACCTTTCGATAATAAGCTCCTTGGGAGTTCTGTCGTAGATTGAAACATCGCCGTATTCATTTAAAAAAGCCCATGAAAGGTCGCCGGGGTTCGTGGTATGACCGTCAAGTATCACTATCTTCATAAAGAAACCTCGCAATCATAAGTTTCCGCTTTCGGTATAATGTATATTATACATTATTTTAGCATATAAAACGACAGGATGAACCTTTTTTCTCATATTTGTCCTATAAATATTCCCCATCAATTGACCTTTTTAAGCATTTATATTATTATAGGTTTGCCTGTTTTTGGATGTGTGTGGTGATTTATATAAACAAAAAAGGGCGCGCTGAAAAACGCGAAAGGCGGCTATACAATATAATCAACTCCTTAGCGGTTTTGATGCTCATAGCCGCGGCGCTTCTTATTGTTTGGACCGCCCTTATTAGAATAGATAAACTAAGGGAGCAGTATCTGCATTTTCAGCTCTTTCTTGAGGATTTGCAGCTCTTTGTCATCTCCCTTAAAAGCAAATGGCTTATTATCATCGCCATTTTCCTTCTTTATATAATCGACGCTTATACGGGCATTTTGCCCATGAACTTTCTGATAGTCTTGTCAGGTATTGTATTCCCCATGCCCGCCGCGGTGCTTATAAACATAGCGGGACTGCTGATTCTTATGAGCATAAAGTACGATATGGGCTCTAAAAAGGGAGCGGGCAGCGCGAAACATATTCTTAAAAGATACCCGGGTGTAATGGACTTTTTGGAGGACGACAAAAAAAGCGGATTATTGCTTGTCGTATTCCGACTCGTGCCCAACTTCCCCTTCGGCATGGTAAGCCGTCTTTACGGCAGCGCCCATTTCCCCTTTGAAAAGTTTATCTTCCTCTCCCTTTTGGGCTATGTTCCGAGACTTCTGTCATACAGCTTTATCGGTAACAAGGTCTTTGACCCCTTCTCCGCGGCGTTCTTCACACCGATTATAATCCTGCTTATTATCTCAGGCTTCTCAATGCTTGTTCTGAACGCTATTGTCTTTGGAGTAAACAAAACCCAACCCGATGAAAGGAAATGAGAAAATGTCGAATGTTAAAACCGTTTTAGAAAGTCTGAACAACGGCGGCTTTGACAGAGTTTTTGCGACTCTTTACGGTGAAAGCGCGCTCCCTCGCCAAAAAAAGAGATACGCGGACATTGTAAATGTCTTTGAGGATTTATACAAAGACGGGGAAATCAGATTCTTCTCAGCCCCCGGCAGAACGGAGGTCTGCGGCAACCATACCGACCACAACAGAGGCAGAGTGCTTGCCGCCGCGGTAAACCTTGATGTTATCGCCGCCGCCTCCGAAAATGACGAGAATATCATCAGGCTTAAATCCGTAGAGTACCCGAAAATGGATGTTATAGATTTAAATGATTTAGAGCCCAAAGCAGAGGAGGCGGGCAAATCCGCCGCCCTTATAAGAGGCGTCGCTTCAAGGCTCAAACAGCTCGGATACAACATAGGCGGTTTTAACGCCGTTACAACCACCGATGTTTTCTCAGGTTCGGGCATTTCCTCCTCCGCAGCCTTTGAGGTGCTTGTGGGAACTATCCTCAACCACCTTTACAACGACGGCAAAATCTCTCCCGTAGAAATAGCCAAGACCGCCCAGTTTGCGGAGAATAAGTTTTTCCTTAAACCCTGCGGACTTATGGACCAGATGGCTTGCTCCGTCGGCGGTTTTGTGGGCATTGACTTTAAGGACACCGAAAACCCGATTATCGAAAAGGTAAGCCTTGATTTTAATGAGTTCTCCCACGCCCTTTGCATTATAGATACGGGCGGTGACCATTCGGATTTAACCGATGAGTATGCGGCAATCCGCAAAGAAATGGAAAGTGTCGCTGCGTATTTCGGAAAGTCCGCTTTAAGAGATGTAAACGAAGACGATTTCTACAATAATCTCGACGATATTAGAAAAAAGACAAGCGAGCGGGCGGTTCTCAGAGCCATGCACTTCTTTAACGAAAACAAGAGGGTAGAGAAGGCTCTTGAGTCTTTAAAGAGCGGCGATTTTAACGAGTTTAAGTCCGTTATCACAAACAGCGGTCTTTCTTCATATATGTATAATCAAAATGTCTACTCGAACAAAAACCCGCTTTCACAGCCCGTTTCCCTTGCCCTTGCCCTTTGCGAAAAACTCCTTTACGGTAAAGGAGCTTACAGAGTTCACGGCGGCGGCTTTGCGGGCACCGTTCAGGCATTTGTGCCGAATGAGCTTTTAAGCGATTTTAAATCGGAAATCGAAAAGGTATTCGGCGAGAACCGCTGCTTTGTCTTGAAAATCAGAGAGCAGGGCGGCACAGCGGTAAATCCTTAAATTATATGAGTGCGGCTTATGCCGCGCTCTTTTCTTAAATCGGAGGCGCTTATGGGAAAGGATACGGCAAAAAAAAGACTTCACCTTCTTGACTACTTCAGAGGCATCGCCTTTGTGAACATGGCGATATATCACGCTCTGTTTCTCCTTGATGATATGTATAATATCCGCCCCCTGCCCGACCTAATAATGGAGATATACCAAAACCTTATTTGCTCAGGCTTTATACTCATCTCGGGAGCTGCCCTGAGCCTTATGAAAAAAAGCGGCAGGGATATATTAAAACTTGTACTCGCGGCGGCGGCTGTAAGCGTCGCTACATATATAGCCACGCCGGAATACTTTATTTCTTTCGGCATACTGCACTTTTTCTCCCTTGCGCTTATAATCGGCACCGCCGTAAAACCGCTTCTTTATAAAATACCGCCCCTTTTCGGAGCGGCTTTAAATCTTCTGCTGTTTACCCTTTTCTATGCCGCTGACGACGGCTACGGCGGCATTTTCACCTTAAGGCTGTTCGATTTCCCCGATGCGCTTTATAATTTCCCGCTTTCCTTCGTTTTCGGTTTCCCTTCTCCCACCTATACATCTGGTGACTATTTCGGTCTTATCCCTTGGATTTTCCTTTACTTCGCGGGCTTCTTTATATTCAGAATTATCAGGGAAAACAAAAAGGCCTTGGATTTCTTTTATAAAAACCCAAAGCCGTACTTTTTAAGTTTTTTCGGCAGGAACTCTCTGATTTTCTACCTTATCCACCAACCGATTATTTACGCTGTTCTCTATGTGATTTTCAAAATTATCCGCTGATTATCTCCTTTTCAGCGCGCTGTAGTCTTTCACAACCCTTATGACAGTCTTTCTTCTGCTGTTCTTTGCCCTGAGAATGAGAATCACAACCACAGCGGCGGCCAGAATTGCCGCAAGGATAATAAATACGGGAGAGGTCAGCACAGTTTTTGTGATTTTGGCAAGGTATAAAAGGAAGTTCCTCTCAATCGTTTCTCCCGCTACAAGGTCAACCTGAGCGATTTCGTTGCCAGCGTAGAGAATTCTCGCCCTGCCTATCTTCTGACCCTTCTTAATGGGAGCGTCCACCTTCTTCGGAGTCAGCTCCTCGATTACCTCAAAGTAAACTCCCTGAGCGTTGACTCCCGACGGGACAAGCGCAGTAATCTCCTTTTCGGGCAAGAGCCTTAAATGGTCGTACTTGGAGGAGAGCCCAACATCAATTACGCTGACCACCTGATTCTTTTCAGCCACAAGCCTCAGCTTAATATTCTTAAATGTCCAGTCAAGAATCTTCTTGCACTCCATAAAGGCGATGTTTTCTTCGACCCCGTCATTGTCTATGTCATAAAAGGGAGCGCGCATTACGACAGCCAGATAGGTGTAGCCGTCTTTGGACGCCTTTGTGACAATGCAGCGTCCCGCGTTCGAGGTGGTTCCCGTCTTAATGCCCTTTGCGGTGGGGATGTAGTAATCCTTAATGCCTGAATTCATTATCTTTACGGTGGAGATAAGATTTCTCTCCTGAGGATATTTGTTTGTGGGCGGGATTGTGTATTTCTTTGTGCTTGTAATCTCCTCAAAAATCGGGTTTTCAAGGGCCTTTAATGTAAATTTGGCGACATCTCTCGCGGTGGTGTACTGACCCTCCGCGTCAAGACCGCTGGGGTTAATAAATACCGTATTCTCGCAGCCAATGCTCTTTACATACTCGTTCATCATCTGCACAAAGGCGCCGATGTTGTTGGGGCAGATGTAGTCGGCAAGCACATTCGCCGCGTCGTTGGCGCTTGCCACAAGCATGCAGTAAAGGAGATTCCTTACGCTCATCTGCTCGCCCGGCAAAAGCCCCGCTGTGGAGCTGTTAGTGCCGTCAAGCAGTCTGATGGCGTAGTTGGGAACCTCCACAATCTCATCAAGGTTTTGCGCATTTTCAAGCACAATGGAAGCGGTCACAATCTTTGCAAGGGACGCGGGAGCGGTAAGCATGTCCGCGTTCTTGTCAAAAATAACGGTGCCGTCGTCCATGCTTTGAAGAAATACAATCTCAGCCTCCACATCAATCTCGCTGTTGTAGGAGGCAAGAGCGTTTACAGATGTTGTAAGTATTATAAGGCAAACCAAAGCCGAAATTAAAAACTTCCTCATAGACAAATTCCCGATAAGTGATATAATTATTTACAATATATTGTACTTGAAAATCCATTAAAGTAAAGACTTAAAAGTTTTGGCGGGTGAACTGATGATATATATTACAGGAGATACCCACGGTGATGAAAGCAGGCTCTCGACCAGAAGGCTGAAGAAACTGGGGGAGGGCGATACCCTCATTATCTGCGGCGACTTCGGCTTTATCTGGGACGGCAGTAAAAGAGAGCAGAAATTCCTTGCAAAGCTCGGCTCCAGAAAGTACAATATCTGCTTTATTGACGGAGCCCATGAGCGCTTTGAGCTTTTAAACAAATACCCCGTAGTCCAGTGGAACAAGGGCTGGGCAAGGCAGATTTCGGGGAATCTTATGTACTTAATGCGCGGCCAGATTTATGAGATAGAAGGCAAGAAAATCTTTACCATGGGCGGCGGAGAGACCCTTGAGTTTGACCTCAGGGACGACAGCGGCCTATGGACAAGGGCGGAGCTGCCCAGCAAGGAGGAGCTCCTTGAGGGCATCGAAAACATTGAGCGAGTGGGCTTTGATGTGGACCTTGTAATCACCCACGAACCGCCCGCAAAGGTCAAGGAGTTTTTAAGACTGCGCGACAGCGAGCCCGTCAGAGTCTCCGCCTTCAACGCCTATCTGCAGGAGTTTTCTACCCTTTGCAGATATAAAAAGTGGTATTTCGGCTCAATGCACATTGACAAGTACATTTCAGCCTCCCAGACCGCCGTTTTCAAGGACATTGTGGAAGCCTTCAGCGGCGAAAAAATCTAAATTAAAGCGGTTTTACAACAGAAATCAGACTGCTTTTAGCGTCCGCTGCCGTGTACCCGCCGGGTGTGCGGCAGAAATTCTTTATGCTGTCGTTCCATCTGAGGGCGATTTTATCAATCTCCTCTTGTGAGAGCCTTAGCTCAGGAATGGCGGCAAGCCTTTTTATAAGGGCGACGAAATCGTCAAAGTTCATATTGGCAGCCTTTAAAACCTTTTCTGTCTTTTCGGGCATATGCTTTCTGCCCCTCTCCAAAAACTCCGGAGTAAAGGCGGCGCATGCCCTGCCGTGGGGGATATTAAAGCGTTCTGTCAGAATATAGCCCACCGTATGGGGGAAGCAGGTTCCCGTAATGTTCAGGGAGTAACCCGCAATAAGCGACGCTGTGTATAAAAGGTCTCTTGTGTCCTCGTTTATTTCCTCAGCGCTCTGAATCTTGTCCAGACGCTGCAGGCCCTCTGTCAGAAGCTCTACAGCCTTATAAGCGTAAAGGTCGGACATGTCGTTGGCGTCAAGGCAGAGTATGGACTCAAGTGCATGAGCCATGGCGTCAAGAGCGGTGGATACGGTCACCGAATAGGGCATGGAGCTTGTGTAACTTGGGTCGCAGAAGGCGACTTTAGCATAGTAAGCCTTTCCGCCCACGCCCTTTTTAAAGCCGGTTTTTGAGTTTGTCAGAACCGAAACCGCTGTAACCTCGCTGCCCGTTCCCGCTGTGGTGCCCACAAGAGCTGCAGGCAGGGGAGTGTTCTTTATTTCAGCCGTATAAATATCGTCGGGCTCCATGTGCCTGTTCGAGGCGAAAACGGCTATTGCCTTCGAAGCGTCAAGGGGAGAGCCTCCGCCGATGCCGAGGATGAAATCAGCCTTGAACTCATATGCGGCTGTGCCGGCGCTGTGGCAGGTGGAAGTCAGGGGATTTTCCTCTATGCGGTCAAATATCTCATATTCAATGCCCTCCTGACTCAATACCTTTACGGCGTCGTCAAGGGCGCCGCTCTTTTTGGCGGCGGTGGGGCTTGTAACTATAAGACAGCGGCTGCCGAGCTTTTTAAGCTCTTTGCCGTTTTCCAAAAGCGCGTTCTTTCCGTAAAACACATCTACGGGCATATATGATGATATGTTCATAAATTACCTCCCAAATAAAGGATACTGATAACATTATAACCTATCATAAAAAATTATCAATGACGGAGAATGTATGAAACCCGAAACCTTAGAGAAAAATCTTGAACCGAAAACGACAGAAATTAAAAAACCCTTAAAAGACAGCCTGAAAACAGCCTTTAAGCTGAGCCTGCCCGTCATGGCGGGCTATATCTTCATAGGCTGCGCCTTCGGCATCTTCCTTACAAGCAAGGGCTATTCGCCTTTGTGGGCGTTTTTAATGAGCCTTACCGTTTACGCCGGCGCCATGCAGTTTGTGACGGTGGAGCTGCTTGTTTCCCCCTTTTCAGCTCTGAACGCAGCGGTAATGACCCTTACGGTCAACGCAAGACACCTGTTTTACGGCATTTCCATGCTTAAAAAGTACAGGGGAACGGGGAAATTCAAACCCTATCTTATTTTCTCGCTGACTGACGAAACCTACGCGATTCTCAGCACCGAAAAAGTGCCCGAGGGTGAGAATAAAGGCAGGCTCTACTTTTTAGTGTCAGTTTTTAATCACCTTTATTGGCTCATTGGCTCCACGCTGGGAGCGGTTTTCGGCTCAACACTGAGTATTGACCTAAAGGGACTCGATTTTTCAATGACCGCCCTTTTTATAGTGGTTTTCATAGAGCAGTGGAAAAGCGCCGAAAAGCACCTGCCCGCCCTGACGGGAGTGTGTGCCTCCCTTTTGTGCCTTTTAATCTTCGGCTCAAAGAATTTCATTATCCCGTCAATGGTACTTATAATCATAATACTTCTCGCCGCAAAAAATCTTAACGAGGGAGGGGAGAAGAAATGAAAAATACCGAGGCTCTCTGCGTTGTGGCAATAGTCGCTCTTGTGACGGCTCTGCTCAGATTTCTCCCCTTCATCCTTTTCAGAAGCGAGGAGAAAACCCCAAAGACAATAAAGTATCTCGGCAAGGTTCTGCCCTTTGCGGCAACGGGAATGCTGGTGGTTTACTGCTTTAAGTCGGTAACGCCTCTTGCATACCCCTATGCCCTGCCTGAGCTTATCGCCGCCGCAGCCGTGGTGGTTCTGCATCTAATAAAGCGCAATACACTTTTTAGCATAGCGGGCGGCACCTTGGTTTATATGCTCCTTGTAAATCTGGTTTTCGTATAAAAGAAACGGCAGCTAAGCTGCCGTTTTTTTGTTACAGTCTTTCCCTTATAAACCGAGCTACCCTCTGACCCAAAAGGACATTCGCCTCATCCGTGTAGTGGCAGAAGTCAGTATACTTACCTTCATCAAAGGGCAGCGCAAATTCAAACAGGTCATTTACCTCCACGCCCTTTTCGTTGGCCGCCCTAACTCCCGCGGCGTTGTATGCCCTAATATCGTCATTCGAGCGGTATGCCTGCCTGTCGCCGGTGCGAGACTCCACAACGGGAGTGGTGGTCGCAAAGAAAACCTTTGCCTTCGGATAGTAATATCTTATGGCGTCGATTATCCTCTTTATGTTGTACTCGTACTCGCTCAATGGGGTCAGCGGGGAGTCCGCGTAGTTAAAGCGGGCGCAGTCCCAGTGTCCGCAGTTAAAATGCACTATGTCAACCTCTTTCGGGTCGCACAGCTTGGTCCAGCCGTTTAAAGAGCACAAAACATAGTGGGTGTCACGGCAGTTTTCCTGCGGAAAATATACATCGGCTATATCCGAAAGCTCCTCTTTCACCTTCTCGCAGTAGCCGATTCTGATTGAGTCGCCAATCAGCAAAACGGTCTTTTTCGGCATCATATCTCCCCTTTTTTCGGTTTACCCGATTGTAACACATAGGAGCTTAGATTTCCATATGATTTGCCCGCAAATTTATGAGCCTAACCGCCCATCTGTTGACATTATTTTCTGATTCAATATGGTAAACTGATTAGAAAAAAGAAAGGAGCTTAAATATGAAAAGGTCCTTGATTGCGGTTTCGATGGCTATTGCGCTTCTTATCGGCATTGTCTGCGGCGGGGCTATGGTTGGCTATGCGGGCAAAGCGATGTTCGGCGACATTGACGGCAACGGCAAGGTCACACCCGCCGACGCAAGGCTGATACTCAGAGCCGCGGCAAAGCTGGAAGATCTGAAAGAGCCTACAGTCAATAACGCCTCCGCAGCGGACACTCTTTTATACAACGACAACGGGCTTAAAATTACCTACAAGCTGCTGATTCACAATGAGCGCGCAAATACAAAAACGCTGTATTTCCTCATTGAGAACAGTACAAATAAGCTCATATCCGTCAGAATGAAAGGCTTTACGGTAAACAAGAAGTATGTAATCTCCCCAACATTCGGCGGCTTTGTGTACGACCGTGAAACGGTGCTCAAGAGCCTTACTCTTTCCGATAATGATTTGAAGGACTATGATGTTAAAAAGATAAACACAATCACCTTTAAATTCGAGCTGTCGGATATTTATTTAAAACCCTTTGCCGCATCGGATGAAATAACCATCACCCTCCCGTAACAAAAACCCCTTATCCCAAAGGATAAGGGGAATATTTATTGCTTTCCTGTTGAGCCAAAGCCGCCCTCGCCCCTGTCCGTTTCGTCAAGGCTTTCAGCCTCCGTAAGACGCACAGCGGGAACGGGCATGATAACAAGCTGAGCTATTCTCTCGCCCGGCTGAATTGTGTAGGGCTCATCAAAGTGATTTATCAGCGGCACCATAATCTCGCCACGATAGTCGCTGTCTATAACGCCCACGCAGTTTACGGGGGCTATGCCGTGCTTTGAGGCAAGACCGCTGCGGGCAAATATAAATGCGGCAAGCTCTTTTTCGGGCAGGGCAATCGCAATTCCCGTCTTTATAAGCGAGGTTTTGCCGCCTTCAATCGTTAAAGGCTCACTTAAGAGCGCGCGCAAATCAAAGCCGGCTGAGCCGCTTGTTGCCTTTTTCGGCACCGCGGCGTCCGGGTGGAGTTTTACGAATTTTACTTCCTTCATAATTATCCTTTCAAAAATAAAGGCCGCCTATTGGGCAGCCCTTTTTATTACCAGAGTTTTGGAGGAGCGTCGGCCGCCGAGCCCTTAAGCCTTTCGATTTCCCTCTTGTAGAAATCTCTTTCAGACTTTGCCTTTGCCGCGTCCTCAAGATAGTCCTTTACCTGAGAGCGCAGGTTCTCCGAGCTCTGCTCAGCCTTTTTCTGCTTATCAAGAGATTCAAGGGCCGCCAGAACCGCTGCCTGAGTTACGGAAAGATTTCTTCCGCTTCTTAATATCCTTGTGATTCTGTCATTCAGTTCCGCGCCGAGAGCCTCGGTGTAGCTCTTATCCTCATCCGTCGTTATATAATACGGAGTCCCGCAGATTTCCAGCTTGACCGTAATTTTTTCCATGCGTTTTTCTCTCCTTAATCTCTGATAGGTAAGGCCCTGACCCTGATTGCCGTTATTTTATCCTATGCACAGTATGTCCAAACTATGATTTAATCAAAA
>LFSO01000018.1:0-45101 GCA_001512765.1 Clostridiales bacterium DTU053
AACGCGGCTCTTTTTTTTGTGCTTTGAACGCCCGCAAAAAAGCGGTATCCCAAAGGATACCGCTTTTATTTTTACCAGTTAACTACCCACTTTTCGATGTAGGCAAGACCGACGCTGATGTCCTTAGCGTTTATTAAGGGAACCTTTACTTCACCGAAGTACATAACGCTGGGGAGATATGTTTCAAGCTCGGTGATATTGCCTGTTGCCTTATCAATCTTAGCCTTTACCCATGCGTCAAAATAGCGGTTCTCCAGATTCTTGAACTGAACCATGTTGCCTGCGGCGTCGGTAATCTGCTTTTCTTCAACAACATTTACAAACTGACCAACCTTGCCGCCGCCTGTGGGAGGATTGACATCGGGATTGGATTCACTGGAATTTGCCTTTAGATAAACCTCGTAATATGTACCCTTGTCATCGCATTTTGCCTCTGCGATTGTGGAGGGGTCAATCTTTACATTGCTTACCTTTCTGGGCGGGAAGTTTTCAACGATTGCGGCTGTACCAGCAAAATCATACCTTTTGTCGTCAGCCTTCATAAATGTGCCCATAAGGTTTGATGCAATGCTTTTTAATGCGGAGTAGTTTCCAAGCTCAAGTATGTTCTTGTAGTGCTCGGCGTTGGAATAGACCTTTGCCACGCTCTTTGCCTGAGACTTTACCTTGTTGACGGCTGTTTCATAGTATTTGACTATCTCCTCTTTTGTGGAGGGCTTGCCGCTGACGGGAGTCTCGGATGCGGGAGCTTTTGTTTCGCCGCTGCCGCCGGTGGTGGCTTCGGTTGCCTGAGTGCTTTCGTCTGCCGCTGATGTGTCCGCGGCGGTTTCGCCGTTTACGGGTTCGCTGGTCTCATCTGCGGACTCGCTTTCTGCCGCTGTGGTCTCTTCCGCAGTTGTGGTTTCGCCCTTATCCTTGCCGCATGCGGCAATTCCAAGGAGCATTGCAAGTACAAGAAGTAGGGCAAGCGTTCTCTTTACAGCATTCATCATTAGTTACCTCCGTAAATGAAGTTAAGAAGACTTGTTTTGATTTTACCTAGTGTATGAGTATTAGTCAATAGCGATGTTGTTTTTTACCAGTTTACGCATTATCTTCGCTTTCCACACTATTAATACTATCTTCGACATCATTATATACTTTGCCGGAGGGGACATGGTGCTTTAAAATGCCCTCTCTTGTGAGTATATACAGGCTGCTGCCGTTCTGCACGATTTTGATGCCGTCGCTGTCGGTAATTATATTTGCGACCTTTTCGCCCTTTTTGTTAAAGCTCTCCGCTCTGTCGGGCAGAAGAACGCTGACATAGTGTTCCGACGCGGAAAAATGCCTTACCTTTTCTTTAACGGTTGTATCATAAATAGCTCTGCCTTTTTTGTCAAAGACGGTGATTTCATTGTCGGAGGTGTTGCCGTACTTTGAAAGGCAAAGCGCGGAAATGCCCTTCTTTATCGGGGAATAGCCGCATAGTTCATAGGGCGAATAGGTTTTGACATCTTCTTTTTTATCGCCGTTTACAAAGCAAAGAAGGCTGTCGCCCGCCGCGGCAAAACGCTTGCCGCCTTTATACTCAACGGAGAAAAGGGACACGCCGTCAAACTCAAAAACTGCTATCGGGTCTTTGTATCTTATATCAAATACAAAGAGCTTTGAGTAGATTTCTCCGTCCTTGGCGCCCAAAACAGCGACCGCGACCCGCTTGCCGTTGTCGGAAAGGGCTATATCCACAATATGCTCTTTTTCGCAGCTCCATTTAAAGATAAGCTCATTTACCGAGTTGTATACGGACAAAACGCTGGTGGCATAGTCGCCTCTGTGGGCTATGGCGCAGCGGCCTCTTTTGCCTATCTCAGCGGTTATGATGGTGGACTCGGCGGAGGAATCAAATACTATTCCGCTGTCCTTTTCTATTCTGTAATCCTCGGACTGCCTGTCAAAAAGCAGAAGCCTTGCGCCCTCAATTTTCATGGCGGGAGCTTTGTAGTTGTGGCTGCGCCTGTCTTTTACATTTGAGGAGCTGTCTATGTAAATAACCTCGGTGTTTGTAAGTACCGCAAGCCCTGAGCCGTAGGGCTTCATATCTATAACATCTTCGTAATTTAAACCGTAGGGCTGATCCCAGTCTCTCGCGGAACCGAAAAAGGAGGAAATAGCGTCTCCCAAAACGGTAAAGGTATCGGCGCCAAAGCTCTTTGCGGCGACAAAAACAACAATCAGCAAAAGCCCCGAAATCATCAGGGTTTTTATAAGAGTATTGACCTTAAACGGTCTGCCGCTTGTCCTTTGATTCGTCTTTGGCACTCGGATTCCTCCCGTCAGTATTCTACCCTGTTAAGATACAGCCCGTGGGCGGGGGCGGTAAAGCCCGCTTTGAGTCTGTCTTTTGCCTCTATAATTTCTCCTAAGGTTTTTGCCTCTATTTTTCCGTTTTGTATATCAAGAAGTGAGCCGACCATAATTCTGACCATGTTGTATAAAAAGCCGTCGCCCGAAACCGTAAAGCGGACAAAGTCAGCGTCCCTTTCAACCTTTGCGGAGAATATGGTTCTTACCTTGTCTTCGACCTCGCTGCCCGATGCGCAGAAGGAGGTAAAGTCATGGGTTCCGACGGCGGATTCTGCCGCCTTGTTCATCTTATCAACATCTATGGGATAGGTGTAGTGATATGCCCTGTCCTTATAAAAGGGGTTGCGGTGACGGGCGTTCCAGATAAGGTACACATACTCCTTGGACTTGCAGCTAAATCTTGCGTGAAAGCTTTCGTCCACTTCCTCGCAGCTTTTTACCGCTATGGAATAAGGCAGATAATAGTTTAAAGCCGACACGAAGGAGTCTGTGGAGAGCTTGCTTTCGGTTTTAAAGTTTGCGCAGAACATATTGGCGTGGACCTTTGCGTCTGTTCTGCCGCAGCCGTGCAAGGTTACTCTCTCGCCGCATGCCTTGAAAATGGCGTCTCCCAGTACCTCCTGAACGGTCACGGCGTTTTTCTGCGTCTGCCAGCCGTGGAACTCCGTACCGTCAAAGGAGAGGGTGAGAAGTAAATTGCGCATTATATCACCGACTCGAAAATTATGTTAAGGGCTATGACTCCGCCGACAAAGATAAATTCCGCCGCCATAAGGACATAATCCCTTGCGGCAAGCTTTAACTGTTTCATTCTCGTTCTTCCCTCTCCGCCGTTGTAGCAGCGGGCGGACATGGCAAGGGACAGCTCAAAGGCGTGTCTGAAAGAGTTTACAAGGAGGGGTATGAAAATGGGCAGGAGCGCCTTAGCCCTTTGGACTATGCCGCCAGTTTCAAAATTCGCGCCCCTTGCTTTCTGGGCGTTTGTAATCTTATCTATTTCGTCAATGAGAGTCGGGATGAATCTGAGAGCAATTGTCATCATCATGGCAAGGGTGTGCACCCCGTTTTTAAGCCCGAAAACTTTTAGGGGAGATAACAGCCTTTCAATGCCGTCAGTGAGCTGAGTTGGTGAGGTGGTATAGGTTAATAGCGAACTTAAAAGCACAAGGCAGATGATTCTTACAACCATAAAAATGGTGGTGAAAATTCCGCCCGTGGTGATGGTGATAAAGCGGCTGACAAACAGCTCTGTGCCCTGCTTATTGTAAAAAAGCTGAAGCGCCGAGGTAAATATAAGCAGCAAAAGCATGGGTCTGAGGCCCTTGAGAATGACCTTTAAGCTGATGCGGGAGGAAAGTACCGCCACAACTGTAAAGGCTAAAACAAGGGCAAGGGAATAGAAATTATTGCATACGAATACAAAGACTATGGAAACAAAGGAGAGGACAAGCTTAAGTCTGGGGTCAGCGTTGTGGAGGACGGAATTGCCCGGAAAATACTGACCTATGGTAATGTCTCTTACCAAGCTATTCCCTCCTTTTGCAAGTATCTTAAAAGCTCCTTTTCGGCCTGGTCCTTGGTGTAGATATCGGTTCTGATATTAAGTCCCATTTCCTTCAGTTTCAGGAATATGTTCGTAACGGGAGGCACCTCAAGCCCCAGGGAGGCCAGCTCGCCGCTGTGGGCGAAAATCTCGTGAACATCGGCGTATTTGTAGACTTGACCCTTGTTCATGACAATGATTTTGTCTGCGATGGCGGCAACATCCTCCATACTGTGGGAGACGATGATGACCGTGCTGTCGGTTTTCTCCCTATACTCGCAAATCATGCTGAGAATCTTTTTTCTGCCGCTGGGGTCAAGACCCGCGGTGGGCTCGTCAAGAACCAGCACTTCGGGGCGCATGGCTATAATGCCCGCGATGGCCGCCCTTCTCTTTTCGCCGCCCGACAGCTCAAAGGGGGATTTATTCAAAAGCTCGTCCGTGAGACCTACAAACTCGGCGGCCTCAAGAACTCTTGCTTTTATTTCTTCTTCTGAAAGCCCCATGTTCGTGGGTCCGAAAGCTATGTCCTTATAGACGGTGGTTTCAAAAAGCTGATATTCGGGATACTGAAAGCACAGTCCCACCTTAAAGCGTGCCTCGTGGGCGGAATGCTTGCTTCTGTTTATGTCCTCGCCGTTTAAAAGCACCTGACCCTCGGTAGGCTTTAATAGGGCGTTGAAGTGCTGCACAAGAGTGCTTTTGCCAGAGCCTGTATGACCGATTATCCCCACGAAGGAGCCTTTCTCAATCGTGAGGTTGATGTTCTTTATCGCCGTTATCTCAAAGGGCGTTCCCGCCCCGTAGGTATATGACACATTTTTAAGTTCAAGCAAGCTCATCTGTTGTTCACCACAAACTGACTGAAGGCAGTCGCGAAATCTTCCGCAGTCAGTATACCTTTACCAAGATTTATTCCGCTCTTTTTAAGTCTTTCCGCCATATTGGCGCCGATGGGCAGCTCAAGTCCCGATTCTTTAATGGTCTTTACATCGCTGAAAACCTCGGCGGGGGTACCGTCCTTGACTATGGTACCATCGTTCATGACTATGATTCTGTCCGCAAGAACCGCCTCGTCCATAAAGTGGGTGACAAGCACAACGGTAATGCCAAGCTCTTTGTTGAGCCTCTTTATGGTGCCGATTACTTCCCTTCTGCCAACGGGGTCAAGCATAGCTGTGGGCTCGTCAAGGACAATGCAGTCGGTTTTCATGGCGAGTATGCCCGCAATCGCCACACGCTGCTTTTGTCCTCCCGACAGCTTATGAGGCTCGTGAAATCTGTACTCGAACATTCCGACGGTTTTTAAAGCCTCGTCCACCCTTTGCCTTATCTCGGCGGGAGGCACGCCCAGATTCTCGGGTCCGAACGCCACATCCTCCTCGACAATGGTTGAGACTATCTGATTGTCGGGGTTTTGGAAAACAAGACCTACAAGCTGCCTTATCTTTATTTCAAGCTCCTCGTCGGAGGTGTCCATGCCTTCAACAAAAACCTTGCCGCTTGTGGGGCGCAGTATCGCGTTTGTCATCTTCGCTATGGTGCTTTTGCCAGAGCCGTTGTGCCCCAAAACAGCAACAAATTCCCCGCGGTAAATGGTAAGGTTAATATCCTTTACCGCAGGCGAAAGCTCCGCTCCCATATCTTCCGAATCGTATGAAAAGCAGGCGTTCTTAAATTCAATTATGGGGATAAGGTTTTCTTTAGTGTCCGTTCCGCGCATTTTTATGTCCTTTCCGAGTTTGTATCACGAAAGAACATATCGACCGTAAGTAAGCTGCTAACAAACATTCAGTCTATGTCCTTTTAATCTTCCGCTGTCCAAATCGCGGTTGAGCCGCAAGGGAGATTGAGCCCCGTTGAGGATGCCTTGAGACCTATCTCATCGGAGCTGATTTTGCCGTAGGAGGTGCCCATGACGCAGCCCAAAATATAAGCCATAACCGCCGGGGAAAGCCCTGCGGTGTAGGAGCTGATCATAAACATAAGCGGGTCGCTGCTTAGCACGCCTTTTATTAGCTCTGTGAGGTTATAGACTTCCTCCTCCAGCTTCCAGACCTCGCCCCCGGGGCCTCTGCCGTAGGATGGCGGGTCCATAATTACTATATCGTATTTATTGCCGCGCCTTATCTCTCTTTGAACAAACTTAATGCAGTCGTCCACCAGCCATCTTACAGGCTTGTCCGCTACCCCGGAGGCTGCGGCGTTTTCCTTTGCCCAGGAGGTCATGCCCTTTGAGGCGTCAACATGGGTAACTGCGGCGCCCGCTTTCAATGCTGAAACGGTTGCCGCTCCCGTATAGGCAAAGAGATTTAAGACCTTGGGGGTTCTGCCCTGCTTTACGGCTTTTTCGATAATGCCCCTTGTAAGGTCCCAGTTGACCGCCTGCTCGGGGAATATGCCCGTATGCTTAAAGCCCATTGTTTTAATATTGAACTTTAAGTCTTTATATGAAATACTCCAAAAAGGCGGTAGGCTTTTATATACTTCCCACCTGCCGCCGCCTGTGTTTGAGCGTATATATCTTGCGTCAGCCTTGCCCCAAAGGCGGGCATTTTTAGGCGTTTTCCAGATAACCTGAGGGTCGGGGCGGATAAGTATAATATCCCCCCACCTTTCAAGCCTTTCGCCCTCGGTGCAGTCTATAAGCTCATAATCCAACCAGTCAGTCGCTATACGCATCAGATTAGCCTTTCTTTAATTACTTCTGCAATTTCCTGTCCCAGCTGATTAATCAGCTTTTCATCCCTGCCCTCAAGCATGACTCTGACAAGAGGCTCGGTGCCGGAGGCTCTGACAAGCACTCTGCCCGAATCGCCCAGGACTTTCCTTGCGTACTCGACGGCAAGGTTTATCTCCTTGTCAGTGTCAAGACGCAGCTTGCCGAGGGCGGAAACCTCCACATTGATGAGAACCTGCGGGAATACCTCCATAACGGTGGCCAGCTCTTTAAGGCTCTTGCCCGTTTCGCACATTACATTAAGGAGCTGAACGGCGGTGAGCTGTCCGTCTCCCGTTGAGGCGAAGTCATGGAAAATTATGTGACCCGACTGTTCTCCGCCAAAATTATAACCGCTTTGGAGCATATTTTCAAGAACATATCTATCGCCGACCTTGGTCTGAACGGTGTTTATGCCGTGCTTGCGGCACATCTCGAAAAAGCCCATGTTGCTCATTACGGTGGTGACGACGGTGTTGTTCTTGAGCATGTTTTTCTCTTTTAAGTGCTTAGCGATTATCGCCATCAGCTTGTCGCCGTCAACGATATTGCCGTCCTCGTCAACGCACAAAAGCCTGTCGGCGTCGCCGTCGAACGCGAAGCCCACATCGTAGTTGTTGTCCTTTACAACCTTTGAGATATACGCCATGTGGGTGGAGCCGCAATCCTTGTTGATATTGGTGCCGTTGGGGCTGCAGTTGTAAAAGTCGCAGTCGAGGTTGAGTTTGTAGAACAAATTCCTTGCCGTTGCGGAGGCTGAGCCGTTGGCGCAGTCGATGGCGACTTTGATGCCGTTCAGTTTGCATCTTGCGGATGAGGCGATGTGGTCCACATAGTTGTCGATTGCCTCATTTGAGATGCTTATGTCGCCTATATCTCCGCCGATTTTAAGGGGCGGAACTCCAATGTCGTCAAGGATGATTTCTTCGATTTTCTCCTCAAGCTCATCGGGGAGCTTGTAGCCGTCGGATTTGAATATCTTGATTCCGTTGTATTCACAGGGGTTGTGGGACGCGGAAATCATAATGCCCGCGTCGTAGCCGTAAGCCTTTACCAGATACGCGACGGCGGGAGTCGGCACAACGCCGACAAGGAGCACATCGCTGCCCACGGAGCAAAGTCCCGACGCTATTGAAGCTATAAGCATCTGCGTGGACCTTCTTGTGTCTCCCCCGATTAAAACCCTTGGTCTTTTTGAGCTGATGTCGGACAGGACCATCGCTACCGCCCTGCCGACCTTCATTCCAAGCTCGCATGTAATATCGCGATTGGCTATGCCTCTCGCGCCGTCTGTTCCGAATAGTCTGCCCATAATTCCTCCAGTGCGGCAAATAAGCGCTTTACCGCAAAAGATAAAAGTTTAATTTGGCATAAAAGTATATGCCAAAATTCTCAAATATATTACAAAATCTATTTTTTACGACTAAAAAAGCATTTGCTGACCGTTTGTGGGAATGCCGAGATGATTGTACGCGGCGCTGGTGACTACCCTGCCCCTGGGTGTTCGGCTTATAAAACCAAGCTGCATCAGATAGGGCTCGTAGACATCCTCTATTGTGATTGCCTCCTCGCCGATTAAAGCGGCGATGGTTTCAAGTCCCACGGGACCGCCGCCGTAGATTTCGATAATAGACCTTAGCATCCTTCTGTCTATGCTGTCGAGTCCCAGATCGTCAATCTCCATTCTTTCAAGCGCCATTCTGGCGTCCTCAAGGGTGATGACGCCGCTGCCGACGACCTCGGCAAAGTCCCTTGTACGCTTTAAAAGGCGGTTGGCGATTCTGGGCGTACCTCTTGAACGGGAGGCGATTTCAAGGGCTCCCTCCTCGTCGATTTCAATACCAAGTATGCCCGCGCTGCGCATTACTATTCTGGCCAGCTCCTCGGGGGAATAAAGCTCAAGGCGCAGTATGACGCCGAACCTGTCCCTTAACGGAGCAGAAAGCTGACCCGCCCTTGTGGTGGCTCCCACGAGGGTGAATTTGGGCAAATCGAGCCTTATCGACCTTGCCGACGGGCCTTTGCCTATGATTATGTCAATGGCGTAGTCCTCCATGGCGGGATAGAGAACTTCCTCAACGCTTCTGTTGAGCCTGTGGATTTCGTCTATAAACAGGACATCGCCCTCGTTGAGGTTTGTAAGCAGAGCCGCAAGGTCCCCCGACTTTTCGATTGCGGGACCCGATGTGATTCTTATCTGAACATTCATCTCATTGGCGATAATGCTGGCGAGAGTGGTTTTGCCCAGTCCCGGAGGTCCGTAGAGCAGCACATGGTCAAGATTCTCTCCTCTGCTCTTTGCGGCCTCCATATAGATTCTCAGGTTCTCCTTGGGCTTGTCCTGACCGATATATTCATCGAGAGTCTTTGGTCTAAGGGTGGATTCCACATCCTCGTCCGCGGCGCCGTAGCCGGGAGCTACCATTCTTAAATCCTCAGCCAAATCATCCTACCCCCTTAGCCAAAATTCTTAGTGCCTGCTTAATAAGCTCCTGAGTGCTCAAATTCGGGTCAAGGGAGCAGACAGCCCTTGACGCTTCCGCCTGCATATAGCCCAGAGCCACCAGTGCGCTGACCGCGTTGGAGACATTTTCGTTGTCATTAACGCAGGATACAGCCGCAAGCTCCTGCGGGTCGCCGCCGAAAGAGAAACTTTGGGAGGTGACCTTGTCCTTCAGCTCCATGCAGATTCTTTGGGCGGTTTTCGCTCCCACGCCCTGAGCTCTTGTGATGGATTTATGGTCGCCCGATGCGATGCAGAGGGAAAGGGCGTCGGGAGTAAACTCCGAGAGAACCGAAACGGCGACCTTGGGACCTATGCCCGAAACGGAGATAAGGAGCTTGAACATCTCGAGCTCCTGAAGTGAGTGAAAGCCGTAAAGCTCCAAAGCGTCCTCTCTTACACTCAGATATGTATAAAGGGTGATTTTGTCCCCCTTTTTTCCTGTGCGTTTTAAAGTATTCATGCTGGTGTTGCACTTAAAGCCCACGCCCGAGCATTCTATGGCGATTGAGCTGTCGTCAAAGTCAATTACTTCACCTGTCAGGGAATAGAACATTTTACACTTCCTTTCCGAAAGGAATTAAAGACTCATTCTGCTTGCCCTTTGAATCAGCTGCGAGGCGGAGCTGGAATGGGCGTGGCAGATTGCGAGGGCAAGGGCGTCCGCTGTATCGTCGGGCTTTGGGACCTCGTTTAGCTTTAGGATTATCCTTGTCATTTCCTGAACCTGCTTTTTGTCCGCCCTGCCGTAGCCCACAACGCTTTGCTTTACCTGAAGCGGCGTGTATTCCACAATGTCAAGGCCCTTTACCTGAGCGGCAAGTATAATTACTCCCCTTGCCTGGCTGACATCCATAACCGTCTTGGCGTTTGTGTTGTGAAAGACCTTTTCTATCGCCATAACCTCGGGCTGCCACAAGTCTATAACCTTTATCAGGCTCTCAAAAATGTGCTGAAGGCGGCAGGGAAAAGACTCTCCCGCCTTTGTTTTTACAGCTCCGAAGTCAAGCACCTTAAATTTTGATGAATTGTAATCCAGTACACCGTAGCCCACTATGGCGTAGCCCGGGTCAATGCCAAGCACCCTCAAGCAAAGCACCTCTTATGTATCTGTTAATTTATGTATTATACCACACACTGTATCAAAACTCAATTATTCGCCGAAACGGCGCGGGCGCAAAACGACAAAGGAAAAAGGAGCAGCGGGTTCTGCTCCTTCTATTTAGAAAAGACCTGTGATTTTTCCGTCCTCTGTAATGTCCATATTCACCGCGGCGGGGGTCTTGGGCAGTCCCGGCATTGTCATAATGTCGCCGAGAAGCACCACCACAAAGCCGGCGCCCGCGGAGAGTCTTACATCCTTGACCTGAATTCTGAAGCCTTCGGGCTTGCCCAGTTTCTTCGGGTCGTCGGAAAGTGAATACTGGGTTTTAGCGACGCAGACGGGGAGACCGCCGAGTCCCAGCTTTTCAATATTCTCAATAGCCTTGTTCGCGGCGGGGCTGTAGTCCACGCCGTCGGCTCTGTAAATTTCGGCTGCTATTCTTGAGAGCTTGTCCTTTATTGAAGCGTCAAGCTCATAGATGGGCTTAAAGTTTTCTGTATCCGCGCTGTCGGCAATTTCGCAAACGGCTTTAGCCAGCTCCGCGGCACCCTCGCCGCCCTTTGTAAAGCCCTCAGAAATAACCGCCTTTACGCCAAGCTCTTCGCAGTAGGAAATAAGCGTGCTCAGCTCTGCCTGAGTGTCTGTGCCGAAGCGGTTAATTGCCACAATGGGGGTTACGCCGAATTTGCGCACATTTTCAATATGAGTCTTAAGGTTCAAAATGCCCTTCTTTAAAGCGTCGATGTTTTCGGCGCTAAGGTCTGCTTTCGGCACTCCGCCGTTGTATTTAAGCGCTCTGACGGTTGCCACGATAACGGCGCAGGAGGGTTTGAGACCTGCTATTCTGCACTTAATGTCAAAGAATTTCTCCGCGCCCAAATCAGCGCCGAAGCCCGCCTCGGTAATTGCGTAGTCACCGAGCTTGAGAGCGAGCTTAGTAGCCACAACGGAGTTGCAGCCGTGGGCTATATTGGCGAAGGGTCCGCCGTGCATGAGCACGGGTGAGCCTTCAAGAGTTTGAACAAGGTTTGGATTAATGGCGTCCTTTAAAAGCAGAGCCATTGCGCCCTCCGCTTTAAGCTGACGGGCAAATACCGGCTCGCCCGAATAAGTGTAGGCGACAAGCATGTTGGCGAGCCTGTTTTTAAGGTCGCATAAATCCGATGAGAGGCAAAGTATCGCCATAATCTCGCTGGCGACGGTGATTATGAAGCCGTCCTCTCTGGGTACGCCGTTAATCTGACCGCCGAGACCTATAACGATATTTCTCAGCGCTCTGTCGTTCATGTCAACGCAGCGTTTAATAAGAATCCTGCGGGGGTCTATTCCCAGCTCGTTGCCCTGCTGGAGATGGTTGTCCAGCATGGCGCAAAGCAGATTGTTGGCGCTGGTTATGGCATGCATATCGCCCGTAAAGTGAAGATTTATATCCTCCATGGGCAGAACCTGAGAGTAGCCGCCGCCCGCTGCTCCGCCCTTGATGCCGAAAACGGGACCGAGGGAGGGCTCACGCAGGGCTATGACAGCCTTTTTGCCTATGTGCTGCATGGCTTGTCCCAGGCTGACGGTAACCGTTGTCTTGCCTTCACCCGCGGGGGTGGGGTTAATGGCGGTTACAAGTATCAGCTTGCCGTCCTTTTTATCCTTTAAGGTGTTTAAATATTCAAGGTCGATTTTGGCCTTGTATTTTCCGTAGGGAATCAAATACTCCTCGTCAATGCCGATTTTTTCGGCTATTTCCGTGATTGGCCTTAATTTCGCGCTCTGGGCTATCTCAATATCCGTCAGCATTTCAGCACACCTTTCGAGTTAGACTTTTTCAAAATATCCGTTCATATTGACTATTATAACAAAGCTGCCGCTTTTTTCGCTTTTCTCGCCATGCTTGCCCGCCACAACAAAGCGTCCCATGGAATCGGGGGCAAAGCAGGTTATATTCCTTTCGGGCAGGGTGAACATGTAGGAAATCCTTTTTTCTCCGCTGAGATAGAAGCGAAGGGCGTTTTTCATAACCGCCACAAAGCGGTCAGCCGATGCCCTCATGACGCCTTGGAAAATCTCGGATTCCTCGTCGCTGTAATACTTTAGGGCATCGAGATTCAGAATCCTTGTGACCCATGCTCCGCGTTGGGGAGCTTTGGTTTCCTTCTCGTCGTCCCCTTCGATTTCTTCCTCGTTTTCCTCGTCGTTCTCCTTATTCTCCTCGTCGGTTTCGACTAATCTGTATCTGTCATACTCGGAGTAGATAAGGAATCTGCCGGTGAGCATGGCGTCCTTTATATTGTACGCGCCTGTGGGGATAATGGTCTTTTCGGCGTTGAGAATGTCGTAAATCACAAGAACGGGGGTGCCGGAGACCGTGTCGATAAAGAGTAGCCTGCCCTCGTTTATAGAAAGGCTGACATCGGCTCTGCGGCTGCTTAAAGAGAGAACCTCCGATTTTTCGCCGTTTGCGATATTGTAAGAGCAAAGAGCGGGCTGATTCTCGCCCCGTTTTTCAATCCAGTAAACCTTCTGATTGTAAAGCACGGGACAAACGGCGTCATCGGCTTTAGCACCGGAGTATATAAGCCTTGTGCTGCCTGTTTTGAGATTCCTTGCATAAACCCTTTGGCGCGAACCGTCCTGTCTTGAGGTCACATACAAAAGGCAGTCGTCATTTACGCTGAGCTTTGAAATGACGGTGCTTTTGTCGGGAAGGGTGTAGACGGTCCTTGTCTTTCCCGTTTCGAGATTATACTTTACAATGGCGTTTGCCTTGCGGGCACTTTTTGAAAGAGGGACCGCCATGTAAATGTCTTCGGAGTTTATCTCTGCAATCTCTATTGTAGAGTAGGAAAAATCTATTTGAGTCAAATAATCTTTGAAATTGGTAAAGGGCTTTGCCTCAACGGGAACGGCTGTCTGTGGCTCGGTGGCGGGCTCGTCTGTGGTGGTTTCATCGGCGGTGGTTTCGTTCTTGCCGTTTCCGACGCATGAGGTAATTAATAGGAGCGTGGCAACCATAAGCAGGATTGCAGATAAAACCTTTATATTTTTATCCATATTTATCTCCGTTAAGAAAACATATAGTTGATTATATTTTCAGAGCGGTATTTTGTCAACAAGGCACTATTTGAACTCCTCAAGGCTCTTGGTTAAAAGCCTTTCGCGGCGTATGTTTTTTACATAGAGCATATTGGAAAGCCCCTCGTTTTCATCTCCGAAAAGGGCGTCAATCAAAAGCAGGGGGCTGATATTGAAACTGCTGCCGGCGGGAAGGGTGATGCCGAGGATTATGTCGCCGTCTTGCTGAGTCAGCGAATAGTCCTTTACATATTCGGATATGTCGACTTCCTTTTCAACCTTTTTCCTGCCCGATTTAACCTTTTTATTTGCTCTTAAATCCCCGCTGAGCTTTTCCTTTAAATCGTCAAGGCTTACCTTTTCGCCGTCAAAGACAATGCTGTACTCTGCAAAGCTAATATCCCTTACGGACATGACAGCCTCAGCGCAGGATACTGTCTTTAAATCTTCGGGCAGAACTTCATTCAGCCTTTTAACTATTTCTTCAAGGGGGAAATCGCCCTCCATTTTTATGTCCATGCAGTCGTTTACGCTCTCGGCGCCGAGCGGCAGCGGCAGGGCGAAATTGATATAGGGGCGTGGATTAAAACCCTCAGTATACCAAAGGGGTATGCCCGCACGCCTGAAGGCTCTTGAAAAGGTGCGGTAAAGGTCCAGGTGGGAGATGTATTTTGCCTTTCCCACTTTATTGAATTTAAGCCTTATTAAGCGCATCGCATTTTCCTCCGTTGAGAGCATTGGCACCGCAGGCTGAGCATTTTTCTCTGCAGTGGGGGCTTGTGCTGCCTTTATGAGCAAGCTCATTTTCTCTTATAAGGAACTTCTTTGAAATGCCGTAGTCAAGGTGGTCCCAGGGGAGAACCTCGTCAAAATCCCTCTTTCGTAAGATGTAAAAATCGGGGTCAATGTTGCATTCTCCGAACGCACTTGTCCACTTGTCAAAATCAAAGCTGTCGTCCCACGCGTCAAAGGCGCAGCCCGATTTCCAGGCGGTGTAAAGCACGGAGCAAAGCCGCCTGTCGCCCCTTGCGAAAACAGCCTCAAGCATGCTCATTTTGGGATTGTGGAAGCTGAGACTTGCCTTTTTGGTTCTGACGGATTCCTTTAGAAGCTTTTGCTTTCTTTCGATTTCATCCAGTGAGCAGAAGGGCTCCCACTGGAAGGGGGTGAAGGGCTTGGGGACGAAGTTGGAAACGCCCACGCTGACGGTGACGCTTTTGCCCTTGGGCTTGTCGGGGTTATTGTAGAACTCGTTTACAACCTTTTGGGCAAGGTTCGCTATACCGACTATATCCTCATCGGTCTCCTCGGGCAGACCCAGCATAAAGTAGAGCTTGACCGCCGTCCAGCCGCCCTGGAACGCCTTTCTGGAGGTGCTGAGGATTTCCTCCTCGGTGATATTTTTGTTTATTACATCTCTGAGCCTTTGGGTGCCCGCCTCGGGAGCAAAGGTAAGTCCGCTGCGGCGGACTTCATTGAGCTTTTCCATAAGCTCTTTCGGGAAGTTGTCCGCCCTTAAAGAAGGAAGGGACACATTAATCATATTGCTGCTTGCCCAATCCAGCATTTCGTCAAGGAGCTTTTGAATCTGGGTATAGTCGCTGGTGGAAAGGGAGCAAAGCGAAACCTCGTCATAGCCTGTGCTGTCGCAAAGCTTACGGCTTTGCTCATAGACCTTTTCGGCGCTCTTTTCCCTTATGGGTCTGTAAATGTAGCCGGCCTGGCAGAAACGGCAGCCCCTTATGCAGCCGCGGAAAATCTCCGCCACTGCCCTGTCGTGAACGGTGTCCACATAGGGAACTACAAATTTGTCGGGATAGTAAACTGAGTCAAGGTCAGAAATTATCCTCTTTTTAACCTTTTCTGGGGCTGTTTCTGTGGGTGTGACGGAGGCTATGGTGCCGTTCTCATTGTACTCTACCTTATAGAGCGACGGGACATACATACCCTCTATTTTAGCGGCTCTTCTTAAAAACTCCCGCTTTGATACGCCCTCTTTTTTGCACTCTTTTAATAGGTCAATAAGCTCATGGGTGACCTCCTCCCCCTCTCCGGGAAGGAAAATGTCTATAAAGTCAGCCAGAGGCTCGGGATTGCACACGCAGGGGCCGCCCGCTACCACGACGGGCAAAAGCTCCTCTCTGTCCTTTGAGTAAACGGGGAGACCCGCAAGGTCCAGCATATTCAGCACATTCGTGTAGCACAGCTCATACTGAAGGGTAAAGCCTATAAGGTCAAAATCCGAAATCGGGTCGCCGCTTTCAAGACCAAAGAGCTTTATGCCGTTTTGGCGCATAAGCTCCTCCATGTCCTTTGCGGGGGCAAAAACCCTCTCGCACCATGTGTCCTCCCTTGAGTTTGCAAGGTGGTAGAGAATCTTCATGCCAAGGTGGGACATGCCGATTTCATATAGGTCGGGAAAGCAAAAGGCGTAGCGGATTTGCACATCGTCTTTGCTTTTTACAACGGCGTTTACCTCGCCGCCCGTATATCTGGCAGGCTTTTGAACGAGCCTGAGTATTTCGTCTAATTTAAGCATTTTGGAATTCCTTTCGGTCCTTGTTTTCGCGAATAATTTTATCACAACGCGGGGCTGATTACAAATTTTATGTGCTCGGCTTATCTGAAAAAGCTGTCCATGCCCTTTTTGCCCTTTGGGGGCTTAATGCGGCTGCAGCGGTCCATCTTAACAAGTATCGTCTCATCGCCTATGACCACAATATCCTCCCAAGGGATTCTAAGGTCATCCTCCCTGCCTCCAAAGCCCCACATCTTGTATTTGCCGAAAAGTATTAAGGCGGTCAGTCTGCCGCTGCAGACATTTACCTCCACATCGCAGACGCATCCGTATTTTTTGCCCGAATCTATATCTATGACTTCTTTTCTGAACAAATCGTTTAAACAGCAGTTGTCCATATGTAAATCCTGACCTTTCGGATAAATTGAGGGAAATAACAATAACACCCCAATCTATTTTATTCCGCCGTCTTTGCGATATGATAAAGTTCGGACAACCGCTGACGAATAAAAAGAAAAAACCGCATTAACCGCGGTTTAAGCAAGGCTTTCAATTAAGGAGATAAGTTCTTTGTTTTTTAATTTGTACTCATATACCCCGTCTTTTGAAAGTTTTTCATATTCTGAGGAGAAATCGAATTCGCCGAATTTGAGATTTGCTTTTATATCCGACAAGGGGACAAGGACAAATGCCCTTTCCGCCATTCTGGGGTGAGGGATAGTCAGTTCCCTTGTGTTCATTCTCTCGTTTTCGTATATCAGAAGGTCCAAATCAAGGGTTCTGGGGCAGTTTGTATAAGGTCTTTCCCTGCCGTTCGCGGCTTCAATCCCTAAAAGGGCGCCAAGAAGGGCGAGGGGGGAAAGCTCGGTTTCAATTTCTGCGCACATATTAAGATAGGGCTCAGGGTCAACGCAGCCCACGGGCTCGGTTTCGTATACCTTTGAAACTTTTTTTAGATGAGTTCCGTTCAGTAAAGAAAGGGCTTTCAGCGCGCTGAACAGATAATGCTCCCTGTCGCCCAAATTGGAGCCCAGGGCGATGTATGCGGTTTTCACTCTCTCACCCCATAAAGCTCATCTCTGCTAAGATTTATTTCCACCGCCATATATTCAAAGTCCGCTTTTACGGGAGCTTCGGGCTTTTTAACCCTGACCGTAACGGCTTTGAGGGTCGGGAACTCTTTTAAAACTCCCCTTGCTATCTTCCCCGCCGCCTTTTCTATAAGGTCCCAGCTTCTCTCCAGAAAAATTTTGCGGACCGTTTTTGTTATCTTCGAATAGCTGACGGTGTCGGAAATATCGTCGGTCATCGAAGCCCGCTTTAAGTCGGTAAAAGCCTCGATATCAATAAAAAAGGGCTGACCCTGAGATTTCTCTTCAGGGTTCACTCCGTGATAAGCATAAAGCCTTAGGTTTTTGATTATGATTTTATCCATGCCCTTTACCCTTTTCTTAATAGAAAATCGGCTGCCTTAAAAAAGCGTTTGTGCTCCGCTATGTCATGCACTCTTACAATGTCGGCGCCAAGCTCCACAGCCCTGAAATTCGCGGCAAGAGTTCCCTCAAGCCTTTGCGTCGGGTCAACCTCCTCCATCATTGCGCCGATGAACCTCTTTCTCGAAACGCCCACAAGAAGGGCGATGTCTTCTTTTTTAAATGTGGCGAGGTTTTTCAGAAGCTGAAGGTTTTCCTCAACGCCTTTCGCAAAGCCAAAGCCGGGGTCAAGGCAGACGCGGCTTTTGTCAATGCCGAAGGCGGTGATTTTCTCAAGCATATCGTCAAAGAAGTCGGCAACCTCACGCACTACGCCTTTTTCATATATGGGGAATTCGCCGCTGGGCACTCCGCCCGAGTGCATTATAATCCAGCCGGCGTCAAAATCCTTAATAAGCTCAGCCAAAAGGTGCTTAAACTCGCCGCTGACATCGTTTATAATGTCCGCTCCCGCTCTGAGAGCCTTTTCCGCCACATTGATTCTGTATGTGTCGGCGGAGATTATTGCGTAGGGGTTTTCCGCCCTCACCTCTTTAATGACGGGGATGAGCCTTTTGATTTCCTCCTCCTCGCTTACCGGCTCGCTGAAGGGGCGGGTTGACATGCCGCCGATGTCGATAATGTCGGCGCCCTCGGCAAGCATTTGCCTTGCCCTGTTTACAGCCTCTTTTTGCTGATAGTAGAGACCGCCGTCGGAGAAGGAGTCGGGGGTGACATTGAGTATTCCCATTATGTATGTTCTCTCACCCAAGGTAAGAGATTTGTCTCTGAAACGAAACTTTTTTGTTTCCGCGGTCAGCATATAATCACCCCATCAGCTAATTTACTGAAATTATTTTCCGCCCTTTAAAAGGGTCATGACCTCCGCCCTTGACCTTGCGTCGCTGCGCATTATGCCTCTGAGCGCGCTTGTCTGTGTAAGACTTCCCGCGGCCTTTATGCCCCGCATTGTCATGCAAAGGTGCTCGGCCTCTATGACGACCGCCACGCCCTTGGGGCTCAGCTCCCTTTCAAGAAAGTCCGCTATGTCGGCTGTGAGCCTTTCCTGCAGCTGAGGTCTGCGGGCAAAGGTGTTTACTATCCTTGCAAGCTTTGAGAGCCCTATTACCTTGCCGTCGGCTATATAGGCTATATGAGCCTTACCAACAAAGGGCAAAAGGTGATGCTCGCACATTGAGTAAAGGGGTATGTCCCTGACGGTTACCATCTCGCTGTGCATGGGCTCGTCAAAGAGCTTTATGTGCATTTTCGGGTCCTCTCTGAGCCCCGAAAAAACCTCCTCATACATCCTTGCGACTCTGGCGGGGGTGTCAATCAGACCCTCTCTGTCAGGGTCCTCCCCTATCGCCTCAAGAATGTCCCTTACCGCCTTTTTTATCTTTTCGGTATCTATTTTCTGCTCCAAAGGATAGTTTTTTTGAGCGTCGTACAATTAAATCACTTGCCTTTCGATACGGGAAAGAGGTCAGCTCGCCTTGTCCTCTGCTATAATCACCATTATCATAAGCCTTTCGTTAAGGCTGTATTTGATTGCGTTTGTGCTGATATTTATGCCGTGCTCAGTATTCACGCTTCTTAAAATATCGTAAATCTCACCCTTGTTTAAAAGGGAGCTGACCGCCGCGGAGAATGCCTTTTCGTTTTCAAATCGCAGTTCGGTCTGCATTTTGCCCTGCTCGATGTTCTCTTTGAGCTTGAGCGTTATTCTCGCTCTTGTTCCGTCGTCGTAGCGGTCAAAGCTCTGACCCTGCCTTTTGTAGTAATTGTCGGCGATGTCGTTGCAGGGAATTGAGATATTGAAATCCGAGTGGGAGACCGCTATGTAGCTGTCGTTTACATTAAAGTACATATGCCTTACATTTCCCTTGGTGTCGGGAACGGGGTCGTTCCATGTGGCGTCAAGGTGATAGGGTCTGCCGTCTATGTAAACTATGTTCCACATATGGCTTTGGGGGTGGCCCTGGTCGTCGGTGGCGACGCCCGTAATTATTGTGCTTTTTATGCCCGCTTTGCTGAGGAGAAGCTGCATGGCGTTCGCGTAGCCTGAGCAGATCGCCTCGCCTTTTATTAAAGCTGAATAAGCGGTGTCCGCCCCCTCTTTGTCCACATAGGTGCAGTTCGCGACAAGATAGTCGTGGAGATAAAGCTCCTTTGAGTATTCGTCAAGACCCTCGGGCATTGAGGAGACAACAGACTCTATTTTGGCTTTAAGCTCTTGGAGTTTCGCTTTTGCCTCATCCTTGCCCATGGAATAAAGGGGGATAAAGTAGTACCTGCCCGAAACCGCAAGCATTTGACAGGTGTTGCCTATGTAGATAAGGTCGGGGTTGTCGTAGCGTATGGCTTTGAAAACCCTGTCAAGCTCCGCTTCGGAAAGCTGAGGGATTTCTATTCTTTCGGGGAAATTGCCTATTTTATTGTAGATGTTTATATACGCCAGTTTTTCGTTCTCGTTAAGTTCATTGAAATAGTGTCTGTAAAAGACATAGGGGTTTTCATTTAACTCCCTGTCAAAGCGGTCGGACATAATTGAGCTCAAAAAACTGCGGGCATCCGTAAAAAAGAAAAGGGATGCCAAAACAGCTGTGATTAACAATATGGAAATAAGGGCGTAAGTCTTTCTGCTCATTTTTACTCCAAACTATGAACTGAGGTTAGCGTATTGGACGGATTCTCTTGAGAAAAGCTCGAAAACCGGCTTGTTCTCGTTAAAATCCATTACGGAAATATTGGTTTCAACAAGGTTAATGGTGTCCGAGAAAATGCGGTCAATTTTAGCGGCGCTCTGGGGAGTCAGCAGAGATTTTACAATATAGCTGATTACTTTTTCCTGCAAAGGAATGAGGGCGTTTCCCTTTTCGCCGTACTTTATATACTTTAGCAGCGTGTCGGGGGAGAGCTTTTGCTCCCCTGCTTTAAGCTCCAAAATGACATCTGAGCCGGAAAGGTAAATATCCCTGTGGACATTTACCGTAATATCGCCGATGGCGCGGAGAATCCTTTTGAAATTAGCCTCCGTGAAAGAAATATATCTGTCAGCCTTAAAGCCTGTAATGCTTTCGGCGGCAAGGGTCAGCTGCCTTATGCCCGCCCGCTGGTAGTGCTCCGTAAGCTTTCCCTCAAAGCCGTTTGCGTCGGCGGCTGATGCGGGGTCAAGGGCGGTGACGGTGATTTTTCTGTTTTCAAAATCCGCTTTAATAAAGGCGGCGAAGGTAATCTCCCCCGAGGTGCCCGTGCAGGAGACAAAAAAAGTCTTGGTTCCATGTAAAGCGTCTGTAATCGAGGTGGTTTCCTCCTGCTCCTCGGTGGTGTTCGTGATGTCCCCGCCTCCGACCAGATTCGACAAATCGTAGTCAAGGGAGTGAAGGAGCATCAGGAAGGATACGGAGCCGAAAAGCAGAACAAAACAGACAAAGCTGATTACAAACGCCTTGACCCGCTTTGCCTTTAAGTTCTTTTCGGTTGTGAATTTCAGCTTCCTTCGCCTTCTCAAGATACGCACCGCCATCACTTTGACTTCTTAAAACTATTATACCCCAAGCAAAAAGGGAAAAACAATAGTCACAGGCTAAATAAAGATTTATTTATTCACCTGAGGAAATATGCAAAACATACAATCGCTGTATGCAAAACCGCCATAAGCGGCAGGAGAATCATAAACTTTTTGTGCCTTGTCTTGTGTCTTATAACTATCATTACAAGGTACATGGGAAGAGCGCCGCCTAAAAGAGCAATCCATAAAAGGCTGCTTTCGGGGATTCTTCTTTTCCTTCCGATAGCGGCTATTTTATCATACAGCGTTAAAATGGCGGAAATTGTCCCTATTAAGGCGATGTAATAAAAAAATGGCTTCATATTCTCTCCTCTAAAAAAGACGCACCTTTTTCAAGGTGCGTCTGATGCGCTTTCATTTAAGATTTATGCCGCTGCATCAATGGTTCTGGGGAATGCTGACTCAGCAAAGCCGAGTGCCTTAGCGACGCGAACGGGAATTTCCCTGTTCTTTATTGCCTGACCGGGCTTAATGAAGTCGTTGCATCCGTAAACTCTGAGCGGGACATTTGCGCCGGAGTGCGAGCCGGAAGTGAACTCATATGCGCCGTTCTTGTACTTAATAGCGCCTGTCTCGTGGTCGGCGGTTACAACAATAAGGGTGTTGCCTTCTGCCATAGCAAACTCGGTTGCTATCTGGATTGCCTTGTCAAACTCAAGGAGAGCTTCCTTCATTTCCTCAGCCTTGTTGCTGTGGGAGTGCTTGTCGATGTGAGCGCCTTCAACCATGAGGAAGAAGCCGTTCTCGTTCTTAAGAAGGTCGATAGCAGCCTCTGTGAGCTGTGAAAGTGTGGGATAGCTGCTGCCGCCTGCCAGTCTCCAAAGCTCGTTTGTGAACTGACCGAAGCTCTTATCGCCGTCTTCGAGCGCGAGAATGTCTTCCATGGATTCAACATACTTATAGCCCGTTTCGGCTACGATTTCGGGAGTTACAAGACCTGTTGAAAGGCCCCAAATAAGGTCAATTCCGCTTGCAAGCTGCTGCTTGGTAATATCTTCTGTGTACTTTCTCTGGAATACATGAGCGGAGAAGCCTGCGGGGGTTGCGCCTGCTGTTGAGTCAGAGGTAACTATACCTGTCTTCATTCCTCTTTCCATGCAGAGCTCTGTAAGGTTCATGGGGTAGCTTGCATAGGCAAAGGGGTCGGTAATATATACACCGACTCTGCCGTTAGCTGTGCGGATACCGCATGCAAGTGCTGTTGCGCCTGCTGCGCTGTCGGTTACGCCGCCTATGTAGTTGGATGTTTTTGAGAAGCCCTGAACCGGCAGTGTATCCATGAACAGTTCTTCGCCTGTTTCTGCCTTTGTCTTTTCAAGGTGGTTCGGGCCCATGCCGTCACCGATGAAGAAAATGACATTCTTAATTTCGGTTTCGGTGGTCTCGGTACCTGTTCCGCCAATGCCGGCAAAGAGCAGGCTGAGAACGGTGAGCATTGCGAAAAACTTCTTTAGCAATGTGGGAAGCAGATTAATGTCCATAACGCATCTCCTTGTATTTATATTGCAGCCTGTGGCCGCTGTTTTCCGTAGTTTGTTTTTTTTGAAATCCGCAGCCTAATTTTCTAAATAATTATAGCACAAATTATAAAAAAATCACTCGAAAAATTCATTATATTCATATAATTTATAACGGTAAAATCTGAGCTTTCCCTTTTTTTCGGCGTCTTTGAACTCGCCCTTCATTTTTATGACCTTACAGGATGTGTAAAGCTCAAAATCAAGCTCGTCGTAGTGCAGAGCCTCGGTTACCTCGGGAACGGTGATTTCCAGCACCGCAATGTCATCCTCGGGGAAAACTCGGCAGTTGAGAGCCTTAATCTCCACCCCGCCCGCAACGAGCTTTTGAAAGCGGTCAATTTGCTTTTTATCTTTTTTCCTCTTTTTAAACAGCATTTTGACCTCCCTTTTATTACGGCTTTTCAGCCGTGATTATATAGCAGCCCGTATTGTCGGGGGATACTCTGACGGATTTCATATTCTGGGGGATTTTCAGACTCTCGCCCGACTGCCGGCTGATGATATAGCCGTTTGCCTCGTAGAATACGCCGACTTTTAAAGACTCTATGTATTCCTCAAGACAAAGGTCGTTTCTATACATGATTTCCGCGTGGGGAACGCCCACATACCTTAAATGCCACGGCTCGAACTTAATGCCGGTGATTTCGGTTTTGTTCTCGGGATAGCGGATAATCAGCCCGTATTTGTAGGCGTTAAGGTTTACATAAACACCCTCGCGGGATTTTATAAACGCCTCGCCCGCGTAATTATTGACATACACATCAAGGGCAAGACCCGTTCTGTGCTCGCTGGCGTCCGGAGCGGCGGCTGTATCCTTACTTTTCGACGCCGCCAGTTCCTCCTGCTTTTCTCTGGTTCTGTAAGCTGAAGATATGTAGAGCTTTTTGCCGTACTTTTTATTTATGTACTCCGCCAGCTCCTCATAGGGCTTCATTATAGCCTTGTGCATAAAGACATTTTTGTCCTTATACTCTCCCACATACTCGTCCGCGCCTTCGTAAACCTTATGCTCGGAGTTAATAAGGATAAGGCTGTTATCGTAGTGGATGTTCGGGTCTTTCTTGATCTCGCTGAGCGTGTATTCCTTTAAGGTATAGCGGGACTCGTCCCTTTCTTTAAGGCGAACTTCGGTAAATATCCTGTCGAGATTCAGCCTTAACTGATAATAGTATTCGTGCTTTCTGTTTGAAATGGCGTCTTTGTTCTTATAGACAAAAACGCCCGTAACAAGAGTCAAGGCGACAAGACATAAGGCGAAGATGGCAAGACGCAGCCTTTTGTTTTTGCCGCCGTTTTTCTTTTTTGAGCCTTGCTTCAAGCCCTCAGCTCCTTATTTTTAAGGATTTAGCATTTTTCGGACAAAAGCTTTGTCAGCTCCTCCATAAAGGTGTTAATGTCCTTAAACTGGCGGTAGACCGACGCAAAGCGCACATAGGCAACCTCGTCGATGTCCTTGAGTTTGCACATTGCAAGCTCGCCTATGCGTCTTGAGGTTATCTCTCTGTCAAGAGAGTTGTGGATTTCGGCAACGATTTCGTCCACAGCCTGCTCAAGCCTTGAGATGGAGACAGGGCGTTTCTCGCAAGCTTTCAGCATGCCGTTTAAAAGCTTGTCCCTGTCAAAAACCTCTCTGGATTTGTCCTTTTTAATGACAACAATGGGTACGCTTTCAATAATCTCGTAGGTGGTAAACCTTTTGGCGCATTTCATGCACTCCCTGCGGCGCCTTATGCGCTCGCCCTCGTCTGTCGGGCGGGAGTCTATAACCTTGCTCTCTTCAAAGGAACAATAAGGACACTTCATCAGTTTACACCCCTTATATCCATTTGAAAAATAATACAATATTTTGCCACAATATACAAGTCGGAAAGGCAAATTTCACGAATTTTATCGCTTTGCGCCCGCTCTTGCTATAAGACTTATACCAAGGTATATGCTGATGCACAAAAGTGTTATATTATAGCCGCTTTTTACGAGTATTATGAACGACAGAATAAAAAGGGGCATAAGAAAGGCAAGCCCTACCTTGTCGGTGATTCTCCCCGCATGAGCCTCGGTTCTTTTTTGACAAAGCCAAAAATATAGCGCTCTGCCGCCGTCTAGAGGCTCTATGGGGAGGAGATTTACAACGCCGAGACCGAGATTCGCGTAAATGGGCATTAAGAGTCTGTTGTCGCCGCCCGCAAAGCAATAAAAAATACTGAGAAGGGAGGCTATGAGGAAATTCACAAAGACGCCCGCAAGGGAAACCACCGTCTCCTGACGGTAGGATAGGATTTTGCCGCTCATTTTCATTTTAAAGCCCGCTGCCCCTATTATTATTTCTGATGGCGGGGCGTCGTATGAAATCAGACATAAAAGATGGCCCGCTTCGTGAAGCAGCGCCGAAACGACAGTTATCATAAAGCTTTCTCCCGCTCCCGAGCCTATAAGAAAGGCTGCCATCAGAGCAAAAAGAAAGCTGAGTCTAATCTTTATTCCTTTTATTCTCATACCTATTTCAAGGCGTACTTGGGGTCTCTTACTATTCCGTCTATCTGAACCTCAAAATGCACATGGTTGCCCGTGGAGAGACCCGTGCTGCCCACAAGAGCGATGGCCTCTCCCTTTTTAACCTTGTCGCCCTCGGATTTCAGCAGCTCAAGGCAGTGGGCGTAGAGGGTTTTTATCCCCCCGCCGTGGTCCACGACTATATAGTTTCCCCTGCCCTTTGTGGAGCCTGTTTCGCATACGGTGCCGTCATATGCGGACTTAATTTCGGTGCCCTCCATAGCGCCGATGTCAATACCCGTATGAAAGCCCCATTCCTTTGTGATGGGGTGCTCTCTGAATCCGAAACCCGATGTTATGTAGCCGTCAACGGGGTAAATGAGCTTTATTCCCAAAGTATAGGGCTTGAAAACCACGCTTACAATCTCGCCGTCGACTTCCTTCATATCTTCCCCGCCGCCTATGGGCTCATCGTCATCCGGGGCAGTTTCCGCGCCGGGCTTTGTTACCCACTCATCCTCGGAGATGATATTGCCCGCCTCGTCGGTTTCGTAAGCGTCACGGTAAACATCCTTTTCGTCGACGACTTCGTCGCTTTCGTCTGCTTCTGCGGTCTCCTCCTCAGCGGGCGGTTCCTTGCCCGCAAGACGGGCGACAGCGGATTTTATGGAGTTTGCGTACTCCTCTCCCATATCCTCCTTCATAAGACGGGAGTATTCGCCGCTCATGCCCCCGAAGATATTCTTATTGAGCTTAAAAGCGCCGAGAAAGACAAGCATTATTACCGCCGCGACGATTATTTGAACCAAGGTAAGTCTTACAAAAAAGTCCGTACCTTTATTCTTTGGTTTTAGCTTTCTGTTTTTTAACCTGTTCATAAACCTTATCCTTTCATAAATTTCCTCAAAAAATTATATGCGGACGACTTTGTGCCTAAAACCAAAAGCTTTCCGGCAGGACTTGTCAGACAAAAACCTCAAGTTTATAATTGTTCATAGCAAATTAAGGAGAGTTTGTTATGAGCATTGAAAAAAGGCTGTTTGGAAAAACTCCTCAGGGCGAAGAGGTTTTTGAGTTTGTGCTTGCAAATGACAATGCTGAGGTTTCGCTAATCAGCAGGGGCGCGGCTTTGCGCAGACTTCTGGTCGCCGATAAAGACGGCGAAAAAAGAGATGTGCTTTTGGGCTTTGATGATTTGGAAGGCTATATCGAGAGGTCCGATTATCAGGGAGTAGCCGTAGGTCCCTTCGCCAACAGAATTGAGGGCGGAAGGCTCAAAATAGGCGGAAAGGAAATAATAGTCCCCCCCAATGAAAAGGGCAGGAATCTCCTTCACAGCGGCGGGCTTTACTCTAATGCCGTGTGGAGCGGTGAAGTTTCGGGCGACAACAAGGTAGTTTTCAAAAAGAGATTTAAGGATATGGAAGGGGGCTTCCCCGGAAATACCGATGCCGAAATAAGCTATACTCTGGAGAGCGACGGCACCGTTCTTATGGAGTATAAGGCAGTGTCCGACAGCGATATGTACTTCAATCTCACCAACCACGCTTATTTCAATCTGGCAGGCTATGACGGCGGGGATATACTGTCCCACAAGCTGAAAATAAACGCCGACAGCTTTTTGCCCGTTGACGAGAACAGCATCCCGACGGGTGAATCAAGAAAAGTTGAAGGCACTCCATTTGATTTCAGAGAATTCAAGGAGATTGGCAGAGACATTGAGGCGGATTATGAGCAGCTAAAACTTACCGGCGGATATGACCACTGCTTCTGCCTGAATGATTTCGGCAAGGGCTGCAGACTCGCCGCCTCGGTAAAGTGCGAAAAGAGCGGTCTTTGCCTTGATGTGTTCACAGACCTCCCCGGAGTGCAGCTTTATACGGGCAATTTCCTCAGCGGCACTGTCGGAAAGGGCGGAAAGCCGATGAACCACCGCACGGGCTTCTGCCTTGAAACTCAGTACTATCCCGACAGCCCCAATAAACCGCAGTTCCCTTCCTGCTATGTAAAGGCGGGAGAAGTCTTCTTCACAAAAACTTCATACAGAGTTTACAGGTACTAAACAAAGCCAAGGGGCGACCCTTGGCTTTTGCGTTTTTCCGCAGAAATTTTGTCTAATTTTAAAATATGATATTTTCTTAACTTATCTTTTAACAATTGACACAAAAAAATGGCTGTGATATTATAATTTTGTGTCATAAGCGATTAATTTTTACAGAAAATAGTGTTTTTGCAACTCATTTGCACTATACATTATTGAAATTTTTAATCGGAGGTGGGTTTAGTGGGTTTAGTTTAATTTAAGTCTTTAAGGACTTAAGCAAAACTGCCAAAACCCTCAAAACGATTTTGGGAATTGGAGGAAAGCAAATGAAAATCGAGATCAATTCGAATCTGTGCAAGGGCTGCGAGTTCTGCATAGCATTCTGCCCGAAAAAGGTCTTGAAAATGCAAAGCGAAAGAGGACCAAAGGGCTATTTTATCCCTTATTTGACCGACAATGACGGATGCACTTCCTGCGGAATCTGCGCAACCATGTGCCCCGACGGAGCAATTGAGGTCTTTAAGGAGGTAGAAACTGATGGCTAAGGTGCTTATGAAAGGCTGCGAAGCCGTTGCCGAAGCTGCAGTCAGAGCAGGCTGCCGTTTCTTTGCGGGATACCCCATCACACCGCAAAACGAGATTCCCGAATATCTTTCACGCAGACTTCCCGAAGTCGGCGGCGTATTTATACAGGGCGAAAGCGAAGTAGCATCCGTAAACATGGTTTACGGCGCAGCAACAATGGGCGTAAGAGCTATGACAAGCTCATCCGGCCCCGGTATCAGCCTTAAGGCTGAGGGTATTTCATACCTTGCAAGCTGCAAGCTGCCCGCGCTCATAGTCAATGTAAGCCGCGGAGGTCCCGGACTCGGCTCCATTCAGCCCGCTCAGTCGGACTATCTGCAGGCGACAAAGGCACTCGGACACGGCGGATTCAGAGTAATGGTCTTTGCTCCCTACACACTCCAGGAGGCTGTTGACCTTACATATCAGGCATTCGACTATGCCGAGCGCGACAGGAACCCCGTATTCCTTCTTATGGACGGATGTCTGGGCGCCATCATGGAGCTTGTTGAGCTGCCCGAAATGAAAGAGCCGTCCGATGAAAACACAAAGAAGTGGAACCTCAGAAAGAGGCCCGATGAAAAAAGGCCCGCAAGAGCATTGACTCCGATTTATCCCGAGATAATCCTCGAGATGGAAAACAAGACCCGCGGCGAGCTTTATAAGAAGTGGGAGCGAGAGGATGTCAAGGTCGAGGAGTTCATGATTGACGACGCCGAGTATGTGGTAGTGGCATACGGCATTGCGGCAAGAGTCGCGAAAGAGGCGGTCATAACTCTCAGAGAGCAGGGCTACAAAATCGGCATGATAAGGCCCATTACCCTTTATCCCTTCCCCAAGCAGTCTTTCCACAAGCTGAACTACGACAAGGTAAAGGCAATAATCGATATAGAGCTCACAATTCCCGCTCAGATGCGTGACGACATAGCCCTTGAGGTTATGGGCAGAGCTCCCATATTCGAGTACGGCCGTTCAGGCGGAAATCTGCTTGACGATGACGGCACATACGACGCGATTATGAAGGTCATCAAGGAGGTGGGATAATGGCTAAGGAGTATAAGAAGATTTATTCAAGACCCTACGCTATAATGCCCGTTATGAGCGGCTACTGCCCCGGCTGCCTGCACTCTCTGGCAACAAAGATTATCGCTGAGGCTGTTGAGGAGCTTGGTCAGCAGGAGAACGCAATGCATATTCTCCCCGTCGGCTGCTCCGCTCTGGGACTTCTCTACTGGAGAGGCGACATGGTTGGCGCCGCACACGGCAGAGCTCCCGCTGTGGCAACGGGAATCAAGCGCTGCTGCCCGGACAGGCTTGTATTCGCGTATCAGGGCGACGGCGACCTTGCGGCAATCGGTCTTGCTGAAATTATTTCCGCCGCTAACAGGGGCGAAAACTTTACAGTAATATTCGCTAACAACTCTACATACGGCATGACGGGCGGTCAGATGGCTCCCACAACCCTTATAGGACAAAAGTCCACCACCACATCAGAGGGCAGAAGGGTCGAGGACGCAGGTTATCCCATCAAGATGGCAGAGATAATCGCTCAGCTTGAGGCTCCCGCATATGTCGCAAGATTTGCCCTCAACACTCCCAAGGGAGTAAACGAGGCAAGGAAAGGCATAAAGAAGGCATTCCGCATGCAGCTTGAGGGCAAGGGCTTTACCTTTATAGAGCTTCTTACAAACTGCCCGACAAACTGGGGAATGTCACCTCTTAAGAGCCTCCAGTACATGACCGAGAATACAATGAAGTATTTCGTACCCGGCGTATATAAGGATGTGGAGGTGGGAGCATGAAACAGAGCATATTAATTTCAGGTTCAGGCGGACAAGGCGTTCTCAGCGCAGGCATGCTGCTTGCCCAGAGCGCGGCTGACTCCGGCAAATACGCCAGCTTCCTTCCCGAATACGGTCCCGAGCAGAGAGGCGGCAGCGCAAAGTGCACCGTCCTCACAAGCGACAAGGAAATAATCTCTCCCCTGCCGAAAAAGTGCATGTACTGGATTTGCATGAACGAGCAGTCCTTTAAGAAATTCGGCACTCAATTAAAAGAGGGCGGCGTCCTTGTTTACAACTCCAACAGAGTTACATCTCCCATTACAAGGACAGACATCACCGCCATTCCCGTTCCGTCGGACCAGCTTGCCGACCAGCTCGGCAACCCCAAGGCCGCGAACATTATTCTCATAGGCGCTCTGCTTGCCGCAAGAAAGGCAATAGTTGACCCCGAGCACTTCCTTAAAAGCCTTGAAGAGAAATTCGCCAGCAAGTCCGACGAAATCAGGGAGCTTAACGCAAAGGCCTTCAAAATCGGCGGCGACATCGGCAAAGATTATGCGGAATAAGTAAAATTTAAAATAAAGGAGACATTGCTATGCCCAAGTATTCATTCGAAAACACAATCGGCGAACTTCTTGATACCCCCGAAACCAGAGCTCTCATCGACGAGCTTTGCCCCGAGCTTCTTGAGCATCCGATGCTCGAGGTCGGCAGACCCTTCAAGGTAAATCAGGCTCTTCCCTTCATCGAGGGTCTTGCAGACAAGGAGAGAATCGAGAACTTCAGAAGAAGGCTTGAGGCTATCGAATAATCAAACGCCAAAAGCACAAAGCACAGCTTAACGCTGTGCTTTGTTTTTTTATGGGCCGCGGCAGAGCGCTTCCGTCAGCGGCGAACCAATAAAAGAATAAAACCGCCCATGGGAGGCGGTTTTTTGAAAGGAGGTATGGTGCCCGTTTCATTGGGCTATGGGATGAAGAAAATGTGCGCCAATGTGGCATTGGGAGGAAATATATTACATCTACCGTGTTGTCTGAACTATGAGAAAAGAGGTGTAGAGAGGTATCTGTCGCCTGTGTCGGGGAGGATGACGACGATATTCTTGCCCTCGTTTTCGGGACGCTTGGAGAGCTGTACGGCTGCCCATGCTGCGGCACCCGATGAAATGCCAACGAGAATGCCCTCGGTTAACGCTATTTCCTTGCCTGTAGCAAAGGCGTCCTCGTTGTCAACCTTTATGACCTCGTCATAAACGGATGTATTAAGAGTATTGGGCACAAAGCCAGCGCCGATGCCCTGAATCTTGTGGGGACCTGCCTTGCCCTCCGAGAGAACGGGCGATGCGGAGGGCTCTACCGCTACAACCTTAATGTTGGGGTTTTTCTCCTTTAAGAATTCGCCCACGCCAGTAATAGTTCCGCCTGTGCCGACGCCGGCTACGAAAATATCCACTTTTCCGTCGGTCTGGTTCCAGATTTCAACTGCTGTCGTAGCCTTGTGGATTGCGGGGTTTGCTGGGTTGTCGAACTGACCGGGGATAAATGAGCCGGGGATTTCTTTTGCCAGCTCCTCAGCCTTTGCGATTGCGCCCTTCATGCCGAGAGCGCCGTCGGTGAGCACCAGCTCCGCGCCGTATGCTTTAAGCAGATTTCTGCGTTCTATGCTCATGGTGTCGGGCATGGTGAGTATGATTCTGTATCCCTTTGACGCTGCGACCGCTGCAAGACCTATGCCCGTATTGCCGCTGGTCGGCTCAATTATGACCGCGCCGGGTTTTAATACTCCCCTTTGCTCCGCGTCCTCAATCATTGCCTTTGCTATTCTATCCTTTACGCTTCCCGCGGGGTTAAAGTACTCAAGTTTTGCGAGTATCCTTGCCTTTGCCCCCAGCTTTTCAGCGAATTTGCTAAGCTCTGCTATGGGGGTATTGCCCACCAAATCTAAAAAACCCTTCTTAATGTCTGCCATAATGTCACTGCCCTTCATATAATAGTAGCTGTTTGTATTATAACCGTTTGTAATCTCCGTCCCCATTTTAACATCGTTTTGTAAGGTTGAATTTCATCTTATCACCTAAACCTAATAAACATATATATTTTCTATGCATTTCCTTGTTATTAGTATATAGAGGTGGAAATAAAATGTCAATAGTTTTTTTGAATAATTTTTAATTAAGGGCAAAAAAAGAGCCGCAGAGTGCCTGCGGCTTTGCGTTTTAAGGATTAAGGGCTCTTTCAAGCCAAATGGAGGCTATGTCCATTGCCTCGTAAAGACCTTTTTTCTCGCTCTTTTTGACTATTCTGTCCTTGGGTCTGACCTCGGGGTCGGTATTGAGAAGCTGTACGCTTACTTTGTCGGCAAGCTCAAGGTCGCCCATCTGTTTTGTTTCAAGGATTTGCAGCATTATGACAAAGGGGTCTTCGGGATTGCCGTAATAAAGCGTTCTGCCGCATCTTACAAGGGGTTTGCCTTTATATGTCAAAAGCTTCTCCTTCTTCTTTTCTGCCATTAGCATCACCTTTCCCATTTTTAGCAAACTCTTAGGGTTTGCCTTTTACAATGCCCAGATAATCTTTAATCATAGCCTGAAGGATTTCGTCCCTGTCAAGCCTTCTGATAAGGTTGCGGGCATTGTTGTGCGTGGTAATATAAGTCGGGTCTTCGGAAAGCAGATAACCGACAAGCTGACTGATGGGATTATAACCCTTCTCCTCCAAGGCTCTGTAAACCTGCGCAAGGATTTTTTTCATCTCCATATCATATTCGTCTCGGATTGAGAATGTAATGGTTTTGTCAGTCATGCTGCCACCTCCAAATCGAATGCTTTGAGACCCTTTACTTATTCGTCCCTAATTATATTATACAATTATTATATAACAGGTATATTTTTTTTACAAGGATTTTTCCCGTAAAATTCCCTTTTGGCGTCAGAATACAAGTTTTTCCGCGATGTAATCCTTAAGGGAGGCGATGGGAATTCTGACCTGCTCCATGGAATCCCTGTCACGAACGGTTACGCAGCCGTCGTTTTCGCTGTCGAAGTCGTAGGTAATGCAGAAGGGTGTGCCGATTTCGTCCTGTCTTCTGTATCTCTTGCCGATGGAGCCGGCGTCGTCGTACTCAACATTGAAGCTCTTTGAAAGCTCATTATAAATCTTCTCTGCCTGCTCGCCCAGCTTTTTGGAGAGGGGCAGAACGGCTGCCTTGACGGGAGCGAGGGCGGGATGGAGTCTGAGAACAACTCTTACATCGCCCTTTTCAGCGTCCACGACCTCCTCGTCGTATGCCTCGCAAAGGAATGCGAGGACGACTCTGTCAACGCCGAGGGAAGGCTCAACAACATAGGGCAGGTACTTCTCGTTGGTCTCCTGGTCGAAATACTCAAGGCTCTTGCCCGAGGTGTTCTGGTGCTGGGTAAGGTCGAAGTCTGTGCGGCTTGCGATGCCCCAAAGCTCGCCCCAGCCGAAGGGGAACATAAACTCAATGTCGGTTGTGGCGTTGGAGTAGTGGGAGAGCTCTTCCTTCTCGTGGTCGCGGAGTTTCAGGTTCTCGTCCTTAATTCCGAGGGATTTAAGCCAGTTTACGCAGTAGTCTTTCCAATAGGAGAACCACTCAAGCTCCGTGCCGGGTTTGCAGAAGAACTCAAGCTCCATCTGCTCGAACTCTCTTGTTCTGAATATGAAGTTGCCGGGGGTGATTTCGTTTCTGAAGGATTTGCCTATCTGGCATACGCCGAAGGGAACCTTTTTCCTTGCTGTTCTTTGAACATTAAGGAAGTTTACGAAAATGCCCTGAGCGGTTTCGGGGCGGAGATAAATCTCGTTCTTTGAATCCTCTGTAACGCCCTGGAAGGTCTTGAACATGAGATTGAACTTTCTGATTTCGGTAAAGTTAAGGGCGCCGCAGTTGGGGCAGACGATATTGTGCTCCACGATGTACTTGGACATCTCCTCAAAGCTCCATCCTGCGGGGTTTGCGCCGCTGTCCTCTATGAGCTTGTCGGCTCTGTGGCGGGTTTTGCACTCCTTGCAGTCCATAAGGGGGTCGGAGAAACCGCCCACATGACCAGAGGCTACCCAGACGGTGGGGTTCATAAGGATTGCGGTGTCAAGTCCCACATTGTAGGGGCACTCGCGGACAAACTTTTGCCACCATGCGCTCTTTACATTGTTCTTAAACTCTACGCCCAGCGGGCCGTAATCCCATGTGTTTGAAAGGCCGCCGTATATTTCGCTGCCTGCATATACAAAGCCTCTGCCCTTGCAGAGAGCGACGATTTTCTCCATGCTTTTCTCGCTGTTAAGCATCAATTTACCTCCGAACAAACTTAATATGTTAAACTTTAGAATTACACTAAAAAATATCAAGCCTTGCCGCCAAGGCTTTTGCCTTAAACGCTTATTTGAGATTTTATCATATATTATGACCGCTTAAAAGTCAAGAATAGCGAAAATTCGTTGAAATTCTTAACTTTTCCTTAATTGCTTATTAACTGCTCAGCTCGGCGATTATAGTGTTGGACACAAGAAAGCCCTGTTTGGTAAGTGAGATTGAGTCCTCACTAATGTTCAATAGATTTGTGCCCTTGTATTTTTTTGCTTTATCTAAAACCTTTTCAAAACAGCCTTTGCCGAAACGCCGCTCTGTGTCATGACGGATTAGACCTTCCGCAAGTCTGAGGCGGAGCATAAGGTATTCCTCAAAGTCGCCTCCGCTGCCGTCGGGAATAGGTTTGCTGCCTTTAATATATTCATCAATATCCCTTGTGTTGAAAAATCTCTTTCCCTCAAAGAAGGAATGGGCGGAGACGCCGAGACCTATATACTCGTCCAAGTTCCAGTATTTGTAATTGTGCCTTGAAATATGACCCTTTTTACAAAAGTTTGAGATTTCGTACTGCTCAAAACCCTTTTCCTGAAGATACTCCGCGGCGAAAAGGTACAAATCGCAGACGGCGTCCTCATCGGGGAGGTTCATTTTCTTTGCTCCCTCGATACTCAGCTTTTCATAAAATGGAGTGCCCTCCTCAGCTTTGAGGATATACGCGCTTACATGGGTCACTCCCGCGTCGGCGCAGAAATCAATGCTGTTTTTAAGGCTTTCGGTATTCTGAAAGGGAAGCCCCAGCATTAAATCAAGGGAGATATTATTAAAGCCCGCTTTTTTTGCATTTAGCGCCGCTTGCTTTGCGGCGTCGGCGTCGGTGAGCCTTCCGATTGCCTTTCTTTCCCTCGGGTCTGCGCTTTGAAGCCCCAGGGAGATGCGGTTAAAACCGCTGTCAATAAGGCGGCTGAAGAAATCGCCGCCGCAGGAGGAGGGATTGCACTCGGCGGTAATCTCCGCGTCGGGGCTTATATCAAATACTTTTCTGAGATGCAAAAGGATATCGGACAGTCTTTCGGCACCAATGAATGACGGAGTGCCGCCGCCGAAATAGACTGTATCCGCTTTTATTTTGTTTTTCCTTTTATATCCCTCCGCCTCCCGCTTTAAGGCGTCTACATACCTATCTATTATATCGCCGGAGGGCACTACGGAGCAGAAGTCGCAGTAGTGGCATTTGGACTTGCAAAAGGGGATATGAACATATATCCCCTTTTTGTCTTTACTGTTCATCGAGCTTGAGCACCGCAAGGAATGCCTCTTGAGGCACTTCCACAGAGCCGAACTGGCGCATTCTCTTTTTGCCCTCTTTCTGCTTTTCAAGCAGCTTTTTCTTTCTTGTAATGTCGCCGCCGTAGCACTTCGCGAGGACATCCTTTCTGAGAGCCTTTACGGTCTCCCTTGCTATGACCTTGCCGCCGATTGCTACTTGAATCGGCACTTCGAACATATGCCTCGGGATGTTTTCTTTCAGCTTCTCCGCGATTCTTCTTGCCCTCTGGTATGCCTTTTCCTCATGAACCATGAATGAGAGGGCGTCTATAACCTCGCCGTTAAGAAGCACATCCAGCTTTACTATCTTAGACTGCTGATAGCCCGCCAGCTCGTAGTCAAGGGAGGCGTAGCCCTTTGTGCGGGATTTGAGAGCGTCGAAAAAGTCGTAGATAATCTCGTTAAGGGGCAGAATATAACTAATATCCACACGCTCGGGGGTGATGTAAACCATGTCCAGGTACACTCCCCTGCGGTTTTGGCAAAGCTCCATAATCGCGCCAACATAGTCGGGCGGGGAGAAAATATGCGCCCTTGCGATAGGCTCCTCTATAAAGTCAATGTCCGCGGGGTCGGGGAAGTGGGTCGGGTTGTCGACCTCTATTACCCTGCCGTCTCTTAGATGCACCTTGTAAATAACCGCGGGAACGGTGGAGATAAGGTCAAGGTCGTATTCTCTTTCAAGACGCTCCTGAACGATTTCAAGATGGAGAAGTCCCAGGAAGCCGCATCTGAAGCCAAAGCCCAAAGCTCCCGAGGTTTCGGGCTCGAAAGATAAAGCGGCGTCGTTGAGCCTTAGTTTCTCCAAAGCCTCTTTAAGGCTTTCGTAATCGGCGCCGTCGGCAGGGTAAATGCCGCAGAAAACCATGGGGTTTGCCTTGCGGTAGCCTGCCAAAGGCTCCTTTGCGGGGTTGTTTACTAAGGTAATGGTATCGCCCACGCTTGCCTGACTTACGGTTTTAATGGAGGCGGTTATATAGCCTACCTCACCCGCGGAAAGTCCCTTGCAGGGCTGCAGGCTGGTGGGGCGCATATAACCTGTTTCAACAACGGTAAAAGTAGCTCCCGTGGACATCATTTTCATGGTGTCGCCAGGCTTTATTGAGCCGTCCATTATCCTTACATATACGACGACTCCCTTGTAGCTGTCGTAATAGGAGTCAAATATAAGAGCCTTTAAAGGAGCGTTTTCGTCGCCCTTTGGCGGTGGAACCAGCTTTACAATGTTCTCCAGAACCGCCTCCACATTCTCGCCCGTTTTGGCTGAGATTCTGGGAGCCTCGGAGCAGTCAAGACCTATAAACTCCTCAATATCCCTTGCCACCCTGTCAGGGTCGGCGGCGGGGAGGTCGATTTTGTTTATAACGGGCACTAATTCAAGGTTATTGTCAAGGGCAAGATATGTATTTGCCATTGTCTGCGCCTCTATGCCCTGGGTTGCGTCAACGATAAGCACCGCTCCCTCGCATGCGGCAAGGGAGCGTGAGACCTCATAGTTAAAGTCCACATGACCGGGTGTGTCTATAAGATTCAAAACATAATCATTGCCGTCCTTTGCCTTGTACTCAAGGCGGACAGCGTGCGCTTTAATTGTAATTCCTCTTTCTCTCTCCAGGTCCATGGAGTCAAGCAGCTGCTGGGTCATCTCCCTTGACTGCACGGAATTTGTAAGCTCAAGGAGCCTGTCCGCAAGGGTTGACTTGCCATGGTCAATATGGGCAATAATCGAGAAATTCCTTATAAATTCCTTGTTGCTCATATATCGTACCTTTCATTTTAATTCTCAGATTACATCGCCCCGGTGGGGTTTAAAGCCGAGTCCGAAAACATCGCCCGCCTGGGATACTATGATAAACGGGTTTTCGTCTATGCTGCGGGCTATTCTCATTATAAGGGCGACCTCGTTTGCCCTTGTTACGCAAAGGAGCATGCTCCTCTCTTTGCCGGTATAGCCGCCCGTGACGGGGAGAATGGTAACGCCTCGGCTGGTTTCGTTTGTGATTGCCTTCGCAATCTCCCGACCCTTGTCGGTCACAATCTGAATCATCTTGTTGTTTGTGGTGCCGTACAATAGGTAGTCGATTGCCTTGCTGCTGATGTAAAACGCGATTATGGCGTAGAGCACGCTTTCAATGCTCTTGTAAGCTATGCCTGCCACAATGACCACCATCATATCAAGGACCAGCATAAAGCTGCCCATTGATATGTGGGGGAACTTTAGTTTCATAAGTTTACCGATTATATCCACGCCGCCGGTTGTGGCGCCTCGGATAAAAACAAGTCCCAGACCCGCTCCCGAGAAAACTCCGCCAAAGAGGGCGGCAAGGAGCTTGTCGCCCGAATAGACGGGGAGAAAGCCCGCCGTAATGTCTATCACTACCGACGCCAAAACCGTCGCGACAACGGTTCTGAACAAAAACTTTTTGCCAAAGAAGATTAAAGACAAAATGAAAAGAGGGATATTAAGGAGAATGACCGTTGTGCCTATGGGCAAACCAAAGAGGTAGTTACCGACGGTCGCTAGACCCGTTACTCCCCCGGGAGCAATGTGGTTTGGAGCGGTAAAGCAGTTGACCGAAATCGCGTAAAGCGCGCTTCCCACAATAAAGAAAAACGCGTCCGCCACAAGCTGCCTCATAGGGTCCTTGGGAGTGCTATTCGTTCTCTTTTTTATTGTCTTTTCGCTCATTTATATCCCTCATAATAATATCGAATAATATGTAGAGCCTATCGGTCTTTCCGCTGAGGTACAGATAGCCGAACAATGCCTCTAAGGCGGTGGCGTAGCGGTACTCCTCCGCCGATTTATTCTTGGGGATATGCGCGTTATGAGCGTTGCGTCCACGCAGGAAAATTTGACGCTCATCTTCTGTCAGATAATCAAAAATCACTTTTGCCGCCCTGAACTGGGCTGAGGCGTTGACAATCTCCAGTTTGTCAAGATGCAGCCTGCCGACGGTCGACTGGCTGTTTGCCACAATATAAGAGCGGGCAAGAGCCTCGTAAACCGCGTCGCCCATAAAGGCAAGGGAATAGGTGGACATCTCCCTCGGGGATTTTTTTAGTTTAAAGGCGTCTGGGTTAAGACTGAGCTCGGGGAGATTTATGCTTTTATCCTCAGCCTTTTCGGGCTCTAATGCGTTTGTTTTTTTATTCTTTCTATTAAGGAACATAATCGAACTCAAGGTCGTAGATTTTGACCGTATCCCCTTCCTGAATTCCCATTCTTTCAAGCTCTGCGATTATGCCGCTGGACTGGAGCACCCTTTGGAAATACTGAAGGGACTCGTAGTCGTCAAGGTTTGTTTTGTTAAGGATTTTAAGCAGCCACTCCGCCTCGATGATATAAATGCCGTTCTGCTGCCTGATGTTAAAGCCCTCGGACTCGCCCTTTTTGCGAAGAGCTTCAAGGGGAACCTCCTCAGATTCGTAAATCTTGATGGGCGGGAGTTTGTCAAGCATTGCCGCAATGCAGTTAATAAGCTCCTGAGTGCCGTGGGCGATGGCGGCTGACATTGTAAAGAAGGGATAGCCGCACTCCTCGGCCTTTTTTCTAAGCCTCTCTATTTGCTCGTCCTCGGCAAGGTCTATTTTGTTGCCCACAACAATCTGGGGCTTGTTTAACAGCTCTTTGTTAAAGGTGGCAAGCTCGGCGTTTATTGTATCAAAATCCTCAACGGGGTCTCTGCCCTCGCTGCCGGAAACATCCACAATGTGAACCAGCAGCCTGCAGCGCTCAATGTGCCTTAAAAATGTGTGACCGAGACCTACGCCCTCGCCCGCGCCTTCAATAAGACCGGGGATATCCGCCATGACAAAGCTCTTGTCGCCGACGGACACGACGCCGAGAACGGGGGTTATGGTGGTGAAATGATAGTCGGCGATAACCGGCTTTGCGGCGCTGACCACAGACAAGAGAGTGGATTTGCCAACATTGGGGAAGCCTATGAGACCCACATCGGCAAGAAGTTTAAGCTCCAAAATAAGCTCCCACTCCTCGCCGGGAGTGCCCTCACGGGCAAAGCGGGGAGCCTGCCTTGTGGAGGTGGCAAAACGGGCGTTGCCAAAGCCTCCTCTGCCGCCCTTCGCGGCCACAAACCTTTCGATTTTGGACATATCTGCGATAAGCGCGCCCGTCTCCGCCTCTTTGATTATGGTGCCTCGCGGAACCTTAATAATAAGGTCGGGAGCGCTTTTGCCGTTGCGCTTGTTGCCCGAGCCGTTTTCACCGCTCTGGGCTATGAACTTCTTTTTATGCCTGAAATCATAAAGAGTGGAGAGATTGTCATCCACAACAAAAACCACATCGCCGCCCTTGCCGCCGTCACCGCCGTCGGGACCGCCGGCAGGGACATACTTTTCCCTATGAAAAGCAACGGCACCGTTACCGCCGTTTCCTGCCTTAACTTTGATTTTTGCGGAATCTATAAACATGCTTCTCTCCTGCTTACAGTAAAATTTGCGCTTTCAGATTATTGTATCATGAGAGGAAGTCTTTGGCAACCGAAAATTATCTCTGCCCTTGATTTATATAGGGAAAGAGCTTTATGAAAACTTCTTTTTATATAAGGAATTGAGATATTCGTCCCCGTAATAGTCGGATAAATCATCTTCATCGGAATCTATATCTGAAACTGCGTCAACAATATGAGCGTAGCTTTCCTCTTCAAATCTGTTTTTAGGAGGCGTTTGATAAAGACCCGTAGCGTCAAAGAACGAAACGGCACCCATTCTGCTTATATCGGGGTTTTTAAGTTTTTTAATCCTTTTATACATGGTTTTTCCTCCTTTTATATTTTGTTTAACTTAGTATTTGCACTAAAGGTCCGATTATAAATAGGGCTTATAGTTTCATAAGTTTGCCTTAAGATTAGCGTTTAAATTTTATAATGGATTTAAAGAGGAAAAACCGAAAATGTTTCTGCGTGACTTTGCCCCAAAAAAATTTATCTATATGCGGCTTGTCCTGTTTTTATGAAAAGAGGACATATATAAAGCTTTGATTATTAAATACAGTGTTTACTTTTTGTTGCATTTAAATGCATGAGATAATGAACGGTATATACCGTTGAATATTTTCCCTAAAAATTACATTCAGAGGGTGTAGAAATTCGTGTAAAGTTTTTTTCTTTACAATTTTTCGGGCTATTTTTCCTAATTGGAAAAACAACGCTGAAATTTTGAACATTTTCAACAGAGTTTTGAACATACGCAAGTAAATAGCTTTACATTAAAATTTTTGCCCTTATCGCATACGAAAGCAGAGAAGCGCATAATATTTAATTGATTTCGCAAGTTTTTGTATAAATATACCGAATATTTTCTAATATTTTCCGTATGATTTCTAAATTTTTTAAAACGAATCTTGTCGCAAATTGCGTTTTATTTTTGGACAAGATTTCCCCGGAAAAGCATTATTAGAAGATGACGCAACCGAGGAAAACTTGCCGCTAAGAATCGCGCAATAGAAATGATTTTAAATTTAAACGCAAAAAAAGCGGCGCCCGAAAGAGCGCCGCCGTCAATTTTTTAAGTTTGGTTTACTTCTTCAGTACAGCCTTGTGGAATACCTTTTTGCCCTTCTTTATAATTACATGACCCTTTTCAAAGTCGGAGGCTGAGAGGCTTGCGAAGGTGTCGGAGATTTTTTCGTCGTCAACCGTGATGCCGCCCTGCTGAATAAGTCTCCTTGCCTCGCCTTTGGAGGGCGCAAGCTTTGTGGCGACAAGCAGGTCGGCGACGGAAATTTTGCCGTCAACGAACAAATCCTCAGTCAGCTCGGTGGTGGGCATGTTAGCGTCGGAAACGCCCTTTTGGAACAGAGCTCTTGATGCCTCAAGCGCCTTCTGAGCCTCATCCTTGCCGTGGACAAGGGCGGTTACCTCGTAGGCGAGCACCTCCTTGACTTTATTCAGCTCGCTGCCCTCGTACTTTTCGTACTCGGCTATCTGCTCCACGGGCACAAAGGTTAGCATCTTAAGGCAGTTGATGACATCGCTGTCGTCCACATTGCGCCAGTACTGGAAGAACTCATAGGGCGAGGTCTTTTCGGGGTCAAGCCACAGGGCGCCCTTTTCGGTCTTGCCCATCTTTCTGCCGTCGGAGGTAAGCAAAAGCTTAAAGGTCATGCCGTAAACCTCAGCGCCGTCCGCCCTTCTGTTAAGCTCAACGCCGCCTATGATGTTGCTCCACTGGTCGTCTCCGCCAAGCTGCATAATGCAGTTGTAATGCCTTCTGAGATGCAGGAAGTCGTAGCTTTGCATTATCATGTAATTCAGCTCAAAGAAGGAAAGTCCTCTTTCAAGCCTTTGTTTGTAGCACTCTGCGGCAAGCATTCTGTTGACGGAGAAGTGAACGCCCACATCTCTAAGCATATCGACATAGTTAAGTTTCAGCAGCCAGTCGGCGTTGTTGACTAAAATAGCCTTTCCGTCGGAAAAGTCAACGAGTCTTGACATCTGAGTCTTAAAGCACTCGATATTATGCTGGATTTCTTCTTTTGAAAGCATTTTGCGCATTTCCGTCTTGCCCGACGGGTCGCCGATAAGACCCGTGCCGCCGCCGAAAAGGATAATGGGGGTGTGACCGGCTTTTTGCAGATGGGAGATAACCATAATCTGCACAAAGTGTCCCACATGAAGGCTGTCTGCGGTGGGGTCAAAACCGATATAGAACCTGATTTTATCTTTTGTCAGAAGCTCTTTGATTTTTTCTTCATCGGTCATTTGAGCTATAATGCCTCTTGCCATCAGCTCGTCAAAAACATTCATGATATTGTCCTCCCGTATATTAAAAGCTTATAGTCTATCAAAAAAGCCCCCTGCAAAAGCAGAGGGCGAATAACCGCGGTACCACCTCAATTTGATGCGCAAGGCATCCTCTCTGACGGCGTCGAAAAACCGATTACCGTCGCAGCCTTTAACGGGGCTAATTCGTCTGCTCCTACTGAAACTCTGAGTTTGTTCAGAGCAGCGGCTCGGAAATGTATTTCGCAGCCGGCTCACGCTTTCTTCCACCAACCGAAAGCTCTCTATGCATCACCCATGCTGTTACTTCTTTTCGTCATCGCCTTTTGCTGTTTAGTTGTAATAATATTATAGCCATGGATTTCCTTTTGTCAATATTGTTATAGCCGTTTGGCTCAATGAAGCTTTGCAAATCAGTCATTGAAATAGCTTTTGATTTTTTCGTAGATTTCGACTATTTTAAAGCGCACCTCGAATTTGGGGTTTTTCTCTATGAGTCTGGCTCCCCCGCTTGTGAGAATCGCGTCGATTTTCACATCTTTGTCGTCATGCTCCTCGGCGGCGGGGAGACACAGAGGCGGGAACATTACGCACCACCAGTTTTTTCCCTCGCCGGAGCCTATTATAACTTTGACAGCTCTGTATTTTCCCGCGGGCAGAGTTTTGTCCTCATAGCTTCTGGTGTCAAAATACTCTTCGGTAAGTTCTACCTTAACATCATAATTATAGCCCATTTCCCTTGCGGTATCCTCGGCAAGGGTCTCAAGGCGCTCGGCGGCGGCTGCGATTTTCTCCGCTGCGCTGTCAGCGTCTTCCGCGCCCGCAAAGATGTCCGCTCCCTCGGTTAAGAGCTTATCGCGGATTTTGAGTTTAAGAGCCTGGTCCTCCTCGCTGTCGGAGTTGGCAAGGATATGCAGCCTCAACACATTATCCCTTACCTCTTTGCAGTTTGTGCTGAACGCCGCCGTGCTGATTATGCAGGAAATAAGTATAAGTACAATGACCGCAGCCTGAACAAAGCCGTTTTTGGAAAGCTTTGAGGCGCTTTTATTAAATGCCGACAAAACCTTATTTTTCATAATATCCTCCGATTTTAAACAATATGTACACTGAGAGTATTAACAGAAATAGGTAATTTATTCCTGCATTAGCAAAAATTATGCATAAAGACGCTCCTTAAAAAGAGGGAGCATAATTTTTCTTACTGAGGAAAATATAAAAACAGAAAATCAGACTAATTTCGGCAAAGCAATATTTGGAGTCTGACCTTCTAAAAAAGGCGCAGGGAGAAGATTTGCCAAATTTTAATTCAAGCAAAATTTGCATTATAGGACCTTCGCGGCAAAAAATATCAAGGATAATACTCGAAAGGAGTCTTGAAAGTGAAACACGGTTTGTCAAGACGAGGCAAAATCAGAATCATCTCATTTTTGTCAATACTGGTGCTCGTTCTGTCCATTTGGGGCGGCATTGAGACATATAAAAGGCGCACATATCAGCAGCTTGTAAAAATATCTCAGGAGCGCGCTCTGGCAGAGCTGGGCAACTATGTTACCAATATAAGCGTTGCGCTTCAAAAGGGCAGGTATGCCAATACCCCGCCGATGATAGCGAATCTTGCCTCCTCGCTTTGGAGAGAGGCTACGGGAGCTAAGACTTGTCTTTCTCAGCTTGAAAGCGGCGGAACTCAGCTTTACAACACCTACAAATTCCTTTCGCAGGTCGGCGAATTCACCATGGCGCTGAACAGAAAGGTGGCTGCCGATGAGCATATTACCGATGAGGAAAGAAAACAGCTGGACGAGCTGCTTAAATACGCTCAGTCGCTGGCCGACCAGATTAACTATATGCAGTCCATGTACGAAAACGACGCTTTGACATTTGACGCTAAAAAGCAGGGACTGCTCTTAAGCGACGCGGCGGATACCCAGAAACTGAGCTATGTTGAGGGTATCGCTAATGCGGAGCAGACAATGACCGACTATCCGACTCTGCTTTACGACGGTCCCTTCTCGGACAATATCGACCAGAAGGAATCCAAACTCTTAAAGGAATCCGACCCCGTTTCAAGGGAGGAGGCAAGAAAGATTGCGGCGTCCTTCCTGGGAGCTGACCCGTCGCAGGTTGCGGACGCGGGTGATGAGGAAGGCAAAATGGCCGCGTATCTGTTCTCCTATGAATCAAAGGTTATAAACATCACAAAGAAGGGCGGCTTTATCTCCTATATGCTTTGCAGCGATTTTGCGGGCGAGGAGAAGATTGACCAGCGTCAGGCGGTTGATATCGCAAAGAAATACCTTGAAAAACACGGCTACAAGAATATGAAGGAGAGCTATTTCTCCACCAACGACGGTATTTGCACCATCAACTTCGCCTATATGGAAGACGATGTGGTCTGCTACCCCGACCTTATCAAGGTAAATGTGGCTCTTGACACGGGCAATGTCTGCGGCATTGACGCAAGAGGCTATATAATGAATCACCACGAAAGAAAGATTCCTGAGAATATCGTAAGCTCCGACAAGGCTAAGCAGTCGCTGAGCAAGAACCTCACAGTTCAGGATGTTCAGCTTGCATTTATCCCCAAGGACAACGGCGATGAGGAGCTGACCTATGAGTTCCTTTGCAAGAGCAAGGATGACCAGGATGTTCTTGTTTATATAAATGTTGACTCTCTTGAGGAATCCGAGATTCTGATACTCCTCTACACCGACGGCGGCATGCTGACAAAATAACCGCAATTGGTGTCGAATTTTGAGAATAAAGAAAATTTAACAGGGCATACTTTGATGGGATATACCCACACACAGAAACGAAAGGAAGAATACAATGAAAAAGACTATTGTGCTTCTTTGCGCACTTTTAATAGCCTTTGCGGTGCTCTTTACTGCCTGCAACAAAGCCGGCGACAAGGATAAGATGACCATGGACAACCAGACAACCACACAGCCTGCCGGCAACATCACAACCGCAAACGAAACCACCTCCAAGGGCGCGGTAGAAAGCAAGGCAGAGGAAATCGGCACAACCATTAAGGATAACCTTGAAAGCATTGGCGAAGGCGTCTCCACAAACGCATAAAAAAGCCTCCCGTATAAAACGGGAGGTCATCAATTCTATCAGATAAGTCTATAATACTGAAATCTCACTAAATATAAACCTCCCTTTTCGGGAGGTTTTAATTTATGCGGTTAAAAACAGATATTTACTTTTGAGGCGAGGCGAAAATCTGAGTCCAGTATGTATCGTAAATTGTTGTGGTGTCATTCGTAAAGCCAACGCCGATTGCGGTAAACTCCGCCCGCAGTATGTTGGCTCTGTGACTGGGGGAATTCATCCAGGCGTTTACCACATCCTGCGGAGTGTCGGGACCCGCCGCAATGTTCTCGCCCGCCCAGGCGTATTTAAGGTTTCTGTCCTTCATCATCTTCAGGGCGATTCCCTCTGATATG
>LFSO01000018.1:45173-67814 GCA_001512765.1 Clostridiales bacterium DTU053
AAGGGGCGGAAGATTTACCTTGGCCCTTTCCACATTTACAAGCCTTATGACCTCATATTCAAAATCGCTCAAATCCTCATACTTTTTGTTGGGGTTGTCAAAGGGAGCGTACAAGGGCGCTCTGAGGTGGGCGTTTATGTTACCCTCTTGTTTCGGTTCTCCCTCATCATCGCCTTCGGGGATTCTGGGAACGGCGCAGGCGGGGCGATCGGAGTCCAAGACGAAAACCGTTTTCTGCGGCAGTGTTTCAAGTCTTGCGCAGTGCCTTAAAATCAGCCTTGCGTCGGCGGCGTTGATTGTCGTATCCTTGTCGTTTACATTTATCACATCAAAGTACGAGCCGTGGTACTCCTCCAGCCTTGCGACGATTCTGAGAAGTATCCTTGCGTCCGCGGGCTGTACTTTTCCGTTAAGGCCCGCGTCACCCACGCTATAATAGCCTCCGCGGCTTTCGTTTGCCTTGCCGTATGCGCCGAGAACCTTGCCGTAAGGCATAAAAAGCTCCGAGACCTTAGCCTCAGAGCCATTTTCTTCCACGCTGTTTTGCTGCGGGACAGTTGGGACATATTTCTCCTTTATAAGCTGGAGCTTTGCGGCGTGTCTTAGGATTAATCTTGCGTCCTGAGCGTCAGTCTTGCCGTCGCCGTTTACATCTCCGCTCAAATAAATGCCTTCGTTAGACTTGTCCAGCATGGCATAAACTCTTAGAACCTGCCTTGCGTCCTGAGCGTTGATTTTGTCGTCGCTGTTGACATCGCCCACAAGAATCGGGTTCCAGTTAAAGTCCTTATACTCCTGCTCAACTATATAAAGTGACTTGTCAAAAATCTCGGCGTTGCTGAGGTCAAGGAGATCAAAGGCCTCAGCCACAAGGTCCTTAAGACCCAGGTTAATCTCATAATGGGTTTTGTAGTATGTAAGCTGACCGTTTCCGTTTACAGTGCACTCTGCATAGGCATTCTGATATTTGAACTTTGCGTCTTTCGGGTCAAAGTCGGAAACTACGGTCTTTACCACATTTGCCAGCTTCTGAGTGTCAATCAAATCGAAAACTCTGCCCATGGGGCTGTTTTCGGTGGGGTTAATTTCATCGGCAAACTTAATCTTAATTGTATATCCGCCGTTAAACTCGGGATAAAACTCATACTGATAAATATCTTCTTTCGTAAGCGCGGAAACATAGGGCTTGCCCGTTACAGATACTGTGTTCTCGGCGGGTATGCCTTTAATTACGAATTTTGCGTTGTCGGTGAGAGAATTGTTAAGGATAAAGGGCCCTGTGATTTTGTTTACCAAATCATCGATTTGAGACGCGTTGTCGCTGCCTAAAACATCCTTCAGCTCTTTGCCGAGGAGGTTAAAGAAAAACTCGCCCAAGATGCCGCCGAGGAAATTGTCAAAAATGCCGCTGCCCAAAAACTTGCCTACCGAATCATAGTAGACTCTGACCTTTTGGAAATGATAGGCTATATCGTTATTGTCGGTGCCTGCTATGCCCTGCCTTTTTATTACATTGTAGGCGGGTCTTTTTTCTTTAATTGTGTTTACGCTGCTGTTGAAAAGCTCCGCAATACCCTCCATTCCGGGGTCTTCTATGTACGCAGCGGAGGCGCAGGTGCTAAAAATCATGCTGAAAGCAAGAATTAAAGCTATAACGCCCGTTGTGATTTTATGTATCCTTTTCATTTCACACCTCAAAGCTCTGAGCAGTTTTCTTCATATTCTCCCTTGTACTAACAAAATATCATATTATGCAAAAAAAATCAAAGAAAAGTTTTGTTAAGTCCCTTCCCTCGATAATTTTCGCAAATCTTCCAAAAGCAATAAAAACCTTGTTAAATCTCTATTCCTATGATAAAATGAACTAAGTCTAAAACTTTACATATGGAGATTCTATGAAACTTGAATATAGAGGAATTATAAAAAGTGTTGAAACCCTGCCTAAAACCGACCTGCCCGAAAACGCGGTGAAATTCAAAGAGCCCGAAACTCTTGCCGCCGTAAACAAGGCCGCGCTTTTTTATATGGTTCCTCTGGCAGCGTTTATTTGTCTTTGCGTCTATTTGGGAGTAAAGTTCGGGGGCAAAACGAATCCCCTTGATACGCCTTTGTATCCGGGAGCGATTCTCGCTCTTTTGTCGGTGCTCCCCCATGAGCTGCTGCACGCGGTATGCTTCGGCAAGGACGCTGTGGTAGGTCTTTACTTTGCTCCAAAGGAGCTTATGGCTTTTGTTTTCTGCTCAAAGCCTATATCCAAGGCAAGGTTTATATTTTTAAGCCTTTGCCCCAATTTGGTTCTCGGCTGGCTGCCCTTTATGCTCTGGCTCATATTGCCCGACTTAGGAAAAACGGGCAGCAATCTTCTTATATTCTCCGTCTATTCAATTCTGATGGGCGCGGGAGATTTTATGAACGCGGTGAACGCGATAAGGCAGATGCCCAAAGGCAGCTACCAGCAGCTGTCGGGCATGCATTCATACTGGTTCATGCCGTAAATCAGGCAATTATGTGCGCGGCGAATGCCCCGCATTTTTGACATAAACCTTATGGAGGTAAAAACAATGGCAGACAATATTCTTGACCGCTTTGACAAAGTGTTCACGGAAGAAAAGGAAGTTGACGCTTCCAAAAAGATTAAGGTCGGCATCATCGGCTGCGGCTGGATTGCAGAGGCTCATGTAAAGAGCTATCTTAAATGCCCCGATGTTGAGATAGTTGCGGGCGCAGACCTTATCCCCGGCAAGGCAGAGAAATTCTTTAAGGACCAAGGCATTGAAAATGTACGCTGCTACAACAGCCACAAAGAGCTTATCGACAACGAGGAGCTTGACGCTGTAAGCGTTTGCACATACAACGCCACCCACGCTGAGTGTACGATTTATGCCCTTGAGCACGGTGTTCATGTTCTTCTTGAGAAGCCCATGTGCGTAACACTCGAGGAGGCTGTCGAAATCCGCAGGGCTGAGAAAAAGTCCGGCAAGGTGCTTTCAATAGGCTTCCAGCCCCGCTTTGACGAGAACATGAAGATGGTTAAGAGAATCGTTCAGTCCGGCGAGCTGGGCGAGGTTTACTACATACAGACAGGCGGCGGACGCAGAAGGGGCATCCCCACTCCCTACGGCACAACCTTTATTGAGAAGGAGACCGCAGGCATCGGCGCTATCGGCGACATCGGATGCTACTCCCTCGACATGGTTCTTAACGCTGTGGGCTATCCGAAGCCGCTCACCGTTACAGGCTATATTTCCGACTTCTTCGGCAAGAATCCCAAGTACATGGCTAAGCCCGAATACGCAGATGTTTTCGGAGTTGATGACTTCGCTGCAGGCTTTATCCGTCTTGAGGGCGGCATAATCCTCGACTTCCGTATTTCCTGGGCTATGCATCTTGACACCCCCGGCGATACAATCATCCTCGGCAAGGACGCAGGCCTCAGAATTCCGTCAACCGACTGCTGGAACGGCAGCATCGGCGGTCCCTTGAAGGTTTATCATGATGTCGCCGGCGAATGCGTTGTTACAGAGTTGCCCATGGCAAAGAACAAAGGCGACAACTTTGACAAGAAGATTCGTTCATTTGTTGACGCTGTCAAGTACAATCTGCCCGCTCCCGTACCCTCTGAGCAGATTATCATTAACCAGGCCATCATTGACGGCATTGTTAAGTCCGCGCAGCTCGGCCGCGAAATCGCAATCGAGATTCCCGAAATATAATGTCATTGCGCCGCTTCATGTGAGGCGGCGCGTTTCTTTCGCTGCCGGAGGGGTTTTCCTCTAAGGGAAGCTCCCCTCCCGGCGGACGGCGTTCGGGAGTCAGCGGGCAGTTCTTCGCTTGCGTCAGAGGAGGGATTATCTCGTTGGGCGTAACTCATCTCTGCGTGAGCAGACGGGCGCACCGGGGCGGTCGTCGTGGTCGACCGCAGTATTCGACAGGTTTCTCCCTCTGCGGGCGGCAGAGAGAATGAAAACCTTAATTTAGGATTTTTAAAAGCAAAGGAAAAGCATTTTTCGAATCGCTGACTTCGGATTGCCATAATATTATCAAAATTTACTTTATGTTTGCATATTGACTGAATAAAAAAACATGTTTATAATTGTATTAGGAAACCAATTTTTGGCGTGCTCTTTTCTTTGCCGCGGCCTTATGCGGGAATACTAAAAAAAACTATTTGTTTTGGAGTGTTTAAATTGTCAAATATCAAAAAGTTTTCGAGGGAACAAATAGCGGAAATTGAATGCGCAATGCGAAGTACAAGGTCAAAGAACGAGTACCGACGCCTACTATGCCTTCTTTTAAGAATCGAGCACAAAATGCCTTTGGATCAGGTTTCTGAAATCGTCGGCTTTAACAAATGCTACATAAGCAAACTGGTTTCCCAGTACTTAAAGCATGGGCTTGACGCCATTTCCGACAAGCCTATGGGCGGCAACAGGCGCAATATGACCTATGAGGAAGAAGAAGAGTTTTTAAGACCGTTTTTTGAAAGGCGCAGCAAGGGCGAAATCGTCACTGCAGCCGAAATTCTCAAGAAATATCGGGAGGTTACCGGAACCAATGCTGCCTCATCAACAATTTACAGGCTGCTTGACAGACACAACTGGAAAAGATAAAAAACAAACAGAATTTCTTTAAGCCGTACTCGAGGGGTGAATCGAGTACGGCTTATGTTTTGCCATGGATTCTGATAATTCTGCTCAAAATTATTGCCAATATTTACAAAATTTATGTTGAAATCAGTTAATTTTATCGATATAATATTATCGAATGTCAAAAAAATAACAAAACCTGCAACTCAAACAATGAAAAACCAGAGGAGGAGCCAGCATGAAGTATGAAGAACTGCTGAAACGGCTGTCGGAGGATTTCGGCGACTGGTGGAAAAAGGGCTATGAGATTCCCGAAATGACAAACAATCTCTACCCTTACGAAAAGCTGTTTTCGCCCATCAGGGTCAACAGCATTACCATCAAGAACAGGCTTGTAATGGGTCCCATGGGCAACATCAGCATGTGCGAGGAAACCGGCCGTCCGAACGACAAGATGCTCAAGTACTTTGAGGAAAGAGCAAGGGGCGGAGTGGGCCTTATCACAACAGGTCTTATTCCCGTATCCTTCGGAATTGACAAGTCGCTAATTGAGCTTGGCGAGCTTTCCTACTTCCCCCGCATTGACCGTTCAAGGACAGTATTCGCCGGCTGGAGGGACCTTGCCGCCATGTGCCATTCCCACGGCAGCAAGATATTTATTCAGCTCACTCCGGGTCTTGGCAGAGTGGGCAATCCCCAGTGCCTTGTCAATCAGAAGAAATTCCCCCGCAGCGCCTCTTTCAATCCCAACTGGTATATGAAGGAGGTACCCTGCCTCAGACTTTCCGACAGGAGCCTGAGGGCAATCATTAAGCGCATTGGTCAAGGCTCGGCGGACGCAAAGGCTGCCAACATCGACGGCGTATATCTGCACGGTCATGAGGGCTATCTCCTTGAGCAGTGCACCAACCCCGCCTTTAACCGCAGAAAGTTCGGCAGGTACGCGAACTACCAGAACTTCGGTCTTGATATGATAAGAGAAATCAGGCGCAGGGTCGGCGACGACTACCCGATTATGTACCGCATAGACCTCAGTCTTATGCTGAACGCTACATACGGGGACAAGATGAACACCGTATCCCCCTTAAAGAAATTCAAGAACGAGAGAACGGTCGCCCAGACACTTGAATATATGAAGAACCTTGTAAAAGCCGGCGTAGATATGTTCGATGTGGATTTAGGCTGCTACGACAACTGGTGGCTGCCCCACCCGCCGGGCTCCATGCCGTCGGGCTGCTATCTTGACATTGCAAAGCTGGTTAAAGACTACTTTAAGGAGAACAATATCCTCTCCAACAAGGGACTTGAGGTTCCCGTCGTGGCTGTGGGCAAACTGGGCTATCCCGACCTTGCGGAAAAGGCTCTCAGAGAAGAAAAGTGCGACATGATTATGCTTGCCCGCCCGCTGCTTGCCGACCCCGAATGGTGCAACAAAGCCTTCGCGGGCAGGACAAAGGATATTATCCCCTGCATAGGCTGTCAGGAGGGCTGCATCAACGAGTTTGTTGAGGGCGGTCATCCCCAGTGCGCGGTAAATCCCAGAACCGCCTTTGAGGATGAGTTCTCAAGGGAGATTCCCAAAGCGGAAATCCAGAAGAATGTCGCCGTTGTTGGCGCAGGTCCGGCGGGCATTACCGCGGCCGGAGTGCTCCTTGAGAGAGGCCACAAGGTCACTCTGTTTGAAAAGGAAAGCGTTGTGGGCGGCAACATCGTACCCGGCAGTTACCCCAAGATTAAATACGAGATAAAGAACTACCTTGCATACCTTACTCACTGCGTTGAAAAGTATCAGGAGAACCCGAATTTCACGCTGAAGCTGAATACCGCTCCCACTGCTTCTGAGCTTAAAGAGGCAGGCTTTGATGTCATCATCATAGCATGCGGCGGCACTCAGACTCGCCCGCCCGTAAAGGGCATCGACAAGCCCAATGTCTACTCGGCAATTGATATTCTGATGAAACCCGAGCTGATTAAGGACGCCAAGAAGGTTGTCGTAATCGGCGGCGGCGTTGTGGGCGCGGAGACTGCATACTTCCTTAAATACGAGCACAACAAGGATGATGTCAAGGTCGTGGAGATGGAAAAGTACATAATGAACCACACCTGCACAGCGAACAGGGGTCATATTATTTACTATCTTGAAAAGGCTGGCGTGGAGCTGCTTAACTGCACGACTCTTACAGAGGTAACCGACAAGGGCGTAAAGGTACGCCAGAACACACATAAGAATGTGCCGAACCCCTATGTAACATGGTCGCCCATTCTGCCCGAGAATGTGGAAAATCCCATGGACAGATTCAGCAAGATAAAAGACGAGCACAAGGAGAGATTCATTGAGTGCGACGCGGTTGTGGTCGCGACGGGCGTAAAGAGCGCGGATTCCTTGTTCTATGAGTGCCAGAAAGTCTTTGCAGCTCCCGAAATCTACAATGTGGGCGACAGCTTTAAGACCGCAAAGATATTTGAGGCGACAAGGAGCGCGTACAGAAAGGCCCGCTCAATCTAATCTCTCAATAAGGAAAGGTGGTTTGCATTATGAGTACTGTGGAAACCCGCGCCGGCGAGTATAAAATGGAGCTGACTCAGGAGCAGCTTGACATACTCGAAGGCAAAAAGGGCGAAACCATGGCAAAGGTTATTAAAACCGTTGTCATGTTCGGCGAAATCTTCGGCGCAAAGCGTCTTGTGCCCATCACCCACAACAGCGGACACCTTGTAACCAGCTTCGGCATAGGCATTCTGGCTCCCCTTTACAGAACAATGGATGAGCTGATAAACGCGGGAATTAAGGTCAAGGGCGACTTTACCGTTGACCCAAGACCCCTCGACTACAAGAATGTCAAATGCACGATGCTTGAGAAACTGCTTTTCAACAAGATTCTTTATTCCAAGCAGGAGCAGTACGAATCCCAGCTCAAAAAGGTAGGCTTAAAGGACGAGGACGGCTTTACATGCACCTGCTATCTGCCCGAGGTGGGCAACACCCCTAAGGAGGGGGATATTCTCGCATGGGCGGAGTCCAGCGCGGTTGTATACGCCAACTCCGTTCTCGGCGCCCGCTGCAACAGAAACAGCGGTATGCTGGATTTGTTCAGCTCAATAGTCGGCTATGTTCCCGAATTTGGTCTTCTTACCGATGAGGGCAGAAAGGCAAGCTGGAAGGTATATGTAAACACCACCAAAAAGCCCGAGGCTCAGGTTCTGGGCAGCGCCATCGGCATGAAGGTCATGGAGGATGTGCCGTATGTCTATGGGCTTGACAAATTCCTCGGCACTGAGCTGAATGACGAGAACAAGTCATACCTTAAAGACTTCGGAGCCGCGACCGCAAGCAACGGCGCTGTGGGTCTGTATCATATTGACAATCTCACTCCCGAGGCAAAACGCTGCGGAGAGGAGCTTATAAAACCCGACGCTAAAGAATACATAATCGACGACGCGGAGCTGGAGCGCATTAAAAACTCCTACCCGATAATGTGGAAGGACCCGAACAAAAAGGCGGACAAATGCTTTATCGGCTGCCCGCATCTGACCTTGCAGCAGCTTAAAGACTGGACGGATAAGATTGAGAAAGGTCTTAAAGAAACGGGCAGGAAAAAGGTAGCTTTGACCACCGTTTTCACCGCCGCTCCCGGCGTGGTTAAGGAGTTTCAAAAGAGCGAGCATTACCCGAGGCTAATGGCTGCGGGCGCAAAGCTTTCAAGCATATGCCCCCTTATGTATACCAACAATCCTCTTACAAAGAAGTACAATATCGCCACCAACAGCAACAAGCTGAGGACCTACTCGGCGGCAAGATTCTATGAGGATGATGAAATGCTGGCAATAATCGTAGGAAAGGAGGGCCACTGATGAAAAGCTTTAAAGGCAGAGTTATCGCGGGAGGAAATTTCAAGGGCGAGGCGGTTGTTTCAAGGCAGGGACTTAACACTCTCGCCACCTTCCAAAAAAGCGCGCTCACAAGGTCTAAGGAGGTTATAGGCTCCGACCAGAACAACCCCGATGTATTCGGCAAAAAGCTGACGGGCAAGGTTCTGTGCCTGCCCCAGACAATAGGCTCCACAACTGGCGGACTTGTGATTCAGACCGTATGCAGCCTTAAAGCAAACCCCGCGGCCTTCCTGTTCTCCGAGCACATAGACTCCCTTGCCGCAAGCGGCATTGTGCTGGCTAAGGTATGGGAAAACAGCGATGTTATTGCCATTGACCTTCTCGGACAGGAGTTCCTCGATACCGTTAAAACAGGCGATACGGTAGAGATTAAAGAGGACGGAACGGTGACTATACTCTAAACAAAAAGCGGAGGTTCGCCTCCGCTTTTGTTTGCCCCCGTTTTCGGGGGCTTTTTATTTCATAAGACCTCCTTAAAACTCATATATTTAAAGGTAAAGCTTTAAGGAGGTGGGGCTGTGATAAAAGAGGACATCCTGAAAAATATGTATCTTGCCGGCTCTGCCTACTCTCAGACCCAGGCCGATGTTTTCGGCGGCGGGGTGAGAGTTATAGACGACGCGGAAAGCGGGATTCAGTGCTTTTTAAGAAGGGACGGCGGAACGCTCTACATTACCTTCAGAGGCTCCGACTCCCCCAAAGACTGGCAGACCAATCTTTATTTCAGAAGGCTGGTTATCCCTTACGGCAACACAAAGTCAAAAATCAGAATGCACGCTGGCTTTATCTACGCCTACAATAACGACAGGGTAAGACCCCAGCTTCATAGTGCCGCAAAGAACACCGACAAGATAGTGATTTCGGGTCACTCTTTGGGCGCGGCGCTGTCAATAGTCTGCGCGGTTGACATTCAGTACAACTTCCCCGAAAAGGATATTGAGGTTTACGCTTACGGGGGTCCCAGAGTCGGCAACCTCGCCTTTATCCGCTCGTACAACAAGAGGGTTTTCAAAACCTTCAGAGTGGAAAACGGCAACGATATTGTGACAAAGCTCCCCCCTGCGATTTTCGGCTACCGCCACGCGGGCATAAAGGTGCATGTGGGGCAAATGAGGCTGCCGCTTGTATTCTCCTTTAATCAGCACAGACCCGAAAACTACGCAAAGAACATCATCAGGGATTTTTACAACACAAGTTAATTCCTTATTGAACAGTCGACCAAAAAAGAGTATAATTTAACAAATCGAAGGAGTGGCTTCGTTATAAATTGGAGGCAGTGACAATGAAACATACATATATATCTAAATCGGCTCTGAGGGTTATTTCCTTGATCCTTTTACTCTCCATAGCATTCATCCCCGTTTTGTTTACTGGCTGCTCCAAAAAGGATGAGGACCTTACAACTCTGCCCGAAACTGAGCCGCAGGCGGACCCCGAAAAAATAAACCCCTTTACGGGCTTGAAATATGAAAAGTCCAAGGTCAGTTCCAGACCCGTTTTCGTGTCCATAAACAACGCCCCCGCCGCAAGACCACAGTGGGGACTTACAAGCCCCGACATGATTATGGAGTTTGAGGTCGAGGGTGGCGCAACTAGAATGGTTTGGGTGTATGCCAGGGCTGAGGATGTTCCCGAAAAAATCGGCTCCGTCAGAAGCGCAAGGCATTATTTTGTTGAGATGGCAGAGGGCTTTGACGCCATATTCATTCACTGGGGCGGCAGTCCTTACGCCTACGACAGAATGAAGGAGCTTAAGACCGACCACATCGACGGAATGTCCTACTCCACAAAGTACTTTGCCCGTGATGAGTCAAGGAAAGTGGGACTTGAGCATACTGGCTACACGACAGGCTCGAATATCATAAGCGCCATAAAGGATTTGAAGGTCAGAACCGAAATTAAGGATACATACAAAAATCCGTTTAATTTCGCTCCCGAGAATTCTCCAAGAGAGCTAAGCGGTCAGAGCTGCAGCGAGATTAACGCCGTATTCTCCTCAATTGTAAAGTACAATTTCAAGTACAAAGCCGCCGACAACCGTTATTACAGCTATCTTAATCAGAACAAGACGGTTGACGACAAGGGCCAGCAGGTAGCGGTTGAAAATGTGTTTGTCCTCTTTGCCGATGTGGAGAGCATGAACACGGCAAAAGGTCATGTGACCTACGACCTGTCCGTTGGCGAGGGCTATTACGCTTACGGCGGAAAGGCTGAGAGAATCAAGTGGGTCAAGGGCTCCGACAGGGATACGCTGAAACTCTATGATTTAAACGGCGAGGAGCTAATTATAAACCCAGGCAAGAGCTGGATGGGATTTGTTAAGACCGCCAACGAAAAGCAGAGCACAATAGTTGCATAAAAAAAGCCGGCATAAAGCCGGCTTTTAATTTTTCCTTATTCAAGCAGCTCTTTAAGGCTTTCCATAGCCTCCTCAATCTGATAAAGAATCTCCTCAAGCTGGGTTACGGCGTTTTCCATTTCTTCATACTCGTCGGTATCGTAAAACTCCTCGGGGGTGTCTATATAGGCGCTCTCCTCATCGCTAAAAACAGCTTCGATAATATCGTACGCATCCTTTAAAATCGGCAGGGCTTCTTTCAGCTCTTCCTTCCTTTTTTGAGTCATAAGCTTTCAGCTCCTTTTAGCTGTTTATTTCGGCAAAAGAAAACTCTGCGGCAAAAACCGCAGAGTTATTTTATCCAATTTCTTGTTATTCGAAACTTTCCTTATCCGAAAATCCAAACAATAATCGCCATCCGGCACATCGAATGTTATTTTCATGATTACTCTCCTTTCTCAATTATTGAGGCTCCGATCACCGGCATCATTAGGTCGTTCGGCTTTTCCACCGTCCCATATACTACAACCCTATCACCTTCCGCAATATCTCTTTCAATCTCGCCAACATTGAACGCTGCCTCCACGGAATACACGCCATAGCCATCGCCTTCCTGCGTAGTCAAGTCGAATATGATAATTTGGTCAGTCTTTAACTCAATTAAACTAACCTCGCCAACTGCCTTTACGAATTTCCCTTCCCATTCCCCGGCGTTTATTTTAACAAAATCCGCTTCAACTGCTTTTGGCCGAGGGTCTTCGCCTATCATTTGCGTCGGGTCAACCGCCGGTGTATTCATCGCCCAAATCATCGTCGCTAATGCTACAACAAAGAATACTCCTGTTAAAACGCCTATTACCTTCTTAGGTTTCTTCCTTATCGCCTTTATTAACAGAATTATGCCACATACTATAAAGCCAATTACACTCACCACAAACAAGCCCATAAAAACACCACCTTATTACTTTATTACCTTCTTCATTTTACCATCTTTTGTGAAATTATGCTACAATCTTCATTGTTCTTTAGTTTTCTTCTCAGGGAACTGAGAATAATTCCATAAAATGCCTTAGTTTTTCAATTTCGGTTCATGTTGCCCTTTTACCCAATCGGTTTTTCCATATCTGTAATAACCCTCATAAGTCTTACTGTTATGCGAGCATACGCTTATGCTCCTGAACCACAGAATTACCTGTCGAAGCAAAAGCGGTCATGGGAAGCAGACCAACAATCAATGCCAACATCAGCACACAAACAAACAGTATTATTTGTAAAGGGGACCGTAGGTCTGGCATGCGCGATAGTCGGCGCTCTCAAGGTCTGCTGTGCCGAATGCGCTCCAAGCATGGGGACGGAAAATCTTTTCCTCAGGCACATTGTGCATGCATACGGGGATTCTGAGCATGCTTGCCAGAGTAATCAGGTCTGCGCCGATATGTCCGTAGGACAGAGCGCCGTGGTTTGCGCCCCAGTTTGCCATTACCGAGTACACATCCCTGAATGCGCCCTTGCCTGTAAGGTTCGGGACGAACCAAGTTGTGGGCCATGTGGGGTCTGTGCGCTTGTCAAGAGCTTCATGGACATCGTCGGGCAGAACAACGGTGTAGCCCTCAGCAATCTGGAGTACGGGGCCCAGACCGTCTATAAGGTTTACCCTTATCATTGTCATGGGCATTTCTGCTCTTGTTCTGAAGTGGGATGAGTAGCCGCCGCCTCTGAAGTAGCCTGTGTCAGCGGGGCACCAGTCGGTGACTGAGAGCATATTCTTAATGTCCTCGTCGGTGACTTCCCACCACTTCTTGATTACGGGGTTGCCGTTCTCGTCCTTGCACATACCTGTTGCATCAAGGGCTGCGGAACCTGAGTTGATAAGGTGGATAAAGCCGTTTGCGGCTCTGCCTGTGAGCTTCTTGCCGGTTACTCTCTCAACAGCCTCGGGGCTCCAGTAGGTTCTTACATCGGCGAAAAGGCTTGCGGTGTTGGTAACCAGCTTGCCGAAGAGCATTGCGACGCCGTTAAGACCGTCGTTCTCGGTTGCGAAGATAAGGGGCTCCTTCTTGCCGTTCCAGTCAAAGCTGGAGTTGAGGATAGCCTCTGAGAAGTCGCCGTTGGGGAGATAGTCGTTCCAATGACGCTGACCCTGGAAACCGCTGAGGATGGCGTTCTTGCCGAGAGCCTCCTCATGCCAGCCGGAGTCAAGCGCGCCGGGCATCTTTGCTTCTTCGCCAACGGGAACGATGTTGGCAAGCTTCGGGTTGCCAAGCATAATGTCACGGAAGATGAGAGTCATCTTAACAACGAACTCCCACTCCTTGTCCTTCTGCTCTCTTGTATGGGGCTTGGGGTTCTTGTCAAAGCCCTCGGGGCAGTTCTCCTTAACCCATTTAAGAGCCCTTTCGAACTCCTCATGGTCGTAAATGCCGAGGTCAATGCGGCGCTTGATTTCGGTCATGTCTATCCACTCGGGACGGATGCCGAGGTAATTCTGGAAGAACATCGGGTCCATGGCGGAGCCTGCGATACCCATTGAAACGGAGCCGATTCCCGCATATGACTTGCCTCTCATCTGACCGACAGCGACGGCGCAGCGGGCAAAGCGGAGAAGTTTTTCGGCTACATCCTCGGGGATGCTGGTATCGGTGGCGTCCTGAACATCCTTGCCGTAGATTGCGAAGGCGGGCAGACCTCTCTGAGCGTGAGCTGCCATAACTGCCGCGAGATAAACCGCGCCGGGACGCTCTGTGCCGTTAAAGCCCCAAACTGCCTTAATGGTCAGGGGGTCAAGGTCCATGGTTTCGCTGCCGTAGCACCAGCAGCGGGTAACGGACAGAGTCGCAACAACATTCTGAGTCGCGAAATACTCGGCGCACTTGGCTGCCTCAGCGCCTCCGCCTATTGTGCAGGGGGAAATAACGCACTGAACGGGTGTGCCGTCGGAATAGTATACATTGCTTTCGATAAACTCCTTTGCAGCCTTAGCCATTGCCATTGTGGCGTCCTCAAGACTCTCTCTGACTCCGCCCCAGCGGCCATCTATAATAGGTCTTATGCCTATTTTGGGGTAACTCATATTTTGTTCTCCTTTCAATTTATCTGAATTTCCCTTACAGAAATTATTTACCGACAATGCCGCAGAATCTGTCGTATGCCGCGTCAAAAGCGGCAGGATTCTTCGGCTCATAGACCTTTATGTCCTCGCAGCGGGAGATAATCTCCCTTGCTTTTTCGATGCTCTCTATGCTGCCGTCGGCAAGGAGCTGAACGGCGATATTGCCGAGAACAGCCGCTTCAATGGGTCCCGCGTGGACGGGTCTTGCGCAGGAGTCGGCGGTCATGCTTGAAAGCAAACCGTCTTTGACGCCGCCGCCCACTATGTGTATCTTATCATAAACCTTTTTGGTGCATTTTTCAATTCCCAATAGGGTATATTTGTATTTCATGGCAAGGCTTTCATAAATACACCTTACGATTTCGCCCTTAGACTCAGGAACATACTGACCCGTGCGGCGGCAGAACTCCCTTATTCTGTTCGGCAAATCGCCGGGAGAAAGGAAATCCTTAGCGTCGGGGTCGATAAAGCACTTAAAGGGCTCGCTTTGGAGGGCAAACTTTTCAAGCTCAGCGTAGGAATGCTCCTCACCCTCTCTTATCCACTGCCTTCTGCTCTCCTGAATGAGCCAAAGTCCGCAGATGTTTTTAAGGAAGGCGATTGAGCGGTTATAGCCGCCCTCGTTGGTGATGTTGAACTCCATTGCCTCTTTGGTAAGTATGGGAGAATCGGTTTCGGTGCCGAGCAGGGACCATGTGCCGCTGCTGATAAAGGCAAAGTCTTTATTCAGCGACGGAACGGCGGTGACGGCGCTTTGGGTGTCGTGACCCGCAACGGCAATGACTCTGACTCTGTCAATGCCAAGCTCCTCGGCAATATCCGCTCTGAGCCTGCCGATTTCCGTTCCCGTTTTTATAATGGGGGCAAAAATTTCCCTCGGGAAGCCCATTCTGTCGATTAGGCTGTAAGACCACTCGCCTGTTTTAAGGTCCACAAGCTGGGAGGTGGTGGCGATGGAGTACTCGGAGAAAATCTCGCCCGTCAGCATATAGCTCATAAGATCGGGCATAAAAAGGAGCTTTTTTGCCCTCTCCAAGATATGGGGGCGTTTGAGTTTTAGGGACAAAAGCTGATAGAGGGTGTTGAACTGTATGAACTGTATGCCCGTGAGGGAATAAAGCTCCTCGCGGGATATGATTTTGTCCGCCTCCTCTATCATGCCGTTGTTTCTCTCGTCCCTGTAATGAACCGGGTTTTCAAGGAGAGCTCCGTCGCAGCCTAAAAGCCCGAAATCAACACCCCAGGTGTCAATTCCTATGCTGTCAAAGCCGCCTAAATGCTTTGCCTTTAAAATGCCCTGCTTTATCTCGTGGAAAAGCCTTAAAATATCCCAGTAAAGGGTATCTCCCACCTTGACGGGCTCGTTGAGGAATCTGTGAATCTCGTTTAAACTTATTCTCTCTCCGTCAAAGGTGCCGAGAATAGCTCTGCCGCTTGAGGCTCCGAAGTCAAAAGCCAAAACTCTTTTTTCGCTCATTTCATGGCCTCCTAAGCTATCTTACAACCACGCCTTTTTTGATGATTACATTGGCGTAAAGGGCGGTTTCGCTTGTGGCGACAATGGCGTAAGCCTGCCTTGCCCTTTCGTAAAACGCAAACCTGTCGATTTCGCTGATTTTAAAGTCGCCCGATTTCGCGACTATTTCCGCATAGGTTTTTTTGACATTGGGGTCAACAGTATCCCCCGGCATGGGAGCCATAAGGATTACGGGGCTTTCTACCGCGGTGTCAAGGGGGAACAGTTGGAGAATCGCGTCAAGCAGAGGCGGTACGGTGTGACCGTCACAGCGGACAAGACGCTTTGCGTTGGAGGCGGCGGGGAAATTGCCGTCGCCGATAACCAGCTCGTCGCCGTGTCCCATTTCGTGCAGAATCTTTAAAAGCTCGGGGGAAATAATGTCCGGAATACCTTTAAGCATAATTTTTCACCTTTCAGATTATTCTCTAAAGCGGACTTGCCGCCGATTGCGTTTCTTACTCGTCGCCGTTGTTGAGAGCCGCTATCCTCTCGGCTCTCATTCCAGCCAGCTCTTGAAGCATTCTCTCTTTGAATGAGCCGTGGACATTGAAGAACCTGAGAGCTCCGGCCTCAAGGAATCTGCTGATAGCTGGAACAAGAGAGAAGACGGTCCAAATGGCTCTGAGCATTCTGGGGTCGGTCTGGGGCACAACCTTGCCAGCGGCGTTGATAAGGGGCTTATACTTAATAGCCTTGATTACCGCGCCTGTAATGAGCTTACCGAGTGTGTTTGTGGCAAGACCCATGTATCCCATCGCGGCGGAGAGCATACCCTCGTTTCTAAAGCCTGTTTTCCACTCCACATAGTCGTACATATCGCCCTGCAGAGCGGTGTTGCAATATCTTTGCACGCTGTTGAAGGCTCCCGCGAAGGTAAGACCGAGAACCACCCACGCCATATTTAAAAACGAGCTGCTTGTGGGTTTGTAGCCTACAAGATACAAAATCAGATATGACATTCCGCTGAATGTAAAGCAGAATGTGCCGAGATTTCTAAGACCCATTTTTTCGGTAAGTTTTGTGGCGAAGGGCAGCACAAAATAGCTCGGTATGCCCGTAAAGAGACCTGCGAAGAACTGGTTTGACAGCTTGCCCGTGCAGTTAAGCCAGAAATAGCTTTCAACATTGACGCCGATTCCTTTGCCCACTCCGAAAAAGCCCTTTATAAGCAGCACCCAGACGGGTCTGCAGTTGGCGACCATTTTTACCGAGTCGAAAACGGAATACTGCTGCATGGTCTGTCTTGAGGCAAGGGGGATTCTCTCCCTCAAAGTCAAAAAGCCGTAAATTCTGAAAACGGCGACAATCATTATGAAGAACATAGCTCCGCCTATATAAATATACCTTGTTGGTATATTGCCGGGCAGGTAGTCGATAAAGAACGGGAAAAGCGATGGAATCCAAACGCCGAAAAGGTCCACATAAGTATCGGCGGCTATGAGTCTGTCCCTCTCATCCACATTGGGGGTAAGGTTATAAAGAATAGCCGCGTAAGCGGGACCGTAAAAGGAGTTTGCTATTGAGCCTAAATACTGGAGTATCAAGAGAATGAAAAAGAGCGCGGTTTGTGATAGGTTCGTCGGCAAAAGCCACGGCATCGCCGCGGACAGCATCCAGAGAGGCAGAGTCGCAACAAGATAAGGGCGAACTCTGCCCCAGCGGGTTCTTGTTCTGTCGATGATGGGACCCGAAATCGCGTTATCAAGAGCGTCGGCAATGCCGCAAAGCGAGTCCACCAGCGCAAGGGTCGTGGGCGAGGCTCTTAAAAAGGTTGTATTGAAGAAGTATGTATTCTGGGAGCTGAACGACTCCCAATTTTTGTCTCCGATGCCTGAAATTATGTAGGCGGCCATAGCCTTGGGGGAAAGGTATTCCCTCATTTTCTTTTCAGGCTCGGCAGAAGGAGCTGATATAATCTCCGCAGTGTTGAGTCTGGCGTTTTCTTCTGCCGATGTCATAACAAACCTCCGAATTGAGATTTTTGCAAAGCGACTAAAAATGCCCCAAATCTACTTCAATTTTTATACTATTTCAACGGTAATAATAGCATATTAAAATTGTCAATGTCAATCAGAGCGCCCTTTTATGATTTGGGTGGAATAAAAAAAACCGCCCTCGTAAATCGAAGGCAGTTTTGTGTTTTTATCAGCGGTGCTTTATTTCAAGATTTAAGAGGAATTTCTTCATATTTAATCCCCCGCCGTAGCCTCCCAGTGTTCCGTCAGCGGCTATTACTCTGTGGCAGGGAATAATGATGGGCAGTCTGTTTTTGCCGTTTGCGCAGCCTACCGCCCGTGAACCGCTGGGATTGCCGACTCTTACGGCTATGTCCTTGTAGCTTCTTGTCTCTCCGTAGGGAATTTCCATAAGGGCGTTCCAGACTTTTGTCTGAAAGGGCGGTCCGTCAATGCGTAAAGGCAAATCAAATTTTTTTCTTTCTCCATTGAAATATTCGCTGAGCTGTTTGTGAGCTTCTTTTATGAGAGGAGTTTCTTTATATGTATAATCAAAATCAGGATTCTCCCCGGGATACAGAATGTCCGTAAGCTCACCGTTTTCTTCAGCTATTCCTATTTTCCCGATTGCGGTATCGCAAAACCACAAGCTTTTCAAAACATTCCCCCGCTTTCAAATCAATATTTATATATCGTTTGCGATGAGGTCATCATATGATTCTCTTTTTATGATGAGCCTCGGTTTTCCGTCAGTAATCATGACGACAGCGGGTCTCGGCACTCTGTTGTAGTTTGACGCCATGGAATAGTTGTAGGCGCCCGTTGAGAGCACGGCGATAATGTCGCCCTCCTGTGTCTTTTGAATCATGGCGTCCTTTTGGATAAGGTCGCCGCTCTCGCAGCACCTGCCCGCGATTGTAGCCATGTAATCCCTCGGCTCGTTCATTTTGTTCGCGCAGTGGATATCGTACTTTGAGCCGTAGAGGATGTATCTCGGGTTGTCGGTCATGCCGCCGTCGATGGACACATAGTTCCTGATGTTCGGTATTTCTTTTACACTGCCGACGGTGTAGAGTGTGACCGCCTCCGCTCCCACTATTGAGCGGCCGGGTTCTATCATTACAAAGGGTGTTTTGATGCCGTATTTTTCTGCGGTCGCTTTAAGGCTGAGAGCTACCTTTTTCATATATTCGCTGAAGCTCTCTGGATTGTCGTCGCCGGTGTATTTGATGCCGAAGCCGCCGCCCAGATTCAGCTCGGTAAGCTCTGTGCCCGTTTCTTTCTTAATTTCCGCGATGAAGGCTATCATTACCTCCGCGGCGAGAATGAAGGGGTCTATGTCGAAAATCTGCGAGCCGATATGGCAGTGAAGTCCCATAAGTTCTATGTTCTCTTCCGCCAAAGCGAGTTTGACAGCCTCCATAGCCTCGCCCGTTTCAAGGGCAAAGCCGAACTTGGAGTCGATTTGACCCGTCTTTATAAACTCATGGGTATGGGCGTCAATGCCGGGCTTGATTCTTAAAAGAACTTTTGCGGTCTTGTTCTTTTCGGCAGCCGTTCTTCCAATCTTTCTTAGCTCCTCGATATTGTCCACGATGATTCTGCCCACGCCCGCGTCGAGAGCCTCGCAAATCTCGCTGTCTGTCTTGTTGTTGCCGTGGAAGCAGATTTTCTCGGGCGGGAAATCTGCCTTTAAAGCGGTGTAAAGCTCGCCGCCTGAAACCACATCCAGACCCAGCCCCTCGGATTTGCATATTCTGCACATTTCAAGGCAGGAGAACGCCTTGCTTGCGTAATAAACAAGTCCTTTTCCCTCGTAATGCTCGTTTATTGAGGAAACAAACTCCCTGCAGTTTTTTCTTATGGTCTCCTCGTTGTAGACAATAAGAGGCGTGCCGAACTGATTTGCCAGCTCCACCGTATCGCAGCCGCCGATTGTGAGGTGACCCTTTTCATTTACATTCAAACACTCTGATACAAACATCCGTCTCTTTCCTTCCGCATTAGCCTATTACTTCTGCTCCAAAACATCGTCTATATAAGACCTTAATTCCTTAAGTCCCACACCCGTCTGAGCAGAAAACTCGATTACTTCAACTTCCCTGTCGCCGAGGAACGCAAGTTCTTCATTCAAAGCCTCGAGGCGTTTCTGCCTCTCTGTGGGCTTTAGTTTGTCGCTCTTGGTCAGCACTATTACAAACGGGAGGTCTTTTGCTATCATAAAGTTTATCATGTCAATGTCGTCGCTTGTGGGGCTGTGGCGCATATCGATAAGCTGGACAATGAGTTTTATATTCCTGCCCGAATTGAAATAGCCCTCCATAAGCTCGCCGAAACGGCGTATCTCCGCCGCGGAGCGTTTCGCGTAGCCGTAGCCGGGAAGGTCCACGAATCTGACGCCCCCGAGCCTGTAAAAGTTTATGGTGATGGTTTTGCCGGGAACGCTGCTGACTTTAGCGAGCTGCTTTCTGTTAAAGAGCTTATTTATCATTGAGGACTTGCCCACATTGGAGCGTCCCGCAAAAACTATTTCGGGTATATTGGATTTTGGAAGCTGGGAGGATAGTCCGAATGATGCTTCAAACTCTACAATGTTAAAGTTCATTTGGTCCCTCCTGAAAAATAAACTAGTTAATATTATACCATTGCCGACTGCCCTTTAGCAACAGTCAGCAATGGTAAAAATGAATTTTTATTCAGAAATACTGTATATCAGGTTGTCCAGACCTGCGCGCCGTCGCTGACTTTGGGAGGGGTGAGGATATGTATCTCTCCTTTTGCCGACTCCGGCTTTTCGTTGAGAATAGCGCAGTCAAAGACCTCGTCAAGGGTGCGTACGGGCACGAATTTGAGCGCCTTTTCCACAGCCTTGTCAATCTCTTTAAGGTCGGAGAGATTGCCGTAAGGAATCAGAACCGTCGTCATACCCGTGCGGTATGCCGCCATGGTCTTTTCTTTAAGACCGCCTATGGGCAGTACCCTGCCGCGTAGTGTAATCTCGCCCGTCATTGCAACCTTGCCGTTGACCTTTTTGCCGGTTAAAGCCGAGTAAAGGGCTGTGGCTATGGTAACGCCCGCTGAGGGGCCGTCCTTCGGGACCGCTCCCTCGGGAACATGGATGTGTATATCCTTATTCTTATAAAACTCGCTGTCTATGCCAAGCTGACTTGCCTTTGAGCGCAGATAGCTCACCGCGGTCCTTGCGGATTCCTTCATGACATCGCCCAGCTGACCCGTAAGCTCGATTTTGCCCGTGCCTTCCATGATGGCTACCTCGATTTGCAGCATCTCGCCGCCGACGGAGGTCCAAGCAAGTCCGTTTGCGATGCCAGTCTGGTCGGCATAGAGGGAGGGGTCCTCCTTATACTTTACGGGACCTAAGAACTCGGAGAGGTTCTTGTCCGTTATTACAAGGGGCTCCTTAATGCCGTCTGCGAGTCTTACGGCCTCCTTGCGGCAGAGCTTGGAGATAAGCTGCTCAAGGCGTCTGACGCCCGCCTCTCTGGTGTAGCCCTCAATAATGAGCCTTAAAGCCTTGTCCGATATGCGAATCTGCTTTCTGGAAAGTCCGTGCTGCTTAATTTGTTTGGGCACCAGATGGCGTTTTGCTATATGGAATTTTTCCTCCGCCGTGTAGCTTGAAAGCTCAATTATCTCCATTCTGTCCCTTAACGGGCCGGGGATTGCGGAGGTATCGTTCGCGGTTGTGATGAAAAGGACCTGACTTAAATCAAAGGGGATTTCAAGATAGTGGTCCACAAAGGCAAAGTTCTGCTCGGAGTCAAGCACTTCCAGAAGCGCGGACGATGGGTCGCCCCTGAAATCTCCGCTCAGTTTATCAATCTCGTCAAGGAGAATAAGCGGGTTCGATGTGCCCGCCTGAGTTATGGCGGTAATAATCCTGCCGGGGATTGCGCCAACATAGGTTCTGCGGTGTCCTCTTATTTCCGCCTCGTCACGCACACCGCCCAAAGACAGCCTTGCGTATTTGCGGCCGAGCGCAGTGGCTATTGACTTTGCTATTGAGGTTTTACCCACGCCGGGAGGTCCCGCAAGACAGATAATTTGACCCTTGAGCTCCTTTGAGAGGAACCTTGCCGCAAGCATTTCGGTGATTCTCTCTTTAACCTTTTCCAGTCCGTAGTGCTCCTTTTCCAGAACTCTGCGGACGGAGGCAAGGGAGTTCTTGTCCTTGGAATAGACGCCCCAGGGCAGAGCAAGGCAGCGGTCGAGATAGGTTCTTATAACCGCGCTGTCGGGAGAAGCGGGGGACATTCTGCGGAGTCTGCCCGCCTCCTCAAGGAGCTTTTTCTTTGACTCCTCGGGCATCTTGCTTTCTTTAATCTTTGCTATGTAATTATCCGCGTCGGACGCGGGAGAGTCGCCCTCCTGCAGCTCCTCGCTTATGACTTTAAGCTGCTCTCTGAGGTAGTACTCCCTTTGATTCAGGTCAATCTGCTCCTGAACACGGTCCTGAATATCCTCTTCCAGCCTTAATATATCAATTTCCTTAGTGAGGATAACGCAGAGCTGCTCGATTCTCCTTAAAGGATTTTTCTGAGAGAGCAGGTTCTGCTTGTCCTGCATGGGCAGCGGGATAGCGGCGGCTATAAGGTCCGAGAGTATGCCGGGGCGCTCCTCCTGCTCCACGCTTGCGATAACATCGGGAGCGATTTTTGGGGAAAGCTCGGAATACTCCTCAAACAAATTCTTAGCGCGGCGGACCAAAGCCAGTGCCAGTTCTTTGTCCACGCTCTTAATGGGCGGGTCGTACTTAGGTTTAATTGAAGCAATCATATAGGGTTTTTCTTGAACTAGGCTGTCGATTGAGGCTCTGTGCTTGCCCTCGACTATTACCCTGTATGTACTGCCCTCATGTATGCGGAAAACCTGCCTTATCTCCGATATTACTCCCATCGGATAAAGGCCGTTAAGGTCCGGTTCTTCTTCGTTAATATCCCTTTGGGTAACTAAGAACAAATCCTGATTGCCCTCAAGGGCTGCTCTCAAGGCTGCCGTGGACGCCTTGCGCCCCACATCGAAATGTAGCGTCATGCCGGGGAAAATCACCAGGCCTCTTAAGGCCACCAGCGGCATTTGTAAAGACTTTGCACCTTCCATCATATTATCAACTCCGTACGGTCCAAACACTGCTCCGCCTTGGGGCAGACGCAAACCAACAAATCTGCGGTGCCTTCGACCAAATCTATGTAAATTACAGGAAATCAGCAATATTACATCAG
>LFSO01000018.1:67877-101818 GCA_001512765.1 Clostridiales bacterium DTU053
AAAATGGAAAAATTTTTCTTTTTTGTTGCAAAGCGACAACATTTTAGAGTGTCATCAGGCTGGCGCATTGTCGCATTAAAGAACAAAACACAAGAGAGCAAAAACCCTCCTGTGTTTTTTGAAGTTTACGAAATTTGTTTAGTAGATTCAGTGTGTCATCCGTGTAACAGCTCTTCGAAAAATGTCGGAGCGTCGGCTTTATTAATAAGCTCCATGTTTTTGTTGGTAAGACACATTCTTTCTATGTATTTAAATGTTTCAAAAGACAGTCCCATATCCACGGCGATGATTTTGCAGTGGGTTTCGCCCAGGAGGTTTCTTTTCTCAATCGCCGCGCAGATTTTTGTTATGGATTCTTCTTCATTGTCAAGCGGCAGAACAAGATAGTACTCCTTGTTCTTTTTGGGACTTAAGAGCTTCAGCGTACCCGCATAGATAATGGCCAAAAGACCGATTAAAGCGAAAATCAAGGTTAAACCGGCGACCAGACTTTCGAGCATAAAAAAATCACCCCATAACATATTATGGGGTTTGTGATTATATGTGCGAGCAAATCTGTAAGCCGCGTTCTGTCATTTAAGGCAATTATCTATCTTGGCCCGATGTTGCCATCGGGCTCACGCCACCTGTTGGGGATATGGCCGAGCAGGCCCCCCGGTCGGTGTTGCTTCGGATAGGGTTTGCAGGGCCGTGCGGTCTCCCGCACGCCGGTGAGCTCTTACCTCGCCTTTCCACCCTTACCGTTCAAAATGAACGGCGGTATATCTCTGTTGCACTTTCCCTAAGGTCACCCTCGGCGGCCGTTAGCCGCTATCCTGCTCTGTGAAGCCCGGACTTTCCTCATGCAGTTTCCTGCACGCAATTGCCCAATTTGCTCGCACTTCGGAAAATTATATTATCTCAAAACCGAAATAAAGTCAATCCGCGGGCGTCATTTGGCTCAATTTACATGATATTTTGAAAAAATATCCAATATTATAATACGCCGAAAAAGTGGGCAATGTTAAGGTCATAAGGCTCGTCGGTGCCGTGGGAGCCCCTGCCGTTGGGCTCGTTATGGACTCCATGGTCGGTTGAGAATGTGATGAGGGTTTTGCCGTCTCTTTCGGTCTCTTTTATGGCGTTTGCCAGCTCGTCAAAAATTCTTATTTGATTTTTTAAGGCGTTTATAGCCTCGGGGGAGAGCACTCCCCTCGCGTGCATTACATCGTCGTATTCCTGAGTGTAGACGCTGAGGAGATTGTATTTGTTTTCTTTTATGAGCCTTATCGCCGTTTCCTTTACCTTTTCGTCGTCTTCTTCTATAAAGTAATCCATATCCCTTTCGAGGAAAATCTTTGACATGCTGCTCTCTCTGACAGCGACTATCGCGGCTTTTTTGCCCGCTCCGATAAAGGCGTCGTAAACAGAATCTATCTTAATTACAGGTTTTGTGTAGAACTGAATCCCGTGAACTTCGGGGAGAGCGCCCGTATACATGGTGCCGAAGCAAACGGGAGTTACCGACGGGAAAACGGTTTTGAAGGGCAGGCATACGGGGGCATGGCGCAGAACCTTTTCGAAAAGCTCAAAATTCTGCTGATAAAGCCACATTGCCACAGCGTCGGGATTATGTATAACAATTCTGTCAAAGGGAGCGTCATTAAAAAGTTTTAAAATACTTTCGACGGGCTCGTCGGCTTTTTCGGGTTTTTCAATTCCCGCAAGAGCGCAAATTGTTGAGGCAAAACGGGTTAAACTAATACTGTTGAATCTATAGTCCATAACGCATCTCCAGACTTTTAAAAGATTTGTTCCAGTATAGCACAAAAGATTTGTCAATGTGTGAATTTTTATCAAGCGGGCGGCTTTTCACTTTAATTTAATTGACTTGAACCCTTTAAAAAGTATAATGAGTTTAAAGGTTAAATCGGCTGCGACGCGCGCCCGAAATTCAGGAGGTCAGTATGGACAAAATATTATCTGCGTCATTTTTAAAGGCTCCCAAATACAAGGAGGGGGCGGCTTTTGTTTTCAGCAAAGAGTTCGAGTCAGACAAGCCAATTAAATCCGCAACGCTTCAAATCAGCAGCCTTGGCGTTTATGTGGCATACCTCAACGGGCAAAGGGTGGGAGACTTTATACTTGCCCCCGGCTGGACAGTGTATGAAAAGCGCCTTCAGTATCAGACATACGATGTAACCGATTTAATTAAAGACGGCAAAAACATAATAACCGCAGAAGTGGGCAGGGGCTGGCGTTTTCACAAAAGACCCCAGCATGCAACCAAACACATCAAGGCGGACGAACCCGCGTTAATTGCCTCCCTTTGCCTTACATACAATGACGGCTCCGAGGCAATAATAAATACGGACAGCACTTGGAAATCCTCAGAGAGCAAAACCGTCTACAACGATATGTACGGCGGCGAAACCTACGACGACAATTTCGTATCTGAGGAAAAAAGCGCTGTCGCCTTCCCCCATCCGAAGGAAATTCTGATTCCGCAGGAAGGAGAGAAGGTGGCGGAGAAGGAAAGACTCAAGCCCCAAAGGCTCATTACCACTCCCGAATGCGATACGGTTATTGACTTCGGTCAGAACCTGACAGGCTATGTGGAGTTTAAGGCTAAGGGCAATAAAAACGATGAGCTTGTAATCACCCATTTTGAGGTCCTTGACAAGAACGGCAATGTATATACGGAAAACCTTAGAAAAGCAAAGCAGCAGGTAAGGTATATCTGCTCGGGCGAGGAGAAGCTTTATAAGCCTTCCTTTACCTTCTACGGCTTCAGATTCATAAAGCTGGAGGGCTTTAAGGATGTAAACCCCGACGACTTTACAGCCATAGCCGTATACTCGGATATGAAGAGAATCGGTCATTTTGAAAGCTCGGATCCGCTTCTCAACAGGCTGTACGAAAACATCATCTGGGGTCAGAGGGGCAACTTCCTGGATGTTCCCACCGACTGCCCGCAGAGGGATGAGCGACTCGGCTGGACGGGCGACGCTCAGGTATTTATAAGGGTCGCGTCCATGAACTATGATGTCAGCACCTTCTTCAGAAAGTGGCTCAATGACATGGCAGCCGAGCAGGGCGAGGACGGCAGGATTACCCATGTTATCCCCGCGACCTTTGACGGCGGCGGCTCTGCGGCTTGGGGCGACGCGGCTACAATCTGCCCGTGGCAGCTTTACCTCTCATACGGCAACAAAGAGGACCTTGAGCACAACTTCCCGATGATGAAGAAGTGGGTGGATTATATCAGAAAGAGCGCCGCTCACAAGTCCCTCATACAGTGCTTCAAAGGCTCCAGAAATCCCTATCTTTGGAACACGGGCAAACACTTCGGCGACTGGCTCGCCCTTGACATTGAGGGTGATGACGAGGACGCAAGGGGCGCTACGGACCACGACTACATCGCAACAGCCTTCTTTGCGTACTCAACCGAACTGCTTATCAAGGCAGGCGAGGTTCTGGGCAAGGATATGAGCGAGTACAAGGCTCTGCACGAGAACATCGTAAAGGCATACAGAGAAGAATATGTAAACCCCGACGGCACAATCAAAATAAACACCCAGACAGCCTGCGTACTGGCTCTTAAATTCGGTCTTACGCCTGACAGAGAGGCAACCGCAAACCAGCTTGTGTCCCTTATAAGAAAATACGGTCACCTTACAACAGGCTTTGTTGGAACGCCTTATCTCCTTCATGTGCTTACAGACATCGGCGAGGTAGAGCTGGCATACGACCTGCTTTTACGCAAAGAGTATCCGTCATGGCTCTATCCCGTAACTCAGGGAGCCACCACCATGTGGGAGCGCTGGAACGGTCAAAGGCCCGACGGCAGCTTCGCCACTCCCGGCATGAATTCCTTTAACCACTACGCATACGGCGCTGTCGGCGACTGGCTGTACTCAACCGCAGCGGGCATCACAATGAGGGACGGCACCGTCGCATACGAGGATTTAATCTTTAAACCCCAGACCGACAAGAGACTGACATTCGTTAAGGCATCGATAGAAACCGCCCGCGGCACCGTCGCTTCCGAATGGAGAAGGGAAACCGACAAGACGGTTTATACCTTCACTGTACCCGCAGGCTCAAAGGCGGAGGCGGTTCTTGAGGGCAAGACATATAAGCTGAACGAAGGCGTAAACACAATCACACTTTAATACTTAAACGGTTCTTCCCTGCAGATTTTTTCTGCAGGGAAGAACAGCGAAAGACAAATCCCGATTTATTTTTAAAACAGCAAAGGCGTTAAATCCGCTTTTTTGAATATAAAATCGCCAATCTCTCAATAATTACTTTGCAAACGCTTTACAACTTCATCGCATTATGGGCTTTAAGTCATTAATCATCAAGGTTTTGCGGAAATTTTCGAGAACATTAAAATTGCCGTCAAGCCGATTTTGTTAAAAAAACAAATAATTCGTTTTTTATTGACAAATTGTACAAAAAACAGTATTTAGTTGTTTTTTACAGAAAAAGACTTTAAATTTACAATATCTGATGATATAATATCCGGCGGACACAATATTTTCTATTTTAGCAATGCACTTAAAGTCGGTTTTATATATTTCTTTCCTATAAGCTTATATTAAAAAAAGGGAAGTGCCGTATTTGGAAAAGTTCGTAATAAACGGCGGGAAAAGGCTCTGCGGCGAGGTTGAAATCAGCGGAGCGAAGAACGCCGCCGTTGCCATCATCTCCGCAACGGTTCTTGCAGATGGTGTTTGCAGGCTTGAAAACATTCCTAATGTCCGTGATGTCCGCATTCTTATGCAGATATTGGACAGCATGGGCGCAAAGGTTCGCAATATAAACAACAACACTTGGGAGATTGACTCCTCCACTATCAATACCACCGTCGTTTCAAATGAAATGACGAGGCATTTAAGGGCATCTTATTACTTCCTCGGCGCTCTGCTTGGCAGATACAAGCAGGCTAAAGTGGGTATGCCCGGCGGCTGCAATTTCGGAGTCCGCCCCATCGACCAGCACATCAAGGGCTTTGAGGCTCTGGGCGCCACCGTTACCACAGGCAACGCCATGGTGGAGGTAAAGGCAAGGGAGCTCATCGGAAACTCCGTTTACTTCGATATGGTTTCCGTCGGAGCTACCGTTAATGTAATGCTTGCCGCCGTAAAGGCAAAGGGCCTTACGGTTATCGAAAACGCCGCAAAGGAGCCCCATATTGTTGACCTTGCCAACTTCCTTAACCTCATGGGCGCGGATGTAAGGGGCGCGGGTACGGATATTATTAAAATCCGCGGCGTGGAGAAGCTTCGCGGCTGTCAGTACTCCATAATCCCCGACCAGATTGAGGCTGGCACCTACATGGTTGCCGCCGCTGCCACAAGGGGTAATGTGCTTATAAAGAATGTTATCCCCAAACACCTTGATTCCATTTCCGCAAAGCTGATTGAATGCGGCGCGGAGATTGAAGAATTCGACGACTGCATAAGAGTTTCAAGCAACGGCAGACTAAACCGCTGCCATGTAAAGACCATGCCCCACCCCGGTTTCCCCACAGATATGCAGCCCCAGATGGCGGTTCTTCTCTCCGTAGCAGAGGGCACAAGCATTATCTCTGAGAGCGTATGGGACAACCGTTTCAGATATGTGGACCAGCTTATCAGAATGGGCGCGGTTATTCAGGTTGAAGGTAAGGCTGCTATTATTGAAGGCGTGCCCTTCCTTAAAGGAGCGCCCATAAGGGCTGACGATTTAAGAGCGGGCGCCGCGATGGTTATAGCGGGCCTTATAGCCCAGGGTCAGACCACCATTGAGGACATTCACCACATAGACAGAGGCTATGAGAATGTGCTCGGCAAACTGCAGGCTCTCGGCGCCGACATTAAGAGGGTTGAGTTCAACACCCCCGTCACAAAGCCCGTAAGCATTGTAGGCTAATTTAACAGATTAAAAGAAAAGCCCTGAGGGCTTTTTCTTTATTACACCAAAACGGAGAACAACATGGCGAGATTCACAACACTCTTTTCTTCAAGCTCGGGGAATTCCACCTATTTGGGAACCTCCTCGGGCGGTATTCTTGTTGACGCGGGCAAAAACGCAAAGCAGCTTGAGGCTGCTCTTTCCGCGATAAATGTAAGCCCGACTGAAATCAAGGGTATTTTCATCACCCATGAGCATACCGACCATATAAGCGCTGTGCGGGTTTTCGCCTCCCGCTACGGCATTGATATTTACGCATCCAAAGGCACTCTTGCGGAACTTAGAATGCAGGGACATTTAAACGGCAAATTCAACGCCATTCCAATAGACGAAAAGGGCGCCGTGGTGGCGGGAATACATATAGCGCCGTTCAGAACCTCCCACGACAGCAGGGATAGCACCGGCTACACCGCCGTATTTGAGGACGGCAGAAGAATAGGAATCGCCACCGACACGGGAGTCATGACTCAGGAGATTCTCACCGCCCTTTCGGGCTGCGACGCCGTGCTGCTTGAGTCAAACCACGATGTATGGATGCTTGAAAACGGCTCTTACCCCTATTATTTAAAGAGAAGAATCCGCTCCAATTTGGGACACCTTTCAAACGACGACTGCGCCTCTGCTCTGTGCAGACTCATACAAACGGGCACAACAAGAATAATCCTGGGCCATTTGAGCAAGGAGAACAACAGGGCAGAAATCGCAAGGCAGACCTCAGTTTCGGCTCTGAGCACCATCGGAGCTGTGGAAAACAGGGATTATATCCTGAGGGTCGCTTCCCACGACAGACCCGACAAAATGCTGATATTTTAAGCTGATGGAATAGCCTCGCATTCGGGAGGGCAAAACTTGATAAAGGTAAACATTATTTGCGTAGGGAGATTAAAGGACGCATTTTTTGAAGAAGCCGCAAAAGAATATATAAAGATGCTGGGCTCCTTTTGCCAAATTAAGATAACCGAGATAAACGCAGCAAATCTCCCCCAGGAGCCATCAAGAGCTGAGATTGAAAAGGCGCTGATGGCGGAAGCAAAGGAGATACTGAGGAAAATCCCCGAAAGGTCAAAGACAATAGCCCTTTGCATTGAGGGGAAACAGCTTTCATCCGAGGAATTTGCCGATTTGCTTGAAGGCTGCAAAAGCTCGGGCGCGGGTGAAATCTCTTTTATAATAGGCGGCTCATACGGTCTTGCAGACGATATTAAGAAGCGGGCGGACTTTAGGCTCTCCTTTTCAAAAATGACCTTCCCTCACCGTCTTTTCAGGGTTATGCTCCTTGAGCAGATATACAGAGCTTTTTCCATTTCGGCAGGCGGCAAATATCACAAATAGTATAAACTTGCATTTTTGGACAGGTTTTTTACTCGCAAATATTGAAATGGCTGTTAAATCTGCTGTAAAATAACTTCAAAATTGTATATATTTTAGGTTTAATTCAAAGAAATGCGGATATTCTAAAATAATATGGAAATATAGGAAAATATCTGTTATAATGTCTTTCGGTCAACCCTGCCCTTTTTGGGGCAAGCACGAATGTGAAATATTTAAATTTAAATATGGAGGAATTATTGAATGAGTCACAAGTATGTTTATTTGTTCTCAGAAGGCGACGGAAGCATGCGCGAGCTTCTGGGCGGCAAAGGCGCAAACCTTGCTGAAATGACTAAGCTCGGTATGCCTGTTCCCCAGGGCTTTACCGTTACCACAGAGGCATGCACCCGTTACTATGAAGACGGAAAGGTAATAGCTCAGGAAATACAGGACCAGATTTACGAGTACCTTGCCAAGATTGAAGAAATCAACGGCAAGAAGTTCGGTGACCCCGAAAAGCCCCTCCTGGTATCCGTTCGTTCCGGCGCTCGTGCATCAATGCCCGGCATGATGGACACAATCCTCAACCTCGGCATTAACGACGAAGTTGCCGAAGGTCTTATCAAGGGCAATCCGGACCCGTCATTCGCACGCTTTGTTTATGACTCCTATCGCCGCTTTATCCAGATGTTCTCCGATGTCGTTATGGAAGTTCCGAAGCACAACTTCGAGGTCATCATCGACGAGCTTAAGGCTAAGAAGGGCGTTAAGGACGACATCGAGCTTGATGTTGAAGACATGAAGGAGCTTGTAAGGCTCTTTAAGGCATATTATAAGGAGCAGAAGGGCGAGGACTTCCCCTCCGACCCGAGAGCTCAGCTCATGGCTGCCGTTCAGGCTGTTTTCCGTTCATGGGACAACCCCCGCGCAAATGTATATCGCCGCATGAACGACATCCCCTATTCATGGGGCACCGCAGTTAATGTTCAGCCCATGGTATTCGGCAACCTTAACACCAACTCCGGTACAGGCGTTGCGTTCTCCCGCGACCCCGCAACAGGCGAGAATGTTCTCTTCGGCGAGTACCTCATCAACGCTCAGGGCGAAGATGTCGTTGCAGGTATCCGCACACCCAGCCATATTTCCAAGCTCAAGGAAGAAATGCCTGAGGTTTACGAGCAGTTTGTTACAATAGCCAAGAAGCTTGAGAATCACTATAAAGATATGCAGGATATGGAGTTTACCATTGAAAACGGCAAGCTCTATATGCTCCAGACAAGAAACGGCAAGCGTACAGCTACAGCAGCTCTCAAGATAGCTGTTGACCTTGTTGACGAGGGTCTCATCGACGAGGAAACCGCAGTTCTGAGAGTTGACCCCAAGCAGCTTGACGCGCTTCTCCATCCCCAGTTTGACGCCGCCGCTCTTAAGGCCGCTAAGGTTATCGGCACAGGTCTTGCGGCATCCCCCGGCGCAGCAACCGGTAAGGTTGTATTCACAGCCGACAGAGCTAAAGAGCTCGCTGAGAAGGGCGAAAAGGTTATCCTTGTTCGTCTTGAAACATCACCCGAGGACATCGAGGGTATGGCAGCAGCTCAGGGCATCCTCACCGTCAGAGGCGGCATGACCTCCCACGCAGCAGTTGTCGCAAGAGGCATGGGAACCTGCTGCGTATCCGGCTGCGGCGAAATCAAGATGCACGCAGAGGAAGGCTACTTCGAACTCGGCGGCAAGAAGTACTATGAAGGCGACTATATCTCCCTTGACGGTTCAACCGGCAAGATTTACGACGGCGAAATCAAGACAGTTGAGGCTTCAATCTCCGGCGACTTCGGCAGATTCATGGCTTGGGCTGACAAGTATCGCACACTGAAGGTAAGAACAAACGCCGACACTCCGACGGACGCTGCTACAGCAGTTCACTTCGGCGCTGAGGGCATTGGTCTCTGCCGTACAGAGCACATGTTCTTTGAGGGCGACAGAATCAAGGCTATCCGCGAGATGATCGTCTCTAAGACAGCAGAGGCTCGCGCTAAGGCTCTTGAGAAGATTCTGCCCTTACAGCAGAAGGACTTTGAGGAGATGTACAGGGTTCTTGAGGGCAGACCCATGACAATCCGCTTCCTTGACCCGCCGCTCCACGAGTTCCTGCCCCAGAAGGAAAACGAGATTAAGGAGCTTGCAGACGACCTTGGCATCTCTGTTGATGAGCTCAAGGCTGTTATCGACAGCCTGCACGAGGCTAACCCGATGATGGGTCACAGAGGCTGCCGTCTTGCAGTAACCTATCCCGAAATCGCAAGAATGCAGACCACAGCAGTTATCTCCGCCGCTATCAATGTAAACAAAGAGCATCCTGAGTACAACATCGTTCCCGAGATTATGATTCCTCTGGTAGGCGAGGTTAAGGAGCTCAAGTTCGTTAAGGATGTAGTTGTTGAGACAGCTGACAAGCTCATCGCCGAGGCAGGCGTAAAGCTCGAGTACATGGTCGGCACAATGATTGAGATTCCGAGAGCAGCTCTCACAGCAGACGAAATCGCAAAAGAGGCTGAGTTCTTCTCATTCGGCACAAACGACCTGACTCAGATGACCTTCGGTTTCAGCCGTGACGACGCCGGCAAGTTCCTTGACGCTTACTATGACACAAAGATTTACGAGTTTGACCCGTTCGCAAAGCTCGACCAGACAGGCGTTGGCAAGCTGGTTGAAATGGCTGTTAATCTCGGCAAGGCTACAAGGCCCGACATTAAGCTCGGCATCTGCGGCGAGCACGGCGGCGACCCGTCATCCGTTGAGTTCTGCCACAATGTAGGACTTGACTATGTATCCTGCTCACCCTACAGAGTACCGCTTGCACGCCTTGCAGCAGCTCAGGCAGCTATCAAAGCTAAGAAGGCATAAAAAAGCTATAAAAATAAGGGGACAGTTACCTGTCCCCTTTATTTTTTTATCTGTGATTTTCTATGTATCTGATTAGGGCTCTTGCGAAGGCTTTGCCGAGTTCTATGAGCCCTTCCTGACTTACTTTATTTTCTTCAGTGCCGAAATAGGCTGTTTCGAGGGTAAAGGAAAGCTCGGTGGTCGGAAGGGATGAGAAAAACTTTGTGGAGGTCGGGTTAGTTAAGGTATTCCATGAGGTATTGGGCATAATGTCGCTGCCGACAAAGTACCTGAAACTCAGATTCGCCGACTCCTCATGGAAAAGAGAGGCGAACTCATCCTGCCCTTTTGTGTTTAAGAGGTTCCTGACAAGGAATACCTTGTCATCTCCGCCGCCTATATGGTATGGCGAATGAAAGTCAAATTGGAACTTTACATTGTGCTCTTTTGCGTATGCCATAAGCTCTCTGACCGAGGGATAGACGGGGTTTTCTATATAATCCCTGTTGTGGTCGTGGGGATGGCGGTTCTTGCCCTGGTCGCCGAATATCACGCCGTCAATGTCCATAAAGGGCACGGCGGCGACTCTGTATCCGTCGGGGAGATTTTTTAATAGATGCTCCAGAACCCCCTCCAGCACATAGGTGCCGGTTGATTCGCAGCAGTGGTGCCTTGAAGTGAGCACTATGGTTTTATCCCCGCCGCCGAACTCCAGTATTTTGACTTCGTTCCCCTTGTCGGTTACCGCAAAGGTGAGGGCGTTGAGATTGTGCTTCTTCAAAAACTCCTCAAAGCGTTCGGGGCTGTATATCATATCGTGGGCGAAATATGTGGGGCTGTCGTCGTCAAAAGTGTAGGTAAAGCTGAATCTGTTGTCGCCAAGGGTCTCCTCCCCTGCCCAGTTCCAAGTTTTAAGGTCTTTGCTGACGGCGGGGCCGAAATAACCCAGTCTGTCCCTGCCGAAATCGAAGGTTATTGTCCTGCCGCTTGCGCCTTTTACGCAAAACGCCCAGTAGAACCAGTCGGTGGTGGTATCCCGAAGGTCGCACTCCACCTTAACATAATCACCCTCGACGCTTAACACTTTAATATTTCCGCCTGTGAAATCGGTAGTAATCCGCATAAAAATCTCCTTACAATTTATCGCCCCGCTCCCAAGGAGCGAGGCGTTTTTTTAATAGCCCTTTTTATTCTGCGCTTTTGCCTTTTTCCTGAGGAAGAATATCGGTATGCCTATGAGTACCGAGAAGATTGCCGCGGCGAGGAAAATCTCCGGCACGGGGACATAGACAGCCTCTCCGAAGTCGTTGTAGTAAGTTCCAAGCTGATGGAGAGGAGCGAAACGCTCAATGACCGCGTTGCCAAGCGGCGGACCTATTACCATGGGCAGAAGCACCATGAAAATCATACGCACGCCCTGGAACAAGCCTGTTTTATCCTCCGGCGTAAAGTCCCTTACAGAGGCGTTGAGGATAATCATAAGAAGTCCGTAGCCCGCAAAGACCATTACGACGGTTGCCGCGAACGCGCCCAGCTTTTTAGCCTGAGATGTGGCAATAAGTCCTATTATAAACAGCGCGATTGACGGGTAGATGAATTTGTCCTTGCCGAATTTGTCTACCATCAGACCGAGGCAGTAAACCACGGCTATAAAGAGCACGATGGCGACAACGGCGATGCCGATAACCTTTGGGGTAATATTCAGGTTTTCAAAGTCAAAGCCCATGTAGTGCTGCAGATAAATAAAGAGATAGGGCAGGAAAATCTGAACCGCGATGTTAAAGAAGGATACGGCAAGGAGGGCAAGATACAACAGGGCGTTTTCCTTAATTACCGAGGGTCTGAAGCCGTAAATCAAATCGGTGATGTATCTGCCCTGACGGCGAGGTTTACCCTCCCTTGAATCCTTTAATGTAAAGGCGCCTATAAGGCCGCAGAGCGAAACTCCGATGCCGAGTCCCAGGAAGCAAGCGGGATAGCCCGCCGCGGCGACTCCCGCGCCGAAAGCTACGGTGACGAGAAGCGTGGCGAGAATCGGGAAGGACGCGAGTATGCCCTCCGCCTTGCCTCTGTTTTCGGGAACGGTGATGTCGGTAATCCATGCGTTAAAGGCGGCGTCGTTGCTGGTGGAGCCTATAAAAGTCATGACGCAGTCCATAATGATGACAACGGATACCGATGCGGCGAGGATTTTCACTTCGTCCGCAAGACCAAAGAGCTTTGCCACATTGTCCCTTGAAATGAAGGCAAAGACCATGACCGAAAATCCCCACAGGATGTAGCCTAAAGAAAGGAAAACCTTTCTGCGGTCCAGCCTGTCGCTCAAATTGCCCATTAGGAAGGTGGCGATAACGGCGGTTGCCGCGGTCAACGCTACCATGGTGGAAATGTCCTTTGTTGTGCCGCCGATGTAGTTGAAGAGAAATGTGTTGAAGTAGATGTTTTCAACAGCCCAGGCGACCTGACCCATAAAGCCGAAAACAATAATGTTAAACCATGTTCTGCCTGAAATTCGGGCGTCTTTCATAGACAAAACTCCTAACTATTTAGTTTGGCTTAGTAACACGCTAATTTAATTATACCGAAGCTGCCGTTTTTTACAAGAAGCAATTGTCTTTAGCCGGCAAAGAATTAAACTTTGCTTTCAATAAAATCCAGGAATTTATTCCAGTCATAGCGGCTGAGGAAGTGGGAGCCGGGGCGGAGGTAATAGCCTATGCTGCCGACTTGATATGCGCCCTCTTCGGGCGGAAAGGTGTCGGGGGCAATAAGACCCTCTTTTCCGTAAAGGGAGTAAACGGGGGACGCGGCGGCGCATGCGAGAAATTCGGAAGCGGGGTCAGCCCATAAATCCTCCGCCGCGCTGCCGACGGAAACGAATCTGGGGGCTGAGAGGGCAAGAAGCAAGTGCTGGTCAAATGGCAGGGCGCTTTCGTTCTTTCTGTAAGTTTTGTAGTTTTCGCAGAACCAGAAGGGGAAGTTGCGGCAGATGTCGTCTATCTGCTCGCCTGTCTTGCCCCTTATAATGGCGGCACCGCTGCAGCCAGAGTTGTTGGAGTGGACAAAGCGGAACCTCTCATCAAATGCGGCGGCGACAAGGGCGGTTTTGCCAAGCCTTGAATGACCTATTACCGCTAAACTCTCAAGGTCTGCTGAGTCAAGAGTCTGGAGATAGTCCGCGGCGCGCATGGCAGCCCATGCCCACATCATGATTTTGCCGGGGTCGTGCTCGTTCCTCTCCTTGCCGCCGAACAGCACACCCGCAAGACCGTTTGTAAAATCACCGTCGTCGCCGGTTACATCCTTATAGTAAATTGTGGCGACGGCAAAGCCCCTGTCGCAAATCTCCTCGGCGGGATAGTATTTGTCGGGAACGCCGTCTCTGAAGTTTAAAAAGACTATGGTTTTGTGCCTGCCCTCTTTTTTGGGGCGGACAAACTGAACGGGAAATGAAAATTCCCCGTTTTCAAGGCTGGCGGTTATCAGAATTTTTTGATAAATAGCGGTGTTGGCGAAAAAACGCTCGTCGCTCCGGAGAATTTCAAATTTTAAGTCCTTCGGTTCAGGGGGCAAAAAGCCGTATTCATGAAGGCACAAAAGCTCCTTCAGCTTCTCTCGGTTTTCCTCCCAAGTTTTTTTGTCGGTTATTCGCTCCCCGTCGGTGCCTCTTAGAATATCGGGCACTCCCCGTAATTTCAGCTCCTTATCAATCATTTTCCTCACCCTTCGGCTTTTTGTTTTATCTTATCAGATTTCATATTAATAAGAAAAGAGCTCATAAAAACAAAAAACAACTTTGCTTCAAGTCGGTGCGTTTAAGCTATATAATAAAAAGGAAAATGACGGGTATTGGAGATTCTCCGCTCGGAAAAAGCTTTGTAAATTTCAAGGGGTGTTATTTTGTGAGATGTGAATACTGCGGGTCTGAGGTTCAGGGAAATTTCTGCGGCAACTGCGGAGCTCCCGTACCACAAGAAAGCCGTATTGAGAACGACAGCTACAAGTCAAATCCATACTCTAACTCATGGGATACCGATTACAACAAGTTCAGCAACGATTCGGGCAGTACTTACTACAATAATTATTCATACACAACCACATACTCAGTCGCGTCAAACAAGAGCAAAATAGTGGCACTTGTTTTGTGCTTTCTTTTCGGCATTTTCGGTATTCACAGGTTTTATGTTGGCAAGGTCGGCACGGGACTTATTTGGCTCTTTACCGGCGCGATTGGAGGTCTCGGCTGGATTGTGGATTTGATTCTCATTTTAACCGGCAATTTTAAGGACAGCGCAGGTTTGCCTCTAAAATAAAAGCCGTATAAAGTTTTAGCGGAAAAAACACAGGGTGGAGAAATCCACCCTGCTGTATTTTGATATTATAAATTCAAAAATATGCTCACTGCGGTCTCGGGGTCGTCAATATAGAGAACTTTCTTTTCCATAGGGCAGGTGTCGTCGCCTGCCCTGTTTTTTATAAAGGGCACCTTTTTATTGTAATGATACTGTATGCCCGCGCGCTCAAGAACGGGAACGGCGAAGTCGCTTAAAATCTCCGCGTACACTTCCCTGACGCCCGAATGCACAAGGAGGAGGGCGGCTGCCTTGCCGACTATTTTATCGGCGACCGCCGCGCCGCGGAGAATTTCGGGGCTTGTTTTAACTATTTCTATAAGCGGTTTAAGACTGGTCTCAGCGGAGGCAATTACCTTTTCGCCGTTTGCGACGACAATAGCGCAGCCGCTGTCGTGAAGTTTACTTACCGCCTTTTGGAGTTCATCTGTCATATGTAAATCTTCTTTCTTTAAGCTTTGGGTGTCAGCCCGCTGTTTGGTTTCTCTTTTTCTGCGTATCTGCGGGGTCAATTACCCGTATCTTTCGCAGCAGGTAGATTATAGTCGGCACGAGGATAATCTGAATTACTATTCCGATTAATCCCGCAGTGACCGCTTCCCGCGCCGCGATGGGTCCAATTTGAGAAATCCCCAGAAGGTCTGAGGCGACAAATAGAGAAAGAGCGTACAAAAGCCTTCCGAATATCATGGCGCCCGCAAGGGAAAGGGCTGTGCCGTAACGGGTTTTATAGAGCTTTAGGGTTCTGAATAAAAGTCCGCTCATAAAGCCGTAGCCCGCCAGCTCAATGACCATAAAAGCCAGCCTTGACACGGGCGGCATATTGGTGAGCAAACAGCTCAATATGGGGGAAATCGCTCCCACCGTAAGCCCGAAAACGGGACCCAGCACAAAGCCGCTGAGCAGAACGGGTATGTGCATGGGCAGCAGCATTCTGCCCAAATCAGCCGCTCCGATAAGGTGGATAACCTGCGGGAGCAGTACGGACAAAGCTATGAACAAGCCTCCCAGAGCTGTTTTTCTGCTTAAACTCATCTTCTCTCCCCTTTAACGCTTTAGGGATTCTACCACGCTGTCCAGTTCCTTCTGCAGGCGGCTTAAATCCTCAATAATGCGGATATGCTGAGGGCATGCCTCCTCGCACTGACCGCAGGCAACGCAGTTGGAAGCCTTTTCGTCCTCGTCAATCTCGTTTTCCCACTGCCACGCTATGGCCTGCTTGTTCCTGAACATACCGTACTCATTCCAGACGCGGAAGTTCTTAGGAATGTCCACGCCCGAAGGACAGGGCATGCAGTATTTGCAGTTGGTGCACTCGTTGTTGACCTTGCGCTTTATCTTCTCGGGCAGCGAGGCAACAATCTGCTGTTCTTCCTCAGTCAGAGGCTTAAAGCCGCTGAAGGTTTTAAGGTTGTCCTCCAGCTGTTCCATTGTAGTCATGCCGCTGAGAACCACCTTAACATTGGGCAGACCCGCTACCCACCTAAAGCCCCATGAGGCTACGGAGGCGTCGGGATTGTGCTTTTTAAGCTCTTCGGTTAAATCCTCGGGCAAGGTTGCCAGCTTGCCGCCCTTTAAAGGCTCCATTATTATAACGGGGATTCCCATTTTTTCCGCAAGCTCATAGCCCTTCATTCCTGCCTGATGCTCTGTGTCCATGTAGTTCAGCTGAATCTGGCAGAAGTCCCAAGCCCTGCTTGTCAGGATTTCTTCAAAGACCTCGTAGTCATCATGGAAAGAAAAGCCGAAGTATTTGATTTTGCCCTCTGCTTTAAGGCTCTCGCAATACTCAGGAACACCAAGCTCTGAAAGTCTTTTCCACGCGGCTTTGTCCAATGAATGGAGAAGATAAAAATCTATATAATCCGTCTGCAGCCTTTCAAGCTGCTTATTAAAAATTCTCTTTGCGTTGTCAAGGGTTTTAACAGGCCAGTGAGGGAGCTTGTCGGCAATATAGTAGCTGCCTCGGTCATATTTGGACAGCACCTTTCCCACAAAGGGCTCGCTTTTGCCTGAGTGATAGTAGTACGCTGTATCAAAATAGTTAACTCCGTTTTCATATGCGGTATCAAGGAGCTTCTCCGCCTTAACTTCGTCTATTTCACCGTCCGCGGTTGTAGGGAATCTCATGCATCCGTAGCCGAGAAGAGAAGCAGACACATTGGTTTTTCCGACTATTCTGTAATCCAAATTTAGCCCTCCTTATGTAAGCCCTATTGTCTAATGTAAATTATAATATAAGGCATTAAAATATAAAATCCCCAAAATAATAAGCCCGATGTCGATTTTTATTTCTCTTGCAAAAAAATTGAAAAACCCGCTCGAACGCGGGTTTTTCTTTTTGCACTTTTGGTCGGGATGACAGGATTCGAACCTGCGGCATCTTGGTCCCAAACCAAGCGCTCTACCAAGCTGAGCCACATCCCGTTTTTCGCCTTAAATTTGCTATGACATTATACACAAAGACAAGGCGGTTTGTCAACCACAGCGCGGCTGCCAAAGGGAGGAAAGACAGCGGGGCGCGGCTCAAAAGCAAAAAAATGAGGCTGTGTTTTTCACAGCCTCTTTAAGCTTAATATCTTCCGATTTCGCTTAGCGGCAAGATTTCAAAATCGTCAGAAAGCTGGTACAGGAAAGCGGAATTTGCGTTCATCGTGTAGTCGCCCTTTGCTATGCCGGGGAATACCGAATGGATGGCGCCGAAATTTATAACCGAGTTATGCTCAACGGCACTGTATTTTGTTACAAAGGGGCTTATGGTGCCGATACTCGGCACGGGGGACTTGGAGATTACTATATTGTCCGAAACTACACTGAACGCGGGATTGGGACCGAAGTAGGGATTCTCCGCATCGTCGAAGTCATCCGAGATTTTGCTCATCTGCGGGAATGCCTCTTTCCAGATGTCGGTCTGCCACGGGGAGTTATAAAGCCCCGTCCATAAAACCTGACCTTTCCGTCCGTGTTTGAACCAGAAATTCTCGTCAAGAACACCCTCGATTACTCGGGCGTCGTAGTATATGCCCTTCTGGGAGCCTATTACGATATTGTTCTTGACGCTCAGGTCACGGCCGCCGCCCAGCATTAATCCGTAGCCGGGGACATTGATAAGCAGATTGCCGTATACGCTCTGACCCGAAAGTCCGTCGTCCAAATAAATGCCGTTGGGCGAGTAGCCGCCGGAACCCAAATTGTAAATGCAGTTATATCTTATGACCGTTCCGTAATCCGTCCATGACCTGCCTGCGTATATGGCTCCGGCGTCTTCGGACCGGAGTACAACCTCGTATATCTCGTTATACTCGATTATGTGGTTGTTGCCCGAATATGTGATTGCCTCATGGGGCGAGCGGCACATCTCGTTATGGGAGCAGATATTGCCGACGCCGTTAAGCCTTACTCCCGGCTGATATGTAAGGTAAATCTCGGACCAGTCGTGTATGTAGTTGTTGTCCGCTTTGTTGTTTCCGGGAATAAGCCTTTCCCTGTCGCCGCCGTAAAGGTATATGCCGCCGCGGCCTGTGTGATAGACCTCACATTCCGTAATCAAATTGTTGCAGCCGTTTGCCACAACCGCGGTGCCGCCTATGTTCTTTACAGTGCATCCCTTTACGATATTGTTGTTGGCGGTGATTGATACGCTGTCGCCTCGGGTGCCCTGTATGGTCAGGTTCTCAAATATTAGATAGTCGGCGTTTGATTTGATTACGGGGTTTTGTGTAATGGTAAGGAATATTTCGCCTTGGCTTAAATCCTTGTCGGGATAGAAATAAAGGATTCCTGCCTCGCGGTCGATGTAGTATTCGCCGGGGCTGTCAAGCTCCTCAAGCACATTGAAGAAATAATAGGGAGCGTCCTTTCTTATGCCGTAATTGGAGGCATAAGCGGTTTCGATTGTACCTCCCGAAACGGACTTTACGGGGGTGGAGCCGTCCGCCCAGTCATAGCGCCAGTAGCCCATCATCCAGACATCATCCAGAGTGCTCCAAGAGGCCGCGCGGGAGGCTGTATTCTCATCCATTTTGAATTTGTCGCCGGATGGATTTGTATAGCCGCTCCAGCCCTGGGGCGCGTTGTTTTCTTCGAGGCTGTTGTAGACTACATCGCCGGTTTTAAGGAACTCTCCGCTATTGGGATAGCGGGCAAGTGTCATTCTTCTGTCGGCAAAGAACAGCTCGCAGTATACTCCTGAGCCCTTTCCGTAAAGGTGAGCCGTGTTATAAGTGCCTATGGCTTTCATCTCTCCGATTTCCTCGGCGGTAAGGCCCAGTTCGAAAAGGTTGGCCTTTAAGACCTTATCTCTTACAGAGCTTTTCAGCCTCTCTGCCGCTTCGCCGCTGACGGGAGAAAAATCGTCCGCAGTCAGACTAAAACCGCCGTTTATCACTGCTTCCCCGTCACCAAAGGCGCAGTAATTTATGGGGCAGCTTTCGGTTCCGCCGTCAGCAGCGGTGAACACAAGACCGTTTGTTCTGTACTCGCCCGCCATAATGCAGACGGTGACTGAGTCTTTGCCAGTTTTGTCAAGGCTGCGTACGGCTTCAATTGCCCTTTCGATAGTCTTAAAGGGACTTGAAAGTGAGCCGTCTCCCTCATCGCTGCCGTTCGGTGAGACATAAAAGTCGCCTACAACAGTTTCAGTCGGTTTTTCGGTGTACTCGCTCAAAACCGCTGGAACGGGAGCGGGGGTGAAAAACCACGGGAACAATAAAATGGAGCTAAAAAATAACAGTACCGACATTATAAAAGAGGTTATTTTATTTACGGCCATAAATTTTGCACCTCCGCTTTCAACATACCATTTTCAATGCATTATGGCAATAATAACCTTGTAAAGTTTTGTTGCGGAATTGAAAAAAACAGCGTGGTTAGGAGGCCATATAGAGCGAACTTGACGGAAAGTTCTTCTAGTCGTATTATAGATTTGAATACTAATTTTTAGGGGGTTATTATGCTGCTGAGCATTGCTCTTTCTTCGGATATGATTCTGAGGATATTCCTGCTTATATGCTTTCTTTGCCCCCTTTTGTTCGCCTTTACCTTAATGCTTTGGGAAAGAAGCGGCAGCCCAGTAATCGCGACTTTAACCGACAAAGCGACGGGCAAGGTTTATGAAATCAGCTCGTGGGAAACATCCATCGGCAGGGCGAAACTCTGCGATGTGGTGCTCTCTTACGCCACGGTGTCGAGGCTGCACGCCGTTATCACAAGGCGAAAGAAAAGCTGGATTATCTTTGACACAAATTCCAGCCTCGGCATTAAGGTCAATGGGCTTATAGTCAAAAACAAGGCAAGTCTTTACGACGGCGATACCATTTCTCTGGGCGGCGCTGAGTTTATCTTCCGCGCGCTTGAGCTGCCTGAGAGAAAGAAAAAGACAAGAAAAAAGTAGGCTTTTGTTAGGCGTCTTAACGCCGGAAAGGTGATGAAGGCTTGAAATACGGAGTGCTTTCCAAAATAGCCGACAGCCGCTTTTTATGGCTGCTTATATATGTGCCCGCCCTTGCCTTTGAGGTAATATACGCAGGCAAGGTTATATCAAATGCGGGCGATGCGGCAGCGTCGCTGACCACATATTTTACTTTGTTCCTTCTTATCCAGACAGGATGCTTTGTATTCTTCAAACTCATTCTGGGCAAAAGGTTTGAGCTTGAAATAGCCGCCTTTATGCTCTCGTTTTTGAGTATAGCGATAACGGCAAGCGTTTACCCCAAAAGAACGCTGGTGCAGTTTTTGACCTTCGCGCTTGGCGTTGTTCTATACTACACCATGCTGTGGATTTTGCAGAACACCCGCTGGATTACAAGCCTCAGAGTTCCCGCGGCGCTGGGCGCTGTTGGTCTGCTTGCCGCGACCATAGTATTCGGAACCACCTACAGGGGAGCGAGAAACTGGATATTCATAGGGGATTTTTCAATACAGCCCTCGGAGCTCGCTAAGATACTCTTTATCTTTGTGGGCGCCGTAACCCTTGATAAGCTCCAGTCTATCCGCTCCCTTTCAAAATATATACTCTTTGCCGCCTGCTGCATTGGAATCATCTTTGTTATGAAGGACTTCGGCACGGCGCTGATTTTCTTTGCTACCTTCCTTATAATCTCTTTTATGCGCTCGGGCGATATTAAGAAAATACTGCTCATTTGCGCAGCGGCGGCCGTGGGCGCCGTGGCTATTGTGATATTCAAGCCATATGTGGCGAACAGATTTATGACCTACAGGCATATTTGGGAGTACATGGACAGCGGCGGCTATCAGCAGACAAGGGTGCTGATTTACTCCGCGAGCGGCGGACTTTTCGGCGTGGGTCTGGGCAACGGACAATTAAGAAATGTCTTTGCCGCGACTGAGGACCTGGTTTTCGGCGTTTTGTGCGAGGAATTCGGCATAATCCTTGCCTTTACAGTAGCACTGACATATGTTGCCTTCGCTTTCTACAGCATCAAGATGGCAAAGACCGCCCGCTCCACATTCTACTCCATAGCCGCCTGCGCCGCGGCGGGGCTTATGCTCTTTCAAGCGGGGCTTAACATCTTCGGAGTCACCGACCTTTTGCCGCTGACGGGCGTTACTCTGCCTTTTGTCAGCAGGGGCGGCTCAAGTATGCTCAGCTCATGGGGACTTCTCGCTTATCTCAAGGCGGTTGACCCGCTGACCTATCCCGTAAAGAAACTCAGTCCCCGTCCCGCACCCGTACCCACCGCGGCTAAGTCCGAGTACGCCGTCTATCTGGGCGACGGCTATGACGATGTGTTTATTGAGAGAAAGAAGGCTCCCAGAACGGGAATATATATTTCCGCCGCGAAAAAGGAAAGGCAGGCGGCAAGACCCGCCCAGAGCAGACAGACGGCGGGAAAAAGCGCCTCGGGCAAGGGTCGGAATACCAATAAAGGTCGGAGGACGAAATGAGAATCACCATAAACAGGAGCAAAATGCTCTATCTGCTTGTAATCGCCTTTATGGGAGGACTTACTATCCTCCTTGTATCCCTTTTCGCAAACGGCAGGACATACGCCATGCATACTGCAAACAGGCATCTTTACGGCTCCTCCGCTGTGGAGAGCTTTGGTCTTATTGAGGACAGAAACGGCGTTATGCTCGCCGACACAAAGAACAAAAAGAGGGTTTACAGTTCCGACCAAGGCATCCGCAGGGCTCTTTTGCAGACCATAGGAGACACAAGTTTCTATATTTCTTCGGGCGTTCATAACACTTTCAAGTCCGAGCTTACGGGCTTTAACATGATTTGGGGCATAAACTCCGCGGCAAGCGGCTCAAAGAGCAATTTAAAGCTGACCCTTGACGCAAAGCTTTGCAAAACCGCTCTGAACGCCCTTGAAGGACAAAAAGGCACAGTGGGGGTTTACAACTACAAGACGGGTGAGGTTATTGTAATGGTCTCCTCCCCTACCTATGACATCTCAAACAAACCCTCGGACATCAATACCGACAAAAGCGGAAAATATGACGGAGTGTATCTTAATAAGCTCCTTTCGGGTGTTTATGTACCCGGCTCGGTTTTCAAGACAGTGACCGCCGCGGCGGCGATTGAGAATATCCCCGATGTTATGACAAGAAAGTTTAACTGCGCAGGTCAGTACAAAGCCCCCGACGGCGGCGTTATAAAGTGCATGGGCACCCACGGCACGATAAGCTTTGAGAAGGCTCTCAATGTATCCTGCAACTCAGCCTTCGCTCAGCTGGCGATTGAGATAGGCAAAGAAAAACTCCAAAAAACCGCTGAAAAGATGGGTCTTACCCAGTCTTTCGTATGCGACAGGGTCAATACGGCTAAGGGAAATGTGGACCTTTCGGAAGCGGGTCCCGCAAGTCTCGGCTGGGCGGGCATCGGTCAGCACACCATACTCGTCAGTCCCGTCGCTGTTATGAGGATGATGGGCGCGATTGCAAACGGCGGCAAGGCTGTAAATCCCTACTTTGTTGAGAGCGTAATTCAAAACGACGGCACAGTTTTATATAAAGGCGGCTCAAGTTCGGAAAAGCTCCTTAATGTCACCACCGCCAATACGCTTAAATCCCTTTTGCGCTCGAATGTAAAGAACTATTACGGCGACTCAAGATTTAAGGGTCTTGAGCTTTGCGCAAAGACGGGCACCGCAGAGGTGGGCGGCGAAAAGAGCCCCCACGCATGGTTCGCTGGTTTTTCCCAGAGGGAGGATTTCCCCTATGCCTTTGTGTGCATAGTGGAAAACGGCGGCTCCGGAAGCGGCACCGCCGCTCCCATAATATCAAGGGTTTTAAGAGAAATGGATAAAACATATTGATGCAGAGGTGTTAGAGAATGAGCGAAAAACTTCATCCGAGGCTGATTTACAAAACCGACCCGCAGCCCATTGACTCATGCGTCATTGAAAGGGGCAATGTGCGGATTACCGTGCTCACCGACAGGCTGTTCAGAATTGAAACAAAGCCGAAAAAGGGGAGCTTCATCGATGAGGCGACTCAGATTGTCTGGTTCAGAAAGCTGGATACCCCTGTATTTACCTTAAAAGAAAAAAAGAAAAAGCTGCAGATTTCCACAACCGCGCTGACCCTTTTTGTGAACACCAAAAACGGCAAGGCAAGCGTGGTTTTCAAGAACACCACTAAGAAAATCCCCTGCGAAAACAAGGATAACCTCATGGGCACCGCAAGGACCCTTGACATGAAAAACGGCAAAGTAAAGCTGGGCTACGGAATCATGAGCAAGACGGGCGTCAGCGTAATTGAGGACGACAGCCTTATCTTGAACGCTGAGGGAATGCCCCAACCCAGACCCCACAAGGGCACCGATAAATACATATTCGCATACGGCAAAGATTTCAGAGCCGCTCTGAGGGACTACTTCAGACTTACGGGCAGACCGCCGCTTATCCCCCGCTTTGCCTTCGGCAACTGGTGGAGCAGGTACTATGCCTACACTCAGGACGAATATCTTGAGCTTATGAACCGCTTTGAAAAGGAGAACATCCCCCTCGCTGTCGCCACCATAGACATGGACTGGCACTGGGTGGATGTTAAGAAAAGGTTCAAGGCTAAAAGAGAGAAGCTTTCCGTCTGGGGTCCCGGCTGGACGGGATACAGCTGGAACACGGAGCTTTTCCCCGACCATGTCGCAATGCTCAAAGAGCTGCATGACAAGGGTCTGAAAGTGACGATGAACCTTCATCCCGCCTTTGGAGTGCGCTTCTTTGAGGACAGATACGAGGACATGGCAAAGGCTCTGGACTTTGACACCTCGAAAAAGAAGACAATTAAGTTTGACATAACCTCGCCCAAATTCGTAAACGCCTACTTTGATGTGCTGCACAAGCCCTTGGAGGATGAAGGCGTCGACTTCTGGTGGATTGACTGGCAGCAGGGCAAAAAGTCCAAAATCAAGGGTCTTGACCCGCTGTGGGCTTTGAACCACTATCACTTTGCCGATAATGAAAAGAACGGCAAAAGACCGCTTATTCTTTCAAGATACGCCGGCACCGGCGCTCACCGCTATCCCCTGGGCTTCTCCGGCGACGCGATAGTAAGCTGGAAGTCCCTTAATTTCCAGCCCTACTTCACAGTAAACGCCTCCAACATAGGCTATACATGGTGGAGCCACGACATCGGCGGCTTCGCTCTGGGCAAAAGGAGCGGTGAGCTGTTCCTGAGATGGCTGCAGTTCGGCGTGTTCTCCCCCATTACCCGCCTGCACGCTCAAAAGAACGACCTTGCTGGCAAGGAGCCGTGGAAATTTGACGGTCTTACCAAACTTGCCGCTAAGGAGTATTTGCGTCTTAGGCACAAGCTGGTTCCCTACATATATACGATGAATTATCATACCCATATCGGCGGCAGGGCTTTGTGCGAGCCGATGTACTACGCCTATCCTGAGGAGAAGGAAGCATACAAGGTTCCGAATCAGTACATGTTCGGCACCGAGCTTATTGTCTGCCCCATAACGGAAAAGGCTAAGAAAAAGACAAAGCTGGCGTCTGCCACAGCATTTATTCCCGAAGGACGCTGGACGGATATTTTCACTGGCTATATCTATGAGGGCAAGAGCTTTAAAAAGCTCTACAGAGAAAAGACCGATATTCCCGTACTTATCAAAGCGGGCGGCATTGTGCCCATGTCCGCGGACGAGGGCAACGGCTGCAGACTGCCAAAGCACCTTGAAATCTTAGTCAGCCGCGGAAACGGCAGCTTTGAGATGTTTGAGGACGACGGCGAGAGCCTTGACTACAATCTGAAAAACGCCAAGACAAGGTTCATAATCTCTGAGGCCGACGAGGGCTATGACTTTGTAATCAAGGCTCCCATGGGCGACACATCGATACTTCCCGGCGGCAGAAAGTACAGCGTAAAGTTTATTGACATAAACGAAGGAAAGGTCAGCGTTGAAGCGGGCGGAAACGCCATTCAGTGCAAAGTTCATATGAATCCTCTCAGAGTCGAGCTGCCGAACCTTCCCTATGATGAGGACATCAGGATAAGCGTAACCCAGCCCGTCATAGCAAAGAATCCTGATATCAGGCAGCATGCCGCGGAGCTTCTGTCAAGGATTGAGGGCAACAACACAATAAAGGCCATTAAGAACAGAAAGCTCAAAAAGGCTAAGACGGAAAAGAAATTCCGAAAGAAGGTAAAGAAAGTCCGCTTCCCCCGCCAGGTCAGAAAGGCAATACTCGAGCTATATGAATAAAGAAAAATCCCTGAGTAAATCTCAGGGATTTTAATTTCTTACGGGAACTTTTATTCTTTGGATATACCTTTGCTCTCGTAAATCTCGCACATCATTTTTGCGGCTTTGTAGATATCGCCGCAGCCGAGGGTTATTATAAGGTCGCCCTCCTCTGCGCTGTCGGTAACATATTTTGCTACCTCCTCAAAGGTCTTAAACCACACGCTGCCCTCTATTTTCGCGGCAAGCTGGGAGGTTTCAACCCCGTAGGTGTTTATCTCCCTTGAGCCCATGATTTCGGTCATAACGACCTTGTCGGCTATTTTAAGAACATCCGCGAAATCGTCCATGAGCATATAGGTTCTGGAGTAGGTAAAGGGCTGGAAAACCGCCCATACCCTTTTGTAATCCATAGCCTTCGCAGCCCGGAGGGTTACTTTAAGCTCCTGGGGATGGTGGGCGTAGTCGTCGGCTATTGTGACGCCGCCGTATCTGCCCAATATTTCAAAGCGTCTGCCCGCGCCCATAAAGCTCTCAAGAGCCTTAATGCTGTCTTGGACGCTGACCCCGGCGTAATCGCAGACGGCAATCGCCGCAAGGGCGTTTAGCACATTGTGATAGCCGGGCACCGCAAGTTTTAAAGTGCCTTTTTTCTCGCCCTTAAAAATAATGTCAAATTCATGCCTTGCATTTGAAACCTTATTTATATTTGCGGCATACCATGTATTTGAGGGGCGTTCCCCGAAACTTATCATCAAAGGCTTTTTCAGCCCGTCAATAACTTCAAGCGTGTTTTTGTCATCACCGTTGTAGACAATGCACCTTGTTGCCTTGTCGGCAAATTTTCTGAAGGAGGCTTTAAGATTATCCATTGTTTTGAAGTAGTCTAAATGGTCCTCGTCGACATTGAGGATAATGCTGCAGGCGGGAGACAGGTGCAGGAAGGTATCGGCAAACTCGCATGCCTCTCCCACGAAAATATCGCTGCCGCCTATCCTGCCGTATGAATCTATGGTAGGCAGCTTGCCGCCGATAACCGCAGAGGGGTCCTTGCCTGTAAGGTAAAGGATATGGACTATCATTGAGGTTACGGTGGTTTTGCCGTGGGTACCCGCGACCGCTATGCAGTTATCAAAATGACGGGAAACGGCGCCGAAAAGCTCCGCCCTTGAAAATATGGGGATGCCGCGTTTTTTTGCCTCCTCGATTTCGGGGTTGTTGGGCAAAAGAGCCGCGGTCTGAACCACCATCTCGGCGTCCCCCAAATTCTCGGCGGCGTGACCTAAAAATACGGGAATCCCCAGCTTTCTGACTCTTTTTAAAATATCACTTTCGTTATTGTCGGAGCCGGAAAGCTTATATCCCTTAGCGTGAAGAATCTCGGCAAGGGGGAACATTCCCGAGCCGCCTATTCCCACCATGTGTATTCTTTTAACTTTTGAAAGAACATTATCTATATCGCTCAAAACTGACATCTCCTTAGGGCAGTAAACAATTCGCACAGTTATTATTATACGCTAATATTTTCCTTTTTAACAGAGAATATTGAATTTAATTTTATCTCTTTAACAATTAACCGCAACTTTTTCACACATATCTCGGACTAATCATAAAATGCAATCAGGAGGACTGCTTATGACTACAGAAAAAAGAATTCTCGTGCTCGGCGGCGACAGCCGTCAAATATATATGTCGCAATACTTACGAAAAAACGGCGCAAGGGCAGTGCTCTTTGGCTTTGACAATATAAAACAGGAAAAGCCCGAACTTGAATTCGACGACCTTGAGTTCGCCTCGGGCTCTCTTAAAGATGAGATTTCAAAGTCAGATATAATCATCTTGCCTTTGCCCGTTACCAGAGATAATTCTTATCTCAACTGCGCTTTTTCAAAGAAGAATGTTAAACTCTCGGAAATCGTAAGGCATATTACCAAAGACCACATTGTCTTTGGCGGAATGATAAAGGATGAACTGTTTGAGAAACTCTCTAAAAAAGCGGCGCAGGTTACCGACTACTTCCTGCGTGAGGATTTGTCTGTTCTGAATGCCATTCCTACTGCGGAGGGCGTGTTGGGAATTATTATTGATAAACTGCCCATCACCATTCACTCCAGTGAATGCGCCGTTACAGGCTTTGGCAGAACAGGAAAAGCAGTGGGCAGGAGTCTCAGAGCTCTTGGCGCAAAGGTAACGGTCTCGGCAAGAAGCACCGACGCTCTCGCAAACGCCATAAGCGAGGGCCATCAGGTATGTCCTCTTTCCGAGCTTTACAAACAAGCCCATAAGTTCGATGTCCTTATAAACACTATACCCTCTCTGGTTATAGACAAGAAGATACTTCAGAATCTGAGGCGAGATTGTCTTATAATAGAGATTGCCTCCGCGCCTTTCGGCGTTGATTTTGCCGAGGCAGACAGGCTGGGCATAAATGTTATTAAGGCAGGCTCTCTGCCCGGAAAGGTTGCTCCCAAAACGGCGGGAAAGATAATAAGCGATACCCTTATCAATATACTAAAGGAGGGTGAAAAATGAGCAACATAAGGGCCGGAGTTGCCATGTGCGGTTCGTTCTGCACCTTTGATGAAATTTTCCCCGTAATCGAGGATTTAAAGAACAAGGGTTTTGATATAGTGCCTATAATGAGCCAGAACGCCTATTCAACCGATACCAGATTCGGCACTGCCGAGGAGTTCCGCAAGAGATTCGTGGAAATCAGCGGAAAGGATATAATACACACCATCCCCCAGGCGGAGCCTATAGGTCCCAAAAAGCTCCTTGACATTCTGATTATAATCCCCTGCACAGGAAACACCCTTGCAAAACTGGCAAACGGAATTGCGGACACAGCCGTAACGATGGCAGCAAAATCGCACCTGAGAAATCAAAAACCCGTGCTGATCGGCATATCCACAAACGATGCCCTGGCTAACGCGGCAAAAAACATAGGAATGCTCCTCAATTACAAGAATGTTTACTTTATCCCATACAGGCAGGATGACTACAACGGAAAGCCCACCTCCATGATTGCGGATTTCAGCAAAACATACGACGCCGCTGTTGCCGCGCTGGCAGGAAAGCAGCTGCAGCCTATTATCACTTCCTAAAAAGCAGAAAATAAAAGCCCCTTTTATAAGGGGCTTTGTTTTTTACTCTAATTCTCCCTCACTTAAAACGCCCTTTGAGACAGGCTTTGTAAGGAATACCTGCCATGAGCTGTTTTTTAGCTGACTGAAACAGTCTTCGGCGTCCTTTTTATCCATGAATACTCCGAAAACCGCCGAGCCGCTGCCCGTCATTGAGGCATAAAGGCAGTTGTGGGCTCGCATTACGCTCTTTATCTCCACTCTTGCGCCCGCGTCTATGACCTGCTCGAAAACATTGGCGGAATATGAGAAGAATTCATGTATATCCCCGTCAACAAGCGCTTTGAGGGCAAGCTCCTTATTCGGGTGACGAATCCAATCCTTTTTGTCAATGGCGCCGTAAGCCTCTGCGGTGGAGACCCCTTCATTGGGTTTTACAAGCACAAGATGGTATTCGGGGAGCCTTGGGAGCGGGGCCAGAATCAGACCCGTATCAAGGGCAAGCATAAGCCCGCCTTTAAGGCAGAAGGGCACATCGGCGCCGACTCTGCCGGCAAGTTTAATAAGGGTTTCCTCGCTGAGATTTGTTTTATACAGGTCATTGAGAGCCAAAAGCACACCCGCAGCGTCCGCGCTGCCGCCGGCCAGACCCGCCATCTGGGGTATGTTCTTTTCTATTTCTATGTCGATTCCTCTGTCATCGGAGTGAATTTCGTCGAAAAAGAGCATGGCAGCCTTAAAAGCCGTATTTTTTTCATCCGTCGGGACAGACTTGTCTGAGCAGCTTAGTCTGATTTTACCCGCGTCGTTTTTTGTGACGGTGATTTTATCGTAAAGAGCTATGGACTGCATAACGGAAAAAATGCTGTGGTAGCCGTTTTTCAGCTTTTCGGTCACATCAAGAAGCAGATTAATCTTCGCGGCGGCGTATTTTACTGCCTTCATTCTGTTACTCTCCTTACACACCCAAAATCCATGTTGCGTTAGCTAATAAAACAATCGCAGGTTTATACATTTTTACCATAAAATTCGACATCAATTTGCATTTTGTCGTAAAACTCTGAGAACATTATATTTTAATTAATTTTTTGTGTCAATAAATCTGCGCTTATGCTATTATTTACGGTGAGGACAAAGAGGAGCAGCTTAGGTGATTATATGAATTGTAAAAACATTATGGACCTTCATGTGCACACAGATAACTCTTTTGACGGACACCACCCCGCCATGTTCATGTGCGAAACAGCGGTCAGCATGGGACTGAGAGCCGTCGCCTTTACCGACCACTGCGAAGTTGACGCGTATTACACCGACAGCTTTGACCGCTCGGTCAGGCAGTCATACCTTGAAAACGCAAAGGCAAGGTCAGCTTTTATGGGTCAGCTTTTGGTGCTGCAGGGCATTGAGCTTGCCCAGCCCCATTACGACAAGGAGCTTGCGGAAAAGATTGTTTCGTCTTATCAGTACGACATTGTAATCGGCTCGGTTCATAACCTCAGAGACCGCAGGGATTTTTATTATATGGAAAGCTTTAATCCCGATGAGATTGATTCCCTTGTCAACGAATATCTTGATGAGCTTATCGGTCTTGCCGAGTGGGGCGGATTTGACACTCTGGCGCATCTGACATATCCCTTCAGATATTTTTACGCCCGCTCCGGAATCACCGTTGATATAAACGAATACAAGGAAAAGGTTGACACAATACTTTCTCTGCTTGTGGAGAAGGAAAAGGCTCTCGAAATTAATACGGGAGGCTTAAGGCAGCCTTTAAACAAACTTTCCCCCGAATTCGAAACCATAAAGAGGTTCAAAGACATGGGCGGCAAATTCATAACCATAGGCTCCGACGCCCATTACGCGGAGCACCTTGCCTCCGGATTTGCTGAGGCTAAGGAGGCTGCTCTCGCCGCTGGCTTTAAGAGCGAAACATTTTTCCAGAGCCGCAGCCCATTTGAGATTCCGATTGAATAAAGACAAAACAATAAAGGGCGGAAAAAACCGCCCTCTATTTTTTTCAGTTTATGCCTCCTGAGGAGCATCCACAGGGCATACACCCGCACATGCACCGCAGTCAATACAGGTCTCAGGGTCGATTACATATATGCCATCGCCTTCGGAAATTGCATCAACAGGGCAGCTATCTACGCAAGCTCCACAGCTAATACACTCTTCTGAAATCTTATATGCCATCTCTGCACCCTCCTTTTCCGTTATTAAACTGAATATGTTAAATTAATTCAGACAGTGAAACAGGTGTTTTTTCACCAAACTTTATAATAACACGACTACTCGCAAAAAACAATGCTTTTTGTAAATATTAATCTCTGTAAAAGAATTCAATCTCCGCCATGGCGCAAAGGGCGTGATAGAGGGGCAGAGTAAGTTCCTGAACCTCATAAGGCGTGTTTTTGGGGAGCTTAATGCAGGCGTCGCAGTATTCTTTTAAAAGACCGCCGCTCTCCCCCGTTATGCCTATGCAGCGAATTCCCGCGGCCTTCGCCGTCTTTGCGGCGTTGACCACATTCTTCGAGTTGCCCGATGTGCTCATGGCAATAAGCACATCAAAGGGGGTTCTGGCGTAGGCGAAAACCTGCTGAGCAAAGACAAGGTCTGGTGAGCAGTCGTTGGCAAAGGCGGAAATTAAGGAGGTCTGGCTCACAAGTGAGATTGCGGGGAGCGCGCCCTGAAGGGAGTCGGCAATTTCCTTGCCGCCCTCAATGCCGCAGAACCTCGCTTTCTCCTCCTCTGAAAGCTCACGCTTTAAATTAAAGCCTTTCATCAGCTCGCCCACAATATGCTCGCTGTCGGCGGCTGAGCCGCCGTTGCCGCAGGTCATTACCAAACCGCCGTTTTTGTAGCAGTTTTCTATAAGCTCATAGGCTTTATGGATGTCTGCCGCAAGGGACTGCAAAGAGGGATAGTCGGAAAACAGCTTTTCTATTATTTTGTTTTTAAGGCTCTCTTTCATATTTCCTCCTTAAAAGCCTCCCGCGGCGACCGCTAGGGCGGCAATATCTCCTATAGAGTCGCCCAGTTCGGCGGGTTTTATACTGCAAACCTCGGCAGAGATTTTTAATGCCTCTTTCTCAATAACTTTCATGACTCTATTATGGAAAAACTCTGTGTTCCTCTCATAAATACTGCCGATGACAATGACCTCGGGGTTGAGAATGTCGATTATAATAGACAGCCCGAACCCCAGCTTTTCTGCGCATAGCTCATAGACGGAAAGGGCGAATTTATCTCCCGCCTTCATAGCCTCGGCCAGATTCTTCGCGCTGAGATTTCTCTCGTTAATATCCTCTTTAGATTTTAAGAGGCTGCTGACTTCTCCTTTTTCAAGAGCCTTCAGTGCCATTTCGCAGGCGGTGCGGGCTATTCCGCCGCCGCTGCAAAATCCCTCAAAGGAGCCCCTTTTGCCGTAGCCCTCGGCTCCGTCCTCGGCGAGTCTTATATGACCCACCTCGCCCGCCATGTCGTTGGTGCCGCTGTAGAGTCTGCCGTCAAGGATAAGCCCCGCTCCCATGCCTGTGCCGAAGGTCAGGAATACGGCGTTGCTGCTGCCCCTTGCCGCGCCGAAACGCCACTCTGCAAGGGCACAGGCGTTGGCGTCGTTCTGGAGCCTGACGGGTACGGGGTATTTGTCTGAGATAATCTTTACAATATTAATGTCGTCCCAGCCCTTTAAATTGGGCGGGGATTTTATTATGCCTTTTTTGCTGTCAAGGGGGCCGCCGCAGCTAATTCCGATGCCCTTTATATCTGAAACGGACACGCTGTTTCTATATAGGACAAGGTCAATCTTTTCGCATATCTCGTCGATAACCTTAAAGGGACCTCTTTCGTTCTCGGTGGGAAAGGCCTCTTTGTCCAGCACCTCGACAATTCCTTTGTCCATGTCCGCTGCGCCCAAAGAAACGGCGCACTTGGTTCCGCCTATGTCTATGCCTATAAGGAGCATATCAGATTCCTTTCGCTAATTTACAACTATCCAGTCTTTGATGTTTTCATAGGTTTTCTCGCCTATGCCTTTTACTTTCATTATGTCTTCCTTGCCCTCAAAGGGGCCGTATGTTTTTCTGTAGTCAATGATAGCCTGAGCCTTGACTTCGCCAATGCCTTTTAAGCGCATGAGCTCGCTTTTGCCCGCGGTGTTGATGTTGATGGGCTTGGTAAGCTTCCCTTTGGAGCCGCCGGAGCTTGACTTTTTTGTTGTTGAGGAACTTCCTGAGCTTGATTTCTCAATTGCTGATGAGCTGCTCTCATGCGTTTTGGCGGTGGTCTCGGTGCTTGCGGGTTTGCTTTCCGTTTCGGTTTCTTTAAGGGTTTCTTCGATTATCGGCTCTGTTTTGGTTTCGCCCCCGAAAAGCTCGCTTTGGAGGTCGTAAAGGTTCTCCGTGGCTGCTTTTGTGGTAACGCTGCCGTAAACGGCTTCCAGTTTGTCCTTTGACTTTTCGTAATCCAAAAAAAAGCTGAATGTCAATAGTGAGAGAAGACAGATTATCGATACCAGCAGCTTTTCCCGCCTGCTGAGACTATGGAGACTTAGCCGACTCAAGTCCTCACCCCATTTATTTCTTTAATCCGCCGCGGATGTCTCCTCCGCAGAGGATTCGCTGCCGTTGTCAATAACGCCGAGCTCTGTGAGCTTATACTTTGAAATGTCGGGGATTAGGTTTTCCGCGTCGGGGGCTTCCCGGCTGAACTCGGTCAGCTTCCAGCCAAATGCAAGTCCGCCGGTGCCGTCATAAACCTCGCAGCGGGAGGCAAAGCCGAATTCTGTGTCAATCCAAATATAGGCGATTCTCGTCAGGACGCTGTCCTGATATTCCATCTGGATATATTTCTTTGCGGGTCTGCCCGCTATCACATCTTCGGAGCTGTAAATCACATTCTCCTTTGAAATAAACGAGGGATCGCTGAGCGACAGCTGCATAAAGCCGGACACCAGCTTTTCAAGGCTCCTGCCCTTCAGCACAGCATGGGTGCCCTTTTTGGTGGAGGGGTTGAGAATGTACCTGTCTATGCCCTCGTCGCCCTGTTTGTAGTAGGTCATAACCTTGCTTTCGTTGTCAACGGCGCAGAAGAATCCGTCATCCCTGTATTCCGAAAGCACGGAAACGGTTTTGCCCTTTGTGTATTCGTATGTAAGGCTGTATTTATAGCGCCATTCGCTTGAGAAATTGGGGGCGCTCACGGTTTCGGTCTCGGTGGTCTCGGGGTCGGAGTAATCGGGAACATCTATGGTGGGATTTGAACGCCTGTTGCAGGCGGAGATTGCGAATAAACAGGAAATTACAGCGACGCTCGCGGTCAGCTTTTTGACAAAATTCATAATTCCTCCGTGTTTTAGGCAAAAGCCGAAATGGCTTAGACTTATTATTTTTTCTCTAACGGTTATTATGAAATACCCTGAGCCTTTTGTCAACATAAACGCCCTTTTTTCGCCATGTTATGGGGTTCCCGAAAGGATAATCCGCGGGCGGATTATCAGTTTTTTAATTCTCCCAGCGGAGTGCAAACAAACGGAAATTTAGGATATTGGTACAATAATTGGGACTGTCCGCCGCCAAAAGGTTGACTTATTTCCAAAAAGAATCTATAATTTACTTGTGAAAAATTTTGGAAAATATATACAAAAAGGAGGAACAGGAGTTGACTAAAAGGCTTAAGAAACAATTGACAGCCACCCTCGCATTGGTTTTAGCGCTT
>LFSO01000042.1:0-1784 GCA_001512765.1 Clostridiales bacterium DTU053
TCTTCCTCCTCATTATTCTCCTTTCTTATTATATAAAAACGCTCGGAGAGGTCAGCTCCGGGCGTTTGGCTTTATATAAAAAGAAGGGTACGGAAAACCGCACCCTTTAATTTATCCTGCGCTTCTGGGGTTCATGCCGGCCGCTTGGTCGTCCTTTTTCTTTGCGGGGTTTCGCTCAATCAGCGGCGGCACTCCGTCCCTTACAGTTGCTTCGCTTATTATAATTCTCTCTATCGTGTGGTCAGAGGGGGCCTCAAACATGACGGGGAGGAGGGTTTGCTCCATAATGGACCTGAGACCTCTTGCGCCTGTTTTCTTCTCGAGCGTCAAATCCGCCATGGCGTAGAGGGCAGCGTCGTCAAACTCCAGCTCCACATCGTCCATCTTAAGAAGGCTCTTGTACTGCTTTACAAGGGCGTTTTTGGGCTCTTTCAGGATTCTGACAAGCGCGTCTCTGTCAAGGGCGNNCACCGACAGACGGCCCACAAGCTCGGGGATGAGACCGAACTTTATAAGGTCCTGAGGAATTACCTGCGTAATGACCTGAGAGAACTCAAGGTCCTTCTTGGATTTTATATTAGCCTCAAAGCCGAGAGCCGAGCTGCCGAGCCTTTTTTCAATAATCTTTTCGATGCCGTCAAAGGCTCCGCCGCAGATGAACAGGATGTTGGTGGTGTCTATCTGGATAAACTCCTGCTGCGGGTGCTTTCTGCCGCCCTGCGGGGGGACATTGGAGATGGTGCCCTCGAGTATTTTCAAAAGAGCCTGCTGTACGCCCTCGCCGCTTACATCCCTTGTGATTGAGGCGTTTTCGGACTTTCTGGCTATCTTGTCGATTTCATCGATATATATAATACCCTTTTCGGCCTTTTCTATATCGTAATCGGCGGTCTGAATGAGCCTTAAGAGAATGTTCTCAACATCCTCGCCCACATAGCCTGCCTCGGTCAGAGTCGTGGCGTCGGCAATGGCAAAGGGTACATCCAAAATCTTCGCAAGGGTCTGGGCAAGCATAGTCTTGCCCACGCCGGTAGGACCAAGAAGGAGTACATTGCTCTTTTGGACCTCGGCGTCCATCTTTGCCTTGTAGAATACCCTCTTATAGTGGTTGTAAACCGCCACAGAGAGAGTTCTTTTCGCTGCTTCCTGCCCAATTACATATTCGTCCAGCTTTTGCTTGATTTCAAGCGGTTTGGGCAGAATCTTAGCCTCCGGCTTAGGACTGCTGCNNCTGCTGCCGCGTCTTCTGCCTAAAGGTTCGTCGTTGTGAACGATTGAGCTGCACAAATCAACGCACTCGTTGCAGATAAAGACATTGGGCCCCGCGATAATTCTTTCCACATGCTCCTGCGGCTTGCCGCAGAACGAGCATCTTACTTCCCTTTCCCTGCCGTCGTCGTTCCTTGCCAAAAAATCACACTCCTGCTCTCAAAGCACGCTTTTGCTTTGCTGTGTTTAAATGCGGGAGCGGGCGATGAACGCCTTATCCCGCATTTATTCTACCAAAAAACTTTTATATTTCTTTGCCTTTGTTATGGCCTCTTTGTAATAACTTTATCAATTATGCCGTAGGCGCATGCCTCTTCGGCGCTCATGAAGAAATCCCTGTCGGTATCTCTTGCGATGACTTCAAGGGGCTGACCTGTGTTCTCAGCGAGAATTCTGTTGAGCCTATCCCTTGTTTTAAGAATATGGTCGGCAGCGATCTTTATGTCTGTGGCCTGGCCTCTTGCGCCGCCGAGGGGCTGGTGAATCATAACCTCGCTGTTGGGGAGGGCATAGCG
>LFSO01000042.1:1804-5266 GCA_001512765.1 Clostridiales bacterium DTU053
AGCCAGGCCTGCGGAAACCGAGCCGCCGGGGCTGTTGATATAGAGGCTGATGTCCTTTTCGGAGTCCTGTCCCTCAAGGAAGAGGAGCTGAGCTACTATAAGGCTTGCGGTGGTGTCGTTGATTTCCTCTGAAAGAACAACGATTCTATCGTTTAAAAGCCTTGAGTAAATATCGTACGCTCTTTCACCTCTGTTTGTTTGCTCTATTACGGTTGGAACAAGCGGCATATTACTTCCTCCTTCTGTACCCTGTGATAATTATTGGCACAATAAAAATTTCTAATCACAAAAGGTAAAATTATAGTTTATTCGGCTTTTTCTTCAGCCGCGTCGTCAGCCTTTTCTTCTGCCTTTTTCTTAGTGGTTGTCTTTCTTGTGGTCTTCTTGGCGGTCTTTTTGGGCTTTTCCTCTGCTTCTTCAGCTTCCGGCTCTGCCTCTGCGACCACTGCGGAGTCGATGACTATCTGAACAGCCTTCTTGTTGGCTATATCCTTCTTAAGCATATCCTCGTCAACAGCGTTCTTGATTGACTCTACATCAACGCCGTATGCCTTGGAGAGACGCTCGTACTCTTCCTTAATGTCGTCCTCGGTAACCTCGATGTTCTCAAGCTCCGCAATCTTCTCAACAGCAAGACGAAGCTTTACATCGCGCTCTGCTCTGTCTCTGTAGCCCTCTCTCATGGTCTTCATGTCAAGACCTGTAATCTGCAGATAGGTGTTCATGTCAAGACCCTGCATCTGCATACGGTATGAGAAGTCGTTGATGATGTCGTCAAGGGCTGCCTCTACCATAACGGGCGGGATTTCAGCCTTTACGGAGTCAACCAGCTTGTCGAGAAGGTCGGACTCAAACTTCCTCTGAGCCTCCTGCTCTTTTGATGCCTTGATATCTTCCTCTATGCTCTTTTTAAGCTCGTCAAGAGTGTCAAACTCGCTTACATCCTTTGCGAACTCGTCGTCAAGGGCGGGCAGCTCTTTTACCTTGATTTCGTGCAGAACTACCTTGAATACAGCGTCCTTGCCGGCAAGCTCTTTTGCGTAATCCTCGGGGAATTTTACATTGACATCAAAGGACTCGCCTGCGTTCTTGCCGATAATCTGGTCCTCGAAGCCGGGGATGAACTGACCGGAGCCGAGGGTAAGCTCATACTTTTCAGCCTTGCCGCCCTCGAAAGCCTTGCCGTCGGTAAAGCCTTCAAAGTCGATAACAACGATGTCGCCGTTCTGAGCGGGTCTGTCCTCAACGGTGAGGATTCTTGCGTTGTCCTCAAGCATGTGGTGGAGTCTGTGCTCAACCTCGTCCTCTTCGACCGCAACTGCCTTCTTAACCGCGGAAAGGCCCTTGTACTCGCCGATTTCGACCTCAGGCTTTATATAAACCTTGAGTGAAAGCTCAAAGCCTTCTTTGCTGACATGCTTTATGTCAAAGTCAAAGGNNGGGGAACCGACTGTCTCCAGCTTTGACTCCTCGATTGCCTCTCTGTAAAGCTCGGGGAAAACAGCGTCGATTGCGCTGTCGTAGAATACGCTCTCGCCGTAGTACTTCTCGATGAAAGCTCTGGGAGCCTTGCCCTTGCGGAAGCCGGGAACGGTTATATTGCCCTTTTGCTCTTCGTATGCCTTCTGCAGCGCGGCGCCGAAACGCTCCTTATCGCAGGTAAGCTCAAGGGTGTAAAGGTTGGTATCTGTTTTCTGTGCTGATTTTAAGCTCATTTTTTGTCCTCCATTGAGTTTCAATTAGTATTGCAGAATAAACCGATTAATTATATCAAAAATAAGGGGATTTTTCCAGAGTTTTTTTGAATTTATGAAGGCGGCAGCTTGCCGAGATATTCTTCAAGACACTGTCCGCTTGCCTTCATGGCCTTTGCCGCTTCGACACCCACATAACGCCAGTGCCACGGCTCGTATTTAACCTTTGTGATATGAACCTTATCCTCCGGGTATCTGAGAATAAAACCGTAGTCCGCGGCATTCTCCATTAGCCACTTATATGCGGCAGTTTTATAAAAGTTCGCGTCCGTACCGGCAATATCCATGGCGAGACCCAAATTGTGCTCGCTGCAGCCGGGAGGCATGATGCTCTGGGCTGCCAGGACCTTTGCCTGGGCGGGAGAATAGCCCTGGGATATATAGGAATCAATCTTGCGGTTGAAGTTGGAGTTCTGGCGGTCCTTGCTCCTGTAGCCCGAATAGGGGGTAAGGGTTATGCCGTCCGCCTTCGCGGCGTTATACATCTTTTCGTAGTACTCCGCCACTCTGTAGTCCAGCTTTACATCGGAGCCGGGAATGCAAGGCGCCAGAGTTACCTTGTAATCGTCTGGCATTTTATAATAAAGGTTTACAAGCACCAGATTCCAGTTGCTCTCGGTAATGGTCACCGCTGCGGGAACGGGGAGGGGGTCTGCGGAGACTTCCTTGGTCTGCGGCTCGGTTGAGGGGGCTACTGCCTTCTCTGTGGTAGGCGCGGGAGTTTGAGTTTGCTCCTCGGTTGCGGGCTGAGTGACTGGCTCAGTCGAGGTTATCTCTTCCGTTGTGGTGTTCGTTGTATCTTCAATCATATCCGGCTGCCTCCTTGACGACAGGGCATAGGATATTGAAAGGACCGCAACAAACAGAATTACAGCGGCTCCGAGAACAACCGAAGTGTTGTTCTTTTTTCTCTTAGCCATTTGGGTCACCTGACAAAATTTAATATGCAAATTGAATAAATATGATACCTACCAATTATACAACCTGATTAGTATTATGTCAACAATTACAAGGCTTATGAGGTTTTTACAGAAAACAACAAAGATTTCGCTTTGATAGCGATTTTACTATATATCATCGTCGCTTAAAATTGCAGTTACTCGGTCACAAAAGAAACAAAGCACCCGAAGCGGGCATTGCGCCAACGCCTCGGGTGTTTTGTTTTATATTTAAGCGTGTCAGCTTGCCAAATCAAAAATATACTCAAAATCTCTCCACTCAGATTTAAGCAGGTTTCTGGCTCTGAGCACCACATGGTCCTCATAGGCTTCAAAAACATATCCCGTACCGTAGTCATCATTTCTGTGATAGCAGGGTGTATTGACAAAGTGGACATTGCCAATTGTCATTACACGGCCTTCATCAAGCTTNNCTTGTCATGCGTATGACCAGTGATGAAGAAAACATTTTGATGCCGCTGCAGAATTTCCATGATATCGTCCGACTGCGGGCCGGGAGTTCCGCCTGTGGGCCACTTGATGTCCACATTATTCGTGCCTTTGAGGGGGTTATGGTTAAACACGAAAATCGGTTTGCCGGGAGAAACGGTTTCAGCCTCGGTCAGAATCTCATCAAGCCAGTCCAACTGGGTCTGAGTGAAATACTGCAGGGTGCCGGCCATAGCCTCAGAGGCGATAACTATAAAGTAGTAGCCTTTGATAACAGTGGCGTAATAGGGATTCTCAATGGTTCTGCCTGTTATCTTCTT
>LFSO01000003.1:0-502 GCA_001512765.1 Clostridiales bacterium DTU053
TCGTTTACCGCCCTTCCGGACGGCTCAAGTATAATAGCATAGCTTTTTTGATATTGTCAACTGTTTTTCGACTGATTTTCAAACTGCGCCGGGCGTTCCGCCTGTGCGATAAAAATCTCAAATTAAATATACGCTGAGATTGTATATTTAACGGCGTTACCTAAATATTTTTGCTTAAATTTTAAATATTTATTCACAGTGATGTATTGCATTCCTGTTTGTCCCATTTAATGTTCTCCGCTGATTTTGCTCCATACCCTCCCCCGTGGGAGGCTTTTTGTTTGCGTCAAAGTTTTTTGAGAATATTTTTTCTATTTATATATTGGGCAACTCCATTTTGGATTTGCCTCTTTTTTTCATTATTTTATGCAGCTGCTTTGAAAAAGGGGGATAGCGAGGAAAAAAATTTTCCCGAGATCAGTGCGCGGCGGGAAATTCAAACCGAGGCGGCGGGGAGCGGGATATTGCGCTCAGTTTGACCTGTGTGGGGCAGTGGGGCGGC
>LFSO01000003.1:538-10373 GCA_001512765.1 Clostridiales bacterium DTU053
GGCGGCACTGGGAAAGGGGGCGTGGACGGCTTTTGGCCGGCTTAGTGGAAGTGAGCATCGGCACAAGGCGGCGGCTTGGGGCGGTGATGGGGCGAGGCTTTGGCCGCTTGGAAGGCGGGGCTATGTGTCAGAGGGGGCTGTTCGTTGATAACACACTGTGGGAGATTCAGACGGGCTTTTTTTCATTATATATAGAGTATCAGTGAGGCGTCATAATTGGGGTCGGGGTGTTGTGAATTGTCGCATTTTGTCGGATTTTTCACTTCGGGAATAAAAGTTGAATTAAAAAATGTCATGGATTACAAAAATTGCTTAATTTGTTTCGACATTATGACTAAATTCACAGATTGGTAATATTTTCGTTGCAATTAGGAAAATTAAATGATATTATTAGCTTGTAAGAATATCTAATTTTGCAGGTGATGAGATGTCAAATCTATCGAAATTGTCTAAAAGGGCACTAGCGGCATTCCTGGGAGCAGTTATTATGCTGTCGTGCTTCTCGTCGGCCTTCGGCGTTGTCGCGGCCGCAGCCGACGACATCGGTACGCCGTGGGACGGCTCGTCCGTTAAGACGCCTGCTCAGGCTTCGGACGGTTACTATCTGATAAGCGACGGCGCAGAGCTTGCGTGGTTCAGAAATCAGATAGTAAACAACAATAACCGCAGCATAAACGGCAGGCTCACGGCTAACATCAACCTTAATGACAAGGTGTGGAATCCCATAGGCAACCATGACCGCCAGTACGCGGGTACATTTGACGGTCAGGGCTTTACCATATCAAATGTCTATGTCAATTCCACCTCTGTTGACCGAGGCCTTTTCGGAAAAATCACCACCTCGGGCGTTATTAAGAATGTTAATGTCAACAACATTACAATCGCGGGCACCCGTGACTACTCCGGCGGTCTTTTGGGCGTTGCTGTGGGCGGCACAATCAGCAACTGCCATGTTACCGGCATAAACATTTCTGCCGGCAGGGCTCAGACCGGCGGTCTTATCGGTCAGGTAGAGGGCGCGGCGGTTATCACCGACTGCTCCGTCACGGGCACATCATCAATGAAAACCATCGTCGGCACAAACAACACCGGCGGACTTGTAGGCTACATAAAGGCAAACAATGTACAGTTCAGAAACTGCCGAGTTGAGAATCTTAATATCTCATCCACCTCTTCGAATTCGAGAATCGCCGGCGCCATAGGTCACGCCGACTACAGATTCGACATGTATGACACAATTGTCAAGGGCGTCAATGTCACAGGCACAAGGTACATGGGCGGTCTTGCTTTTGCTGTCAAGAACGGCAGCTTTATAGAGCGCTGCATGGTTTTAGACTCCACCATCACCTCCACTCAGACAAGCGCGACCACCGATGTTGAAATCGGCGGCCTTATCGGCGTTGTAACAAGCGATGTGGCAAACACCATTCAGTACAACGCTGTTTACAACACAACCGTCAGCAGCGCCGGCAGAATGAGCGGCGGCTTTATTGGAAAAATCGAGGCCGCAAGACATTTCATTTCCGAAAACTACAGCGCCGCGACATTAAACCTCAGGGCCGCTCCCACAAGGGCAGGCACTCTGGTGGGCTATGTCGCCAACGCTGAGCTGAACGATTTATTCTATGTCACCGCAAGCGGTCAGAATGCCATCGGCGAGCAGGTTTCCTCCTCTACGGTTACCAACATCAGAGGCGTCACCGCCGCTGAGGCAACAAACGGCGCGCTTCTCAGCTACCTTAACAACCTTACAAACATCTGGAAAACAGGAAACGACGGATATCCCGTGATTGACGGGAATCTTGCCGTCGCTCCCTCAAAGGACGCAAGCGGCTACTTCCTTATCGGCTCCGCTTTCCAGCTTGAGTGGTTCCAGAAACATGTCAACGCGGGCAATACCAGCGCCTCCGCAAAGCTTGTTGCCGACATCAATCTCAACAATAAAAAGATGGACACCATCGGCAACAACAATGTGCGCTATGCCGGCACATTCGACGGTCAGAACTTTACAATCTCCAACCTTTATATTTCAAAGACAGGCAACGACAAGGGTCTTTTCGGCTCCACGGCTCCCACAGCGGTTCTGAGAAACTTAAAACTTAAGAATGTCTACATAAACACCAACGGCAGCTATGTCGGCGGTCTTGTAGGTCTTTTGAGAGGCACGGTTTCCAACATCACCGTTGAGGGCATGAACATTAACGGCGCGTCCTATGTGGGCGGCGTTATAGGTCAGTCCGAGGCATCGACCCAGCTTAACAATATTACCGTCATCGGCGAGACGGGCGCAAAGACGATTAAGGGCACAGGCTCCTTTGTGGGCGGCGTAGCCGGCAACATCAAGGCAACCATGCCCGTCAACAATGTAATTGTCAAGAATGTTGACTTTACCGCTAATGAAAAAGCGGGCGGCGTCTTCGGCGACTCCGACGGCGGTACGGTAAGAATCAGCGAGGCTCTTGTTGAGAATGTAAACATCTCCGTCAACCGCTACGCTGGCGGCGTTATATTCAGCGTCCGCAACGCTTCCACAGTGGATAAGGCTACCGTCAGAAATGTAAGAATTACAGGCGGCGCCGAGCTGGGCGGCATATCGGGCACATCCAACGGCAACCCCGTGTCAGTCACCAACAGCCTTGTTGAGAACTTCACCTGCGTTTCAAATAACGAGAGAACAGGCGGCATCATCGGCTACATCAACAATAAGGCAACCATCACCGATACCATAATCAAGGATTCATCCCTTACAGGCACAAGGTACATAGGCGGCGTTTCATACTCCCTTAAAGACGGCTCCTTCATAAGCAGAGTCGGCGTTATCAATGTTACCATCAACGCCACCAACACCGGCACGGGCAACGAGTTCTGCGTGGGCGGCCTTATCGGTGTTGTAGGATGGAACACAGCCAATACGATACAGTACAACTATGTATCCAATGTAACGATTACCGGCGTCGGCAGAATGATAGGCGGCTTTATCGGCAAGATGGACAATGCAAACCATGCAATTGCCGAAAACTACGCCGATGCCTCAATAAACAACAATACTAAGATTTATGTGGGCAGCTTCCTTGGATATAAGAGCTCGGGCAATGTTGTCAACAACTTTGCGAGAGCCAACGGCTTCCCGCGCACAGGCGGAGCTTCCGCCGGAGCCAGCGGCGATGTTTCGGGCATTACCGAAGTCAGCCTTGCGGATATCAGAAACGGCAGCCTGACCGAGATGCTCAACGACATCACCGACCTTTGGGCGCAGTACAATGACGACTATGTAAACGGCTTCCCCGTTATCGCGAACGCAGAGCCTCCCGCTCTTGTAAACGGCTACTATGAGATTAAGAACACCTTCCAGCTTGAGTGGTTCAGGAATTTCGTCAATGACGGAAATGTGAACGCTAACGCAAAGCTCATAGCCGACATCAACATAAGAAACAAGGAATGGATACCCATCGGCACAGACAGCCGCAGATACAACGGTATCTTTGACGGCAACAACCATTCAATCAGCAACTTTAAGATTCAGCCCGCCACATACGACCGCGGTCTGTTCGGCTCCACCAACCCCAACGCGGTAATTAAGAACCTTACTCTCAGAAATGTATCTCTTAACTCCACATCCGAATATGTCGGCGCTGTTGTAGGTTTGCTCAGAGGCAAGGTCGAAAATGTCACCGTTGAGGGCGTTAATATCGTCGCCAAGGCTCAGGTCGGCGGCATCGCAGGTCAGATTGAGTCAAACGGCAGCATTAAGGACAGCTCGGTAATCGGTCTGCCCGGCATGAATGTGATTAGGGGCACGGGCAACAACATAGGCGGTCTTGCGGGCAATATCAAGACAACGAGCTATATTACAAATGTAAGCTCTAAGGACCTTGTAATCAACGCCAACGAAAGAGCCGGCGGCATCTCCGGCGACACCGACGGCGGCACCGGCCACTTCGACACCGTCAATGTGGATAATGTCACCATCTCGGTCGTAAGATACGGCGGCGGCGTTGTGTTCGGTCTGAGAAACGCATCCAGCGTCAACAACGCGATAGTAAAGAATGTAACCATAAACGGCGCTGAGGAGCTGGGCGGCATCGCAGGCTGCACATCCGGCAGCGAGGTCAAGATTACAAAGTCCCTTGTTGAAAACTACACAGGCAATTCCACATCCGAGAGAACGGGCGGTATTATAGGCTACATCAACAGCACCGCTTCAATCTCCGACACAATAATCAGAAACTCCTCCATTAAGGGTTCCCGCTACATAGGCGGCGTTTCCTACACAGCCATGAACGGCACCAAGATTATTAAGGTCGGCGTTGAAAATGTTACCATTACGGCTACCAATACCAACGCGTCAACCGACATCTGCGTCGGCGGCCTTATCGGTGTTGTCGGCTGGAACACGGGCAACACAATCCAGTACAGCTACGCTCAGAATGTAACCATTACCGCGACAGGCAGGATGGTCGGCGGTCTTATAGGAAAGATTGACACCGCCAACCATCAGATTCTTGAAAACTACGCAAATGCAAACATAAGCGGCAATGTAAGCACTTACGGCGGCAGCTTTGTAGGCTACAGAACCAGCGGCACCTTCGCCAACAACTTCGCAAAGCCCATCAGCGGCTTGCCTCTCGCAGGCTACGGCGCTTCCACAGGCATTTCAGAGGTTTCCCTCCAGGATATCAAGAACGGCAACCTTACGGAAATGCTTAACAATGTAACGGATATCTGGGCTCAGTACAACAACGACTATGAGAACGGCTATCCCGTAATCGGCAACGCCGAGCCTCCGCAGCTGGTAAACGGCTACTACGAGATTGAAACCGCCTTCCAGCTTGAGTGGTTCAAAAACTATGTAAACGCAGGCAACACGAACGCCAACGCAAAGCTCTTGAACGACATTAACCTGAGAAACAAAGACTGGTACCCGATAGGCAACAACGACAGAAGGTACACAGGCACATTTGACGGTCAGGGCTTTACCGTAAGGAATGTCCTCATCACCACAACATCGGTTGACAGAGGCTTCTTCGGCAAGCTGGGCAGCGGCGGCGTTGTAAAGAACCTGAATCTCGAAAATGTCCAGATTACCACAAACCGTAACTACACAGGAGGTCTTGTGGGCGTACTTAACAACGCTTCGGTTATCAACTGCCATGTCAGAGGCATTAAGATTACAAACACAGGGCAGTACATCGGCGGCCTTGTAGGTCAGACGGAAGGCACAATCACAATCGCCGACTCGTCAGTAACGGGCACAGAAACCATGAACACCATCGTGGGCAGCTCTTATGTCGGCGGCTTTGTGGGCAGGAACGACACCAGCAACGCGAACTTCATGAACAATGTGGTCAATGGCGTCAATGTCTCCGCCACCGCAACCGATTCCCGCGCAGGCGGCTTTGCAGGCTACAATGAAGGCACGATATTCGCCTATGACAACTTGGTCAAGAACACCGACATCACAGGCGGCAGGTACCTGGGCGGCTTTACCTTCGCCATCAGAGACGACTCCGTGGTAGAGCGCAACGGCGTTGTAAACACAAAGGTAACCTCCACCTACAACAGCCCCGCAACGGATATTGAAATAGGCGGCTTCGCCGGCGTTATAGTCAGCAACCGCGTGGGCAGAATTCAGTTCAACTATGTTGTTGACTCCGAAATCACTTCTTACGGCAGAGTATCCGGCGGCTTCGCCGGCAAGGTTGAATCCGCCCGCCACAAGGTAAGTGAAAACTACTCCGACACATTAGTCAACATCATCGGCACACCCACAAGAACGGGCACCGCTTTCGGCTGGCTTACAAACGGTGAAATCTCAACCCTCTACTATGTTCCCAAAGCCGGTCAGAACGCAATCGGCGAGTACAACACCACTCCGCTTATCAACAATGTAACTCCTATTGAAAAGGAGGAGGTAAAGAACGGCTCGCTGCTTGAGAAACTTAACGACATCACTCCCATCTGGGAGGCTTCAGAGGACGGCTATCCCGTTCCGCAGAAAGACCTTGTATCCGCTCCCGAAAAGGACGCCGATGGCTACTACCTCATCTACAACTCCTATCAGTATGAGTGGGTAACAAGGTTCGTAAACTCCGGCAACCCGAACACACGCATCAAGCTCATGGCCGATATTAACCTTAACGGCAAGAACATTGACCCGCTTGGCACAAACTCCAGCAGATATTCGGGCATCTTTGACGGCAACGGCTTTGAGATTTCTAACCTCTATATCAGCAAGACAGCTAACGACATCGGTCTTTTAGGCTCCACCACCAACGCTGTTGTGGTAAAGAACCTGACACTCAGAAATGTTGATATTTCAACAACAGCAAGCTATGTAGGCGCCGTAGCCGGTCTGTTCAGAGGCAGAATGGAGAATGTCCATGTAATCGGACTTAATATCAGGGGCACATCGTCCGTCGGCGGACTTGCAGGTCAGACGAACGAAAATGTAACCCTTATCAACTGCTCCGTAACAGGCACCGAGACAATGAAAACCATCAGCGGCTCCAACTCCAATGTGGGCGGCGTCATAGGATATGTTGACACCTCCGGACTGACCCTTACGGATGTTTCGGTCAAGGGCGTTAACATCTCCGCCGGAACCGAAAGAGCAGGCGGCATCGCAGGCGACACCAGCCCGAAGATGACCTTTACGAACATTTCCGTTGAGGACACCAGTGTCACAGCACCGCGCTATATAGGCGGCCTTGTGTTCTACCTCAGAAACGGCTCGACCGTAAACGGCGCGACGGTTAAGAATGTTACGCTTACGGGCACCAGTGCCGTTCAGGCAGAAATCGGCGGTATTTCCGGATCCAACAGCGGAACAGCTTCCACAATTAACAACGCTGCGGTTGAGAACCTTACAATCAATACACCCGGCGAATGCGTCGGCGGTATTCTGGGTCTCGCAAACAGCGCAATCATTATTACCAACAGCACTGTTAAGAACTCCACCCTTAACGCCTCAAGGTACATGGGCGGCATCTCCTACAACCTGGGCTACGGCTCAAGCCTTACAAAGTCGGGCGTTGAGAATGTAACGCTTAACGCAAGCAACACATCAACCACAAACGATATAGCAGCCGGCGGACTTGTGGGCGTTGTCGGCTGGGGCACCGCAAACACCGTTCAGTACAACTATGTTGACAGAGCTGCCGTAAACGCGGTGGGCAGAATGACGGGCGGTCTCATCGGCAAGATTGACAACGCAAACCACAGTGTAAGCTACAACTATGTAAACGACACATCCGTCACCTCCGGAGCCATCTACACAGGCAGCCTTGTAGGCTACAGAACCAGCGGCACCTTCTCCAACAACTTCGTTGTAGGCTCCAGTGCGCTGCCGCTTGTGGGCTCCGACAAGGTCGGAACTCCCGGAAATGTAGCGGGTACCGCTTTGGCAGAGGTATTTACGGGCGACATCGAAACCTCCGAGACACCCGTACTGCTCAGCTACTACATATCCGCAACAGACTTTATCAAGTCCTTCCAGAACCAGAATGTTGTATTCCTTAAAGAGGGAATCTTCTCAGAGCTTTACGATGAGATTTCCGCAATCCTTGTCTCAATCGCGGCTGAGCTGGCAAGGAGACTTGACAGCGAAATCAGTGTGCTTAAAGAGTTCTACGATGAATACGGCATGATATGCATATTCAACTACGAGCTTATCGGCACACATCTCGGCACAGTTACAAACGCAATCGCTCAGTATGTAACTCTCCCGCCCGAAACTCAAGCAAACTATGAGTTCTACCTCCAGCTGATCGACGACTTTAACGACTATCTGGCAAACCACGGCTACAACTCCTTCTATGAGGCAACCGTCGGCTATACCGTCAGAAAGGTTCGCGAGGATGACATAGCAAGGTACGAAAGCCCCAGAGACGACTTCCCCGTAACCTACGAGAAGATGCAGAATGTGGTAAGCAGACTTGACGCTCTGCTCCTCAGCGACGACTTCGCGACACTTGCGGGTCTTGAGTCCAGCCTCAGCCGTAAGATTAAGGACATCCTCGCCGAAGAGCTTTACAACAATGAAATAATCAATGACCTTATGAGCTCGCTCTATCCGAAGCTCATCGAGGAGCTCGAATCCGCAATCGAGGAGAACGCGGAAATAGACCTTAAGGTCACCAAGATAACCTTCAGAGGCAGGGCAAGAGACCTTGTTGACGACCTTCTGAGAAAGTTCAATCTCTGGGTATACCCGACCTACCTTGCAGACCAGATTGACCCGAAGTACGCTGCGGTCAGGTCCGTGCTCTACAGCGCAGGCAAGGATTGGAGCAAGGTAAACTTTGATGACCCCGAAGCTCCCAACTACCTCGACTGGGGAGAGCTGGACAAGGAAGGCTTCATTGACGCTCTCTCAAACAGCCTCATGGGTATCTACCCCGTACTCAGAGCGGCTCTTACCGCCAACTCCTTCAACGACAGGAAGAATTCAAGTCTTATAGCCAACATCGATGTAAGCATCAGGCTTCAGATTAACGCGGTTGACGCTTACGACAGAGCGATAGTACCGCTTTTGGAAATGCTTAACATCACAGGCTTTATGCCCGCCGCAGAGTACAACAACCTCACAAGCGTAAAGGGACTTCTTGAAAACATCCTGAATCCGCTGCTTACTTGGATTGAGGAAGAAATCCCGACAGCGCCCTTCTCCAACATCATGGAGATGCTTCCGAACATAGCCTACTCGCTGCAGTTCGGTCTTGTGGAATCCTGGCTCAGAGCCATTAAGACCACAATCTACTACGACATCGACGGCGTGTTCGACTACTGGCTCGGAGACATTGACTTCGATATTACCAACGGCGAATATGCCTTTGACGCTTTCGAGATGCTCTCCGAGGAAGAGGACGACATTCTCTACGGCGCGGACCTCTCCAGCATCAACGGCATTCTGAAGATGGTTCTTAAGCAGATGGAGATTGATGTTGAGCTGCCGCCGATAAACAACAAGTATTTCGCGTCCCTCGGCTCGGTTGTCTACCTCAACTCCGCCACAAGGCAGCAGACCAGAGGCTACATCCAGGGCGACAGCGCAAAGGTTGCCTATGTAATACTCAGATACATCTTCAACATTCTCAGCGATGAGGAGCTCGTAAGGGCTATACTCGGCGAAGAAGAAGGCGAAGATAAGCTGGACGGCACCATAGGCGACATCGTAAGGAACATCGGCAATAGCCCCGAGGACGCAATCGCAGCCATTGTTGAGCTTTGCAACCCGGTAGAGTACGATGTACGGGGCTTTGACTACGGCGGACCCTTCGAGGGCGAGTACCCGAAGGTACAGTACAGCCAGTACTGGACAAAGCAGCAGGCTAAGTTCATTACAGACCATCTTGACACCTACATTGACAATATTCTGAAACTCCTGGGTCTCAAGCCCGCGGGAGAGCTGCTGAGAGAAAAGCTCGGCGAGCTTTACACCAATGACACCCTGACAAACATCATCCTCGGCGCAAGAGACGCTCTGGAGAGCCTTGACAGCGACGGAAAGATTCTCAAGGTCCTTGATGTGGACATCACACCGTGGTACGATGTTGACTACGGCTACGACTGGGGCTTTGAGGACGGAGATAAGGACGCGTTCCTCAGAGCTTTGTGCGACGCGCTCTCACCGCTGAACAACGCAATCGGTCTTTTCCTTGCCGATATGGACTACAACATCATGGACGGCGAGATTACAATCAAGGGCTACAACGGCTACAAGAACGCAATCGTTCCGCTCCTTGAGGCAATCGGCTGCGACTATGATGAAATTCTCACCGGCGAGGAGTATCTGGCAGCGGTAGAGGCGGACCCGAACTCCATGATTGAGCTTATC
>LFSO01000003.1:10411-18698 GCA_001512765.1 Clostridiales bacterium DTU053
AGTAGACACAATCAGACCCATTTACAGCCTCGAGTTCGAGTTCTCCGCCTCCGAGTACATCAAAGAGGCAATCAGAGAGCTGGTCGCCGAAAACGGCATTACGCTGCCCGACATTAACCTCTCAGACATGCTCAAGGCATACGCAAAGCCGAAGACTAATGTCCACGGCGAGGAAATCTATGTAATAGACGCGGACAATGAGGATGTTCTGACGGTAATGCTCAGATACATTGTGGCGACTGTATTCCATCCCGCGAACGCTGAGCTTATAAAGAGCGAGGTCATCGACGAGGCAGGTCTCAGCGGCGACAGCGCGGCAATCATCAAGGCAGCCTTTGAAACCTTCGGCGAGCTTATCAACAAAGAGAACGGCGCAGACCAGGTGCTCGGTATGTTCTACTACATCTTCTACGGCACCGATTTGGGCTTCGGCCACGGAGCCAACTTCCTTGATAACCTCAACGAGAACTGGAGGAAGGCTCTTGAGATGCTCTCCAATTCCGAAAGCGAGTTCCTGAGGAATATGGCAGGCGCGCTGAATGAGCTCATGAAGGATTACCTCGTCGGAATAATTGACGAAGGCGGTCTTGCTCCCAACGGAGTACTGAGGTTCTTCCAGAGAATCGCCGAGTTCTTCAGAAACTTCCTCAATATGTTAAGAAACCTTTTCAAGTAAAACGGCAAAGCCGCCCGCTAACGCGGGCGGCTGATTCTTTGCGGTGGATTTAAACATAAAGCAGGGTTTCCCCTGCTTTTATTCTTTGCGAAGGATTTTATCCATTGTTTTATTCTTAGCAAGCTCGTCTACAAGCTTGTCCAGATAGCGGATATTCCGCATAAGAGGGTCCTCTATGTTTTCCACTCTGACGCCGCAGATTACTCCTTTTATAAGGGAGCGGGCGGGATTGAGCATCGGCGCCTCATAAAAAAAGGTTTCAAAGTCTGTTTCTTTTTCTATCTGAGCCTCAAGCTCCTCCTGACTGTAGCCTGTCAGCCAGCGGATGATTTCGTCCACCTCTGCCTTGGTGCGCCCTTTCTTTTCCGCCTTGGCGAGATAATATGGATAAACCTTAGAGAAGCTCATTTTGCAGATACTTTCTGCCCTGCCCATATTGCACCTCGTTTCTCGGTTTCTGAGTTTATTATACCATAAAAGAAAAACCGCCAAAGAATTTCTTTGACGGTTTTAATATTACTGCATTATATGTCTAAAAATTATCTCCGCGGCGTCTTTTGCTGAAATATGGCTTACATCAATTTTTACGGTGTCCATTTTGTCGTAATTCTTAAGTCTCGGAACGCTTCTTTCAATTATATCTTCGCTTCTGATTTTCGCCGCAATATCATTTTTAAGGCGGGAAATCAGCGCCTCCTCTGAGCAGACAAGCGAGAATTTATGTACTTTGCAGTCTGTTAATTTAAGCCTGCTTAGCACATTATCAATTATGCTCTGCTCATGCATTACCCAGCAGAAAACGATATTCTCGAATACCGAGCATGAAATGAAGTTGTTTAATAGGTAGCTGATATTATCGAGCACCATCTCTTTTGTTTCGTGGTTCACTATAAAGGGCGACATATCCCAGCACCAATCACCGTCAAGAAAAACGCAGTCAGGGAGCAGCTTTTGCAGCTCCTTGCTTACAGCCGTCTTGCCGACACCCATTGTACCGTTTATAATAATCAAATTTTTCAATTTCCTCTCGCCACAGATTAAACTAAATATTTCGGGTTGCTCAAATATTATACACATTGGCTCTGAAATAATCTAGTTTTGCTTGGTATATGCCGCCTCGATAATAGTTGAATTTATCCGCGTATATTGTAAGTATTGCAACAATATGGCGTTTTTGCTTATGCAGAAGTATATATCGTGGGGTGGAAATATGGAGCGAATAAAGTATTTCTCAAATAGTAGTTTCCCTGTATTGATTAATGACTCAATAATAGAGTCAGTGCTTAATGAGTATGTTCAAAACCGAAAACTCAGAAATATTGATGATATGACGGAAATCTATAATATTAAAAAGTATTTCCAAAGCGGTTTATGTCCTAAAGAGCTAATAGAAGTGTATGGGGAAACAGTAAACACTGTTTGCGGAGGTGGCAAAATATTTTAACCGGTCGGATGATGAAAGTTTTTATAATTCCTTTATCGATCTAGATAAGCTGCTATACAGTGAGGATTTCTGGGAATTGATTGAGTGTTTAAAAGTGTATGCAAGAATATCAAAAAAGCTTTTATTGAAGTGATTAACCACCCTAATTTTAAACTAGAAAATGTTTTGCATTATCGAAAAATAGCAGATTTTTTCGGTGAAGAAATAAGAGAGTTCATGTTAAAAAATAGATATTCAGCTGAATATCTATTAAAAGAGTATGCAATGAATGATGACAAAAGTGAGCGTTTATATTTCATAATTTTTTCAAAGCTCAAAAAATAAAAAGAAACCGCCAAAGGGGATTCCTTTGACGGTTGATTTGAAAACTATCTCTTTGAGAACTGGGGAGCACGACGGGCGCCCTTGAGACCGTATTTCTTTCTCTCCTTCATTCTCGGGTCGCGGGTGAGGAAACCTGCGGACTTGAGAACGGGCTTTAACTCCTCGTTGTACTCGAGCAGCGCTCTTGCGATGCCGTGTCTGATGGCGCCTGCCTGACCGGTTACGCCGCCGCCTGATACTCGGCATACGATGTCAAACTTGTCGGTTGTGTTTGTAAGCTCAAGGGGCTGACGAACGATAACCTTCAGTGTCTCAAGACCGAAATACTCGTCGATGTCCCTTTCGTTTATTGTTATTTTACCTGTGCCTGCATAGAGCCTTACACGGGCAACAGACTTCTTTCTTCTTCCTGTTCCGTAAAAGAATGGATTGGTTTCGTACATAATCTTTTGCCCTCCCCTTAAACTGTCCAAACTTCAGGCTTTTGAGCTGTCTGCTTATGATTTGCGTCCCTGTAAACGCGCAGGCGGCGAGCGGCGTTCCTGCCGATTACATTGTTGGGAAGCATGCCCTTAACTGCCTTCTCAACGACAAATTCGGGCTTTGTTCTCATAAGAGTTGCGTAGCTGACCTCTTTGAGGTGGCCGATATAGCCTGTGTGGCGATAATACTTCTTCTGCTGGAGCTTCTTGCCGGTCAGGACGACCTTTGCGGCGTTGATTATAACAACATTGTCGCCGCAGTCGGCATGAGGAGCAAATGTGGTCTTATGCTTGCCGCGAAGGATGGAAGCAGCGGCAGCCGCAACCTTGCCTAAAGTCTTTCCTTCGGCGTCAATAACATACCATTTGCGGGTGATGTCACCTGCTTTGGGCATATAAGTTGACATATTTTATACCTCCGATTAAATTCGTAAAGCTAATACTTTAACTTTAAAGCCTTTTTCGTGCCCGATTATATTAGCATAGGTAATTTCGGGTGTCAATACATTTTAAAATAAATTTTTATTTACCTTTTAGTATCTCCGATTTTCTTTAAAATCCATATGTTTTTCTCTTTTTTCCTCGCAAATGATTTTCATTTTATTTTCTCCGATTCGGCATGAAAATACTTCAAATATTAAAAAAGTTAAAATATGTTGAGAAAAGAGGTCAAACAATATATAATTAAGCTGTGAATTTGTCGCCATTGGCAATATCCGTTTGGGGGAATAATATGTTATTTTCACAGGACATCGGAATAGATTTGGGTACCGCCAATACCCTTGTGTTTGTAAAAGGCAAGGGCATTGTAATAAGGGAGCCGTCGGTTGTGGCGGTGGACATCCGCTCCATACCCCACAGGGTTGTGGCTGTGGGCAGCGCCGCAAAGCAGATGATAGGCAAGACTCCTGGCTCCATTACCGCCATCAGACCCTTAAAAGACGGCGTTATCGCCGACTTTGAAATTACGGCGGAGATGCTTAGAATCTTTATAAAGAAGGCTGTATCAAACTCTCTGTTCAACAGGGCGAGGGTTATGATTTGTATTCCCTCAGGCGTTACCGAGGTTGAGCGCAGGGCGGTTCACGACGCCGCAAGAAGCGCGGGCGCAAGGTATGTAAGTTTAATTGAGGAGCCCATGGCCGCGGCAATAGGTTCCGGTCTGCCCGTCGCTGAGGCAAAGGGCAGCATGATAGTGGACATCGGCGGCGGCACCTCAGAGGTAGCCGTTATTTCCCTCGGCGATATTGTAACATCACGCTCGGCAAGGGTTGCGGGCGACAATTTTGACGACGCGATAGTCAACTACATCAGAAGGAAATACAATCTTTTAATCGGCGAGAGCACCGCCGAGGAGATTAAGATAAAGATAGGCTCCGCTTATCCGTACGAGGGCGAGGGCGCCCTTGACATTAAAGGCAGAAACCTGCTTGACGGTCTGCCGAAGAATATTGAGATTACCTCCGAGGAGGTAAGGGAGGCTCTCAGCGACCCCGTTAATCAGATTCTTGACACAATTAAGTCCACCCTTGAGAAAACTCCCCCCGAGCTGGCGGCTGACATTGTGGACAACGGCATTATGCTAACAGGCGGCGGAGCGCTTTTAAGGGGTCTGGACAAGCTGATTGCAAGCGAGACTCAAATGCCCGTGCATGTGGCGGAGAACCCCCTGGACTGCGTTGCAATCGGAACGGGAATTTGCCTTGAGAAGGATATTTTAAATCTTTCGAACAAAAAGCGACTGATTTAAGGCAAATGCCGATTCTTGGCGCCGGAGGATTATCAAATGAAAACCTACATACGCACAACCGCATTCAAGGTGCTGGCTGTACTGTTATCTGCCCTTATTTTAGGCTTTGCCTTCGGAGCTGTCAGCAACAGCGGCTCCTCTCCCATAACAAGCGCCGCCTCTGTTGTGTTCTCTCCCCTTCAAAAGCTGTCCGCAAGGCTGGCTGAGGCTATGAAGGATTTCAACGCGGGCTTTGTGTCCGCCGACTACTACAGAAAGCAAATAGATGAGCTCAAACTCGAAATAGAAAAATACAAAGAGCAGCTTGTGGAATACGAAAAGCAAAAGAGAAAACTTCAGTCTTACGAGGCAATGCTGGGCGTTAAGGAGGAGCACAAGGATTTCAAGCTCTCCGCGGCGGAGATTATCTCCCGCGACCCATCAGACAGCTTTTTCTCCTTTGTGATAGACAAGGGCTCCCTCCACGGCATTGAGGTGGATATGCCCGTCATTTACGGCAAGCAGCTCATAGGCGTTATCAAGGAGGTAACCCCCTCCACAGCCCTTGTAAAGACCATTTTAAGCCCCGAAATCAATGTGGGCGCATATGAGATAAGAACCTTTGAGGACGGCTACACAAGGGGTCTTGTCCGCGACGGCAAGAGCGGACTTATGGAGATGTCGGGCCTTACCGGCTTTTCCGCCATCTCAAAGGGCGGACTTGTATGCACTTCGGGCGTGGGCGGACTTTATCCCCGCGACCTTATAATAGGCTCCGTCACAGAGATTTATACCGACAACATAACGACCGCGGGCGCCGCGGTGCTTGAGCCGGGGCTTGACTTTACAGAGCTTACCGATGTTTTTGTAATTACCGACTTCAGCGGAAGGCAGACGGGAAAGTAACTAAAAGGAAGGACGATTGCTTTGCCCTTTAAAAACAACAGGCAGATGCATATATACAGGGCGATTTTGGCGGTCCTTGTGATTGCGGTTTCAGTGCTGCACACAACGCCATCAGTTCCCATACTTTCTTCCTTTTATGCCTTCATTCCCCTTGTAATCTGCCTTGGGCTTTTTGAAAGGGAGCTTTCGGGAGCCCTTTACGGCGCGCTGGCGGGAATTATCTACGACATCAGCTCCCCTTTGCCCGACGGCTTTAACGCCATTTTCTTTTGCCTTATGGGCTTTGCCTGCGGGCTTTTGGTAAGGTATATTTTAAGAAACAACCTTGTATCCGCCCTTATACTCACTGTCTTTTTCGGCGGATTATACACGCTTTTCAGATGCATCTTTTTAAGAAAGATTTACGGCGAGGCGTTAAAACTCTTTTCTCCCCTCGCTTTAACGGCGCTTTTTCTTCCTGTGTTTTATCTTCTCATTCGATATATTTCAAAGTATTTTAAGACAAGCGATGATTTGGACAAAATTTAGTTCCATACTACGGTGAAAAAATGTTAAGTTCCAAAAAGACAAACTTAAAAAGGGTTGCATCCGCCCTTATAGCCATATTCTCTATACTCGGCATCTTTGTCGTTCAGCTTTTCAGGATTCAGCTTATAAATCGCGACGAGATTGCCGCAAGCAAAAATGTGGATGTCTATACCCTGAAGGTGGAGGGCGCAAGGGGCGAAATCCTTGACAGAAACGGCAATGTCCTTGCCACAAACCGTCAGGGCAACAGGATTGTTTTCTCCGCCGCCCATTTCCCCTCTCTTAAAAATCAGTCCGAGAGAAACGAGATTATCATATCTTTAATAAAGCTTCTCGAAAGCAAGGGGGAGGAGTGGAACGACAATCTGCCGCTTATTCTCAACCCCGACGGCTCGGTCAGCTTTAAGGAGAACAGCGACAGCTACATAGAATACCTTAAATCCCCCGATATGCTGAATCTCAATCACTACGCCACCGCGCAGAACTGCTTTGACGCTCTTAAAGAGTATTTCTCTTTGCAGGACTATTCCGATGAGGACGCGATAAAAATCGCCTCGGTATGCGTGTCTTTAAGAAAGCAGGGCTTTTCGATAACGAACCCTTATGTTTTCGCCGAGGATGTAAGCTCCGCCACAATCGCCGCCATAAAAGAGCGCAGCGACTTTTACAGGGGCGTTGAGCATGAGGTGGTAACATACCGAGAATACCCCGAAAAGAGCCTTGCGGCGCATCTTATAGGCACTGTGGGCGCGATTTCCCAGAGCGAGTATGAAAACGCCAAAAACGCCTTGGAGCAAAAGCTGAAGGACCCGAATCTCACTGAGGAAGAAAAAAGGGCTCTCGAAAAACGCTCATACGACCTTGACGATATTTACGGCAAGAGCGGCGTCGAAAAGCTGATGGAGGAATACCTTAAAGGCGCCGACGGATATAAGGTCATAAGCAGAGATACGGACGGAAATCTCAAAGAGAGCTACATAGAGGAGCCGGAAAAGGGCGAAACGGTGATACTGACCATTGACGCGGGACTTCAGAAGGCTGCGGAAATCGCTCTTGAAAAGAGAATCAAGGAGCTGACGGCTCAAAAGGGTCTTGAGGCCGCGGGCGCTGTGGCGGTCATTGATGTAAATACGGGCGAGCTGCTGGCCAGCGCTTCATATCCCGGCTACGACCTTTCAACCTATTACGAAAACTACTCAAAGCTCGCTTCCGACCCTGCCGCTCCCTTGTGGAACAGGGTACTCCAGAGCACATACGCCCCCGGCTCCACATTTAAGCCCCTTGTGGCGATTGCCGCCTTGGAGACGGGCACGGTAAACAAGTACGACCAGTATATCTGCAACAGCGTTTTCCACTACAAGGGCATGGACTTCCGCTGTCTTAGAAGCCACGGAAGGACAAATGTGGTCGAGGCGATAGAAAAATCCTGCAACATTTACTTTTACAATGTGGCGGACATTTTAGGCATAAACAAGATGAACGAATACGCCACAGCGTTCGGACTCGGCTCCAAAACGGGCATAGAGCTGCCCGAAGCGGAGGGCGTTCTGGCGGGTATCCCTTACAGGGAGAGCCTTGGCAAGCTGTGGCTCCCCGGCGATACCATTCAGGCGTCCATCGGTCAGTCGGACAACCTCTTTACTCCCCTGCAGCTTGTAAACTACTGCGCAGCGATAGCGAACGGCGGCACAAGGTATGTTCCCCATATAATCAAGGAGGTTAAGACTCCCGACAAATCCTCCACCATCATGAAGAAAGATCCCGCCGTTGCGTTTAAAACAAATATTTCGGCATCCACATTCGCCACCGTCAAGGAGGGCATGCTCAGAGCCGTAACACAAGGTTCGCTCCAGAGCACCTTTAAGGACCTGAAGGTTCAGGCGGCGGCTAAGACGGGTACCTCTCAGACGGTCAAAATAGTAAACGGCAGGGCTGTTAAGGGCAACAACGGCTTTGTTATCAGCTTTGCTCCCTATGAAAACCCCGAAATCGCCGTTGTGGTTCTTATAGAGAATGTGGACAGCGGTACGGCAACGGCCAAGGTCGCCGCGGATATTTACGAATATTACTTCGGCACCATGAAGAGCGTGGTTCCGCAGCAGCCTTTCAACACCCTTCTGCCGTAGCGTATTATACAAAATTTAACATAATTATTGCCTTTTTTATAAATTCGGGTAATATAGAAGTGAAATTATTTT
>LFSO01000035.1:0-8423 GCA_001512765.1 Clostridiales bacterium DTU053
GCTGCAGATGTTGACAGGGACGGGTATGTAACGCCCCTTGATGCCCGTGCCATCCTTCGTATTGCGGCAGGACTTGATATGTCCGAAAATATTGATTTAACATACCGCAGTGATGACAACCAGGCAATCAGGGAGGCAATTGAAGCTTACAATACAGCTGCAACAAGAATAAAATCAAAAGATGTTCTAAAAAACGCCACAGTTAAACAGACAATCAACACAAAAGCCGATATATCTCTTTCATGGGCATTAAAGCTTTTCCTGCGTTCACTTGGTCAAGACCCGAGCGAGCTTGAACAAGGCTTCACCTATCCCGACGAGAACACCTATTATCTTGACTCAAATGGCCTTGTAAAAGCACTTCCTCCCGAAGGCTCAAACGCTGTGGATATTCCTCTTGATGCCCAGACAATTTACGGCATGCTTAAAACCGATCAGCAATGCGAACTGTTCTTTAATCCTGAAAACTTCAGCAACGACAGCGTCTATACAAAAGCACTTCCCGTAAAAGACTTTGCGAAGCTGGATAACCCCTTTGATCTGATGGATGACGCCGGCGACGACCTTGAAGAGCTGATTGGAATTGAGAGCAAGAGTCTTAAATACAACGGCGGCAGCCTTTTCTACGAGCTGGATTCCAAAGGCAATCTCACGAAGGCTAAATATTATTGCCAGGCGGTTGCCACATACAAAATGGAGTTTTTGAAAACCAGTGCATTCACAATGGATATGAAGATAACCATAGACATAACTCAGGAATTTACCTTCATCTAAACAAAAACAAACTTACGGCGGCTTAATAGCCGCCGTTTTTATTTGATGTGTGCGGTGATTGAATTATTTATACTAATGTGCTAAGATTTTGAAGTGACGATTTTGCCGTTTTCCGCGGCGTGTATTCAGGGAGAAAAAATGGCTTTAGTTTCACTGCAAAATCTTGAAATGAGCTTTTTAGACAGGCTGTTGTTTACGGCTTCAAATATTAATGTCTACGAAAACGACCGCATCGGCTTTATTGGCGAAAACGGCAGCGGCAAAACAACCCTTTTCAGGCTCCTCTGCGGCGAGCTTGAGCCCACAAGCGGGCAGGTTATTATTTCAAAGAGCATCAAAATAGGCTACGCCGAACAGCACGCCTGCAGGGAACTTAGCAAAACCGCCTATGAAGAAATGCTGACTGTCTTTTCCCACCTTTCAGAAATGGAAAAGGAGCTAAACGAGCTTCACTCAAAGGTGGACGCCGCCAAAGGCGAGGAACTGTCGCAGCTTATCGCAAAGCAGGACGCCCTTACCGAGCGTTTTCAAAGAGAGGGCGGTCTTACCTATAAAAACATGGCAAGGTCAGCCCTTTTGGGTCTCGGGTTTTCCGAGGAGGAGATAAACAGCCCCGTCGGCAACCTCAGCGGAGGTCAAAGGACAAAAATCAGCCTCGGCAAGCTCCTTCTTTCCGACTCCGACCTTATTCTCCTTGACGAGCCAACTAACCACCTTGATATAAACAGCGTCGAATGGCTTGAAGGCTTTTTGCAGAATTTCAAGGGCGCCTTTATTGTAATCTCCCACGACAGATATTTCCTTGACAGGGTAACCGACAAAACCCTTGAGATATACGGAAAAAAGCTGTATCTCGGCAAAGGGTCTTTTACAAGATATATGGAGCTTAAAGAAGAGCGCCTTTTGTCTGAGCAAAGGGAGTACGAGAAAACCCTAAAGGAAATCAAAAGGCTGGAAGACATAATAGAGCAGCAGAGAAGATTTAACCGCGAGCGAAATTACATTGTAATTGCAAGCCGCGAAAAGCAGATAGAAAGGCTGAAAGAAAATCTCGGCGACCCGCCAGTCCCCCCTTCAAAGGCTATGCGGCTTAAATTCGAGGAGAGAATCGAAAGCCCTAACGAGGTTCTCACAATAAGGGAAATCTCAAAAAGCTATGGCGAGAAAAGACTGTTTTCAAATCTTTCTCTCACCGTCAAAAAGGGCGAAAGGCTGATGATAGTCGGTCCCAACGGCTGTGGAAAATCAACGCTTATAAAAATAATAGCAAAGCATCTAACCCCCGACACCGGCGCGGTTTTCTACGGCCCAAACATAGTCGTGGGCTACTTTGACCAGACTCTCAGCGGGCTTAACGATGAGAACTCCTGCATTGAGGAAGTCTACAATTCCTGCCTTGACAAATCTATCCCAGAGCTTAGAAATTACCTTGCCGCCTTTAATTTCAAGGGCGATGACATAGAAAAAAAGGTAGGCTCTCTCAGCGGCGGCGAAAAGGCAAAGCTGGCGCTATTGAAACTTATGCTAAAGCGCCCGAACCTTCTTATCCTGGATGAGCCTACAAACCATCTTGACATTATGTCAAGGGAGGCTCTGGAGCAGGCTCTCTCCGACTACAGCGGCACCATCATCGCCGTTTCCCACGACCGATATTTCATAAACAGACTCGCCACGAACCTCCTTGCCTTTACAGCTGACGTGGTTAAGGAAATAGACGGCAACTACGACTCATATTTAAGCTTTCAGCAGGGCACGGCCCCCGAATCTTCTAAGCCGGAGAAAAAGGTGAATGAGTATAAAAGACGAAAAGAGGAGGAGAGCCTGAGGCGCAAGCGTCAGACGAGGCTCAAAAAAATAGAAGCGGAGCTGCAGGAAGTATCAAAAGAACTGGAGGAAACAAACACCCTCCTTCAATCCCCCGAAGTCGCCTCAGACTACGAGCGGTTAACGGAGCTGACTGCAAAGCTGTCCGCATTATCGGAAAAGGAAGAAGAACTGCTGGCGGAATATCTCCAACTGGAAGAAATTTTAAGCGAGCAGAATTAATACATCAGCGAACCGGAGGTCAAAATGTCTATCGAAAAAGTAAGAGCATTCTTTAAAAAACACGGCTGCGAGGACAGAGTATTGGAGTTCGATGTCTCCAGCGCGACGGTGGAGCTTGCCGCAAAGGCTCTGGGCTGCCCGCCGGAGAGAATTGCAAAGAGCCTTACCTTTAAGTCCGATGACGGAGTAATTATGGTCGTAGCCGCGGGTGACGCCCGTGTTGATAATAAAAAGTACAAAGCTCAGTTCGGAATCAAGGCAAAAATGCTCAGCGCCGAGGAGGTAGAACAGCTTGTCGGCTATCCCGTCGGCGGCGTCTGCCCCTTTGATGTGAACGACGGCGTAAATGTATACCTCGACCAGTCTTTAAAGCGTTTTGAAACCGTTTACCCCGCCTGCGGCAGCTCCAACAGCGCGATTGAGCTGAATCTTACGGAGCTGGAGTTTTACTCAAACGCTAAGGGCTGGGTGGATGTCTGCAAGCTGTAATAGAAGTTTCTTCAAAAGGAGGAGCTTATGAGTTCTGAATTCGGTTCCCGCCTAACTTCATTAAGGCGCGAAAGGGGAGTCAGCCAAAAGGAGGTTGCCGAGGCTCTGGGTGTGTCCCAGGCCCTTCTCTCCCATTACGAAAAGGGAATAAGGGAGTGCGGGCTTGACTTTATCCGCAAAGCCAGCAACTACTATGATGTTACGGCAGATTATCTTCTGGGTTTGAGCGAAAACCGCAGGGGACTCAGCGACCTGTTTGAAAGCAGCGAGCTGCCCTCCGATGAGGACATGAAAATGCAGACCATCTACAGAGCCATAATAAAGCTCGGCGAGATAATGACCGCCAAGGGCGGCAAAAAGGCGGAGAGCGTAAAATGGTACCTTGCCTTCAGCGCCTATCACCTTCTTTCCAAGGCAAGAGAAGCGGGAACCGTGCCCGATGACTGGTTCTCGCTCTCAGAGGACGCGGGCACCAATATCTCAAACGCCATGGCAAACTATTTTTCCGATAGTTTCAAAAAGGAAGAACTGTCGGAGGAGTCAGAGTCCGTTCCCGACATACTCGTGTTTAAAACCCTCATTTCTAACTGCGAAAAGCAGATAAAGAGCATTCTGTCGGAAATATAAACTTAAATCCTATTGATTATTTAAAAAGGTTTACTTTATAATAAAGGTAGAATTTGTAAATTAACGGCAAATTGAAGCATGTTGTTAGTTTCTTTTCTGCCTTTTATTTTTTGCGTTCAAGTTGTCCTTTGCTAACTGCTTCTCCCAAAGTGAAAAATAATGACAAGGTAAAATACTTTACATATTAAAGTTTACTGTCAAGGTAAAATACCTTACATATTAATGCAAATACTGGCAAAGATATAATTTGTTTAGATACTTTTAAAAGGGGATGATTAAATGGCAGGAACCTCAATTCAGAGAATAAGGGCAAGGGAAATAATCGACTCAAGAGGAAACCCCACCGTAGAGGCGGATGTAATTCTTGAAAACGGCGTTATCGGAACCGCCGCAGTGCCCTCGGGCGCGTCCACCGGTGCCTTTGAGGCTGTGGAGCTGCGCGACGGCGACAAGGGCAGATTCGGCGGCAAGGGTGTTTCCAAAGCGGTTGACAATGTAAACGGCATTATAAATGACGAGCTTAAAGGCATGTGCGTTTTTAATCAGGCGGACATCGACCTTACCATGATTCAGCTTGACGGCACGGAAAATAAGGGAAGACTGGGAGCAAACGCTATTCTGGCGGTTTCTCTCGCCGCCGCAAAGGCTGCGGCAAACACTCTGGGAATACCGCTTTACCGCTATATCGGCGGCTGCGACGCCAGAACCCTGCCCGTTCCCATGATGAATATTCTCAACGGCGGCGCCCACGCCTCAAACAATGTTGACATTCAGGAATTTATGATAATGCCCATCGGCGCGGACAGCTTTGCCGAGGCATTAAGACGCTGCTGCGAGGTATTCCACAGCCTTAAAAAGGTACTCGACGACCAGGGTCTCGCAACCGGCGTAGGCGACGAGGGCGGCTTTGCCCCGAACCTGGGCAGCGAGGAGGAAGCTCTTGACGCGATTCTCGAAGCCATAAAGAAGGCAGGCTATATGCCCGGCACCGAGTTCAAAATAGCCATTGACGCCGCCTCCACCGAATGGTACAGGGACGACGGCACATACTTTATGCCCAAGAAAAAGAAGAAGCTCACAAGAGACGAGCTGATTTCTTACTGGGAAAGTCTTATCGACAAATACCCGATTATCTCTCTTGAGGACCCCCTGGGCGAAGAGGACTGGGAAGGCTGGCAGGCTATTACCGAGAAACTGGGCTCAAGACTCCAGCTTGTTGGCGACGACCTGTTCGTAACCAACACAAAGAGGCTCAAAAAGGGCATTGAGCTTAACACCGCAAATTCCATTCTCGTAAAGCTCAATCAGATAGGCAGCCTTACCGAAACCATAGACGCTGTAAAGACCGCTCAAAGGGCAAACTACACCGCGGTAATCTCCCACCGCTCTGGCGAAACCGAGGACACCACAATAGCCGACCTTGCCGTGGCTCTTTCCGCGGGACAAATTAAGACCGGCGCGCCTTCGAGAAGCGAGAGGGTCGCAAAGTACAACAGGCTCCTTAGAATAGAGGAGGAAATCGGCAGACCCGCCGTTTACCCCGGCAGGCTGGCATTCTACAATATTGACCTTGACTGATTTATGAATCTTANNGTTGTCGAATATTCAGAATTATTATATAATTTTACCGAAGATGAATCAGAAAATATTTACCTATAAGCAATAATCGGTTATTTTGCAAAAAGCGACTTTTGTGATGCGCAAATTATGAAAATTTTGTTAATTGAATTTGGGATATTTTCAAGATTTTCACAAATCTTGAAAATAATTAGTTTACAGTTGTTAGTGTATAAAATAAACTGAAACTAATGGCAATTAAGTCCAAAATTAGGCTCTTTTTTGCCTAAAAAACTATTTAGTTTAACTGCAGAAAAAGGAGTGATTGAATGAAGCGACTCAAAAAAACCGATGAGTATTATGCTCACGGTTGTCCTGATCCTGTCCTGCTTCTCGGCAGGATTCGTAGGCTTTGCCGCTTCCGCAAGCCAGCTTGCAGCTCTGGCTGAAGCAATTAAAGCAAAGCCCAATGTCTCCACTCTTAGCAGCTACAGCGTTTCCAGCAACAGTGTGACGGTGTCCAGTGACACCACGAACGGTATTTGGGACGCGGCTTACAAATTCTATCAAGCCGCCCTGTCTACCGCTGTACTCAACACCGCGGGTGACAGAAACGACAATACCGACAACAATACGGGTCCCGAAGTAATCGCGACGCTGAGGAATCAGCTTAACAGCCCCGATTATTTCACCAGCGAGGAATACGCACAGTACAATGTAAACACACTGATGCAGTACTTTGCCGGTAACCCGTATAACATTAGGGAAGTCGGTTCAACAAGCAGCCTTAACGCGCAGAACTGCACATTTACGGTAAACCGTACTTTAAAGGCTGCCCTTCTGTCCTATGCATCAGTTGACGATGTGCCCAATACCATAAACCTCAGAGCTACATATACTTGGGTACACTCCGTTGCATCGGCATCCGGCGGTTTATTCCAGACATATCGCTGGCATTATCTTACTGCTATCAACTATGCGGAAAGCCAGCCTCAGAACAATGTTAAGGCAGATCTTGACGCATACAGAAGTGTATTCACTCCCGAAACATTGAATATTGACCTCTCCACCCTTACAGACGAGGAAATCGTAGACCTCTATGACGCAGCAGTCGCAGCGCTTGAGAGAGGCAACCGTTTCGACAATGAGATAATGGAGCACTTCGGTCTGCCTACTCTTACAGCCGCAGCAGCATTCGTTGCAAATCTTAAGTACTATGCCGATATTTCAAGGTATAGGCCTGATGTATTATACTTTAATAATGTATTGGCTCTCGACTATTCGGAGTTCACACTTGAGCAGAAGAGAGAGCTGCGCACAGCATCAACCGCAGCATTCAATCGCCTTAATGTTCTGCGCACAGACTCCGCTCTCCAGGCAGTAAGGCAGTTCTTCGAGGCTCACTACGATCTTGACTTTAACGCAATCGACACCTTCCGCAGAGAGCTGAATCACGATATTGAATGCATCGAGCTCCAGCAGTACAAGGATTACTTTGACGATGTAATCGCCAACTTGGTAATCCCCTTTGAGGAAGAGGGCTCACTCTCCAATACCGAGTTCTACGCCTTTGTTAACGAGTTTACAGCAAAGTACAACGCTGTTGTAGGCACCAACGCAAGCGGCGTTCCATACTACACCTCAGAGGCAAAGGTAGCAATCTTCACAGAAGGAACCGATTATGTAGGCGAGTATCTTGCCCTTCTCAATGAGGAGCTTGTAGCAAGAAATCTCCTTGACGAATCGGGTCAGTACTACGAGTACTTCAACGAGTCTCGCCTTGCATCTGATGCCTCTCTTATGGATAAGGCAACAATCATTGCCGAGTTCAATACAGGCTATCAGAAGCTGCAGCAGATTAATGCTTATGACCTTGAGATCCGCATCAGAATCTTCGGCGAGTACTATGACAGAATAGTAGCTTACATAGACAGCCTTGGCTATGAAATCGCAGACAGACTTGAGGCTCAGCTCAATATTGCCGCAGAACGCTACTATGATTACGGCGGAATTAAGCTCATCAACTACAAAGAAGTAAGAGAGCTTATCGGAATGGTTGAGAGAGAGTACTATCCGCCCATTCAGAACACACCGTACAACAACTCCAGCATTCAGAGCAAATACAACTGGTTAGACCCCGCACTTGCGGAGTATAACGACTTTGTCGCAAAGAAGGGTCTTGTCGGACCTAACGGCACAGGCGGACATTACAAGTTAGAGCCTGAACTGCCTGTTCGTGTCGTCAGGGAAGACGATATAATCAGAATAATCAGCCCCGACCATGACTATGTGGTCACAAAGGATAGACTCCTTAATGTAATTGATAAGCTTGATGAATTCCTCAATAGCCAGGAGTTCGGAAAACTTATTGACTACGGCATTGTTGAGGAGACCACCGTTACTACAACCGGTACCACGGCTCCCACAACCACACAGCCCGGCTCCACAGAGCCTGTTGAAACAGAGCCTCCCGTACCTCCCATTAATGTTTCACTGCCCGAAATCAATCAGGCAAGGCTCGCAAGCCTTGGCACCCTTATCAGCTTTAGTTCTACAAGGTCATCTGGCGTAGGCCACAGAATTATCGCTGACAGAGCAGATGTTCTGGTTGCAGTACTGAACTATCTCCTTAACGCTCTTGGCGATGAAACCTTCCTTTCAACCGTTGTTTCCGCTCTTGAAGGTCTCTTCGACGGTGACGATGACGAGGAAGAACCCGCTGAGCCTGAAGAGCCCGGCGAACCCGAGGAGCCCGGCGAACCCGAGGAGCCCGGAAATGTCATTTACATGGTCTTTAAGGATATCTTAAATGACCTGATTAACGGCTTGTTCACACAGGATTCCGTCAACTCCATAGTCGGAACCCTTTATCCCGAACTTGCTAATACCGTTAACGAGCAGCTCGGCGGCACAATGGGTACAATAGCAAG
>LFSO01000035.1:8473-14696 GCA_001512765.1 Clostridiales bacterium DTU053
AAGACTGGTCGAAAGTCATGAACGAGGACGGAGATGTTGTTCTTGACTGGGGCTTCCCGGAGGGCGACCGTGATGAGTGGATCCAGGCTATGGCAAGCGCATTTGCTGGTGTAACAGCTCTCCTCAAAGCCGCATGGGGCAACAGAGAACATACCTACAGCCAGAGCATTATCATTGCAGGCATCAACCTTAATGTTACAAGGAACAGAGGTTATGACAAGGCTATAATGCCCTTCCTTGAGGCTATCGGAGCTCCCGGTGTAGTTTCAACAGCCACATTCGAAGGCTACTGCAACAACACCACAATAAACTATACCGTAAACCTCAACATGCTCAGGGCTATATTCAACCCGCTCTTTGACTGGATCCAGGTCAACATGGCCAACAACCCGCTCAAGACGATACTTGACTTCCTGCCCAACATGGCTTACGCAATGGAATTCAGTATGTTTGACCAGGGCTTTGCTGACCTCTTCGACACAGTCATTACAATTAAGGGTTCCGGTCTTGCCAGCAGCGTAAACGAGACAATCTATGTCAGCGATATGATTAATCCCGATGATCTCATGGGCGGTCTGGGAATTGAACTTACATCCCTTAACGACATGCTCGGCTCACTCATCAACATGCTCGCCAATAAGGACAGAAATACCGACGGTTGGGTACCTCCTGTTGATGAGAACGGCAACCCGATCCCCGTAGATCCCGGCGCTGTTGAAATTGACGGAACACTGAAAGAGATACTCCAGGGTCTTGCAGAGAATCCGGGCGACGCTATCGCCGCTATCGTTGAGCTCTTCAACCCCGTAAAGTATCCGAACTTAACACTCACTTACCCGCATGCAGAGCTTGCAGGTCTTACACCGCCCGAAAATCAGATTGTAAAGGTCGGCTACTCCAGCTACTGGACAACTGAAAGGGCAGACTTCGTTGCTGACAACCTGAATGAGTTCGTCGACAGCCTGCTCAAGCTCTTAGGCCTTGGCAGCATTCAGGAGCTGCTCGATAAGCTCTTCGGCGAGTCTGTTTACACCAAGAAGAACATGACCAAATTAGCCGAGATGCTGTCAGAGCTCCTTAGCGACGATGACATCGGAGACATCCTTGACATAGTCGCACCGCTGCTCGGTCTTGACTTAGATTCCTTCAAGAATCCCAAGCTCGCTTTAGACTTCGAGGATGGCGACAAGGACGGCTTTGTAGCGGCACTTGTTGAATTCCTTGCTCCCGTAGAGCCGCTTCTCAGGGTACTGCTTGTTGGCGATGACCTGCCGTTACTCAGCCTTACCACAATTTACGGCTACGAGGGTTACCGCACAGGTATTATCCCGATTCTTGAGGCTCTCGGAATTGAGGAAAGCGAAATCCTTGACTTCGAAACCTACAAGGCTCAGGCTGATGAAGACGGCGCTAACCTGCTGCTGAACATCATCAACCCGATCCTCTCACTCATTGACAGGATTTATGAGGCTCCCGTTGAAACATTGTACGAGATTCTGCCCAACATCTTCTACTTCATCAACGCAGACCTCCTCAATGTAAGCCTTATCAACCTCCTGCAGCCCGTATGCGTACTGCTTGACACAGTCCGTCCGATCTACAATGTAAATCTCGGTCTTGATGTAAGCATATCCGAGATGCTGGCAGACCTTGTTGCAGGCCTTGACATCGCAGGCCTCAGAGTCCCGGCACTGCCCGAGCTTGAGACCTTCGCAGCAGGCACTGTAACAACCTACCAGTCCAAGGCCGGCGATGCAGTGGTCGGAGACGCAGTATACATCGAAGGCTACTCAAGAGACTTCCTCACAATCCTGCTCAGATTCCTTGTACAGACCGTATTCTTCAGAGACAACACCGAGATTCTCAAGGCTGCTCTTGCGGACGCAACCGGCCTTGACGGAGCTGGTCTCGCAACCGTCAACACAATGATTGACGCCTTGTCAGCATATGCAAGGAGACCCGAGGGAACAGATTTGGTACTTATGGTACTCTTCTATCTGCTCTCCGGCGGAAACAAGGCAATTGGTCAGATGAACGACTTCTTAGGCGGCTTCAATGCCGAAGTTAAGTACATCTTCGACCTCTTCGCCAACTCCGATTCCGAATTCCTCCGTGACTTTGCAGAAGCTGCTGCTGAACTGCTGAGACAGATCTCCGGCGGAATCTTCGATGATGGCGGTCTTGCATCAAGCGGTCTGATCAGGTTCTTCCAGAGGATTATTGAGTTCTTCAAGAACCTGCTCAAGATATTCAGCTTCATCGGAGCGTAAGCTCTAATAAAGGGCAGGGGAGAGAAATCTCCCCTGCTTTCTTTTTTTCTGCGTTTTTGCCCGACCCCTTTTTATTGACAGTGCTATCCCTTTGGAGTATTATATTCATAGCAATTCACTGAGCATCATCAAAAAGAATTAACTGAGGTGTAATTATGGGCAAATATGTGCTTGCGTTAGACCAGGGAACCACCAGCTCAAGAACCATAGTTTTCAATTCTCAGGGCGAAATCGTTTCGATGGCCCAGTACGAATTCCCCCAGATTTACCCCCAGCCCTCATGGGTTGAACACGACCCTTATGAGATATTAAAAAGCCAGTTCAGATCCCTCAACGACGCCATGATTTCCGGCAACATAAAGTCAACCCACATTGCCGCCATCGGCATTACCAACCAGCGCGAAACAACGGTGCTTTGGGATAAGGAAACAGGCAAGCCCGTTTACAACGCGATAGTATGGCAATGCAGAAGAACCGCCGCCATGTGCGAGCAGCTGAAGGCAGAGGGTCTTGAGGATTACATAAAAGAGCATACGGGACTTTTGCTTGACGCGTATTTTTCCGCCACAAAGATTAAGTGGATTATAGACAATGTACCCCTTGCAAAGCAGCTTATAAAGGAAAAAAGGCTGCTTGCGGGCACAATAGATACATGGCTTATTTGGAATATGACCAAGGGCGCGGTTCATGTAACGGACTATTCCAACGCCGCAAGAACCATGCTCTTTGATATAGACAGACTCTGCTGGGACGAATACCTTTGCGAAAAGCTTGGTATCCCAATGGAGATTTTGCCCAAGGTTATGCCCTCCAGCGCCGTTTACGGCACTGTCGCCGAAGGTGTTCCCGGAATCGAGGCTCTTGCCGGAGTTCCGATTTCCTCCGCAATCGGCGACCAGCAGGCATCCCTTTTCGGTCAGGCTTGCTATGAGGCAGGCGACGCCAAGAACACATACGGCACAGGCTGCTTCCTTCTTATGAACACCGGCGAAAAGCGCATCCGCTCCAAGCACAGGCTTATTTCGGGCATTGCATGGGGCTATGACGGAAAGGTAAATTACTGCCTTGAGGGCAGCGCCTTTAACGCAGGCTCAGTTATTAAGTGGCTCAGGGATGAGCTCAAGCTCATCAAAAACGCCAAGGAGTGCGACACCCTTGCGGAAACAGTGCCTGACTCCAACGGAATTTACCTCGTCCCCGCGTTTACGGGTCTCGGCGCTCCCTATTGGGATATGTACGCAAGAGGCTGCATTGTGGGACTTACAAGAGGAGTCAACAGAGCCCATGTATGCAGAGCCGTTCTTGAGAGCATAGTATTCCAGCTCAAGGACCTTCTCGAGGCCATGAACGCCGACACAGGCATTTCGGTCAATGAGCTGAGGGTTGACGGCGGCGCAAGCGTCAGCGATATAATGATGCAGATTCAGGCAAATATCGCGAACATCAGGGTCAACCGTCCCAAGGTTGTAGAAACCACCGCCCTGGGAGCCGCATACCTCGCAGGACTCGCTGTAGGCTTCTGGAAGGACATGGACGAGATTAGAGATATCCGCAAGTCGGATAGGATTTTCGAGCCCTCAATGGACGACAGAGAGCGAGAAAAGCTCTATGCAGGCTGGAAGAGAGCAGTCGAAAGGTCCATGAGATGGGCAGCCCCCGAAATAGATGAGTAAAGAGATTATAATAAGGATTGAAAAATAGATGGACTATCTTAAAGAATCACTTAAACTCCACGAAAAGCTCAGGGGCAAGATTGAGATTGTATCCCGAGCTCCCGTAAAGTCAAGGGAGGATTTGTCCCTTGCGTACACCCCCGGCGTCGCGGCCGCATGCCTTGAAATTAAGGAACATCCCGAAAAATCCTTTGATCTTACAAGACGCTGGAACACAGTCGCGGTTGTAACCGACGGCACCGCGGTTTTGGGTCTTGGCGACATCGGTCCCGAGGCGGGCATGCCCGTTATGGAGGGCAAATGCGTTCTCTTTAAGGAATTCGGCGGCGTTGACGCCATCCCTCTTTGCATCCGCTCCAAGGATGTGGACGAAATTGTAAAGACCATAGCCCTTCTCAGCGGCAGCTTCGGCGGCATAAACCTTGAGGATATCGCCGCCCCCAGATGCTTTGAAATAGAGCGAAAACTTAAAGAATGCACCGACATTCCGATTTTCCACGACGACCAGCACGGCACCGCAATCGTAACCGTAGCGGCGCTGTTAAACGCTTTAAAGCTTACCGATAAAAAGCTGGAAGACCTCACAGTTGTATTCTCCGGCGCGGGAGCGGCGGGCGTCGCCATTGCAAAGCTTTTTAAATCCCTCGGCATCGAAAATATAATAATGTGCGGCAGAAAGGGCATTATTTCAAGGGGAGACGACAGTCTAAGCGATGCCCATAAAGATCTTGCAAGCTGGACTAATCCGCAGAACTTAAAGGGCACTCTCGCCGACGCCATAAAGGGCGCGGATGTGTTCATCGGCGTTTCCGCCCCCAATGTCCTAACGCCCGAAATGGTAAAAACCATGGCAAAGGACGCAATAGTTTTCGCCATGGCAAACCCCCTTCCCGAAATCATGCCCGACCTTGCCAAAGAGGCCGGCGCCCTTGTTGTGGGCACGGGCAGGAGCGATTTCCCGAACCAGATTAACAATGTCCTCGCATTCCCCGGCGTGTTCAGAGGAGCCTTTGATGTCAAGGCAAGGGATATAAACGAGGAGATGAAATTAGCCGCCGCTATGGCTATTGCGAGCCTTGTTTCCGACGAGGAGCTTAGCCACGACTATATCATCCCCAAGGCATTTGACGAAAGGGTAGCTCCCGCAGTGGCAAAGGCGGTTTCAAAAGCCGCCATAGAGACCGGAGTAGCAAGGATTTAACCTGCAAATTTTGCTATTTTAGCAAATTTTATCGCTAATAAATTACTGATTTTATAAGATTATACGAATATCTGTTTTTGCCCAAAGAATATAGTGTCTTTACTTGACTTTGATGTGGAAAATTGATATATTTATAACAATCTTTTATTTTTATTTTGGAGGCAAAAGGTATGCCAAGAGTTTATAATTTTTCTGCAGGTCCCTCAATGCTGCCTGTTGAGGTATTACAGCGTGCAGCCGACGAAATGCTTGATTATAAAGGCAGCGGACAGTCCGTCATGGAAATGTCCCACAGGTCAAAGGTTTTTGAATCAATCATTAAAGAGGCCGAAGAGCTTGTAAGAGAACTTTTGAATGTTCCCGACAATTACAAGGTTCTTTTCCTTCAGGGCGGTGCATCTACCCAGTTTGCCGCCATTCCTCTTAACTTTATGAACGGTTCAGGCAAAGCCGACTTTATAATCACAGGTCAGTGGGCAAACAAGGCCTACCAGGAGGCCGCAAAATACGGCCAGGCAAGAATAGTTGCATCCTCCAAGGACAAAACCTTCTCATATATCCCCAAGACCAAGAGAGAAGACTTTGACAAAGAGGCAGACTATGTTCATATCTGCTTAAACAACACCATCTACGGAACTAAGTACCACGAAATTCCCGATGTGGGCGACATTCCGCTTATCGCCGACATTTCATCCTGCATTATGTCCGAGCCTCTTGATGTAACCAAGTTCGCAATGCTCTATGCAGGCGCGCAGAAAAACATCGGCCCCGCAGGCCTGACTCTCTGCATCATCAGAGAGGATATGCTCGGCAAGGCAAGGGACATCACTCCCACAATGCTCAACTACACAATCATGGCGGAGAACGACTCCCTCTACAACACACCGCCCTGCTACTCCATATATATCTGCAAGCTGGTTCTCGAGCATCTTAAAGCTACAGGCGGACTCGAGGCAGCAAGAGAGAGAAACATCAAGAAGGCAAAGCTCCTTTACGATTATCTCGATTCCTCAAGCCTCTTTAAGGCTACAGTAGTTCCCGAGGATCGTTCACTTATGAATGTTCCCTTCGTAACCGGC